>JBFWXS010000018.1:39525-45298 GCA_050187175.1 Burkholderiaceae bacterium
GCGGCGGAAGCGGAAGCGGCGGAAGCGGAAGCAGCGGAAGCGGAAGCAGCGGTCATGGCGGTATTTCGATCGTGCAGCGGATCGTGGAACGGATCGTGTAGTGGTTCGCCCGGCGTTCAGGGCTGGTAACCCGATCGGCGCACCACCGGCGCCCATTGCGCCTGGTAGGCGCGCAGCATGGCCTGCGTCTGCGCGGCGCTGCTGACGACCGGAGTCATTTTGGCTTCTTGGAAGCGCCGCTGCACGTCGCTTTCGCGCATGACTTCGGCGATCAGCCGCGACAGCACGGCGACGCGCTCGCGCGGCATCGAGGCCGGCGCGAAGAAGGTGTTCCAGCCGGTAGCCGACAGGTTCATGCCCGATTCCTTGAAGGTCGGAATGTCGGGCGCGAACGGCGAGCGCTTGTCGCTGGAGACGGCCAGCACGCGGATCTTGCCTGCCTGGTGCTGCGGCAGCAGCGTGTCGAAGGTGTCGACCGCCACCGCGAGCTGGCCGCCGATCAGATCCATCAGCGCGGGCGCCGAGCCGCGGTAGCCGACCACCTGCGCTTCGACCTTGGCCTGTTCGCCGACCATCAGCGCGAAGAAGTGCGGCAGGCTGCCGGTGGCGGGCACGCCGAAGTTCGCCTGGCCCGGATTGGCGCGCAGCCAAGCCAGCAGATGGTTCAGCTCGCGCACCGGAATCGCCGCGCCGACGGCGATGCCGAACTCGTAGTCGTTGACGTGCGAGACCGGCACGAAATCGCGCGCGGCGTCGTAGCCGACCTCCTTGAATACCAGCGGCGCCACCACCATGACCGCCGGGTTGGCCAGCATCAGCACGGCCTGCTCCGCCGGCGTCGACTTCGCCTGCTGCGCCGCCAGCCGGCCGCCGGCGCCGGTCTTGTTCTCCACTACCACCGGCGCGCCCAGGCGCGCCTGCAGGCGTTCGCCGACGATGCGCGCGACGCGGTCGCTGGAGCCGCCCGGCGGGTAGCCGACGACGATGCGCAAGGGGCCGTTCCACGACGGCGCCTGGGCCTGGACGGCACTGCCGGCCGCCAGCGCCGCGGCGGCTGTCAGCATGTTCCTGCGGTTCATGTAGTGTCTCCGATGTGAGCCGGAACGCAACCGGCGCTCAGGGCGGGGCCTGGGGGCTCACGATGGTATCGAACGCGGATTCGATTGCACTAAACAATCATTTCAAGGGATTTCCCGATGGTCGGCGCAAGCTCCCTCGACAGTCCGCGTACGCTGGACGATCTGCTGCTGTACCGGATCAGCCATTTGCTGAGCACCGCAGGCGGCGTCGTAGTGCGCCTGTGCGAAGGCGAGTGGGGCATCACGCGGCGCGAATGGCGGGTGCTGGCGCTGCTCGCAGCCTGCGACGGCGTGCTGTCGTCGCAGCTGGCCGATCGGGCGCGGCTGGACCGGGCGCGGACTTCGCGCGCGGTGAGCTCGCTGGTCGCGAAGAAACTGGTCGCGCGCCAGCCGCATCCCGGCGACGGGCGGGCGGCCGAGCTGCGCCTGACGGATACCGGCCGTGAGCTCTACGAGCGCGTGTTTCCGCGCGTCGCGGCTCTGAACCGGGAGCTGGTCTCGGTGCTGTCGGAGTCCGACCGGGCGGCGCTGGATCGCATGCTGGCGGCCTTGCGCACCCAGGCCGAAACGATGGCGTTGCGCACGCCGGTTCCCAAGGCGAACCGCCATCTCGGCGGGCGCCGCCGCGCCGGCAGCGCGCCGGCGGTGGCCGGTCGCGCGTGAGCGGCGCGGATGCGGCGTCTGCGTGACGCCGCGGCCTCCGCGCGCCTCTATCGCGTCAGTGCAGCCGGACCGGCCGCCCCGGCGCCGCGGCGGCGGGCTCGCCGTCAGCCCCCGCGCCGGCGCGGCGCTGCAGCGCGGCCGCCTGGTCGGCCGACCACTCGGCAGACCATTCGCGATGCAGCATCAGCGCTGCCTGGCGCAGGATCGGCGCCGAACGAATGTCGCCGGCCACGCGAGCCAGATGGTCGACGATCGCGGCACGGGTCCGTCCGCAGGGAACGCGCCGGTAGCGCGACAGCATGAACAGCAGCGCCGCGATCGCGGTCTGATGCGTGTCCTGTTGCGGATCGGCGTCGGCCGGGGCGGTGTCGGCGGAAACGGCGGCAGCGCCGGCGGCGTCGGAATCGGACATGAGCGTGGCCAGGATGTTGGGGGCAGGCGGGTTATTAATACAAACGATAATGGTTTGCATTAATAAATGCAAGGCGGCTGACCCGGTCAGAGGCGAGGGTGTCCCCCTCGCCCGGCGCCGGCGCTCAAAGCCCCAGCACGTCCGTCATGTCGTACAGCCCGTTGCGCCGGCCCGTCAGGAACCGGCACGCGCGCAGCGCGCCGTGCGCGTAGCTGACGCGGCTGGCAGAGCGGTGCGTGATCTCGATGCGCTCGCCGGTGCCGGCGAACAGCACGGTGTGATCGCCGACGATGTCGCCGCCGCGGATCGTGGCGAAGCCGATCGTCGACGGATCGCGTTCGCCGGTGACGCCGTGCCGCTCGTAGACGGCGACCTCGTCCAGGTCGCGGCCCAGCGCCTGCGCGACCACCTCGCCCATCTTCAGCGCGGTGCCGGACGGCGCATCGACCTTATGGCGGTGGTGGGCCTCGATGATCTCGATGTCGTAGCCGGTGTTCAGGATGCGGGCCGCCACTTCGAGCAGCTTGAACGTGACATTGACGCCGACGCTCATGTTCGGCGCGAACACGATGGGAATCGTCTCGGCGGCCCGCGCGATCGCCTGCTTGCCTTCGGCGTCGAAGCCGGTGGTGCCTATGACCATGCCCACGCCGGCCTCGGTGCAGGCGCGCAGATGCGCCAGCGTGCCTTCCGGCCGCGTGAAGTCGATCAGGAAATGGCTGCCGCGGACGGCGCCGCCGATGTCGTCGCTGATCGCCACGCCGGTGCGCCGGCCGATGGCATCGCCCGCGTCGCGGCCCAGCGCAGGGCAGCCGGCGATGTCGAGCGCGCCGGCCAGTTCCGCGTCGCCGGCTTCGAGCACGGCTTCGATCAGCATGCGGCCCATGCGCCCGGAGGCGCCGGCAATGGCGATTCGCATCATCACGGTGTTCCTGCGGTCTTGCCGGGCGGCCGGTAGCCGGGCAGCGCGGGGTCGCTCGCGTCTTCCTTCAGCGGCAGCTCGTCGGCTTCGACGCCGGACACGAGGTCATTGGCGAAGCGCACCGTCACGCGGCGCAGCTCGCTATTGCCGTTGGGGAACTGATAGCGGAAGACGTAGTCCCAGCGGTCAGGCTGGAACACGTGCCGTAGCAGCGGCGAGCCCAGCACGAAGCGCACCTGCTCGCGCGTCATGCCCTCCTTGACCTGGTCGACCTGCGTACGCGTCAGGTAGTTGCCCTGCGGCAGGTCGATGCGGTAGGGCTGGAGCAGGCCGCTGCGGTTCGGGTCGCGCGTGCCGCAGGCCGTCAGCGCGGCGATTGCAGCGAGCGCGGCGGCCAGTGCAAGCGCGCGCCTGGCGGCGAAGGCGGAGTCCTGGGTCATGAATCCTGCGTTACGAGAGGGTCGATGTTCGCGGCGGCTGCGCTAAAACCGATATCATACGGCCACACTCCCTATCTCCCTGGTAGATCCGCATGTCTGTCACCAGCGAACTGAAGAACATGGGTCTGAAGGCGACGCTGCCGCGCCTGAAGATTCTCGAGATCTTCCAGAACGGAAAGCAGCGGCACATGAGCGCGGAAGACGTCTACCGCGAGCTGCTGACCGAGAACCACGACATCGGCCTGGCCACCGTCTACCGCGTGCTCACGCAGTTCGAGCAGGCCGGCCTGCTCAAGCGCAGCAATTTCGAGTCGGGCAAGGCCGTCTTCGAGCTGAACGAGGGGCAGCATCACGACCATCTGGTCTGCCTGCAGTGCGGCCGCGTCGAGGAGTTCTACGACCCCGAGATCGAGAAGCGCCAGCAGAAGGTCGCCAAGGATCGCGGCTTCGTGCTGCAGGACCACGCGCTGTCGCTGTACGGCATCTGCAACAAAGGCGATTGCGGGACGCGCCGCAGCTGAGGGTGCGCTCGCCCGATCGGGGAGGGGTGCGCCGATCGGGGAAGGGTGCACCGGTACGCTGCGCGGCCGCTGATTGAGCCTGCCTGCCTATGCCAGTCGGCACGAAGCTTGCTAAGCTTTCGCGCATGAGCACAAGCGGCCTGACCCCCATTTCCCCGCCTCCCGGCGTGTTCGACGAAATGCTCGACGGCAGTGGGCGATGTCGTCAGCACTATCAGCGCTACGGGCAGTGGCTCGAGTCCATGGACGGCGAGGCGATGGCCGCCAAGCGCGCCGACGCCGACCTGATCTTCCGCCGCACCGGCATCACGTTCTCGGTCTACGGCGACGAAGGCGGCACCGAGCGGCTGATCCCGTCCGACGTCGTGCCGCGCATCATTCCGGCCGGCGAATGGGAATTCCTCGAACGCGGGCTGGTGCAGCGCGTCACCGCCATCAACCGCTTCCTCGCCGACATCTATCACGGCCAGGAGATCCTGAAGGCCGGCGTCATCCCGAGCGACCAGATCTTCGCCAACGAGCAGTACCAGGTGGCGATGATCGGCATCAAGGTACCGCACGACACCTATGCGCACATCGTCGGCGTCGACCTCGTGCGGCACAGCGACGGCGAGTTCTACGTGCTGGAAGACAACCTGCGCGTGCCCTCGGGCGTGTCGTACATGCTGTCGAACCGCAAGACCATGATGCGGCTGTTCCCGGACCTGTTCCAGCGCTATGCGGTGCGGCCGGTCGAGCACTATCCGGCGCTGCTGCTGAACACGCTGCGCGCGGCCACCGAGGCGGACAGCCCGACCGTCGTGCTGCTGACGCCGGGGCGCTACAACAGCGCCTACTTCGAGCATGCGTTCCTGGCCCAGCAGATGGGCATCGAACTGGTCGAGGGACAGGATCTGTTCGTCAAGGACGCGCACGTCTTCATGCGCACCACGTCGGGACCGCAGCGCGTCGACGTCATCTACCGCCGCATCGACGACAGCTTCCTCGACCCGCTGGCCTTCCGCCCTGATTCGATGCTCGGCGTGCCGGGCCTGCTGGCGGCCTACCGCCTCGGCAACGTGGTGATAGCCAACGCCATCGGCACCGGCGTGGCCGACGACAAGTCGATCTACCCGTACGTGCCGGAGATGGTGCGCTTCTATCTCGGCGAAGAGCCGCTGCTGAAGAACGTTCCCACTTGGCAGTGCCGCAAGCAGGACGATCTGCGCTACGTGCTCGACCATCTGCCGGAGCTGGTGGTCAAGGAGGTGCACGGCGCCGGCGGCTACGGCATGCTCGTGGGGCCGACCAGCAGCCGCGAGGAGATCGAGCGCTTCCGCGAGGTGCTGCAGGCTCAGCCGTCGAACTACATCGCGCAGCCGACGCTGTCGCTGTCCTCGTGCCCGACTTTCGTCGAGGAAGGCGTGGCGCCGCGGCACATCGACCTGCGGCCGTTCGTGCTGGTCGGCCGCGGCGTACGGATGGTGGCCGGCGGGCTGACGCGCGTGGCGCTGCGGCGCGGCTCGCTGGTGGTCAACTCGTCGCAGGGCGGCGGCACCAAGGACACATGGGTCGTCGACGAGCCGGGCAGTGCTGCGGCCTTGCAGGCCGGCAGGCAGGCTGAGGCCGCGACGCTGGTGGCCAGCTCGCTGGGCGCCGCGCCTCCCGCGGCTGCGTCGATCGCGGCCGCATCGATCCCCGCCGCGGCGCCGACGGTCGGATCGCCGACGGTCGCCTCGACGATCGCCTCATCGACG
>JBFWXS010000018.1:45398-52454 GCA_050187175.1 Burkholderiaceae bacterium
TCGCCTCATCGACGATCGCGATGTCGGGCTTCGCGGCGCAGGCTTCGACGCCGCTCGACGGCATCGGGGGGGCATGATGCTGTCGCGTGTCGCTTCGCATCTGTACTGGCTGTCGCGCTATCTGGAACGCGCCGAGAACATGGCGCGCATCCTCGACGTGGGGCAGTCGCTGGCGCTGCTGTCGGGCCGCCCCGGCGACGAACGCTCGGTGATGGAGCCGCTCATCATCACCGATACGCTGGAGGCGTTCCGCGCCACCGGCCAGCCGGCCACGCCGGATCACGTCGCGCGCTTCCTGGCCTGGGACCGAGCGCTGCCGTCCAGCATCGCCAACTGCCTGGAGGCGAGCCGCGAGAACGCGCGCGCCGTGCGCGGTTCGATCACGTCGGAGATGTGGGAGAACATCAACGACACCTGGTTGCAGCTGCAGGCCAAGCGCCGCGCCGGCAGCCAGTACGTGGACGCGCAGCTGTTCGACTGGGTGAAGGAACGCAGCCATCTGTTCCGCGGCATCACGTTCGCGACGATCCGGCGCGACCAGCCGTATCACTTCATCCGGCTGGGCACGTATATAGAGCGGGCCGACAACACGGCGCGCATCCTGTCCGTCAAGCAGGCCACGGAAGCCGATGTGTCGCAGCCGCGCGACGACATCAGCGAATACTACAGCCTGGCCGCGGTGCTGCGTTCGGTATCGGCATTCGAGGCCTATCGCGATACTTACCGCGACGCAGTGGATGCGCGGCGGGTCGCTGAATTGCTGATCTTCAGTCCTCAGCTGCCGCGTTCGCTGCGTTTCTGCCTCGACGAGATCGAGGGCCTGTTGCGGCAGCTGCCGCCCGAGTCGGGGCGGCCGCCGTTGAGGTTGGCAGCAACCCTGCGCGCGAGGCTGGCTTACGGGGACCTGGCTGAAGTCCACGCGTACGGGCTTTACAATTTCCTCGAGCGCTTCCTGCGCGACAATGTACGTCTGGGTGAAGCGGTCCGTGCCGCTTACCTGGAATTGAAATGACGGAGTCCGTTCCGTAATCGCGCGATGCAGCTTTCGGTCTATCACTCAACCGTTTATCGCTACGCCGAGCTGGCGAGCCGCAGCACGCAGTACATCCGGCTGGCGCCCTATGCCAGTCCGCGCCAGCGCGTGCTCGACTGGCAGCTCGAGCTGCCGGCGCCGGCGCTCACGATGAGCGATGCGTTCGACAATCTCACGCACGTGCTGACGCTGGACGTCGCGCACCAGGAGATCCGGCTGGTGGCGCGCGGCCGCGTCGACGTCGACGAGGTCGATGACGGCGAGCCCGCGGGGCGCCTGAACCCGATGGTGTTCCTGCGCGCCACGCCGCTCACCGAAGCCGACGACGAGATTCGCGCCTTCGTCGATCCGATGCGCCGCACCGTCGCGTCGCGCCCGCTCATCGGCACCACCGATCTGATGAACGCCGTGCTCGACCGTATGCCGTACACGAAGGGCATCACGGCGGTCCACTTCAGCGCGGCCGAGGCCTTCAAGGCGGGCGCCGGCGTCTGCCAGGATCACAGCCACGTCTTCATCGCCTGCTGCCGCACGCTCGGCATTCCGGCGCGCTACGTCAGCGGCTACGTCTATTCGCCGAACCTGGAGCAGGTGGCCAGCCATGCCTGGGCCGAGGCCTGGCTGATGAACCGCTGGGTCAGCTTCGACATCAGCAACGCACGCCACGCCGGCGGCGCGCACATCAAGCTGGCCATCGGCCTCGATTATCTGGATGCCTGCCCCGTGCGCGGCGTCAGGCTGGGCGGCGGCGAGGAGCAGCTGTCGACGCTCGCCCAGGTGAAAGCGCATCAGCAATGACTTATTGCGTGGCGATGTCGCTCGACGAGGGGATGCTGTTCGCGTCGGACTCGCGGACCAACGCGGGGATCGACCACGTGTCGACCTTCTCGAAGATGAGCGTGTTCGAGCAGCCCGGCGAACGCGCCATCGTGCTGTTGAACGCCGGCAATCTCGCGACCACACAGGCGGTGGTCAGCACCTTGAAGAAGGCGCTGCTCACCGATGAGCCGAACCTGCTGAACGTGCCGTCGATGTTCGACGTGGCCACGCTGGTGGGCGAGTCGATGCGGCGCATGATCCACCACTATTCGGCGGCGCAGCTCGACCAGAGCGACGTGGACTTCCGCTGCACCTTCCTGGTCGGCGGGCAGATCGCCGGCGAGACGCAGCGGCTGTTCCTGGTATATGCCGAGGGCAATTTCATAGAGACCAGCAGCGATACGGTGTTCTTCCAGATCGGCGAGAGCAAGTACGGCAAGCCCATCATCGACCGCGTCGTCAAGCCGACCACGCCGCTGGACGAAGCTTTGAAATGCGCGCTGGTGTCGTTCGATTCGACCATCAAGAGCAATCTGTCGGTAGGGCTGCCGATCGATCTGGCGCTGATCCGGCGCGATGCGCGGCAGGTCGGCTTCCGCCATCGGATCGGCTACGACGACCCGTATTTCGCCGCCATCCGCGACGGCTGGGGGCAGGGCCTCAAGCGCGTCTTCAACGAACTGCCGGCGCCGGACTGGCTGAGGTTGTGAGGCGGCTCCGGGCCGTCGGCGGAACGCCGCGGGACGGCCTTCTCTGACTCAGGCCTGAGCCAGCAGCTCGCGCGCGTGCTTGCGCGTGGTGGCGGTGATCTCGGCGCCGCCCAGCATGCGGGCGATCTCGGCAACCCGCGCATTGCGGTCGAGCACGCTGATGCGGCTCACGGTGCGGCCGTCGCGGGTCTCCTTGCTGACCTGCCAGTGCTGATGCGCCTTGGCGGCGACCTGCGGCAGATGCGTCACGCACAGTACCTGGCGGTCGTCGCCGAGCCGCCGCATCAGCGCGCCGATCGCATCGGCGACCGCGCCGCCGACACCGGCATCGGCCTCGTCGAAGATCAGCGTAGGCACCGGATTGGCCTGCGCGGCCAGCACGGCGATGGCCAGGCCGATCCGCGACAGCTCGCCGCCGGAGGCCACCTTGGACAGAGGGCGCGGACTGGCGCCGGCATGCGCGGCGACGCGGAACTCGATCGCGTCGACGCCGGCCGCGCTGGGCTCGGCCGGTTCGCAGGCGATCTCGAGCCGGCCGCCGGCCATGCCCAGCGCGGCGATGTGGGTCGAGACCTGCTCGCCGAGCGCGGCGGCTGCGCGCCGCCGCTGCTTGGATAGCGCGGCAGCACGCTGCTCGAAGACGCCGCGTGCGGCGTCGGCCTGCGCGCGCAGCGCGTCGATGTCCTGCGCCGCACGCAGTTCGGCCAGCCGGCCGTGCAGCGCCTGCAGCTCGTCGTACAGCGTTTCCGGTGTGGTGCGCAGCTTGCGCGCCGCCGAGAACAGCGCGCCGATGCGCGCCTCGGTCTCGGCCAGCTTCTGCGGGTCGAGATCGATGCGGTCGGCGTAGTCGCGCAGCGAGGCAGCGGCTTCGTCGATCTGGATGGCGGCGGAGTCCAGCATGTCCAGCGCTTCTTTCAGCGCATCGTCGATCGCCGCCAGCGGCCGCAGCCGCTGCAGCAGCGAATGCAGCCGCGAGCCGATCGCGTCATCGGCGTCGGCCAGCGCGTCGGCGGCGCCGCGCGTGCCTTCGATCAGCGACGCGGCGTGCGCCAGCCGCTTCTGCTCGGCGTTCAGCTGCTCCCATTCACCGGGTTCGAGCCGCAGCTGTTCGAGTTCGCCGGCCTGCCATTCGAGCCGTTCGCGCTCCAGCGCCAGCGCGCGGCCGTCGCGATCGGCCGCGTCGAGCCGGCGCTGCACCGAGCGCCAGGCCGCATGCGCGTCGGCCACCTCGCGCGCCGCCGGCGTGAGGCCGGCGTACGCGTCGAGCAGCAGCCGCTGGCCGTCGGCACGCAGCAAGGACTGCGACGCGTGCTGGCCGTGGATGTCGATCAGCCGCTCGCCGATCTCGCGCAGCAGCGCGGCGGTGGACGGGTGACCGTTGACCAGCGCGCGCGAACGGCCGTCGGCGTCGATCACGCGGCGTAGTTGCACGGTGCCGCCGTCGCCTTGCAGGTCGCGCTCCGACAACCACGCATCGAGCACCGCGTCGCTGCGGAATTCAGCCGTGATGTCGGCGCGCGGGCTGCCCTCGCGTACGACGCCGGCGTCGGCGCGGCCGCCCATCGCGAGCGCCAGCGCATCGAGCAGGATGGACTTGCCGGCGCCGGTCTCGCCGGACAGCACGGTGAAGCCCGGGCCGAACTCGAGTTCGGCCGAGTCGACGATGACGAAGTCGCGGAGCCTGAGGGCGAGCAGCATCGGAGCGGTCAGCGCGGCTTCTGCAGGATGGGCAGCTCGTGCCAGTTCAGCTTGCTGCGCAGCGTCGAGTAGTAGCTGTAGCCGGGCGGGTGCAGGAAGCGCGTGGTGAACGGCGCGCGCTGCACGATGATGTCGTCGCCCTCCTGCAGGTCGTTGAACACCTGCATGTCGCCGGCGACGCGCGGTTCGCGGCCTTCGAGCACGCGCACGGTGATGGTCACGTCGTCGGGCAGCGTAATTGGCCGGTTCGACAATGCCTGCGGCGCTACCGGCACCATCACGATGCCCTTCAGCTGCGGGTGCAGAATGGGACCGTTGGCCGACAGCGCGTACGCGGTGGAGCCGGTCGGTGTGGCGATGATCAGCCCGTCGGCACGCTGGCTGTACATGTACAGGTCGTCGACGTGCACCTGCAGCTCTATCATGCCGGTGCGCGACGAGCGGTTGACCACCACGTCGTTCAGCGCCAACTCGGTCCAGACCAGTTCCTGGTTGCGGACGACGCGCGCGGTCAGCAGCGTGCGTTCCTCGGTGGCGTAGTGCCCGTCGAGGATGGAGCCGAGGGCGTCCGTCACGGTGTCCAGGCCGATGTCGGTGATGAAGCCGAGGCGGCCCTGGTTGATGCCGACCAGCGGCACCTCGCGCGGCGCCAGCTCGCGGGCGGCGCCCAGCATCGTGCCGTCGCCGCCGATGGCGATGGCCAGGTCGGCTTCGTCGCCGATGCGCTCGAAGTCGCCCACCTCGTAGTGGTTCGGCCCGATCGCCTCCGCGGTGCGCTGCTCGACCAGCACCGAGATGCCGCGGTCGCCCAGCAGCCGGACGATGCCGCGCAGCGTGTCGGCGATGCCCTCGGTCTGGAAGCGGCCGATGACGGCCACGCGGTGGAATGCGTTCTTCATCTGAGCGATTAGAGCACAAGCCGATGCCGCCAAGGGCCATGACCGAGCCGGCGCGCCGCGCCCGATGGACTAGGATCGATGGCCGGTTCGATCAGGATCGACGGCCGGCCCCATCAGGATCGCCGGCCGGCTCGATCGCGGTCCGAGCTCCGCGCCCCATGCCCCCGTCCACTTGCACTGCCGGCCGCTCGCTCTACAATGAGGAAAATGCTGGATCCCCGCGCGAAAACCCTGCTGAAAACCCTGGTCGAACGCTATATCGCCGACGGTCAACCGGTCGGTTCGCGCACGCTGTCGCGCCATTCAGGGCTGGACCTGTCACCCGCGACGATCCGCAACGTCATGTCGGATCTCGAGGATCTCGGCCTGATCAGCAGTCCGCACACTTCGGCCGGCCGCGTGCCGACGCCGCGCGGCTACCGGCTGTTCGTCGACACGCTGCTGACCGTGCAGCCGCTGCAGCAGACGCAGGCGGCCGCCATCCAGGGCCGGCTGCAGGTCGACGAGCCGCAGCGTGTGCTGGCCAGCGCCGCTTCGCTGCTGTCCAACCTCTCGCAGTTCGCCGGCGTCGTCATGACGCCGCGGCGCGGCTCGCTGTTCCGGCAGGTCGAGTTCCTGCGGCTGTCCGAGCGGCGCATCCTGCTGATCATCGTCACGCCCGAGGGCGACGTCCAGAACCGCATCCTGACCGCCGACCGCGACTACACGCCGTCGCAGCTGGTGGAAGCGTCGAACTACCTGAACAGCCACTTCGCCGGCCTCGATTTCGAGGCCATCCGCACGCGGCTGCAATCCGAGCTGGCACGGCTGCGCGACGACATCAACTCGCTGATGCAGCAGGCGCTTGAGGCCAGCAACCGCGCGCTGAACGAGGAGGCCGAACCGGTCGTCATTTCCGGCGAGCGCAACCTGCTCGGCGTGGCGGACCTGTCCGACAACATGGACAGGCTGCGCCAGCTGTTCGATCTGTTCGACCACAAGGCCAATCTGATGCAACTGCTGGACGCCTCCAGCCGGGCGCAGGGGGTGCAGATCTTCATCGGCGGCGAATCGGCGCTGGTGCCCATGGACCAGCTCAGCGTGGTGGTCGCGCCGTACGAATCGGACGGCAAGATCATCGGCACGCTGGGCGTCATCGGCCCGACGCGGATGGCCTACGAGCGCGTGATTCCCATCGTCGACATCACGGCGCGGCTGGTGTCGTCCGCGCTGAGCCAGCACAACTGAGCGCGGGCCGGCGCGCTTTCGACTCGCCGCCGCACTCGTGTCCAGCCGCCGGGCTCCTCCGTTCCGCCCACCTGTCCACCACCCCATGTCCGAACCGGTCATCCGCGCCTTCTACGACGCATTCGCGCGCCTCGACGCCGCGGCGATGACCGCCGTCTACCACCCGCAGATCTCGTTCTCCGATCCGGTCTTTCCCGACCTGCGCGGCGAGCAGGTCGGCGCCATGTGGCGGATGCTGAGCGCGGCCGCGGCACGGTCGAACCAGTTCGAGCTCGACTACCAGATCGCCTATTGCGACGAGCGCAAGGCGCTGGTGCGCTGGCGTGCCGACTACCGGTACGCCGGCGGCCGCAAGGTGCGCAATTCGGTGCTGTCCACCTTGACGATCTGGGACCAGGCCATTGTGCGCCACGTCGACGAATTCCCGTTCTGGCGGTGGAGCCGCCAGGCGCTCGGCGCTACCGGCTGGCTGTGCGGCTGGGCGCCGCCGTACCGCCGCGCGGTGCAGCGCGCCGCGCGGCGCCAGCTGGACCTGTTCATGGCGCGCGAGGCGCCGCCGTGACAGTTCCGCCGTGATCCGAGCTGGCTCGATCGAGCCCACGATTCGCCCGCGCGGCTCGCCCCGCGATCACCCTCGCAACTCATCCTCTCAACTCAGCCTCGCAACTCA
>JBFWXS010000018.1:52554-72124 GCA_050187175.1 Burkholderiaceae bacterium
CCGCCACGTTCGATCATGCATTGCCCGCGCGCAGCGCCGTGCTGCTGCTGCAGCTGGGCACGCCGGACGAGCCGACGCCGGCGGCAGTGCGCCGCTTCCTGGCCGAGTTCCTCGCCGACCCGCGCGTGGTCGAGATTCCGCGCGCCGCCTGGCGGCCGCTGCTGCACGGCGTGGTGCTGCGCACGCGGCCGGCCCGCTCGGCGGCCAAGTACGCGGCCATCTGGAGCCGCGATGGTTCGCCGCTGATGGCGCACACCATCCGCCAGGCGACGCTGCTGCGCGGCGCGCTCGGCGAGCGCGGGCATGACATCGAGGTCGCGTTCGCCATGCGCTACGGCAATCCGTCGATCGCGTCGGTGCTGCGCGACCTGCGCGAGCGCAATGTGACGCGGCTGCTGCTGCTGCCGCTGTATCCGCAATACGCGGCGTCGACCACGGCCAGCGCCTTCGATGCCGTGACCCGCGAGCTGCGCAGCTGGCGAAACCTGCCGGAGCTGCGGCTGGTGCGCGGTTTCCACGACGAGGCCGGCTATCTGGACGCGCTGGCCGCGCGCATCAGCGGCGCCTGGGAGGCCGACGGGCCGCCGCAGAAGCTGGTGATGAGCTTCCACGGCGTGCCGCGGCGCTCGTTGACGCTGGGCGATCCGTACCACTGCGAGTGCCTGGCCACGGGCCGGCTGCTGGCCGAGCGGCTGGGCCTGCGCCGCGAGGACTGGACGCTGAGCTTCCAGTCGCGCTTCGGCCGCGCGCAGTGGCTGCAGCCGTACACCGAGCCGGTGCTGCGCGAGCTGGCGCGCGGGGGCACGCGCCGCGTCGACGTGGTCTGTCCGGGCTTCGTCGCCGAGTGCCTGGAAACGCTCGAAGAGATCGCCATCGAAGGCAAGCAGGCCTTCGTGGCGGCCGGCGGCCAGGACTACCGCTACATCGGGTGCCTGAACGACTCGCCGGCCTTCATCGACGCCCTGGCGGCGCTGGTGCTGCGCCACGCCGCCGGCTGGCCGACGGCGCGGCCCGACGCCGCCGCCGCGCAGGCGCTGCAGCGCGCGGCGGCCGAGCGCGCCGAGCGCGCGCGGGCTGCGGGAGCGTCGCGCTGACGCCGGCGGCTGGCGCCGGCGCCGTGCCTCAGCTCTTCGGCGGAATCCGCAGCATCTGCCCCGGATAGATCTTGTCGGGGTGCGTCAGCATAGGCTTGTTGGCCTCGAATATCTGCATGTACGCGTTGGCGTTGCCGTAGTACTCCTTCGCGATCTTCGACAGCGTGTCGCCGCGTACGACCGTGTAGTACTGGGCCTGCGGGGCGGTCTGCTTGACCGTCATCTGGTCGTCCACCTTCTCGACGCTCGCGACGTTGCCGCAGCACAGCAGGATCTTCTCGCGCGTCGACTCATCGGCGGCCTGGCCCGTCACGGTGACCGTGCGCGTCGAGCCGTCGAAGTCCACCTTCAGCCCCTCGGCCTGCAGGTTCATCGAACGGATGTAGTCTTCGATCGCCTTGCCGGCGGCAGCGTTGGCGGAGGCCACGTTCTCGGGGCTGGGGTTGCCCTCCGCCGCCTTCTGAGCCGCCTGCGCCTGGCCGGTGCCGAACAGCTTCTCGCCGGCGTCCTTGATGAATGACAACAGTCCCATGGAGTTCTCCTTCTTAGGCGGTGGATATAAGCAGCCCAGGGGGGCAGCCCTGAAGATTAAACCTCAGTTGTGACCGAATTCCCCTTGAAATCCTCACAGTCGTCCCCATGTCGGCTCAGGCCGGCGGTGCCAACAACAACCATGAGTCCGCCAACTCGTTGATTGAATGAGATTTTTTCGCAAAAGAGGATTGGGGATGCACCCTGAACACCCGGAACGGTCCGAGGACCCGAATCGCATTGACGACGCCTCCACGGCCGCTGCCGACGCCGCCGGAGCGGCCAGCGCGGCCGGAGCAGCTGGCGCCGCGCGCGCCCCCGGCGGTGCCGGCGAGGCCTCCGCGGGAGACGCACCCGGCGGCGGCCCGGACCTGGTCGAACAGCTGGCGCAGGCGCAGGCCAAGGCCGCCGAGCATTACGAGCTGTACCTGCGCGCCGTGGCCGAGGCCGACAACCTGCGGCGCCGGGCTCAGGAAGACGTCGCCAAGGCTCACAAATACGGCATCGAGTCGTTCGCCGAGAGCCTGCTGCCGGTCAAGGACAGCCTGGAAATGGCGCTGGCCGCCGAAGTCCCCACGGTCGACAACCTGAAGCAGGGCGTGGAAGCCACATTGCGGCAGCTGGCCAGCGCGTTCGAGAAGAACCATCTGCTCGAGATCGACCCGCGCGGCCAGAAATTCGATCCGAACCGGCACCAGGCCATCTCGATGGTGCCCGGCGGCAGCGTCACGCCGCCGCTGCCGCCCAGCCATGTCGCGCAGGTGCTGCAGAAGGGCTATCTGATCAATGATCGCGTGCTGCGACCGGCGCTGGTCACGGTCACGCAGGGCTGACGAAACGAACGCGGCGCACCGGACACGCTTGAATTTTCGCCTGGTTACGCACATCTACCGGGCAGACAACTTTTCAATTCGAGGATAGAGGAAATGGGCAAAATCATCGGTATCGACCTGGGGACGACCAACTCCTGCGTCGCGATCATGGAGGGCGGCCAGCCCAAGGTGATCGAGAACGCGGAAGGCACCCGCACCACGCCGTCGATCATCGCCTACATGGAAGACGGCGAGATCATGGTCGGCGCGCCGGCCAAGCGCCAGGCGGTCACCAACCCGCGCAACACGCTGTACGCGGTGAAGCGCCTGATCGGCCGCAAGTTCGACGAGAAGGAAGTCCAGAAGGACATCCATCTGATGCCCTATGGAATCGTCAAGGCCGACAACGGCGACGCCTGGGTCGAAGCGCGCGACAAGAAGCTGGCGCCGCCGCAGGTGTCGGCCGAAGTGCTGCGCAAGATGAAGAAAACCGCCGAAGATTATCTCGGCGAGCCCGTGACCGAAGCCGTCATCACGGTGCCGGCCTATTTCAACGACAGCCAGCGACAGGCCACCAAGGACGCGGGCCGCATCGCCGGCCTCGAGGTCAAGCGCATCATCAACGAGCCGACCGCGGCCGCGCTGGCCTTCGGCCTGGACAAGGGCGGCGGCAAGGACCGCAAGATCGCCGTCTATGACCTGGGCGGCGGCACCTTCGACATCTCCATCATCGAGATCGCCGACGTCGACGGCGAGAAGCAGTTCGAGGTCCTGTCGACGAACGGCGACACCTTCCTCGGCGGCGAGGACTTCGACCAGCGCGTGATCGACTACATCATCGGCGAGTTCAAGAAGGAGCAGGGCGTCGACCTGTCGAAGGACGTGCTCGCGCTGCAGCGGCTGAAGGAAGCCGCCGAGAAAGCGAAGATCGAGCTGTCGTCGACGCAGCAGACCGAGCTGAACCTGCCGTACATCACGGCCGACGCCTCGGGTCCCAAGCACCTGACGATGAAGCTGACGCGCGCCAAGCTCGAAGCGCTGGTCGAGGAACTGATCCAGCGCACGATCGAACCGTGCCGCACCGCGCTGAAGGACGCCGGCGTCAAGGCCAGCGACATCGACGACGTGATCCTGGTCGGCGGCATGTCGCGCATGCCCAAGGTGCAGGAGACCGTGCGTGAATTCTTCGGCAAGGAGCCGCGCAAGGACGTCAACCCCGACGAGGCGGTGGCGGTCGGCGCTGCGATCCAGGGCTCGGTGCTGGCGGGCGACCGCAAGGACGTGCTGCTGCTCGACGTCACGCCGCTGTCGCTGGGCATCGAGACGCTGGGCGGCGTCATGACCAAGATGATCCAGAAGAACACGACGATCCCGACCAAGTTCTCGCAGACCTTCTCGACGGCCGACGACAACCAGCCGGCGGTCACGATCAAGGTCTTCCAGGGCGAGCGCGAGATCGCGGCCGGCAACAAGCTGCTGGGCGAGTTCAATCTGGAAGGCATCCCGCCGGCCGCGCGCGGCACGCCGCAGATCGAGGTCACGTTCGACATCGACGCGAACGGCATCCTGCACGTGTCGGCCAAGGACAAGGCGACCGGCAAGGAGAACAAGATCACGATCAAGGCCAACTCCGGTCTGTCGGAAGCCGAGATCCAGAAGATGGTGCAGGACGCCGAGGCCAATGCGGACGAAGACCGCAAGCGCGTGGAGCTGACCAATGCGCGCAACCAGGCCGACGCACTCGTGCATTCGGTGAAAAAATCGCTGGTCGAATACGGCGACAAGATCGATGCTGGCGAGAAGGGCAAGATCGAGGACGCGATCAAGGCCGCCGAGGAAGCGCTGAAGTCCGACGACAAGGCCGAGATCGAGGCCAAGTCGAACGCGCTGATGACCGCTTCGCAGAAGCTCGGCGAGCTGATGATGGCCAAGATGCAGGCCGAGGCCGGAGCGCAGGCAGGTGCTGCGGGCGCGGGCGCGGGCGCGGCGGGCGGGGCGGCGGGTGCCGATGCCGGTTCCGCGCGGGCCAAGGATGACGACGTCGTCGATGCCGACTTCAAGGAAGTGAAGCGGGATGCCTGATCCGCGCGGGCCCGACCCGCGCGGGCGGGTGGCGCAAGCGACACGCCCAATCGGTGCCTGATCCGGGTCGCCGTCGGGGCCGGCATGCTGCCGGAGCCGACGGCGACCCGGCCGTTTGAACGACACAGTCAATCATGGCCAAACGCGACTATTACGAAGTGCTGGGGGTAGCCAAGAACGCCGGCGAAGACGAGCTGAAGAAGGCTTATCGCAAGCTGGCGATGAAGTACCACCCCGACCGCAATCCCGACAGCAAGGATGCGGAAGACAAGTTCAAGGAAGCCAAGGAGGCCTACGAGACGCTGACCGATCCGGCCAAGCGCGAGGCCTATGACCGCTTCGGCCATGCAGGCGTGGATCCGAACAATGGCTTCGGCGGCGGTGCGGGCGGCATGGGCGGCTTTGCCGACGTGTTCGGCGACATCTTCGGCGACATCTTCGGCGGCCAAAGGCAAGGGGGCCGCAGCAATGTCTATCGCGGCGCCGATCTGCGCTATGCGATGGAGATCACGCTCGAACAGGCGTCGAGCGGCTACACCACCGAGATCCGCGTACCGAGCTGGGAGAGCTGCGAAGTCTGCCACGGCAGCGGCGCCAAGCCGGGCACCAAGCCGAAGACCTGCCACACCTGCGGCGGGCAGGGCGCGGTGCGCGTGCAGCAGGGCTTCTTCTCGATCCAGCAGACCTGCCCGACCTGCCACGGCACCGGCAAGGTCATTCCCGAGCCCTGCGTCAGCTGCGACGGCGTGGGCCGCGTGAAGAAGAACAAGACGCTGGAAGTGAAAATTCCGGCCGGCATCGACGACGGCATGCGGATCCGTTCATCCGGCAACGGCGAGCCCGGCATCAACGGCGGCCCGCCCGGCGACCTGTACGTCGAGATCCGCGTCAAGGAGCACGACGTGTTCCAGCGCGACGGCGACGACCTGCACTGCGAAGTGCCGATCAGCATCATCACCGCCGCGCTCGGCGGCAAGGTGCAGATCCCGACGCTGAACGGCCGCGCCGAGATCGATCTGCCCGAGGGCACGCAGTCGGCCAAGCAGTTCCGGCTGCGCGGCAAGGGCATCAAGGGTCTGCGCTCCAGCTATCCGGGCGACCTGTACGCGCACGTTGTCGTCGAGACGCCGGTGCGGCTGACCGACAAGCAGAAGCAGCTGCTGCGCGAGCTCGATGCATCGCTGAAGGATCCCAAGCACAGCCCGCAGACCAAGGGCTGGATGGATCGGGTGAAGGATTTCTTCCAGTAGCAGCGGGGGTAGCGGGGCGGGCGCGGCGTAGCAGCCGCGCTCAGCCGCGCTCAGCCGCGCGGGCGCGCCCGGGTTCGTGCTTGCGCCCGGGCTCGCGGCGGCCGCTTGGTGGCCATCCTGGCGCCGGCCGCCTCGGCGCTGGCCGCCTTGGCGCCCGCTGCCTTGGCGCTCGCCGTCTTTTCCGCGGCCGCCTCATCGCCGGCCACCTCGTCGCCGGCCACCTCGTCGCCGTAGGCCAGCCGTTCGAGCGTGCGGCGCGTGATCTCCATCTCGCGTTCGCCGATGCGCCGGGCGAATTCACGTTCCGTCTCGTCGATGACGGCATGCAGGTGGACCAGATAGTCGGCCCCGCGCTCCGTGAAGCACACGATGCTGGCCCGCGCGTCGTCCGCATCGCGGTACTTGCGCACCAATCCCATCTGTTCGAGCACCGCGATGACCTGCGCCACCGCCTGGCGCGTGGTATGCGCGCGCTGCGCGATCACCGTGCTGCGCGTGCCTTCGAGATCGATGTAGGCCAGCAGCATGATGCAGGCATCCGGCATGGCCGGCAGCCCCGATGCCTCGATGGCCTGCGTGACGCGTTCCAGGAAGTTGCGGCGCGCCATCAGCAGCAGGCGGCTGAGGCCGCGCCTGCGCGTCGATTGAAGTTCATGGAAGCGCTTCTTGCCGATCATGACCGATCCGATGCTCTGAAGACCGAAGGGTAACGCGAACCGATCAGCGGCCGTCGACCAGTGCGCGACCGGCGCGCGACCGGCGCGCGACCGGCGCGCGACTGGCGCCCGACCGGCGGGCAAATGCACGAAGGCATGAATGCGCAAGTAACTTGACAAATCAAGGGGGCAAACCTATCGTGCGCAGACCGGTCCGCGCGGATCGGCCACAAGAACGGAGGAGATCCATGCTGACCCGCAGAGAATTCGGGGCCGGGCTAGCGGCTGCCGCGGCCGCCCTGAGCATCCCGAAGGCGCGCGCCGACAACTGGCCGTCCAAGTCGGTGCGACTGATCGTTCCCTATGCGCCCGGCGGTACCACCGACCGGCTGGCTCGCGACCTCTCCGAGTTCCTGCGGCGCGAGCTGCGGCAGACGATCCTGGTCGAGAACCGTCCGGGGGCTTCGACGAACATCGGCAGCGAGATGGTCGCACGCGCCGAACCCGACGGCTATACGTTTCTGATCGGCAATGATCTGCTGGCGACGAATCCGGAAACCGGGCCGCAGCCGGGCTTCGATCCGCATCGCGATCTGGCGCCGGTGAGCCTGCTCACGCGCGTGCCGTGCCTGATCGCGGCCGGCCCCAAGTTCGCGGGCAAGGACATCGTCGAGATGATCCGGATGGCCCGCGCCGCGCCGAACAAGTACACGATTTCGAGTGCCGCGCTCGATCTGCAGGTGGGCCATCTGAACAGTGGCTCCGATATCTCGCTGGTGCATGTCCCGTACAAGGGCGGTGCCCAGGCGGCGGCCGACACGGTGGGCGGCCAGATCGACATGGTGATCGCCAACGTGCCGGTGCTGGCCGGGCTGGTCCGCTCGGGCCGTCTGCGTGCATTGGCGGTGTCCTCGGAGCAGCGCGTCGAAGCGTTTCCGGACGTGCCGACGCTGCGCGAGAGCGGCCTGTCGAACGCGGCGTTCGCCAACTGGTACGCGGTGTTCGCACCGGCTCGCACGCCTGCGCCTGTCATCCAGCGGATGGCCGAGCTGACGCGGCGCTACGTGGAAGAACCCGAAGTGCGCAAGCGCATGGCCAATGAAGGCTCGCAGCTGGAGTACTCGACGCCCGATCAGCTGGCGCAGCTTCTCAAGCAGGACGCCGCGCAGGCGCAGGCCTTCGTCAAACGCAACCCCGATCAGTTCAAACGTTAGGAAAGCCGATGGCACATCAGTCCTTGATCGACGAACTCGCCGCGCGCGAGCAGCGGGCGCTGCTCATGGGCGGCGCGGAAAAGCTGGCGCGGCGCCGCGCCGAAGGCCAGCTGAACGCGCGTGAACGCGTGGCTCATCTGCTCGATCCGGACAGCTTCCTCGAGTCGGGCATGCTTGCGACGTCCATCCGCCCCGCCGATCGCGAGCGCAGTCCGGCCGACGGCAAGATCGCCGGCTTCGGTCGCATCGACGGGCGCGACGTGGCAGTGGTGTCGAACGACTTCACGGTGATGGGCGCGTCCAGCAGCACGATCAACGGCAACAAGATCGCCCACATGAAATCCGTGGCGACGCGGCGCGGTCTGCCGATGGTCTTCCTCGGCGAGTCCACCGGCGCACGCATGCCGGACGTGATGGGCGCGCGCGGCATCAGCGGCGGCGACCGCCCGACGCAGTATCTGCGGATGCGCGAGACGCCGTGGGCCGCGGCCGTCCTGGGCCACTGCTACGGTTCGTCGAGCTGGTACGCGGCGCTGGCCGATTTCGCGGTCATGCGCAAGGGCGCGCTGATGGCGGTCTCCAGCGTCAAGCTGACGTCGATGGCGATCGGCGAAGCGGTCGACCCCGAGGCGCTCGCAGGCTGGGATATGCTCACCAGCGTATCCGGCCTGGTGGATCTCGCCGTCGACAGCGACGAGGAAGCGCTCGATGCGATCCGCCGTTTCCTGTCGTATCTGCCCAGCCATCACAACGAAGCGCCGCCGCGGCGACCGGTGCCGGCCGGCTCCGGCGAGCAGGCGCACCGCATCCTCGACCTGCTGCCGGAGTCGCGCACTCGCGTCTACGATGTGCGCAAGATCATCCCGCTGTTCGTCGACACCGACAGCATGTTCGAGCTCAAGCCGCGCTTCGGCCGTTCGCTGGTGACCGCGCTGACCCGCATCGACGGCCATACCGTCGGCATCATCGCGAGCAATCCGATGCACAAGGGCGGCGCGCTGGACGTGGATGCCTGCAACAAGGCCACCAGCTTCATGGTGCTCTGCGATTCATTCAACATCCCGCTGGTGTTCATGGCGGACCAACCCGGCTTCCTGATAGGCATAGACGGCGAACGCCGCGGCGCCGTCGGGCGCGTCATGAACTGGATGAACGCGCTGTCGCTGGTCACGGTGCCGAAGATCGCGATCGTGATGCGCAAGACCTATGGGCAGGCAGTGCTCAACATGGGCGGCGCCGGCAATGCCGACGAGGTGATCGCGTGGGTGACGGCAGAGGTCAACTTCATGGATCCGCGCTCGGCGGTGACCATCGTGCACGGCGTCAAGCAGGCGGACGACCCCGAGCGCTATGCGCAGATGGTCAAGGAGATGGAGAACGACTCGAGCCCATGGGACATGGCGTCCGCGTATGCGGCACACATGGTGATCAATCCGGCCGACACGCGGCGCACGCTGACGCGGCTGCTCGAAGTGCATAGGCTGCGGCTGAGCAACGGCGTCGGGCGCCGGCTGATGAGCACCTGGCCGACCAGCTACTGAATGACGCGGCGGTGTCACCGCCGCGTCATTCGCGCTTCATTTCGGGCTTCTAGCATGACACGCGTTTTCTACCTCGTTCACCCAGCCAAGAGGAAAAACGCATGTCAACTCCTTCATCATCGCGCCGCGGCCTGCTCAAGGGCTCGGCTGCCGGCGCCGCCGCGGCACTGAGCGGCACCTTCGGCGCGTTCGCGCTGCGTCAGGCGCACGCCGCCGACGGCATCTCCGAACTGGTCGACTGTCCGTACGGGCCAGTCGCGCCGGTCGCCGATCTCAGCACCGGACTTCCCTTGCTGCAGCTGCCGCCGGGCTTCAGCTACAAGAGCTACGGCTGGACCGGCGACCGCATGGCCGACGGTCTCGCATGTCCCGGCAGCCACGACGGCATGGCCGTGGTCCGTTCGCGGCGCGTCGGCCGCAGCACCGAAATCACCTTGATCCGCAATCACGAGCGCGGCATGGGCACGGGTTCGCAGCTGATCGCGCCCGCCATGTATGACACGGGCGTGACCAGCGGCAGCCGTCCCACCGGCGGCACGACCAACCTGGTGTTCCGCGACGGCGACTGGCTCGGCATCGAACCCAGCCTCGGCGGCACGCTGACCAATTGCGCCGGCGGACCGACGCCGTGGGGCACCTGGCTCACCTGCGAGGAGGTCGGCAGCGATGCGATCAGCTCGCAGGGCAAGCGGCACGGCTACGTGTTCGAGGTCGCCGCCGACGCGGCCGACACCAGCGGCGAACCGCTGGTCGGCCTCGGCCGCTTCACGCACGAAGCGGTGGCCATCGATCCGTCCACCGGCGTCGTCTACCTGACCGAGGATCTGTCGGGCAAATCCGGCTTCTATCGCTTCCTGCCGAACGATCGCAACGGGCGGCTCGGTTCGCTTGCGGCCGGCGGCACGCTGCAGATGGCCAAGGTGAAGGGCATGAACAACGTCGCGCTCGATCGGCCGGTGCTCGGCGAGCGCTACGAGCTCGAGTGGGTCGATATCGCCGATCCGGACCGGGCGCGCGGCAACGCGACGGGCTTGAACGGCGTCACCATCACCAGCGCCGCCGGCCCGTTCTGCCAGGGCTGGGTGCAGGGCGCGCTGCGCATGCGGCGCGGCGAAGGCATCTGGTACTTCGGCGGCAGCCTGTTCGTGGTCGACACCAGCGCCGGCGCTTCGGGCGAGGGTGCGGTCTGGCGTCTCGACCTGGCGTCGATGCAGCTGAGCTGCGTGTTCGCGCCGCCGCGCCAGGAAGTCGGCGACAACCCGGACAACATCACGGTCAGCCCGCGCGGCGGCGTGCTGCTGTGCGAGGACGGCGACGCCGCCACCGACGCGTTCGGCTACGGCATGCGGCTGATGGGACTGACCGACGAAGGCGACAGCTTCATCTTCGCCAAGAACAATGTGCAGCTCAGCGCTTCGCAGCTGGCGGCAGCCGGCAAGAGCGTCGCGGCGCGCGACTACCGCAACCAGGAGTTCGCGGGAGCCTGTTTCGACCCGAGCGGCCGCTATTTGTTCGTCAACATCCAGACGCCCGGCATCACCTTCGCCATCTCCGGCCCGTGGGCCGAGGGCACGCTCTGACTCTGCAAGGAATCCCGCAATGACCCCGATGAACTCCATGATCTCCGTGCACGCCATGACTTCAATGGCGCGCTTCTCCCGCGCCGTGTCGCTGGCGGCCGGTCTGGCCGCTTCCGCCGTCATCGCCGCGGGCTGGCCCGCCGGCGAGGCCCAGGCCGTCGCGCTGACCGGCTTTGCCAGCAACGGCGCCGCGAACACGGTCGACGACTATAGCGGCGGCCAGCTGCTGTCGTTCGACCTGAACGTCTACGGCGGCGACCGCTTCGATCTGAGCTTCGCCGTCGACGCGGGGGACGTGGCCGCCGGACAGCTGACTTTCAATGCGCTCGTCAACAATCTGAGCGGCTTCAGCTTTCCCGAGCTGAACCTGCTGCTCACCGGCGTCAGCTTCGACGGCGCCGGCAGCGTCGTGCCGAGCTTCGGCGGCCTGTCGCAGCTATCGACCGGCGCGCAGGGTTTCTCGGCCCGGTTCCTGCCGGCCGAGCCCGCCATCGTCTTCATCGGCGACCCCACCGGCGCGGGCGGCGCGCGGCTGGACTGGACCATAGACGTCTCGCAGCTCAGCGCCGGTGATACCTTCTCGATGAGCGTCGCGACCGTGCCCGAGCCCTCGATGCTGGCGCTGCTGCTGGCCGGCGGTGGCCTGCTCGGGCGGGCGCTGCGGCGCCGCGGTCCCGCGCGTTGCGCCGCGCCGGCAGCCTGACAGGCCGGATGCAGTGAGCTGATATCCTGCTGCCTGCGTGCGCCGCGGGGCTCTCCGCGGCGCGTTCGTTTCCCTACGCAGGCAGCCAGGAGATCGGTTGGAGTCCAAGCCCGATTCGGGCGCGGCGGTTCGGCCCGCGCTCGACGTCATCGTTCCCGTGTTCCGCGGCGAGGCGAGCACGCGCGCCTGCATCGAGTCGGTGCTGCGAAGCGGCGGGGCGCTCGCCTTTGAGCTGGTCGTCATCGACGACTGCTCGCCGGAGCCGGCCCTCAGCGACTGGTTGCGGCAGCAGGCCGCCGACGGACGATTCCGGCTGCTGCGCAACGAGACCAACCTCGGTTTCGTGGCCAGCGTCAATCGCGGCATGGCCGAGCATCCCGACCGCGACGTCGTGCTGCTCAATAGCGACACCGAAGTACCGTCCGGCTGGCTCGACCGCTTGAACGCCTGTGCCGCGCGCGATCCGCGCATCGCCACCGTCACGCCGTTCTCGAACGAGGCGACCATCTGTTCGTATCCGTTCGAGGGCTGGGACGGCGGGCTGCCCGGCGGGCTCGGCCTGGCCGAGCTCGACCGGCTGTTCGCCACGGTGAACGCGGGCCGCACGGTCGATCTGCCGACCGGCATCGGCTTCTGCCTGTGGATCCGCCGCAGCGCGCTGAATTCGCTGGGCGCGTTCGACGAGCAGGCCTTCGGCCGCGGTTACGGCGAAGAGAGCGACTTCTGCATGCGCGCCGCCGCAGCGGGCTGGCGCAACGTGCTGGCCGGCGACGTGTTCGTCTATCACGCCGGCTCGGCCAGCTTCGGCAGCGCCGAGCGGCTCGAGCGCGTGCGCAATGCCGAGACGGTCATGGCGGAGCGGCATCCGTCGTACGCCGAGCGCGTGTTCGAGTTCATTGCCGCCGACCCGCTGGAGCCGCTGCGCGCCGCTGTCGACGAGGCGCGCGCCGCGCGTTCGATCGATGCCGCGCGGGCGGTGCTGCGAGAGCAGCAGCGCAAGGCGAAGCAGCTGCTCGACCGGCTCGCCGCGGCGCGCCGGCTCGAAGCGCTGCTGAACCGCTGCCGCGCCGACTTCGCGGCCTCGCAGCAGGCGCTGCAGGCGGCGGAGGGCTTCGTGCGCGAGCGCGAGCGCGAGATCGAGCAGCTGGCGCAGCAGCAGGACCAGATGGTGCGCGAACACGCGGAACGCGCGGCGCGCGTCACCGGCCTCGAAGTCCAGCTGCGCGACACGAAGGCACATCTCGATGCCATCCTGAATTCCCGCAGCTGGCGCTATACGCGGGCGCTGCTGCGACTGATTGGAAGATCATGAACGACTCCGCGGTCCACGTCTTCACCAGCATCACGTCGAACTACATTCCGAAAGCCCGCGTGCTCGCGGCATCGGTCAAGCGCCTCGCGCCGGATGCCGTCTTTCATCTGATGCTGTGCGACCAGCCGCCTCCCGGCTTCGATCTGGCCGACGAACCGTTCGATTCGCTGCTCGAGCTCGAAGCGCTGGACATCCCCGATCTGAAGCGATGGGTGTTCGGTCACACCGTGGTCGAGCTGTGCACCGCCGTCAAGGGCTTCGCGTTCCGCACGCTGCTGCGGCGCGGCGCAGGCAAGGTGTTCTATTTCGATCCGGACATGGTGGTGTTCGGCCGCCTCGACGAGCTGATCGCGCGGCTGGACTCGCACAGCGTGCTGCTCACGCCGCACCAGAGCGAGCCTGAACAATCTCTGGAAGCGATCGCCGACAACGAGATCGCCAGCCTGAAGCACGGTGTCTTCAATCTCGGCTTCCTCGGCGTGCGCAACTCGGCTGAAGGGCGGCGCTTCGTCGACTGGTGGGCGGACCGGCTGCATCACTTCTGCGTCGACGACATCGCCGGCGGACTGTTCACCGACCAGCGCTGGGTCGACCTGGCACCGTGCTTCTTCGACGATCTGCGCGTGATGCGCGATGCCGGATTCAACGTCGCTACCTGGAACCTGACGCATCGCCGCGTCAGCGGTTCGCTGCAGGCCGGCATCCGCGTCAACGACGAGGCGCTCGGCTTCTATCACTTCTCGGGCTTCGACAGCGGCGCGCAGGAAACCATGCTGAACAAGTACGGCGCCAGCGATCCGACGCTGTTCGAGATGCGCGCCTGGTATATCGCCGAGTGCGAACGCCAGGGCCAGTCCGCGCTGGGCCGGCTGCCGGCGCGCTATTCGACCTTCGACGACGGCACCTCGATCACGCGCGCGCAGCGCCGGCTGTACCGCAGTCGCGTCGACCTGCAGCGCGCGTTTCCCGATCCGTTCGACACGAGCGGGCAGGGCGGCTATCGCGGATGGTATTCGGTCAATGCCGGCGAGGCCGACGGTGCCCGGCAGATCGTGCTGCGCAGCGACGTGCGCTATGCGCAGACGCTGAGCGAGTTCCTCGCCTTCACCGAGGGCCGGCTGCGCCAGTCGCCGCGCGCCCGGCCGCTGAAGTCCATGGGGCTGGCCGCCGTCCGCGCGATGCGCGCCGTCTCGCGGCGCTGGGCCGGCTGAGCCGGCGCGTGGCGGCGCGGGCCGGCGGGCAGGCGGTCGGGCGGGGGCGCGCGATGCGTTCGCAGGTGCTGTGCGTCTGGGGCGAGGGGCGGCCGGCCGGTGAGGGGGCGCCTTCGCCGGGTCATGGGTTGGCCTTGCCCGTCGATGGGGCGCCGTCGCCGTTCGCTGCGGTCTACGATTGGCGCGCGCTGACCGGCCACGGCACGCCGCCCGATTGGCGCGTGCTGGCGGCGATGACCGCCGAGCGGCATCCGGGCTGTGATCTGCTGGTGATCGAGGCCGGTGCCGATGCGCCCGACGGCTGGTCCGGACTGCTGGCTCGCGGCTATGAGGCCGACGATCGGGTCGGCGCCATCTGCCCGCTGACCGACGCGCTGGCCTGGCTATCGCCGTTCGACGGCGCCCGGCCCGACTGGATGGGCGTGGCGCAGGTCATGCACTGGCTGCAAACGCTGTCGCGCGACCAGTGCTTCGACATTCCGGCGCTGTGGCCGGACTGCCTGCTGCTGCGCGCCGAGACGCTGCCGGCCATCGCGGCCTTCGAGCGGCCGCTCGCCGATCCGGCGCCGGCGCTGCAGGCGGCGGGCTGGGCTATGGTCGCCTGCGATTGGCTGTTCGTGGCGGGCGGTGCCGGTCCGAGTGGCCGCGCCGCGGCGCCGCTGCCGCTCGAACCGGCGCGGCTCGCGGCCTTTGCCGGCGCGTACCCGCTAGGCCGTCTGCGGCACGCCTTCGGCGAAGCAGGGCCGCGCGGCCCGGCCGGACTGCTGCCGGCGCGGCCGATGCTAAAGCCGGTGCAACTGCACGTCGCGCACAGCTGGGGCGGCGGTCTCGAACGCTGGCTGCGCGACTACAGCGACTGCGACACGTCACGCTGGAACCTGGTGCTGCGTTCGATCGGCACCTGGGGCGCATTCGGCCAGAAGTTCGCGCTGCATCGCGATCCGTTCTCGCCGCAGCCCTTGCGCGAATGGGTCCTGCAGTCGCCGATCGCGTCGATCGCAGCAACCCATGTCGAATACCGCCGTTTGCTGCGCGAGATCATCGACGACTTCGGCGTCGACGCGGTGCTGGTGTCCTCCATGGTCGGCCACGCGCTCGATGTGCTCGATACCGGTCTGCCCACGCTGTGGGTGGCGCATGACTACGTGCCGTTCTGCCCCGCGCTGGTGATCTACCACGACGGCGTCTGCCGCCGCTGCGGCCGCGCTGAGCTGGAGCGCTGCGAGCGCGAGAATCCGCATCACCGCTTCTTCAAGGACGGCGGCCCCGACCACTGGCTGACGCTGCGGCAGCGCTTTCTGGCGCTGGTGCGCCGCGAGCGTGTGCAATGGGTCGCGCCCAGCGAGTCGGTCGGCCGTCACTATCGAGAGCTGGCGCCCGCGCTGCGCGACAAGCCGCTGACCGTGATCGCGCACGGCGTCGATCCGCAGCCGGCCTGGCAGGCGCTGCGCGATCGTGAACGCGATGCGATCCCGGTGGAGCGGCGCCTGCGCCTGGTGGTGCTCGGCAGCCTCGCGCCGCAGAAGGGGCAGGCGCTGCTGCGGCAGGCCATCGCGTCGCTGGCGCAGATCGCCGACGTGCATCTGCTGGGCTGCGGCGAGGACGGCGAAGCGTTTCGCGCTCATGCCGCGAGCGTTACGCCGCGCTACACGCAGGCCGAGCTGCCGGCGCTGCTGGCCGGCATCGATCCGGATGCGGGCCTGCTGCTGTCGACCGTGCCCGAAACCTTCAGCTATACGCTCAGCGAGCTGTGGCAGGCCGGCATCGTGCCGGTCGCGACTCGGCTCGGCAGCTTCGCCGACCGCATCCGCGACGGCGTCGACGGCTTCCTGTTCGATCCGGGCGCGGACAGCCTGGTCGCCCTGGTACGCGAGCTCGACGGCGAGCGCGCGCGGTTGGTCGCGGCGCGCGCCGCCGCAGCCGAGTTGAGTTCGCGCAGCCGCGCCGACATGGTCGCCGACTATCATCGGCTGCTGCCGCTGACCGGGCGCCCGGGCATTCCGCCGCCGCTGGTCGCGGCCGCGCCGCCGCCGCAGCAGGCGCCGCGCGCGCTGCATATCGACCCGAACGCGCGCTTCGTCGACGTGCTGCGCGAGTTCCTGGACTATGCCATCGCCAAGGTCGAGCATTCGCCGCGGCTGGCGCGGCAGGGCGGTCTGCCGCGGCGGGTGCTGCGCTGGCCGTTGCGGCGGCTGCGGCGTATTCTGGGTTGAGGTGCAGTCAGGCGTCGCCGCGCGAGCGCTCGTACGACTCGCGCGTCTGCACCATGTACAAGGCGGGCCCGTCCGGGGTCATGACCGTCTTCACCGCAACGAATCCCGCCTTCTCGTAGCAGCGGATCGCGCGCAGATTGGCCGGCGCGGGGTCCGTCTGGATCTTCGTCACGGCGGGATCGCGGAATAGCAGATCGACCAGGGCGCGTACCAACCTGGTGCCCAGGCCCTGACCCAGCCGGGACGCATCGGCCAGCGACTGATCGATGCCGCGCGCGCCGGGATCGATTTCATCCGGCCACCAGCCGTCGCCGCTTCCGGCCACGACGTACGACTGCGCGTAGCCGATCGGAAGATCGCCAAGCAGCGCGATATAGGGCGTGACCGCTTCCTGGGCCAGCACGCGCGGCAGATAATGCTGTCTGACCTGCTGCAGCGTGGGTCGCGCCTGTTCGCCGCCCCACCACTCGACGATGTGAGGCCTGTTCAGCCAATCGTGAAGCATTGGGAGATCGTCTTCCGTCATTGGACGAAGCGTGACCGCCTGTGCCTGGGTGTCCACGGGCATGGGAAGCCTGTTTTGCATTGTCTGGCGCATGATGATGGCATGGCATGGAAGCGTTAGACTGGCGGATCCGTTCCGTTCCGACATCGCCAGCATGAGCAGCAACGCCTCCGAATTCGAACGCGCCGGCCGGGTCCTGGTCGGCGGCGTCAACTCCGCCGTGCGCGCGTTCCGCGCCGTCGGCGGCACGCCGCGTTTCATCGCCCGCGCCGAAGGCGCCTATTTGTGGGACGTCGAGGGGCGCCGCTATATCGACTACCTCGGCTCCTGGGGGCCGATGATCGCCGGCCACTCGCATCCGCAGGTCGTCGAGGCCGTGACGCGCGCCGCGCGCGACGGCCTGTCCTTCGGCGCGCCCAACGTGCGCGAAAGCGAGCTGGCCGAGCGGCTGTGCGCGATCTTTCCGCAGGTCGAGCGTGTACGCTTCACCAGCTCCGGCACCGAAGCGACCATGTCGGCGCTGCGGCTGGCGCGCGGCTTCACCGGCCGCGACCGCATCGTCAAGTTCGAGGGCTGCTATCACGGCACGGCCGACAGCCTGCTGGTCAAGGCCGGCTCCGGTGCGCTGGCGTTCGGCACGCCTACGTCGGCGGGCGTGCCGGCCGACGTCGTGCGCCATACGCTGGTCGCGCAGTTCAATGATCTGGCCAGCGTGCAGACGCTGTTCGCGCAGCACGGCGACGAGATCGCCTGCGTCATCGTCGAGCCGATGCCCGGCAACATGAATCTGATCCTGCCGGCCCCCGGCTTTCTCGCCGGGCTGCGCGAGCTGTGCACGAAGCACGGCGCGCTGCTGATCTTCGACGAAGTGATGTCGGGCTTTCGCGTCGCGCTCGGCGGCGCGCAGCAGAAGGTCGGCGTCGTTCCCGACCTGTCGACCTTCGGCAAGGTGATCGGCGGCGGCATGCCGGTCGGGGCCGTCGCCGGGCCGGCGCGCGTCATGGAATCGATGGCGCCGCTGGGTCCGGTGTACCAAGCCGGCACCTTGTCCGGCAACCCGATCGCGATGGCCGCCGGCCTGGCCACGCTGGATCTGATAGCCGAGCCCGGCTTCTTCGATCGACTGTCGGCGCGCTGCGCCCGGCTGATCGACGGACTCAACGCCGCCGCGCACGACATCGGCCTGCCGTTCTGCGCGCAGCACGTCGGCGGCCTCGCCGGCCTGTACATGCTGGCCGCACCGCCGGGCAGCTTCGCGCAGGTGCAGACGCAGGACGTCGAGCGCTTCAAGCGCTTCTACCACCTGATGCTCGAAGCCGGCGTCTACCTGCCGCCGTCGCCGGTCGAAGCCTTCTTCTTCTCCAGCGCCCACAGCGAGGCCGACGTCGACGCCACGCTGGACATTGCCCGTTCCGCCCTGCGCGCGGTGCGCTGATGCGCGACGCCGACGCGAGCGGCCGCAGCTCGGGCGACGCGCCTGGCGATGCATCCGGCGGCGCGAGCCGCCACGACGCTCGCCGTTCGTACCTGCCGGTGCTGCTGTTCGCCTGCGTGATCCTGATCGTCTCGACCGGCGCGCGTTCGTCGTTCGGGCTGTTCATGCCCGAGATGACGATGGCGCGCGGCTGGTCGCGCGAGAGCTTCTCGCTGGCGATCGCCGTGCAGAACCTGATGTGGGGTCTGGGCGGTTCCTTTCTCGGCGCCATGGCCGACCGCTACGGCTCGATGCGCACGCTGCTGCTGGGCGGCGCACTGTACGTGCTGGGTTTTCTAGGCATGGCCTGGGCCGAGACCGGCACCATGCTGACGCTGTCCGCCGGCCTCGTGATGGGCGTGGCGATAGGCGGCACCTCGTTCGGCATCCTGCTCGCCACGCTGGGCCGCGTGGTGCCGGCCGAGCAGCGCAGCCTCGCATTCGGCATCGCCGTTGCCGCGGGCTCGTTCGGCCAGTTCCTGTTCCTGCCGATTGCCGGCGGCCTGATCGCATGGCTGGGCTGGCAGGGTGCGCTGCTGGTTCATGCCGCGATCGTGGCGCTGGTCGTGCTGCTGGCACCCGGCGTGCGCCATGCCGAGAACCGGCCGTCCGGAAGCGGCGCGCTGCAGTTCGGCCGCACGCTGCGCGACACGATGGCCGACCGCAGCTTTCATCTGCTGTTCTGGGGCTATTTCGTCTGCGGCCTGCAGATCGTCTTCATCCAGCTGCATCTGCCGGCCTATCTGATCGACAAGGGCCTGTCGGCCAATGTGGGCGTCACTGCCGTGGCGCTGATAGGCCTGTTCAACGTCATCGGCTCGTTCGGCGCCGGCGTGCTGGGTCAGCGGCTGTCGCGCAAATGGCTGCTGGCGGCCATCTACATCGCGCGCTCCGTGCTGATCGGCGCCTTCCTGCTGGCGCCGATCAGCCTGCTGTCGGTCTATCTGTTCAGCGCCGTGCTCGGGCTGCTGTGGCTGTCGACGGTGCCGCTGACCAATGCGCTGGTCGGCCAGCGCTGGGGCGTCCAGTACCTGGGACTGCTCGGCGGCGTCGTGTTCTTCGGCCACCAGATCGGCAGCTTTCTCGGCGCCTGGCTCGGCGGCCGCTTCTACGACATGTTCGGCAACTACGACTACGCGTGGGCGATGGTCATCGTCTTCGGCGTGTTTGCGGCGCTGATGCATGCGCCTATCGATCAGCGGCCGATCGGCGAGCGCCGGGCGGTCGCTCCAGTTTGAGGCGAATCTTCCGCGGCATTACTCCAGCCTGATGTTCGCCGCCTTGATCAGATCCTCCCACTTCCTGACTTCATCGCGCAGGAACGCGCGCGCCTCGTTCGGGCCGCCGCTCATCGCTTCGGCATGGAGATCCTTGAGGAAGGCTCGCAGCTCG
>JBFWXS010000018.1:72224-76485 GCA_050187175.1 Burkholderiaceae bacterium
TCCTGGCCGGCGCCACCAGCACCCAGGTCGCCAGGACCTCGTAGCCGGGCAGCGTCTCGGCCACCGTCGGCAGATCGGGGAATGCCGCGGAGCGCTTCAGCCCCGTCGATGCGAGCGCGCGCAGTTTTCCGTCGGTGACCAGCCGCGCGGAGGTCGAGATGTTGCCGAACAGGATGTCGATGTTGCCGGCCATCAGATCCACCTCGGCCAGCGCTACGCCGCGGTACGGCAAGTGCGAACAGGCGGAGGTCTTCGAGCCGCATGCAGGAAACCCAGCTTGCCTGGTCTGGCCCGGCTTGGCCCGATCGCCGGCCCGGCTCCTTGCGAGCCGGGCCGCGCGCGTCCTCAGACGCGCTCGAAGATGGCGGCGATGCCTTGCCCGCCGCCGATGCACATGGTCACCAGCGCATGGCGCGCCCCGGTGCGCTGCAACTCGTACAGCGCTTTCACCGTGATGACCGCGCCGGTGGCGCCGATCGGGTGGCCGATCGAGATGCCCGAGCCGTTCGGGTTGACCTTGGCGGGATCGAGATCGAGGTCGCGCGTGACGGCCAGCGCCTGCGCGGCGAAGGCTTCATTGGCCTCGATGATGTCCATCTGCTGCGCCTTCAGCCCGGCCTTCTCGAGCGCCTTGCGCGACGCGGGCACCGGGCCGATGCCCATGTAGGCGGGGTCGACGCCGGCATGCGCGTATGACACCAGCCGCGCCAGCGGCTTGAGGCCGCGCGCTTCGGCGGTGCGGCGTTCCATCAGCACCAGCGCTGCCGCGCCGTCGTTGAGGCCCGACGCATTGCCGGCGGTGACGGTGCCGTCCTCCTTGACGAACACCGGCTTGAGCTTGCGCATTTCCTCCAGCGTCGCGTCGTGGCGGATGTGCTCGTCGGCGTCGAAGACCGTCGTGCCCTTGCGCGACTTCAGCTCGACGCCGAGGATCTGCGACTTGAACAGTCCGTCGCGGCTGGCCTTGGACGCGCGCCGGTGGCTTTCGATGGCCAGCGCGTCCTGGTCGTCGCGCGTGATGCCCCACTTCTTCGCGATGTTCTCGGCGGTCACGCCCATGTGGATGTTCTGGAACGGATCGTGCAGCGCGCCCACCATCATGTCGACGACCTTGGTGTCGCCCATCCGCGCACCCCAGCGCATCGCTGGCGTCAGATACGGTCCGCGGCTCATCACCTCGGCGCCGCCGGCCACTGCGATGTCGGCGTCGCCGAGCAGGATGGTCTGCGCGGCCGAGACCAGCGCCTGCAGGCCGGAGCCGCACAGCCGGTTCAGCGTCATGGCGGGCACGTCCTTGGACAGGCCGCCGTCGAGCGCGGCGACGCGCGCCAGATACATGTCGCGCGGCTCGGTGTTGACGACGTGGCCGAACACCACGTGATGCACCTCGTCGCCGCCGACGCCGGCGCGGGCCGTGGCCTCGCGCACCACCATCGCGCCGAGCTGGGTCGGCGTCTGGTCCTTCAGGCTGCCGCCATAGGTGCCGACGGCCGTGCGCACGCCGCTGACCACAACGACTTCACGATTCATGACGAACTCCTGGATGAAAAACGGGAAAGCCGGACAACCGGGGAGGGGGGAAACCGGGACGAATCCGCCATTTTAGCGCCGCGGCGGGTGCGGCCGCGGCGGTCGTGGCCGTGGCCGCCGCAGTCGCGGTCGCAGTCGTGGCCGCGGGCGCAGGCGCGGCCGTGGTGGGCGCAGGCGATGCCGGCTGCCCTCAGTGCAGCGTCTTCAGCCGCGCCGCCGCCAGCGCGCGCTGCCGGCCGCGGAAGATCGTCCGCATCAGCCGGTCGGTCCCGATCACGATCATCGTCTGCCCGATCGTGTGCGCCTCGCCTTCGACGATGTCCAGTGTCACGTCCGCGCCGGCCGCAGTCAGTCCACGGTGCGCTCGCAGCGCATGGGGCAGCGGCACCACGCTGTCGAACTCGCCGTGCAGCAGGTGGACGGTGGCGCTGATCCGTTCGCCGACCGCGATGGGCGAGGCCAGCTGCCCGGCATAGGAAACGATGCAGGCGGCGGCCTCGGGATGGCGGCGCGCCAGTTCCAGCGCCACGGTGGCGCCTTGCGAGAAGCCGATGACGGTGGTCTGCTGCGCCGACAGGCCGGTGTCGCGATGCAGCGCTGCCAGCTGCCGCGCCACTTCGTCGCTGGCCTGGGTTACGCGCGGCGCGCGGTCGGCGCTGATGCCGCGTGGGTCGAACCAGTCGCGGCCCTGATCGGTGCTGCCGGGCAGCGGCGCGGTCAGCAGGATGGCCGTCGCGCCGGGGAACTTCAGCTGCCACGCGATGGCCACCGGCGCGAAGGTCTCCGGACTGGAGCCGGCGCCATGCAGGAACACCAGCAGCCGGCGCGGCGCCGACGGCGACATCGGCGGCAGCTCGAGCCAGAGCGGGCGGTCGTCGGATTGCGGCGGCACGGATGAGTCAGCCAGGGACGGAGCGATCGTCGGGCCGCCGATGCCCGGCGCCCGCGGTCAAAGCACCAGTGTACCGATCCACCAGGCGAGCGCGGCCATCAGCGCCGATGCCGGAATCGTCAGGATCCAGGCCCAGACGATGCTGCCGGCCAGGCCCCAGCGGACGGCGGAGAACTTCTGCGACGAGCCGACGCCGACGATGGAGCCGGTGATCGTGTGCGTGGTCGACACCGGGATGCCGAAGCCCGACGCGAAGAACAGCGTCAGCGCGCCGCCGGTTTCGGCGCAGAAGCCGCCGACCGGCTTCAGCTTGGTGATCTTCTGTCCCATCGTCTTGACGATGCGCCAGCCGCCGAACAGCGTGCCCAGGCCGATCGCCACGTAGCACGACAGGATGACCCAGTACGGCGGATGCGTCTCGCCGGTCGAGCTCAGCCCGGCGGCGATCAGCAGCAGCCAGATCACGCCCATCGTCTTCTGCGCGTCGTTGCTGCCATGGCCCAGGCTGTACAGCGCCGACGACAGCAGCTGCAGCCGCCTGAACCAGCGGTCGGTGCCGCGTGGTGTCGAACGGAAGAACAGCCATGAGACGATCAGCATCAGCAGCGAGCCCAGCACGAAGCCCAGCAGCGGCGACACGACGATGAACGCGGCCGTCTTGGCGATGCCGCTGGTCACCAGCGAATCGACGCCGCTCTTGGCCAGCGTCGCGCCTATCATGCCGCCGATCAGCGCGTGCGACGAGCTGGACGGGATGCCGAACCACCAGGTGATGATGTTCCAGGCCAGCGCGCCGACCAGTGCACCGAAGATGACGACGTGATCGACGACGGCCGGGTCGACGATGCCCTTGCCGACGGTGGAGGCGACCTTCAGCTCGAAGAAGAACAGCGCGATCACGTTGAAGAACGCCGCCCACACGACCGCCTGGTACGGCTTGAGCACGCCGGTCGAGACGATGGTCGCGATCGAGTTCGCGGCATCGTGAAAGCCGTTCATGAAGTCGAAGGCCAGCGCCAGCACCACCAGGAACGCCAGCACGCTGAAGCTGATCTGGAGGGACGTCATGCGTTCTCGAGCACGACGCCTTCGATGATGTTGGCGACGTCCTCGCACTTGTCGGACACCGCCTCGAGCAGTTCGTAGATGGCCTTCAGCTTGATCAGCTGCCGCACGTCGGCCTCGTCGCGGAACAGCTTGGACATGGCGGCGCGCATGACGCGGTCGGCATCGGATTCGAGCCGGTCTATCTCGGTGCAGACCTTCAGGATCGCCTCGGCGTTCTCCATGCTGTCGAGCATGGCCACTGCCGTCTTGACGCGCTCGCAGCACATCTCGTTGAGCTCGGAGAGCTGCTGCGCTTCAGGCGTGATGCGCTGCAGGTCGTACAGCATCGCCGATTCGGCGACGTCCTGGATCAGGTCCAGGATGTCGTCCATGTGCGTGATCAGCTTGTGGATGTCGTCGCGGTCGAACGGCGTGATGAAGGTCTTGTGCAACAGGGTCACGGTTTCATGCGTGACCTTGTCGGCAGCCTTCTCCGCCGTGTCGATGCCGTCGATGTGGCGGCGCCGCGCGGCGACGTCGCCGTAATTGTTCATCAGCGAGGCCAGCTCGCGGCTGCCGGCGATGATCTGCTCGGCGTGGTGGTTGAAGAGCTCGAAGAAGTTGCCCTCGCGGGGCATCAGGCGTCCGAACATCCGGCGTTCCTGGCGGAAAGGTCGGTGCGAAGGGTAACAGAAAAGGGCGGCCCGGACGGGCGGTTCGGCCGACGGTTTTCCCGCACCGCCGTCCGGCCGCTGCCTCCGCGGTCGGGCCTTTGCGGTCAGGCCTTTGCGG
>JBFWXS010000018.1:76585-84501 GCA_050187175.1 Burkholderiaceae bacterium
GGCCTTTGCGGTCAGGCCTTTGCGGGCTGGCCGGCGCGCCGCCGGATGCAGTCCAGGTACGCATCGCCGTCAGGCGGCTGCTGCTCGCGCTGCGCCCGCCAGATCACTTCCCCCAGGCATTCCATCAGCGCGTGCGCCGCCTCGTGCTCGGAATCGAACCGGCGCGACAGGGTTTCGTAAGCCGCGCGAATGCCCGGCGGCTGGTCGATCTGAAGCTGCTCGGCGATCGCCAGGTGCATCCCGAGGTGCAGGAACGGATTGCTGCGGCCGCCCTCGACCGGATACTCGGCCTGCAGCGCCTGCTCGACCGACTCCAGATCGCCGTGATACTCCGGATGCTGCGCGACCCAGTCGGCCGCCATCGTCTCCAGCGGCGTCAGCGGCAGGCCGTCGCGGCGCCGCTGCCACAGGCCGCAGAAGAAGCGGCGCACGTCGGCTTGCGAGGGATTGAACATGGCGTCACGGCGGAGGAGGCGTCTTGTCCCGATACTCGCACAGGTCGGCGATCGGGCAGCGCCAGCAGTCCGGCTTGCGTGCGCGACAGACATAGCGGCCGTGCAGGATCAGCCAGTGGTGGCAGTCGTGCAGGTAGGGCTTGGGCACGCGCTTGAGCAGTTGGTGCTCGACCGCCAGCGGCGTCCGCCCCGGCGCCAGACCCGTGCGGTTGGCGACGCGGAAGATGTGCGTGTCGACGGCGATGGTCGGTTCGCCGAACGCGGTGTTCAGCACCACGTTGGCCGTCTTGCGGCCCACGCCGGGCAGGCGTTCGAGCGCCTCGCGCGTCCTTGGCACCTCGCCGCCGTGCTCGTCGAGCAGCATCCGACAGGTTTCGATGATGTGCTTGGCCTTGGAGCGGTACAGGCCGATGGTGCGGATGTAGCGGCTCAGGCCGTCGACGCCCAGCGCATGCATCGCCGCCGGATTGTCGGCGGCGCGGAACAGCTCGGGCGTGGCCAGGTTGACGCTGCGATCGGTCGCCTGGGCCGACAGGATGACGGCGATCAGCAGCTCGAACGGCGAGCGGTAGACCAGCTCGGTCGTCGGCTTCGGGTTCAGGGCCTGCAGGCGCGCGAACAGCTCCGCGCGGCGGGCTGCGTTCATGAGGCGGCTCCGGGTGGGCGGGCGGCGCGCTGTCGCGCCCGTTCGATTGCGGCCTGGACGATGGCGTGCTTGCGGCGGGCGGCCTCGTCGGCCTCTGATGTGCCGGCATCTGCCGTACAGACCTTCTCTGTGTGGGCCTTTTCCGTCCCGGCCTTTTCCGTCCCGGCCTTCACTGCACCAGCCTTCACTGCACCGGCCGGCGAGCGGCTGGCGGGCTGCAGCGAAGGAGGGCCGCCGGCTGGTGCCGCTTGCAGCGCATCGCGTTCGCGCTGCAGGCGCGCCGCGCGCGCGAGATGCCGCGTGCGCGCCGCATCGGCCTGCGCGCCGGTCCAGGCTGGATCCTCGGCTTCTATCATGTCTATGCAGTCGACCGGGCAGGGCGGCAGGCACAGATCGCAGCCGGTGCACTGCTCAGCGATGACCGTATGCATGCGGCGCGCGGCGCCGATGATCGCATCGACCGGGCAGACCTGGATGCAGCGCGTGCAGCCTATGCACAGCTCGGGCCGGATGCGCGCGATGCGCCGCGGCCGTTCGACGCCGCAGGCCGGATCAAGCGGCAGCTCGGCGACGCCCAGCAGATCGGCCAGCCGCCGGATGCCGTCCTGGCCGCCGGGCGGGCAGCGGTTGATCGGTGCCTGTCCGTCGGCGATCGCCTGCGCGTAAGGCCGGCAGCCGGCGTAGCCGCACTGCGTGCACTGTGTCTGCGGCAGCAGTGCGTCGATGCGCTCGGCCGGAATCGCCACCGGCGCGTCAGGCGCGCCCGGCGCCGCCTTCGTGAGCGGCAATGAAGGCCCGCACTTCCGGATAGATCAGCTCGCGCCAGCGGCGTCCGCTGAAGATGCCGTAGTGGCCGGCGCCGGCCGCCGTCAGGTGCCGCTGCATCGACTTCGGAATGTTGACGCACAGCGTGTGGGCTGCCTTGGTCTGTCCCGGCCCGGAGATGTCGTCGAGCTCGCCCTCGATGGTGAACAGCGCGACCTGCCGGATGTCTTCCGGCGCGACGCGGTAGCGCCGGCCCTCGAAGTCGACCTCCCATTGGCCCTGCGGCAGCGCGTGCCGCTGGAACACGGTGTCTATCGTCTCGAGGTAGTACTCGGCCGGCAGATCGAGGACGGCGTTGTATTCATCGTAGAACTGGCGGTGCGTCTCGGCGTCGCTGAGGTCGCCGCGGATCAGATCGAGATAGAAATCCCAGTGCGAGGTCGCATGGCGGCCGGGATTCATCGCGATGAAGCCGGCGTGCTGCAGGAAGCCGGGATAGACGCGCCGGCCCATGCCGGGATAGCGGCTGGGCACGCGATAGATGACGCTGCGTTCGAACCAGTCGAAGCTGCGCTGCTGCGCCAGGTTGTTGACCTCGGTAGGGCTGTGCCGCGTGTCGATAGGCCCGCCCATCATCGTCATCGACTGCGGCAGCTTCGGATCGCGCATCGTCGACATCAGCGAGACCGCCGCCAGCACCGGGACGGTCGGCTGGCAGACCGACATCAGGTGGACGTTCGGGCCCAGATGCCGGATGAACTCGATCGCGTAGGCGATGTAATCGTCCAGATGGAACGCGCCCTCGGCCAGCGGCACCATGCGCGCGTCGATCCAGTCGGTGATGTAGACGTTGTGGTCCGGCAGCAGCGCGCGGACGGTGTCGCGCAGCAGCGTCGCGTGGTGGCCCGACAAAGGCGCGAACACCAGCACGGCCGGGTCGCCGCGCCGATGAGCCAGCGCCTTGGGCAGCAGCCGGTCGAACTTCAGCAGCCGACAGAAAGGCCGTGACAGTTCGATGCGCTCGACGACCGACACTTCGCTGCCGTCGATGCGCGTGGATTCGAGGCCGAACTCGGGCTTCTCGTATTCCTTGCCCAAGCGGTACATCAGCTCGAAGCCGGCCGAGACGCGGTTGGCGAACGGCACGTAGGCCAGCGGGCTGTACGGGTTGGCGTACAGCCGGCTCATCGAACCTGCCCAGTTCGACAACGGGTTCAGGACGGCTCGTTGAGCCTCGCGAAGCTGATAGAGCATTCAATACTCGGGGGATACGGATGATTCACATTATCCCCAAGGCGGTGCGGCGCGCAAAACAGCGGTGTCAGCGATTCGTGCAGTTCGACACGTCTGCTGCGTTGCAGCAAGCGCCCGTCAGTGAGAACTGGCAGCCGACGACAGCGAATGTCCTGGATAATAAAGTGGGTATTTACGGCAGAGCGGCAGTACAGCGGCTCTGCCGGCGGGCGGCCAGCCGGTGTCGCGACAGGCGGCTGAACCGGTGGCTGCGCGTCGCTACGCGGCCCTCATCCGCGCTCCAGATGTTGAAGCTTGTCCTTAACATCCTTCCATTCCTCGGCGTCGGGCAGCGCCGGCTTGGTGCGCGTGATGCTGGGCCAGATGGCGGCCAGCTCGGCGTTGAGCTCGATGAAATTCTGCTGGTCCGCCGGCACGTCTTCCTCGGCCCGGATGGCGTCGACCGGACATTCCGGGATGCACACGGCGCAGTCGATGCATTCGTCCGGGTCTATGACGAGCATGTTCGGACCTTCCCGGAAACAGTCGACCGGACAGACGTCGACGCAATCGGTATAGCGGCACCGGATGCACGAGTCGAGAACGACGTGGGTCATGACGGACTTTCAGCCAGAGAAGACAAGTTGGGGAAAACGAGTTGACGTGAATCTTATCGTGGGTTAGGTTCCCTTACCATCGTAATGAAGCGGTTGCTTCATTAGCCACCGTCGGCGCGGCCTCTGGAAAGGCTTCGCGGCAGGGCGCGATGCGGTCCGGCGCGACACCGGATGGGACGCGGATAGTAACGCGTACTGGGCGTCGCTGCTGCGACGGTTTTCGTCAACATGCCGTAGAGGATCCTCCAGATGAAACAGTCCTTCCTCGCCGCCTTCGCCGCGCTCGCCGCGGCCGCCGCGCTGACCGGCCCCGCGCAGGCGCAGACGCAGCCGATCCGGATCGGCGAGCTGAACAGCTACAAGGCGCAGCCCGCGTTCCTCGATCCGTACAAGAAAGGCTTCGAGCTGGCGGTGGAGCAGATCAATGCCTCCGGCGGCCTGATCGGGCGCAAGGTGGAAGTGATCGCGCGCGACGACAACGGCAACCCCGGCGATGCCGTGCGCGTGGCCGAGGAGCTGCTGTCGCGCGAGCGCGTCGACCTGCTGTTCGGCACCTTCCTGTCGCACATCGGACTGGCGGTCACTGACTTCGCCCGGCAGCGCAAGGTGCTGTTCCTCGCCTCCGAGCCGCTGACCGACAAGATCACGTGGGAGAACGGCAACCGCTACACGTTCCGGCTGCGGCCCACCACCTACATGCAGACGGCCATGCTGGTGCCCGAGGCGGCCAAGCTGAAGAAGAAGCGCTGGGCCATCGTCTATCCGAACTACGAGTACGGGCAGTCGGCCGCGGCCACCTTCAAGCAGCTGCTGAAGGCCGCGCAGCCCGACGTCGAGTTCGTCGCCGAGCAGGCGCCGGCGCTGGGCCGTGTCGATGCCGGCGCGGTCGTGCAGGCGCTGGCCGAATCCAAGCCGGATGCGATCTTCAACGTGCTGTTCGCCGCCGACCTGGCCAAGTTCGTCCGCGAAGGGCAGACGCGCGGGCTGTTCAAGGGCCGCCCGGTGGTGAGCCTGCTGTCGGGCGAGCCCGAGTATCTCGACCCGCTGCGCGACGAGGCGCCCGAAGGCTGGATCGTCACCGGCTACCCGTGGTACGCGATCGACACGCCCGAGCACAAGCGCTTCCTCGACGCCTACCAGAAGCGCTGGAACGACTATCCGCGCCTGGGCTCCATCGTCGGCTACACGTCGATGATCTCGATCGCCGCCGCCGTTCGCAAAGCCGGCAGCGTCGATACCGAGAAGCTGATCGAAGCGTTCCGCGGGCTGCAGCTCGAATCGCCGTTCGGTCCGATCACCTACCGCCCCGAGGATCACCAGGCGACGATGGGCGCCTACGTCGGCCTGACCACCGTGCGCGACGGCAAGGGCGTGATGAAGGACTTCCGCTACGTCGACGGGGCCAGCGTGCTGCCGTCGCCGGAGCAGACGCGCAAGCTGCGGCCGGCCGAGCGTTGAGCCGTCGCGGCGCGGGCGCAGCGCGATGGTGTCCGGCTTCGCGATCCAGCTGCTGAACGGGCTGGCCGGCGCCTCGACGCTGTTCCTGATCGCGGTCGGGCTGTCGCTGATCTTCGGCGTCACCCGCATCGTCAATTTCGCGCACGGCTCGATGTTCATGCTCGGGCTGTACGTGGCGTATTCGCTGACGCAGTGGCTGGGCGCGAACGGCTGGGGGTTCTGGAGCGCGGTGCTGCTGGCCGCCGTCGCGGTCGGCGTGCTGGGCGCCCTGATCGAGCTGCTCGTGCTGCGCCGGGTCTACGGCGCGCCCGAGCTGTTCCAGCTGCTCGCCACCTTCGCCATCGTGCTGGTGCTGCGCGACGCGGTGCTCGCGCTGTGGGGGCCCGACGATCTGCTCGGGCCCAAGGCCCCCGGCATGAAGGGCGCGGTCGAGATCCTCGGCCGCTCGTTCCCCGAATACGATCTGTTCCTGATCCTGGTCGGCCCGGCGGTGCTCGCGCTGCTGTGGCTGCTGCTCAAGCGCACGCGGCTGGGCATCCTGATCCGCGCCGCGACGCAGGACCGCGAGATGGTCGGTGCGCTCGGCGTCAACCAGGCCTGGCTGTTCACCGGCATCTTCGCGCTCGGCTCGGCGCTGGCCGCGCTGGGCGGCGCGCTGCAGCTGCCGCGCGAACCGGCTCATCTGGCCCTGGACCTGAGCACCATAGGCGACGCCTTCGTCGTCGTCGTGGTGGGCGGCATGGGCAGCATCCCCGGCGCCTATCTGGCGGCGCTGCTGATCGCCGAGATCAAGGCGATCTGCTACGGCATAGGCACCGTCGAGCTGTTCGGCAGTTCCTTCTCGTTCTCGCGGCTGACGCTGGTGGTCGAGTTCCTGGTGATGGCCGTGGTGCTGATCTGGCGTCCGTGGGGGCTGCTGGGCCGGCCGCAGCCGGCCTTGCGCGGCGCCACGCTGATCGAGGCGCCGCTGCGCCCGATGCGGCGCATGGGCGTGGCCGCCGCGCTGGCGCTGCTGGCCGCGCTGGCCGTGCTGCCGGCCTTCGCGCAGACCTTCCCGTATGCCACGGTGCTGATGATAGACATCCTGATCGCGGTGCTGTTCGCGGCCAGCCTGCACTTCATCATGGGGCCCGGCGGCATGCATTCGTTCGGGCATGCCGCCTACTTCGGCCTGGGCGCGTACGGCGCGGCCGCGCTGCTGAAGGGGCTGGCGCTGCCCATGGAGGCGGCGCTGCTGTTCGCGCCGCTCGCCGCGCTGCTCGGGGCGCTGCTGTTCGGCTGGTTCGCGGTGCGGCTGTCGGGCGTGTATCTGGCCATGCTCACGCTGGCGTTCGCGCAGATCGTCTGGTCCATCGTGTTCCAGTGGGACGAAGTCACCGGCGGCAGCAACGGACTGGTCGGCTTGTGGCCGTCCGAGCGCTTCGCATCGAAGACCGCCTACTACTACCTGACGCTGGCGCTGGTTGCGCTCAGCCTGTATCTGCTGCGGCGCATCCTGCTGTCGCCGTTCGGCTATGCGATGCGGGCGGGCCGCGATTCGCCGCTGCGCGCCGAGAGCACCGGCATCGACGTCTTCCGCGTGCACTGGGCCGGCTTCGTCGTGGCCGGCCTGTTCTGCGGTCTGGCCGGGGCCCTGTTCGCGTTCGCCAAGGGCACCATCTCCCCCGAGACGATCTCGGTGGCGCGCTCGGTCGACGGCCTGGTCATGGTGCTGCTCGGCGGCGTGCAGACGCTGGTCGGCCCCATCGTCGGCAGCGCCGTCTTCACATGGCTGCAGGATTCGGTCAGCCGCGCCACCGAATACTGGCGCGCGCTGATGGGCGTGGTCATCCTGCTGCTGGTGATCGTCTTTCCGCAGGGCATCGCCGGCGGCGCGATCGCACTGGCGCATCGCTTCGGTTTCGGGGGAGGGCGCTGATGGATGCGCTGACGTCTGGCGGGCCGATGAGGCCGCGGCCGTCCGCGGCGCTGCCGTCCGAGCCGCCGCTCCCTGAACCGCCGCGCTCCGGGCTGCAGCCGTCGGCTTCCCAATCGTCGGCGCCGCTGCTGTCCGCGCAAGGGCTGGCCAGATCCTTCGGTGGCGTGCGCGCCGTCGACGGCGTCAGCTTCGCGCTGCAGCCCGGCGAGCTGCTGGCCCTGATCGGTCCCAACGGCGCCGGCAAGACCACCTGCTTCAACCTGATCAATGGCCAGCTCAAGCCGGACGCCGGACAAGTCCTGCTCGCGGGCCGTGACATCACCGGGCTGCCGCCGCGCGCGATCGCGCGGCTCGGCGTCGGGCGCACCTTCCAGGTGGCCGCTACCTACGCGTCGATGACGGTCGCCGAGAACGTGCAGATGGCCCTGCTGGCGCATCACCGCCAGCTGCGGCGCTGGTGGCCGCGCGCCGCATCGCTGCATCGCACGCAGGCGCTGGAGCTGCTGGCCGCGGTAGGGCTGGCCGAACGCGCCGACGAGCCGTGCAGCGCACTGGCCTACGGCGACATCAAGACGGTCGAACTGGCCATCGCGCTGGCCAATTCGCCGCGGCTGCTGCTGATGGACGAACCCACTGCCGGCATGGCCCCGGCCGAGCGCGGCGCGCTGATGCAGCTGACGCGCCGGCTGGCGAAGGAGCGCGGCATCGGCGTGCTGTTCACCGAGCACAGCATGGACGTGGTGTTCGCGCAGGCCGACCGCATCATGGTGCTGGCCCGCGGACGTTTGATCGCCGACGGCGCGCCGGCGCAGATCCGCGACGAT
>JBFWXS010000018.1:84601-88051 GCA_050187175.1 Burkholderiaceae bacterium
GGCAGCGGCAGCGGCAGCGGCGGTGGCGATCATGGCGACGCCGGTGGAGGCCCCCGATGAGCGATGGCCCGCTGCTGTCGGTGCGCGCGCTCGAGGCCTGGTACGGCCGCGCGCAGGTGCTGTTCGGCATCGACCTCGAAGTCGGCAACGGCGAGGTCGTCGCGCTGATGGGCCGCAACGGCGCCGGCAAGAGCACCACGATGAAGGCGATCATGGGGCTGCTGGCCGCGCGCCGCGGTGAAGTGCGCTTCGACGGCCGCCGCATCGACGGATTGCCGCCGTTCCGCATCAACCGCTGCGGCATCGGCTACGTGCCTGAGGACCGGCGCGTCTTCACCGATCTCACCGTGCTCGAGAACCTTGAAGTCGGCCGGCGTCCGCCGCGCGCCGGCGCGCCGCAGTGGACGCCGCAGCGGCTGTTCCAGCTGTTCCCCAATCTGGGTGCCATGCCCGAGCGCCCCGGCGGCAGCATGAGCGGCGGCGAGCAGCAGATGCTGACGGTGGCGCGCACGCTGATGGGCAATCCGCGGCTGGTGCTGCTCGACGAACCGTCCGAAGGCGTGGCGCCGCTGATCGTCGAACAGATGGCCGAGATGATCCTCGAGCTCAAGAAGCAGGGGCTGTCGGTGCTGCTGTCGGAGCAGAACGCGGCCTTCGCCGCCGCCGTCAGCGATCGCGCCTTCGTGCTCGAGAAAGGGCAGTTGCGCTACAGCGGCTCCATGGCGGAACTGCAAGGAGACGAAGCGGCGCGGCGCCAGTATCTGGCGCTGTGACCGATCGCAAAGGAGACAGCATGGTGACCGAGACCCCCGCCCCTAAGCGCCGCCGCGATGCCCAGGCCACGCGAGCCCGGATCCTGAAGGCAGCCGTCGTCGAGTTCGCGCGGCACGGCTTCGCCGGCGCGCGCGGCGATCGCGTCGCCGTGCGCGCCCGTTCCAGCGAACGGATGGTGTACTACTACTTCGGCAGCAAGGGCGGACTGTTCCGCGCCGCGCTCGAATCGGTCTACACCGCGCTGCGCGACGCCGAGCGCAGCGTGCGGCTCGACCCGGACGATCCGATGAAGGCGCTGCATCAGTTCTGCCGCTTCGTCTGGCGCTACTACGTCGAACACCCGGAGTTCATCAGCCTGCTGAACACCGAGAACCTGCATCAGGCGCGACACCTGCGCAAGTCCGGCGTGCTCGGCGAGCTGGTCTCGCCGGTGGTGGGCATGCTGTCGCAGATGCTGGCCGACGGCGAGCGCGCCGGCGTGTTCCGCCGCGGCATCGATCCGATCGAGCTGTACGTTTCCATCGCCAGCCTCGGCTATTTCTGCCTGTCGAACCGGCATACGCTGTCGATGGTGCTGGGCCGCGACGTCGCCACGCCGACGGCGCTGCATCGCTACTGGGACGAGGCGGCGCGGATGATCGTCCAGTACGTCAGCGTCGACGGCCGCGCGCCCGCGCCGTCGCCGGTCACGGCCGCCGCGGCTGCGGCGGCTGCGGCGGCTGCGGCGGGCGCGGCAGCCAGCGCCGCCTGAATCGCCAGCTACCTGAATCGCCGGCTAGCTGAGGCGGCCGAACTGTCCGATCCCGAGCGGCTGGGCCGTTCGATCCCTTATGATGTATGTGGAATGCATCTGAAAGCGCCCGCCGCGGGCGCGCTCCCGCCACGACGGATTGACTGCACGCCGATGATCATCACCTCGCTGCTCGACACCGATCTGTACAAGTTCACGATGATGCAGGTCGTGCTGCACCATTTTCCGGGCGCGCAGGTCGAGTACCGCTTCAAGTGCCGCAACGAGGGCATCGATCTGCGGCCCATCATCCCCGCCATCGAGGAAGAGATCCAGAACCTGTGCTCGCTGCGCTTCCGCGAGCGCGAGCTCGAGTATCTGCGCAGCTTCCGCTTCATCAAGAGCGACTTCGTCGATTTCCTCGGCCTGTTCCAGATGAACGCGAAGTACGTGTCGATCTCGCCGTCCCCCAAGGACAACGGCGAGATCGAGATCGCGATCCGCGGGCCGTGGCTGCACACGATCCTGTTCGAGATCCCGGTGCTGGCCATCGTCAACGAGCTGTATTTCCGCGAGCAGGCGCGCGTCCCCGACTACGCCGAAGGCCGGCGCCGGCTGGACGAGAAGCTCGGGCTGCTGACGCAGAGCGCCGACCTGCAGGACATGCGCATCGCCGACTACGGCACGCGCCGGCGCTTCTCGCGGCTGTGGCACGAAGAGCTGCTGCTGACCTGCAAGGAGCGGCTCGGTCCCATCCTGGCCGGCACCTCGAACGTGCTGTACGCGATGAAGCACGGCATGATTCCGCTGGGCACGATGGCGCACGAGTACCTGCAGGCCTGCCAGGCGCTCGGTCCGCGGCTGCGCGACTCGCAGACCTTCGGCTTCGAGACCTGGGCGCGCGAGTACCGCGGCGACCTCGGCATCGCCTTGTCCGACGTCTACGGCATGGACGCATTCCTGCGCGATTTCGATCTGTACTTCTGCAAGCTGTTCGACGGCGCCCGCCATGATTCGGGCGACCCGTTCGATTGGGGCGAGCGGATGATCCGCCACTACGACGCGCACCGCGTCGATCCCAAGACGCGCACGCTGGTGTTCTCCGACGCCTTGACCTTCCCGCTGGCCGTCGAGCTGTTCCGCCGCTTCAAGGACCGCACGCGCATCGCGTTCGGCATCGGCACGAACCTGACCAATGATCTGGGCTATACGCCCTTGCAGATCGTGATGAAGATGGTTCGCTGCAACGGGCAGCCGGTGGCGAAGCTGTCGGATACGCCGGCCAAGAACATGTGTGATGATGAGGCGTATCTGCAGTACTTGCGGCAAGTGTTCGAGATTCGGCAGTAGGAGGGTTTTCCTTCGGCCGCCAGCTGCGTTGCGGGCGCGACAGACGGGGCCCGGTGGGGGGCGACAGTTGGTCGAACGGGGTCGGTGCGGCGGTCGGCCCTTCGGGCCGACTTCCCTGTGCTGCTCGCCTGGGGGCTGGCGCGGCGTAACTCACTCCGCTCGCTTCGCGAGCTCCGTTCAAACAGACGCCGCGATACAGAAGTGGAAGCGCGCTGTGCGCGCCGCCCCCAGGCTGCGCTGCTCGGCGCCGCACAGACCCCGTTCGACCAACTGTCGCCCCCCACCGGGGCCCGTCTGTCGCGCCCGCAACGCAGCTGGCGGCCGAAGGAAAACACAGCGGGCGTTGAAGAGAATCAGCCAGCGATCGAGACGAGTCCAGTCGTCTTCGCCTGTCCCGATGTATCGGCAAAGGCGTGGGTCGGGCGCTGCGGCTGAACGGAGCGAGGCGCCGGGCGGCCTGGGCCTGGGTGGGCGCGGCGCTGTATGCGCAGCCGAGAAGCGCAGGAAGCTTGGACCGCGCGCGCAGCGCGCCACCACTTCTGACTTACGGCGTCTGTCTGAGCGGAGCTCCCCACAGGGGAGCGCAGCGAGTTACG
>JBFWXS010000019.1:0-11403 GCA_050187175.1 Burkholderiaceae bacterium
ATGTGCTCACGTTGATCACTCCTGACCACCTTGCTGAAAAATTCAGCAGCGTAGCCGTCAACGTGGCTCAATTTTCAGTGTGATCCACCCCAAAAATGGCCCAGTTTTCGTTGTGATTCAACAGGCGATCATGCCTTGAAGCATTCCAAGAAAAAGGGGCAGTGTGTCTTCGTTGCGACGCAAACCGGCAGCGCGCTGGCTGCAGGCGATGCAGCACGGCCAGCAGGCCTTCTCGCAGCGCGATTTCGCGGCAGCGGCGAGCCAGTTCGACCGCGCGGTCAGCGCCGACCGCGGCCGTTACGAAGGCTGGGTCAACCTGGGTGTGTGCCAGCTCGAACTCGGCCAGGCCGACACCGCGCTGCACTGCCTGCAGCGCGCCGCGGCGCTGGCGCCCGCGCAACCGATGGTCCTGCAGCTGCTCGGCGATGCACTGCGTGCCGCCTCGCGCGGCGACGAAGCGATCGCGGCGTACCGGCGCAGCCTCGCGCTGGCGCCGTCCGCGGATGCACACAACAAGCTCGGCTGCCTGCTGCGCAGCCGCTGGCAGCTGGCCGATGCCGAGCAGGCGCTGCGGCAGGCGCAGCAGGCCGATCCGAACCACCCGTATGCGGCGGTCAACCTCGGCACGCTGCTCGTGTTGCGCGGCCGTTTCGACGAGGCGCGCGCGCTGCTGCAGGCCGAGCTGGCCAAGCTGATTCCGCCGGATGCGTACGACGAGGCGGCGCGTGCGCTGCGGCTGCTCGACGAAAGGGATAGGTTGGAGCCGGTGCTGGCGGGCAGCTTCGCGAGCGGCGAATTCGCGCCGATGATAGCGGCGCTGCAAGCCGCGCCGGCGCCGCTGCTCGAGCCGGACGCCGAGGTCATGGCATTCTTGGAGGCGCTGACGCTGAGCGCGCAGTCGATTCCGGCGGCCGCTCCGGCTCCCGCCTACGGCACGCATGCCGAATGGCCGTGGGTCGAGGCGCATTTCTCGATGCGCCGCGGCGACGCGCTGGCCGACTATCAGGCCAGCCGGGCGGGAGGGCCCGAGGGGGGCTCCGCGGACGAGCCGGCTGACAAGGCGGCGGACGGCGTGGCCCGCTACGCGGACACCGTACTGCGCCGCCGGACGCCGGACTTCCAGCGTCTGTACGACAGCAGCCCCGAGACAGCCCTGCGCTACGCGCACTGGTTGCTGATGCCGGCCGACGAGGCGGCGACGCTGCAGCCCGGCCAGTTCAAGCTGCAGCCGAACGAGGTAGTGGTCAATGCCCGCGTGCCCCGCGCTGCGCCCGATCGCGTGGTCGGAACGCTGCGCCGCGTCTTCGACGAGCTGCTGCCGACGCTAGCCAATGCCGACGCCCGCGCCGGCCTCGTGTTCATGGCGATCCTGCGCTGCCATTGCTTCCTGGACGGCAACGGCCGGGTGGCCCGCCTGTTCGCCAATCTCGAAATCGAACGCGGCGGGCTGGCGCCCATCGTGTTTCCGGCCGAGCTGCGTGCGGTCTGGGTCGAACGGCTGTTCAATCCGGTGTACACGCAACGCAGCATGGCGCCGCTGCTGGCGTTCTTCGCCGAATGCCGGGCGTTCAGCGCCCGCTTCATGGAGCGCCTGCCGTGACGGCGCCGACGCTTGCCTTTGCGGATCACCCGACCGGTTCCTCCGGTGCCGTCGACGGCCACAGCGGATCGCGGCAGGCTGCCGCGATGCTGCTGGTCGGCGAGCAGGCGATCGGACTGCGTCATCCGGCGCTCGGCGCGCCTGCGTCCGCTTACTGGGACGTCTGGGTCTCGCCGGACGCGAGCGCCGCCGGCACGGCGGCCGGCCTGAGCTTCCACCGCGACGCCGCCACCGGCGACGACGCGGCGATCGTCGAGGAGGAGGGCCGCCGCTACCGGTTCACGCGCCTGGCACACGACGACGCGCGGTGGCTGTTCCTGGAGCTCGATGGCCAGGCTCCGCTGGTGACGGTGGCCGGCGGCCGCCGCGCCGCGCTCGCCTCATCGGGCAGCCTGGCGTCGATCGAGCGGGCTCAGCTGTATCGCAGCGAGCTATGGCACGGCCGGGTCGAGCGCTATCACCGCCTGCGCGGAGAGCTGGATGGCGCGGGGGGCGCGAGCGGCGACGGAGCCGCCTCCCTTGAAGCCGCGTCCCGTGAAGCCGCCTACGAGGCGCTGCGCGCGCAGGTCCTGTCGCAGATCGACGCCGCACCGTTCCAGATGCGCGTCAGCAACGAAGCGTTCTTCGGCACCTACCGCAATGCCTGGCTGCGCTGGCATCCGCACGATCAGCTGCATCGCGCCACCTGCTACGGCGATACGCCGCTGTACGAGACGCTGAAACAGGACCTGTCGCAAGCCTACGTGCCGCGTGCCGGCTTCGAGGCGCTGGGGCCGCTCGACAGGATCCGGCTGGCGCGCGAGGAGTGCTATGCGCTGGCGCTGGAACGCGTGCTGATCCCCGCCGAGCAGCTCGGCATCAGCTTTCCGGAGCCGGCGGCGTTCCAGTCGGTGCTGCGGCGGCTGTGCACCGATCTGGCGCGCGGCTGGTTCCGCGATTTCGCGATCGACTGCTACGCCGAGATCCTCGACTACGACACGCCGTTCTGGCAGCGCTATTGCGCGGCGCGCGAGCGGGGCGAACTGTCGGTGAACGAGGGGGCGGCCGCGCTGGCCGACCGGCCGCAGCGGCTGCGCGCGTACTGGAACGATGAACGCGAACGCGACCGCTTCGCGGGACTGTCGGCCGGCTGAGCGCGGCCGGGTCCGGCCCTGCCGCCGCCAGCCTCAGGCCGGGACGGTATCGATGAAGCTCTGCCGGGCGAACAGCTTGTCGCTGTGCCGCGCCAGATTCGAGAACTGCGCGCGCCAGCCCAGCTGCGAGAAGCGGAACTCCAGATAGCCGAGCGCGCAGCCGAGCGCCACGTCCGCCAGCGTGTACTTGCCGTCGGCGCACCACGGCTTGTCGCCCAGCCCGGTGGACATGGCCTGCAGCGCGGCTTCGATCTTGCCCATCTGCCGACTGATCCAGGCGGCGCTGCGCTGGCCGTCGGCGCGCTGCGTCTGCTCCAGGCGCACGAGGATGGCGGCGTCGAGCAGGCCGTCGGCCAGCGCTTCCCAGGTCTTCACCTCGACCCGCGAACGGCCGTTAGGCGGCACCAGCCGGTGCACCGGCGTCAGGTTGTCCAGGTATTCGGCGATGACCCGCGAATCGAAGACCGCCCCGCCGTCGTCCATGATCAGACAGGGCACCTTGCCGAGCGGATTCGATTGGGAGATGGTCGCGTCCGGGGACCAGACGTCCGCCAGTTCGTACTGGTAGTCGATCTTTTTTTCCGCCATCACGATGCGCACTTTGCGCACGTAAGGGCTCGAGTTCGAACCGATGAGCTTCATCTGATTGACGGAAGTTTTGTGGCGAGTATAGCAAAGCGATTCGACGCGTCCATGCATGGCCGTACGGCGCGCTCGGCACCGGTTCCGCCGCCCGCCGGCGCCGCGGCGGCAGGGGAATGCTACGATACCAAGTTGACTTTCCGGCAGCCCAGCGTCATGTCCGATCCCGCCCCCACGTCCGCTCTTCCCGCGTTCGAACTGACGGCCCTGTCGCCGCTCGACGGGCGCTATGCCGCCCGGCTCGGTGCGCTGCGCGAGCTGCTGTCCGAAGCCGGGTTCATGCGGCACCGCGTGCAGGTCGAGGTGCAGTGGCTGATCGCGCTGTCCGATGCCGGCCTGCCCGAGCTGCCGTCGTTTTCGGATGACGCGCGCCGCTTCCTGCGCGCGCTGGTCGAGCGCTTCGATGCAGCGCAGGCGGCGCGCATCAAGGAGATCGAGCGCGTCACCAATCACGACGTCAAGGCGGTCGAGTACTACCTGAAGGAATCGGTGCGCGACGTGCCCGAACTGGCGCGCGCCGGCGAGTTCATCCACTTCGCCTGCACGTCGGAAGACATCAACAATACCTCGCATGCGCTGATGCTGGCGGCCGCGCGGCGCGACGTGCTGCTGCCAGCGATCGACGCGGTGATCGCCGCGCTGCGCGAGCTCGCGCAGCGGCATGCCGACGTGCCCATGCTGTCGCGCACGCACGGACAGCCGGCCTCGCCGACCACGCTGGGCAAGGAGCTGGCCAACGTCGTGGCGCGGCTGGCCCGGGCGCGGACGCGTTTCGAGGCGGTGTCGCCGCAGGCGAAGATGAACGGAGCAGTGGGTAACTACAATGCGCACCTGTCCGCCTATCCCGAGATCGACTGGCCGCGCTTCGCGCGCGGCGTCGTCGAGTCGCTGGGACTCGAATTCAATCCGTACACCATCCAGATCGAACCGCACGACTGGATGGCCGAACTGTTCGACGCGCTGGCGCGGCTGAACACCATCCTGCTCGATCTCGATCGCGATCTGTGGGGCTACATCTCGCTCGGCTATTTCAAGCAGAAGCTGAAGGCCGGCGAGATCGGCTCGTCGACGATGCCGCACAAGGTCAATCCGATCGACTTCGAGAACTCCGAGGGCAACCTGGGGCTGGCCAACGCACTGCTGCGGCACCTGGCCGACAAGCTGCCGGTCTCGCGCTGGCAGCGCGACCTGACCGATTCGACGGTGCTGCGCAACGTCGGCGTCGCGTTCGGCTATTCGCTGCTGGCCTGGGACGCGTGCCTGCGCGGGCTCGGCAAGCTCGAGCTGAATGCCGACCGTCTGGCCGCCGATCTCGACGGCTGCTGGGAAGTGCTGGCCGAACCCATCCAGACGGTGATGCGCCGCTACGGCGTCGACAACCCGTACGAGCAGCTGAAGGAATTGACGCGCGGCAAGGCGATCACGCCGGAGGCGCTGGCGGCCTTCGTCGATCAGCTGCCGATTCCCGACGAGGCCAGGCAGCGGCTGAAGGCACTGACGCCGGGCGGCTACACGGGGCTGGCGGCTGATCTGGCACGCCGCGTCTAGCGGGTCGCACGACGTGCAGTCGGCAACGCGATTCAATCGCCGATGACGCCGTCCGTCGTCAGGATCCCCGCCTGCACTTCGGTGCGCGGCCGGCCGCTGCCGGAAGGCGTCAGAATCAATCTGCCGCTGTAGACGCCAAGATCGTTCACCTGCATGCTGCTCGCCTGATAAGTTCCCGCTCCTCCGAAATCCGCGCACACATAGGTGCCGGTCGAGCTGATGCCTGAAGCGGTGAACGAATAGTTGCCTCGCAAGTAGCAGGTGTCGGCGAAGATGGCTGCGCGCGTCATCAGCAGTTCGTCTCCGTCGACGTTGAACAGGAACTTCGTCGGGTCACCGCCGTCCCGGCCTTCGTAGTAGGCGTGGCCGGTGAACTCCCGGTTGTCGAGGCCCTGCATTCGTGGACCGTTCGCGTCTTCGATCTCCGAGCCGCTCTTCGATTCAAGGGCTAGTCGCGGGAACGGCTGCGTGCACTTCCGTAGCAGGCTTGCCGCTGCCGGACGGACTCAGCGTCAACTTCCCGGTGTACACACCCAGACTGTTCACCTGCATGCTGCTCGCGCGATAGGTACCGGAGCTTTCGGAGTGTTCGCACGTATACGTGCCCGTCGAGCTGATGCCGGAAGCGGTGAAGGAATAGTCGCCTCTCAGGAAGCATCGGTCCGCCAGATCGGCCGCCCGCACTATGTGCAGCTGTTCGCCGCGAACGGAGAACGTGAACTTCGTCGCATCGCCTTCAGCGCCGAGTCCTTCGTAGTACGTGAAGCCGATGAACTCCCGGTCCCTGAGGCTGCGCATGCGTTGATCATCTGAACCTTCCGCCGCGGATTCAACAACGAAGAAGTTCTGCTTGGCCTGGCTCCATCGGAGCGTCGTCTTGAAGCCGACCTGGGGAAAGTCCAGCAGCTCGGCGTCCCGGTTGATGCCTTCCAGGAACTCGACCCCTCCTGATTGCACTGCCGTGAACTCACGGGTTTCCAGGTGCGCGCCGTCGGCATAGACCGCGAGGGTGTGGCTGCCGGGCGTCAGCTTGTTGAAGTTGTACAGCAGCGAGAAGCCCGTATTGGCCTGGCCGCAGATCGACGCCGTGTCATTGCGGATGCTGCCGATGCCCGACCTGCCGATGTCGACGCCGTCGATGTAGACGCGGATTTCCTTGGCGGTGCAATGCCAACCGGAGACCAGTGCTATGCCGGATTCGGTGCTGCCGGCGACTGGGTTCTCCAGGTAGCCGTGGGCGTTCGCATTGAGAGCTGCGGAGAGAAGGCAAACCGCAGTCAGCCGCCATCGAAGCGGCGCTCTCTTCGCCATTCTTCTTGCCATTCTTGTCTTCTCCGGTGGAATCATTTCAGTTCGTCCAGCAGCACCCTAGCCGTTCGGCGACGGTCGGACAGCAAGCACCCGACAGTTGTGCTGGGTAGGGGAAGCCCCTCGCCGCTCTCAACGGCCCGATAGCCCCAGTGTAAGCAGGCGCGGCAGGCCCCGACGAAACGCGAATCCGACTGCGCTGAAGGGTTATCCAGGGCGCGCCGGACGATCCCGTCACTCTGTCTGCTGAGCGCGAGACGCGCGCTCGTCAAAAAAACGAGGGTTGAGTATGAAGAAGACGATAGGCACAGCCTTGACGGCGGTGGTGCTCGGAGGAGCCGTGCTGCTGCCGGCGCCGGCGGCGGCGCAGTTCGCCAAACCGGAAGACGCGATCAAGTATCGACAGTCGGCCTTGACCTTGATGTCGAACCACATGGGCCGGCTGGCCGCGATGGCGCGCGGCAACGTGCCGTTCAACGCGGAGGCGGCGCAGTCGTCGGCCAAGCTGGTCGATACGCTGGGCCATCTGCCGTGGCCGGCGTTCGTGCCCGGGTCGGAAGGCAGTCCCAGCCGGGCCAAGCCCGAGCTGTTCCAGAACCTGAACGACGTCAAGGCACTGTCCGAGCGGCTGAATGGTGAGACGGCCAAGCTGGTCACGGCGGCCGGCGGGCTGGACACGCTGCGCACGCAGGTGGGTGCTACGGCCGCGGCCTGTAAGGCCTGTCACGACAAGTATCGGAACATGTGACCCCGGATTGTCCGGGGATTGATCCCGTCCCCGGGAGAGGGCTGATTCTCCCTCCCGGGGCGGCCGCTTCCGCCGTCAGGCCAGCTTGGTCACCAGTGCCCAGACGGCGGCGGCGCAACAGGCCAGCAGCAGCAGCGCGCCCAGACGGGTGCGCGCGCTGTCTTCGGCAGCCGCCGACGGTCCGCCGGCCGGCACCACCAGCTTGTCGCCGCCCAGCATCGGCCGGATCAGCCGCTGGCGGCGGATGAGGGTGTAGTAGGCGATCGCCAGCAGGTGCAGCAGCACGAGCACGATCAGCACTACTTTGTTGATCTTGTGCACGGCGGTCAGCCAGTCGCCGGTGGCCGACGACACCAGCGGCCGCAGCGGCCCGTCGAAGATGATGGCGTCGCTGGCGAACAAGCCGGTGCCGGCCTGTACGGCCAGCGACAGCAGCAGCGCATAGACCGACAGCGCGCCGAGCGGAGTGTGGCCGAGTCCGGCCGCCGTGTCGCCGCGCAGGTAGCGCCAGGCCGCCAGCGGGTTCGGCGGGAACGAGCCGAAGCGCGCATAGCGCGGACCGACGAAGCCCCACAGCAGCCGGAACAGCAGCAGCGTGAGAATGGCGTAGCCGAAGCGGAAATGCCATTCCACGGCATTGCCGCCGACATTGATCGAGACGATGGAGCCGACCACGCACAGCGCAAGCGCCCAGTGGAACAGGCGGGTCGGCAGATCCCAGACGCGGACTCGGACTGCTGCCATCGAAGATCGCTCCTCGTTCAGGGCAGCTCGGGCTGCCCGTCGTCCTTCTTCTTCACCGGTTTGACCAGATCTTCGCGCTTGACGCCCAGCCACATCGCGATCGCCGCGGCCACGAACACCGACGAATAGATGCCGAACAGGATACCGATGGTCAGCGCCAATGCGAAGTAGTGCAGCGACGGACCGCCGAAGAGCAGCATGGACAGCACCATCATCTGCGTCGAACCGTGCGTGATGATGGTCCGTGAGATCGTGCTGGTGATCGCCTTGTTGATGACCTCCGGCGTGCTCGCCCTGCGGATCTTGCGGAAGTACTCGCGGATCCGGTCGAAGATGATGACCGATTCGTTGACCGAGTAGCCGAGCACGGCAAGCGTGGCCGCCAGCACCGACAGCGAGAACTCCCACTGGAAGGCGGCGAAGAAGCCGAGGATGATGACCACGTCGTGCAGGTTGGCGACGATCGCCGCCACCGCGAACTTCCACTCGAAGCGGATGGCCAGGTAGATCATGATGCCGACCACCACGAACAGCAGCGCCAGCGCGCCGTCGGTGTACAGCTCGCGACCCACCTGCGGCCCGACGAACTCGACGCGCCGCAGCTCCACGCCGGCGTCGGCCGACTGCAGCGCCGCCAGCACCTGTTCGCTCTGCCGCGCCGAGCTGTCAGACTCGCCGCGCACCGGGAGGCGGATCATCACGTCGCGCGAGGTGCCGAAGTTCTGCACCTGGATGTCGGTGTAGCCGAGGCCGCTGACGACGCCGCGCACCTTCTCGAGGTCGGCGCTCTGCGGGTAGCTGACCTCCATGACCGTGCCGCCGGTGAACTCGATCGACAGGTGCAGGCCGCGCGTGGCCAGGAAGAACACCGCCAGCAGGAACGTGAAGATCGAGATCGCGTTCAGCACCTTCGCGTGGCGCATGAACGGGATGTCGTTTTTGATCCGGAAGAATTCCATCTGTGGCCTATCTGTGAAGGCTGCCGATCATCGTTCGTGCGTCAGGCGCTGGTGCCCGGTTTCCAGATCTGTCCGATCGACAGGCTGGCCAGTTTCTTGCGGCGCCCGTAGACCAGATTGACCAGGCCGCGCGAGAAGAACACCGCGGAGAACATCGAGGTCAGCATGCCCAGGCAATGCACCACCGCGAAGCCGCGCACCGGGCCCGAGCCGAACACGAGCAGCGCCACGCCGGCGATCAGCGAGGTGACGTTCGAGTCCAGAATGGTCGTCCAGGCGCGTTCATAACCGGCGGAGATCGCCGCCTGCGGCGAGGCGCCGTTGCGCAGCTCCTCGCGCACGCGTTCGTTGATCAGCACGTTCGCGTCGATCGCCATGCCCAGCGTCAGCGCGATGGCGGCGATGCCGGGCAGCGTCAGCGTCGCCTGCAGCAGCGACAGCAGGCCGATCAGCAGCAGCAGGTTGAAGGACAGCGCCAGTGCGGAGATGAAGCCGAACAGCATGTAGTAGAGGCACATGAACACCGCGATCGCGATGAAGCCCCACAGCGTCGAGTGGAAGCCCTTGCTGATATTGTCGGCGCCCAGGCTCGGGCCGATCGTGCGTTCCTCGATGATGTCCATGGGCGCGGCCAGCGAACCGGCGCGCAGCAGCAGCGCCGTGTCGTTGGCTTCCTGCGTCGTCATGCTGCCTGAGATCTGTACGCGGCCGCCGCCGATCTCGCTGCGGATGACCGGTGCGGTCACGACCTCGCCCTTGCCGCGCTCGACCAGCAGGATCGCCATCCGCTTGCCGATGCTCTCGCGCGTGACGTCGCGGAAGATGCGCGCGCCCTTGGCGTCGAGGTTCAGGTGGACGGCCGGTTCCTGCGTCTGCGAGTCGAAGCCGGCCTGTGCGTCGTTCAGGTTCTCGCCGGTCAGGATGACCTGCTTGCGCACCAGCAGCGGCGCGCCGCCGCGCTCGGTGTAGCGCTCGCAGTTGAACGGTACGCTGCCGGCGGCCAGCGCGGCCAGTTCGTCGGGCGACTCGCAGACCATGCGCACTTCCAGCGTCGCCGTGCGGCCCAGGATGTCCTTGGCCTTGGCCGTGTCCTGCACGCCGGGCAGCTGCACCACGATGCGGTCGGCTCCCTGCTGCTGGATGACCGGCTCGGCTACGCCGAGCTCGTTGATCCGGTTGTGCAGCGTGGTGATGTTCTGCCGCAGCGCGTTCTGCTGCAGCTGCTGCGCGGCCTGCGGCCGGAACGTGGCGACCAGCAGCAGATCGCTGCCGCTGCCGGCTTCGGCCAGCGCCAGGTCGCCCTGCGAGCTGGTGATCACCTCGCGCGCGCGGTCGCGCGTCTCGGCGTCGCGGAAGCGGACCTCGATGGAGTCGCCCGCGCGCGCGATGCCGGCGTGGCGGACGCTGCGGTCGCGCAGCAGTGTGCGCAGATCGCCGACCGCTGCGTCGATGCGCTTGCTGACGGCCTGCTTCATGTCGACCTGCAGCAGGAAGTGCACGCCACCGCGCAGATCCAGCCCCAGGTACATCGGCAGCGCATGCAGCCGCGTCAGCCATTGCGGCGAATCGGACAGCAGGTTCAGCGCGACGATCCAGCTCGGATCGGTCGAATCGGGGTTGACCGCCTTGTCGATCACGTCGCGCGCGCGCAGCTGCGTATCGGTATCGCGGAAGCGCGCTTTGACCGAGTTGCCGTCGAAGAACAGGCCGTTGTTCTCGATCTTGGCTTCGTCCAGCGCCTTCTCGATGCGGCCGAGCATCGATGGCTCGATTTTCAGCGTGGCCTTGGCGCTGGAGACCTGCACGGCCGGCGCTTCGCCGAAGAAGTTCGGCAGCGTGTACAGCGTGCCAAGCAGCAGCGTGATCACGATGATCACGTATTTCCAGACCGGGTAACGATTCATGCAGCCCTCAGCAGGGGGACGGGCCGATGGCCGGGCCCGTCGGCGGCGCGCCTCGTCGGGGCCGGCAGGGCGCCGGCCACGCGCGCCGCGGATTCCGTCAGATCGCCTTGATCGTGCCGTTCGGCAGCAGGGTCTGGACGGCGGATTTCTGGAAGTTCATCTCGATGGCGCCTTCGCCTTTCGATTCGGGCGTGCGCCCGACCTCGAGCGTCACATAGCTCTCGCCCACCTTCGTGATCCGGCCGACGAGGCCGCCCGACGTGATCACTTCGTCGCCTTTCTTCAAGGCCTCGAGCATCGTGCGATGGTCTTTGGCCCGCTTCATCTGCGGCCGGATCATCAGGAAATACAGCACGACGAACATCAGGATGATCGGCAGGAAGCCGAGCAGCTGCTGCTCGGTGGAGCCGGCCGATTGCGCGTAAGCGTTTGAAATGAACACGGAATTCCCTCCGGGATAGGCCCGGGATTATAACAACGGCCACTGTGCGCATATTCCGCACGTCGGTGGATTTGCCAGTCTTGCGTCCAAGTCTGTTGCCGCGGCCCGACGGGTACGCGTAAGTCACGGTTTCATATCGCTTTTTGCCAGCTGGCATGGCGATTGCATGACAGTGCTTGCTCAGCGGGAAACTGCGAGGGCGATCGTCGGCGGAGAGGCCTTGCTTGGTCTTGCTGCTGCGGCCGCCCTGACAGGAATCTGGGCAACATCGCTCTCTACCAGTAGAAAAGCCAGCCAGGCAAGGCCCGCATCTGCGGGCCTTTTTTTGGTCGTACGCGGAACTGGGCGCGTGCTTCGGTTGGGGCGGGCAAAGGC
>JBFWXS010000019.1:11503-70839 GCA_050187175.1 Burkholderiaceae bacterium
TGACAGGAATCTGGGCAACATCGCTCTCTACCAGTAGAAAAGCCAGCCAGGCAAGGCCCGCATCTGCGGGCCTTTTTTTGGTCGTACGCGGAACTGGGCGCGTGCTTCGGTTGGGGCGGGCAAAGGCGCGGGCCGACCGCTGCATCATCCCGCCCGCCAGCCTACGCCCGCCGCTCCCGCGCGTTGCCACTGGAGCAGCGTGAACCGCCGGACCGATTCGCCACCGGCATCGACACCTGTGTCCGCCGCGCCCGCCCCATGATGCTCGAAGACGCCCGTCACCGGATCGCCGATCCGGAACGGCTGGAACGGATCGCCGACCAGATTGCCCAGCATGCGGATGCCGCCGGCATGCGGCAGTTCGACGAGCACGACGACGTACGGGCCGAAGCCTTTCAGCGCGGGATGCACCGGATGCCAGGCCCGCTCCCAGCTGTAGATGCGGCCTTCAGGCGCGATCGCCACCCAGGCGGGATCGTCGGCGTGGCAGCGATGGCAGATCCACTCGGGACCCCATTGCCAGGTACCGCAGGCCTGGCAGCGCTGGACGCGGAGGACGCCGTCCCTGAGTCCTTCCCAGAAGGGCCGGCTGAGATCGTCGGCGACCGGAGCGGGCAGGCCCGGCGGCAGGCAGGCGGCGGTGGTGAGGCCGGGTTCGCGGGGAGTCTCGAGCGTAGACATCGGCACCTCGTCAGAGAACGTCACGCGAGCCGAGGATCAGGCTGCTGACGGGGGACACCATCGGTCCGCCGATGACCATGGAAACCGCGGCGCCTGCCACCTGGCGCGTGGATTCGCCGCGGATCTGGCGGACCGCTTCGAGCGTCAGCTGCATGCCGTGCACGTAGCATTCGGCCAGATTGCCGCCGCTGGTGTTCAGCGGCAGCCTACCGCCTTCGGCCAGCAGGTTGGGCAGCGTCAGGAACTCGTTGGCCTCGTCGGCTGCGAAGAAGCCGTGCTCGACCAGGCTCATCAGCACCCCGCCGGTGAAGTTCTCGTAGCTTTGCACCACGTCGACGTCCTGCGGGCCGAGGCCGGCCATCCGGTATAGATTCGGCGCGACGCTGGCGAAACTGGCCGACGCATAGTTCGGTCCATTGTGCGCAGCCGCCAGGCAGCGATGGTCGGAGCCCGCGGCGCAGGCCAGCAGGTAGGCAGGCGGATGCGGCAGATCGGCCGCCCGCTCGGCAGGCACGAGGATCACCGCGGCGGCGCCGTCATTCTCCATGCAGCAGTCGAACAGCCGGAACGGTTCCACGATCCAGCGTGATTCGTCGTAGGTCTTCTCGTCGAGCGGCCGCCCGTGCATGACCGCGCGCGGATTGGATTGCGCATGTTCGTAGGAGGCCAGCGCGATCGCGCGCAGCGCCTGCTGCCGGACGCCGTGTTCGTGCATGAAGCGCTGCATCTTCATCGCGAAGCGCTGCGCGGGCGACATGACGCCGTACGGAACTTCGAATGCCTTGTCGCCGGAGACCGTCGCGGCGCTGGGGCCCAATCCGAACCGCTCGAACTGGCCTTGCGCGAGCGAACGGAACACGACGACGCAATCGGCCATGCCGCCGGCGACGGCGGCGGCCGCATTGCCGACCGCCGCGGCGCTGCCGCCGCCGCCGCCGCCCCATTGCATGAGGCTGACGCGCAGCTCGTCGATGCCCAGCGCCGCCGACAGCCGCGATGGGTCGGCGCGGTCATTGCTGTATGAGGAAAAGCCGTCGATGCGCCGCGGATCGATGCCGGCGTCGCGGCAGGCGGCCAGGATGGCGTGCAGCGCCAGCTTGAACTCGGCGTCGGGCGAGCGGCCGTGCTTGTAATACGGCGTTTCGCCGATGCCGGCGATCGCCACCTTGCCGCGCAGGCTGCGAGTGCTCGTCATGATGCGTTTGCCTCGCGGATCACACCGCTGCCGGTCAGCGCGGCCAGCGTGTCGGGGGTGATGCCGGCGGCGCGTAGCACCTCGCGCGTGTGCTGGCCGCAGGCCGGCGCCACGGCGCGCGGATCGCTGGCGCTCAGCGTTGCGGCGCCCGGCAGGCGGGGAATCGGGACGGCGTGCGCCGCGCCCGGCTGATCGAGCCATGCGATCGTCCGCGTCTGCGTCACATGCTCGTCCTTCAGGAACTGCGCGTACGACTGCAGTCGCTGATGCAGCACGCCGGCGTGCAGCAGACGCTCGGCGATGAGCGCGGCGGGCCAGTCGCGGAATCGTCGCCGCAGCTCCGCGTACAGCTCGGATTGATGAGCGATGCGTTCGTCGCGGCCGGCGAAGCGCGCGTCGCGAGGCAGATCGTCGGCCTGGAGAGCGCCGCACAGCCTGAGCCAATCCTCTTCGCTGACGACCTGCAGCGCCACCCAGCCATCGGCGGCCTCGAATGCGCCGCTGGGCGGCAGATTGACGGACGCGGCTTCACCGTCAAGGGCTTCGGCGATCAGGCGCACCGTCTGGATGGCAGCCGCGCTTTCAAGCAGACTGAGCTGGATGTGCCGGCCGCGCGGTGCGTCGCGGCGCGCATATAACGCAGCGACCAGCGCCTGGAACGCATACAGGCCGGTGGACATGTCGACGATGGATATGGGCACGCGCTGCGGAATCCCGTCCGCGCCGCGGTTCTCCAGCGTCAGCCCGGTGTAGGCCTGCAGCACGGGATCCATCGCCGGGCGATTGGCCAGCGGCCCGTCGGCGCCGAAGCCCGACACGGATACGTACAGCAGGCGCGGCTCGCGCGCTGCAACAGCCTCGTAGCCGAAGCCGAGCCGCTGCATGACACCGGGGCGGAACCCTTCGATCAGCACGTCGGCGCCGGTCAGCAGCTGCCACAGCACGGCCTTGCCGCTGTCCTGCTTGAGGTCGAGCGCGACGCTGCGCTTGCCGAGGTTGGCGCAGATCGAGAACGCGCTGTGCTCGCCGTAGCTGCTGCTCAGCGTGCGGCTCCAATCGCCGTCGACGGGCTCGACCTTGATCACGTCGGCGCCGTACTGCGCCATCAGCATGCCGCAGTAGGGCGCGGCCAGCCCCTGGCTGAGATCGACGACCTTCAGGCCGCGAAACGGCGCTTCGTACTGAAACGGCGCTTCATACTGAAGCGGGACTTCGTGTTCGGGCGGCACTTCGTTTTCGGTCACGCCTGCATCACTCCATCTTGGTGCCCGACACGCGCACCACCTCGCCCCACTTGTCGATCTCGTTCTTGACGAAGGCACGGAACTCCGCCGGTTCGAGCGTCATCGCTTCGCTGCCTTGATCCGCGAGCTTCCTGCGGGTCTCCGGTTCGAGCAGCGCGGCCTTCATGGCCGCGTGCAGGCGGTCCCGGACTTCGTTGCTCATGCCGGCGGGACCGAACAGGCCGGCCCAGCCCGAGGCGACCAGACCGGGCACGCCTTGTTCGAGCGCGGTCGGCAGCTCGGGTGCGAAATCGACGCGCTTCTCGGACAAGACCGCCAGACCCTTCAGCTTGCCGCTGCGCACGTGCGGCAGCACGGGGGCGTAATAAATCATCATCTGCACGTGGCCGGCGAGCAGATCGGCGATGCCCTTGCCGACGTCCTTGTACGGCACGTGGACCAGATTAGCGTCGGTCTTGAGCCGCAGCAGCTCGGTGGCCAGGTGGCCTGAGCCGCCGACACCGCTGGAAGCGTAGGTCACCCCCTTGGGCTGCTGGCGGCTCCACGCGGCGAACGACTTCAAGTCATTGGCCGGCACTGACGGATGGACGACGACCAGCCCGGGCGGCACGGTGGCGAGGCCGATGCAGGTGAAGTCCTTCATGACGTCGTACGGCAGCGGGCGCAGCGACACCAGCGTGCCGTGCGAGGCTACGGTGCCCATTACCAGCGTATGTCCGTCCGGTGCGGCGCGCGCCACTTCTTCGCTGCCGATCACGCCGGTCGCACCGGCCTTGTTCTCGACCACGACGGGCGTGCCGAGCAGCTGCGCCATCCTCGGCGCGATCATGCGCGCGGTGAGATCGGTGGTGGAGCCGGCGCCGTACGGGACGACGATACGGATCGGCCGGCTCGATCCGCCGGCGGGCGCCGCGCTCTGGGCGCGCGCGGCGGCGGGCAGCGCGGCAGCCAGCGAAGCGCCGGCGAGGGTTGTCAGCATGCGTCTGCGGTCGAGCATCGGGGTCTCCTCGGGCGCTGCTGCGCCGTTCGTTTTTGAATCCGGTCCGCTGGATGGCGGAGTGTCGGCATCGATGCTAGCAGCGCGCTCCAGTAAATAGGGTTTATTATTTCAATGGAAAAATAAGTTATCCAAATCTAAATCCAAATCGATGATGCGCCTGCCCGATCTGTCGATCACGCAACTGCGGCACTTCGTCTGGGTCGCCGAGCTGCACAGCTTCAAGGCCGCGGCCGAACGCGCCAACCGCTCGCAGCCGGCGCTCTCGCTGTCGATCCGCGAAATGGAGGAACGCCTCGGCCAGCCGCTGTTCGATCGCTCGCGCCGCGGCATTCCGACGCCGTTCGGGCAGCAGTGCCTGCCGCTGGCGCGGCAGCTGCTCGAGCAGCACGACCGCTTCGTCGGTGCGATCGCGCGGCTGGCGACCAACCAGGGCGGCAACGTGCGCATCGCCAGCGTGGCCACCGCCAGCATCTCGCTGCTGGCCGAGGCCATGACCCGTTACACGAAGCGGGCCCCGGGCGTGGCCGTGCAACTGATGGATGACAATACGCCCGGCATCCAGGCCATGGTGCTGGAGGGCACCATAGACTTCGGCCTGTGCGGCGAAGGTTCGGGCGATCGTCGCCTGCAGTTCGAGGTGCTGATGCGCGACCGCGTCGGCCTCATCTGCCGTCCCGATCATCCGCTGGCCAGGCGGCGCACCGTGACGTGGACCGAGCTTGCCGGGCTCCCGCTGATCGCCACCGTGGTCAACGATCCGCTGATCCGCCACTATCCGCAGGCGGCGGCGCTCGATGGCCAGCGGCTGTTCGTCGCGCATCTGGGCACGCTGCTGAACCTGATCGAAGCGGGCGTCGGCCTGGCGGTCCTGCCCGAGCTGAGCATGAAGATCGCCGAGAAGCGGCTGCGTTTCGTGCCGCTGGTCCGGCCTGCCGCCTACCGCTCTCTCGGCATCCTGCGGCTCAAGGGGCAGCAGCTGTCGCCGGCGGCGGACGCAATGCGCGCGCTGCTGATCGAGATGGCCGGGCAAGGCCGGCGCGGCTGATGCCCGGTGCCGGCGATGGGCGGCCGGCTTGCAGGACGCCGGCGTCGCCGCCGGCAGGGCGCCGGTTCGGAGATATCATGGCGGCGCCCGACGTTTCCCTAAGCTTCACCGCGTTCCCCGATGTCCGGGAAGCTCTTCATCAGCGCCGTTTCTCCCGTCATGAAATCACCCGTGTCCCGCAAGACCGGTACCGCCAGTCAGGGGCGGACGCCGCAGTTCACCGCCGGCGCCACGACGCTGTATGCGCAGCTCGCCAGCGTATTGAGAGGGCGCATCGTCAGCGGCCAATGGGCGCCGGATACCGATCTTCCGAGCATAGACGAGCTGTGCGCGCAATACGGGCTCGGCCGCATCACGGTCCGCCAGGCGCTGCAGATGCTGGCTGCCGAAGGGCTGGTCTCCAGCCAGCGTGGCCGTCGCACGGTCGTCACCTATTCGCGCGATCCGCTGCAGGAGGCGCCGCTGTACGCGACCTTCTCCGCGGTCGGCACGCAGATTCCCGATTACGGGGTGCGCGTGCTGAGCCGCTCGCGCGTGGCCGAGCTGCCGCCGGCGCGCTGGGCGCTGGGCGAGTCGGTGGGCCCCTACGTGCTCGTGCGCAAACTCGACCACAGCGGCGGGCAGCCGTACGGGCTGTCCGGCATCTACGTCGCTGAGGACATCTACAAGCGCTTCCCCAAAGGGGCCGAGAACCAGTTCAAGCTGGTGCGGCTGCTGGTCAAGCACGCGAAGATCCCGGTGACACAAGGCCGCGAGCGTGTTCGGCTGGCCGCGGCGGACTATGCCGAGGCCGAGGCACTGGGCTGTGCGATGGCGACGCCGGTCGCGCAGGTCGAGCGCGTGATGTGGGACGAAAGCGATCGAGTCGTCTACTACAGCAACACGACGTATCACGGCGATCGCTATGGGCTGGAGCGCGACATCTCGCAGTATCTGCGGCAGATGTAGCGTCGGGGCACGCGGGTGTGGGCCGCCGGTCGCGCTGATCGTCCCGGGTCGCGCTGATCGTCCCCGGTTGGCTGATCGCTTCGGGTCGCGCTAATCGACGCCGCGCGCCCGCTCGGCCGCGAAGCGCTGCCGGAACGCTTCGAAGGCGCCGCCCTCGATGGCGCCGCGCATCTCACGCATCAGCGCCAGGTAGTAATGCAGGTTGTGGATCGTGGCCAGGCGGGCGCCGAGGATCTCGTTGACCTTCTGCAAATGATGCACATAGGCGCGCGAGAAGTTGCGGCACGCATAGCAGTCGCAGCCGGCGTCGATCGGCCGTGTGTCTTCGCGATAGCGCGCGTTGCGCAGCCGCAGGTCGCCATGGCGTGTGAACAGCCAGCCGTTGCGCGCGTTGCGAGTCGGCATCACGCAGTCGAACATGTCGATGCCGGCGGCCACGCCGGCTACCAGATCTTCCGGCGTGCCCACGCCCATCAGGTAGCGCGGCCGCTGAGCGGGCAGTTGCGGCGTGGTGTGCGCCAGGATGCGCAGCATGTCCTCCTTGGGCTCGCCGACCGACAGACCGCCGATTGCGTAGCCGTCGAAGCCGATGTCGGCGAGGCCGGCCAGCGACTCGTCGCGCAGCGCCTCGTGCATGCCGCCCTGCACAATGCCGAACAGCGCATTGCGGTTGCCGAGCCGGTCGAATTCATCGCGCGAGCGCTGCGCCCAGCGCAGGCTCAGCCGCATCGACGCGGCGGCCTCGTCGAACGAGGTGGGGCGCCCGGCGGTTTCGTATGGCGTGCATTCGTCGAAGATCATCACGATGTCGGAATCCAGCGCTTGCTGGATCTGCATCGAGATCTCCGGCGTCAGGAACAGACGGTCGCCGTTGACCGGCGACGCGAAGCGCACGCCTTCCTCGCTGATGCGGCGCAGCTCGCCGAGGCTCCATACCTGGAAGCCGCCGGAATCAGTGAGGATAGGCTTGTGCCAGCCGTTGAAGCCGTGCAGGCCGCCGAACCGTCCTATCGTTTCAGTGCCGGGGCGCAGCCACAGATGGAAGGTGTTGCCGAGGATGATCTGCGCGCCGACCTCGTCGAGCTCGCGCGGCGACATGGCCTTGACGGCACCATAGGTGCCCACCGGCATGAAGATGGGCGTCTCTATGCTGCCGTGGTTCACCGTCAGGCGTCCGCGGCGGGCGCCGCCGTCGTGGGCAAGGAGCTGGAAGTCGAGCATGGCGGCTATTGTCCGTCGCGGTCGAGGATCATTGCGTCGCCGTAGCTGAAGAAGCGGTAGCCGCCGGCGATGGCGTGGCGGTAGGCGGCGCGGATCCGCTCAACGCCGGCGAAAGCCGAGACGAGCATCAGCAGCGTCGAGCGCGGCAGATGGAAATTGGTGATCAGGCGATCGACGACGCGGAAGCGGTAGCCGGGCGTGATGAACAGCCGTGTTTCGCCGCTGCCGGTATCGACTTCGCCCGGCGTTGCGGCGGCGGCGGATTCGAGCGTGCGCAGCGACGTGGTGCCGACGGCGATCACGCGCGCGCCGCGCCGGCGCGCCGCGGCAATGGCCGCTGCGGCGGCCGGCGGCACCGTGTAGCGCTCCGCGTGCATACGGTGCTGCGACAGGTCGTCGACGCGCACCGGCTGAAAGGTGCCGGCGCCGACGTGCAGCGTGACGAAGGCGGTCTCGACCCCGCCGGTACGCAGCCGCTGCAGCAGCGCGTCGTCGAAATGCAGCCCGGCGGTGGGGGCGGCGACCGAGCCGGGCTCGCGCGCATAGACGGTCTGGTAGCGCCGCTCGTCGTCGCTGTCAGGTGTATGTTCGATGTACGGCGGTAGTGGCAGCTGTCCCTCGCGTTCGAGCAGCTGCAGCACCGGTTCGTCGAAGCGCAGCCGCCAGAACTCGCTGGCGCGCTCGATCACTTCAGCGCCGCCGACGCCCCAGCGCAGCCGCGTGCCGGGCCGCGGCGGCTTGCTGACGCGCAACTGCACCAGTGCCTCATGCTCGCCGACGACGCGCTCGACCAGCGCCTCGAAGCGTCCGCCGGTGGCCTTGGCGCCGAACAGACGCGCGCGCAGGACGCGGGTGTCGTTGAAGACGAGCAGATCGCCCGCGGCCAGCAGCGACGGCAGTTCGTCGAAGCGGCGATCCTGCAGGCCGTCCGCGCCGACCTGCAGCAGCCGCGACTGCGTGCGTTCGGCGCTGGGGTGCTGCGCGATCAGCTCGGGCGGCAGATCGAAGTCGAAGTCGGACAGACGCATGGCGCGCCATTGTAGGGCCGCGCCGGCCCGGGCCATCCTTGGAGGTGGCCGCCATTCGAGCCGGCCCCCATTTGAGCCGGCCCCCATTTGAGCCGGCCGCTATTTGCGGTGCCTGCCCGGATCATCGATAATCGTCAGTTCGACTGGCGCCGCAGACGCCGGCATTCCGCGATTCCCGCGCCGGCTCGGGTCGCCCTGGCGGGCTCGAGCCGGTCGAACGTGGCCCGAGTGGTGAAATTGGTAGACGCAGGGGACTCAAAATCCCCCGCCGCAAGGCGTGCCGGTTCGAGTCCGGCCTCGGGCACCACCCCCCTTTCATGCCAGGCTCGATCTCACCACGGAAGTTCGGCATGACTTCACCCAGCCCAGCACCCACCCCAGTGCAGCAATCGGCATCAGGATCGGCGTCCGGCATGGCGCCGGTCGCCCTGATCACCGGCGCCGCCGGCCAGCTCGGCCGCGCTGTCAGCATGCGCTTCGCAGCCTCCGGCCATCGGCTGATCCTCGTCGATCGCGACACCTCGGCGCTGCAGCCGCTGCTGGGCAGCGCATTGCGCAGCGACGCCGTCGAACTGGCCGCGGCCGATCTGCTGCAAGTGGAGCAGGTCCAGGCCGCGGTGGCGGCGGGCCTCGCCCGCTTCGGGCGCATCGACATCCTGTGCCATCTTGCAGGCGGCTTCCGCATGGGGCCGGCGGTTCATGAAACGCCGCCCGGCGACTGGCAGTTCCTGATGGACCTCAATGCGGGCAGCCTGCTGAACGTCGCGCGCGCGGTGATCCCGGCGATGATCCGGCAGGGCGGCGGGCGGGTGGTGACGGTGGGCGCCGGCGCGGCCCAGCGCGGCGGCGCGCAGATGGGCGCCTACGCGGCCTCCAAGAGCAGCCTGATGCGCCTGACCGAGTCGATGTCGGCCGAGCTGAAGGACCGCAACATCAACGTCAACTGCGTGCTGCCGAGCATCATCGACACGCCCGACAATCGCGCCGCGATGCCCGACGCCGATGCGTCGCGCTGGGTCTCGCCCGCCGCGCTCGCCGAAGTGATCGCCTTCCTGTGCTCGGACGCGGCGTCGGCCGTGCATGGCGCGGCGCTGCCCGTCAGCGGGCGCGTCTGAGCCGCCGGCTCCGCTTCGATTTCCCTTTCATCCCGAACAGAAGACGAGGAGCTCATGAAAGATGCCGTGATCTGCGAACCGCTGCGCACGCCCGTGGGGCGCTACGGCGGCGCGTTCCGCGACGTGCCGACGGCCCAGCTGGCCGAGACCGTGGTGCGCGAGCTGATGCGCCGCACCGGCCTCGACCCGGCGCACGTCGACGACGTCGTGTTCGGGCAGTGCTACCCGAACGGCGAAGCGCCCGCCATCGGGCGCGTCGTGGGGCTCGACGCCGGCCTCGGCATCCACGTGCCGGGCCTGCAGCTCGACCGACGCTGCGGCTCCGGGCTGCAAGCGGTGATCGATGCCGCGATGCGCGTGCAGACCGGCGCGGCCGAACTGGTGATCGCCGGGGGTGCCGAAAGCATGAGCCAGGCCGAGCACTATGTGCTGGGCGCGCGCTGGGGTGGCCTGCGCGGCGATTCGTCGCCGCTGTGGGATCGCATCGCGCGCGGTCGCATCACCGCCGGCGGGCGGCACTATCCGGTGGACGGCGGCATGCTGGAGACGGCCGAGAACCTGCGCCGCGAATACGGCATCTCGCGCCAGGCCCAGGACGAGCTGGCGCTGCGCTCGCATGCGCGCGCGGTGGCGGCTCAACAGGCCGGCCGCTTCAAGGACGAGATCGTGCCGGTGCAGGTCAAGGTGCGCGGTGCGATCAAGTCGATCGACCAGGACGAGCATCCGCGCGCCGACGTGTCTATGGAAGGGCTGGCGGCGCTGCGGCCGGTGCGGCTGGCGGTCGATCCGGAATCCACGGTCACCGCCGGCAATGCGAGCGGCCAGAACGACGGCGCCGCGGCTTGCATCGTGACCACGCCGGAGAAGGCCGAGGCGCTGGGGCTGCGGCCGCTGGGCCGGCTGGTCAGCTGGGGTGTGGCGGGCGTCGCGCCTAATCGCATGGGCATCGGCCCGGTGCCGGCGACCGAGCTGGCGCTGAAGCGCGCCGGCCTCGCGCTGAAGGACATCGACCTGCTGGAACTGAACGAGGCCTTCGCGGCTCAGGTGCTGGCCGTGACCACGGCCTGGTCGCTGGCGCCGGCTGACTTCGACCGCTTGAACGTCAACGGCTCGGGTATCTCGCTCGGCCATCCGGTGGGTGCTACCGGCGTCCGCATCCTGGCGACGATGCTGCGCGAGCTGGACCGGCGGCAGGCGCGCTATGGTCTGGAAACGATGTGCATTGGCGGGGGCCAAGGGTTGGCTGCAGTATTCGAGCGGGTCTGAGCGGGGAACGGCGGGCGCGGGCCGGGGGGCGACGGTCGATGCGGCGGTCGGCCCTGCGGGCCGACTTCCCTGTGCTGCTCGCCTGGGGGCTGGCGCGACGTAACTCACTGCGCTCGCTGCGCGAGCTCCGTTCAGACAGACGCCGCGATACAGAAGTGGAAGCGCGCTGCGCGCGCCGCCCCCCGGCTGCGCTGCTCGGCGCCGCACAGACCGTCACCCCCCGGCCCGCGCCCGCCGCTCCCAGCAACAGTGGTGGCGTGCTGAAGAAAACCCAGCGGCGTCTGCGCCCAGCGGCGTCTGCGGCGATTGGTATCGCCCCAATTTTTAAGATTCCGTGAGTAATTCCATAAGCAATTCTTAGCGGCAAACGCAGCCACGGCTTCATAAACTTCTTTCCCGCAGGCTGCCGCACGGTGCGCTAGCCGCTACGTCTGGAAAGAAGACTCCCATGAACATCGATTCACGCGAACTGCAACAAGTGGCGCAGGCGACCGCGCCGCGCGTCGACATGTATGCAGGTATCCACAAGGCGCTGCGTGCGCTGATGGCCGATACGCTGTTGCAGCTCGGCCGCGCCGACTGCGACGATGCGCTCGAGCTCGACGAAGCCGTGCAGCGCGTGCTGCAGCTGCTTGATCTGTGCCGTTCGCATCTGCATCACGAGAACGAGTTCGTTCATCGGGCGATGGAAGCCCGGGCTCCCGGCGCGAGCAGCCAGATCGCTCACGAACACGAACAGCACGAGCGCGAGATCGCCGAACTGCGCGAGCGCTGCGAAGCGCTGCGCGCGGCCGCGGCGGCCAGCCGGGGCGCAGACACAATGGCGCTGTATCGTGCGCTGTCGCTGTTCATCGCCCACAACTTCGAGCACATGCATGTCGAAGAGACGGCGCACAACGCCGTGCTGTGGGCGCGTTATACCGATGCCGAGCTGATCGACATCCATAATGCGCTGGTGGCCTCCATCCCGCCGCAGGAGATGATGATCACGCTGCGCTGGCTCGTGCCGTATATGAATCCGGCCGAGCGCGTGGGCTTGATGGCCGATATGAGAGCGCACGCGCCGGCGCCCGCGTTCGCGGCGGCGCTCGACATGGTTCGTCCGCATCTGAGCGAACGCGAATGGACCAAGCTGGCGGCGGGGCTCGGCCTGTAGCGCTATCGCGCGCTCAGGCCGGGATTTCCTGCAGCGTCACCGGCCGGTCGAGCCGCAGCCGGAAGCGGCCCCGGCCGGTCTTCTCGATTCCCAGGTGCGGGCAGTTCTCGGCCAGCCGCCGCTGCAGAAGCACCAGTCTTGCTTCGAGGTTGTCCGAGAGGTCCGGCAGGCGCAGCGCAGGATCCAGCCGCAGCTCGCGGTTGCTGAACTCGCTGCGGCCCAGCTGCGTGTGCTCGCGCAGCAGCTTGCCGAGGATCGCGCCGGCCACGCCCTTGATCAGGTAGCGGTCGTCGAGGAACACGCTGTGGTTGGCCAGATAGTGGCGGACCGCGATCGGCGGTTGACTCGCGGCCGGCTTTTCAGGCGCAGCCGGCTTTTCAGGGGCGGCCGACTGCTCCGGTTGCGCCGATTGCCCGGACCCGAGCGATTGTTCAGATGGGGGGGTAAAGTGCCCGGACGCGGCCGCTTGCCCGGATTCGAACGGTTCCCCAGCCGCGGCCCGCTCTTCGATAAAGGCCGATTCGTCGGCATTCTGCAGCAGGTCCAGCGCGGCGCCGAGGTGGCTGGCAATGGCGAACAGCGCGTCTTCCTCCTCGAAGCCGAAGCGCATGTCCTGCGGGCTCTCGACGAACAGCACGCCCAGCAGCCGGCCGGTCGACAGGATGGGCACCGCGAGCTGGCTGTGCGGATCGGTGAGTCCCGGATACGGGATCTCGGTGTCCAGCGCGATACCGGGCTGGATGCGGCGCAGGCTGCTGCGCACGGCATGGCTGTAGGCAGCCGCGTTGGTCACATGGCTGAGCCGCACGGGCGTGCGCTCGCGCGCGGCCACGCCGATGACGCCGTGGCCGACTTCGAGCTCGGAGCCGACGCCGGAGGTCGCGTAGCCGCAACTGCCCACGGTGTACAGCCGCTGTGCGGCGGCGTCGAGCATCAGGATCATCGCGTGGCGGATGTCGAGGTGGTCGCTGAGCGCGGCCAGCGCGGCCTGCAGCAGTTCATCGGTCGTGGCGCAGGCGGCCAGGCGTTCGGCGGTGTGGCGTACGCCGCCGAGCAGGCCGGGCCGGACCGGCAGGGGCAGCTGGTCGCCGTCGAGGGCCTCGATCGTCTCCACTTCGTAGATGTCGGCGCCGTGCAGGCGGAATACGCCGGCCATGCCGGAGTGCGACGCGATGCCGGCGAGCTGCGCTTTCATTCGCTCGAACAGCGCGCCCTCGGTTTCGGTGCGCAGGTAGCGCAGATGCAGCCGGTGGTAGGCCGCAGTCAGCGGATCCATGATCAGCACCGTGGCATGCGGGTTGGCCAAGATGTTCTGACGCGTCTTGTTGAAGAACTGGAAGGACAGCGCGACGTGGCGCTCGTCCATGTAGTAGACCTGCGAGGTGTAGGCGACGTTGGGCGTGCCGTCGGCCGCGCAGGTGGCGGCGATGGCGGGAATCGCTCCCTCGAAGCAGGCGCGGATCGCCGACAGGCTTGGTGCGGGCGTCATAGAGCGCTGCCGGCGCCCGGGCCCGGGGTCTGGTCGAAGGCCTGTTCGGGTGCGAAGCTGACGGCTACCGTGTCATCGAGCCGGTGGGCGAGCACGGTGCGCACGAAGCGGGCATCGAAGCCTATGCAGCCTATCTCGTGTTCCATCGACGCGAGGTAGCGCCGCAGCAGCGGCAGGTCTCCTTCGTCGGCGGCGCGCAGCCGGACCCGGCGCGCCTTGACCTGCACCGTGCGATGGCTCAGCGGTTCGCTGAACACGACCGCTATTTCGCCGGTGGCGGCGAGGTCCTGCAGCAGCTGGCGCGACTGGCTGCGAGCCAGGAACACGGTGACCTCGGTGCCGTCGGCGGAGATGCCGGTGCCCACGGCGCGCATCACGCTGGGGCGATTGGCGGCATTGCGCGAGCCCACGATCGCCGAGATCCCCTTGTCGATCATCGCGATGTGCTCGGGATGCAGCAGAGAGGCGGGCGCGGCGGCGGTCATGGGGGCGGCTGGGCTGAAGGGGACGCCGGAAGATGGCGGCCGAGGAGCCCATTATGGCGCGAGCACCGCCGCCGCCGCTACGGTCTCACGCCTGCTTTCGGCTTGGGCCCCAGATCGGTCGCCAGCCGCGTCTGCATCGCCTTGATGAAGCGGTACAGGTAGGGCCGCGTTTCGCGCGGATCGATCAGATCCTCGACGGCGAAGGCCTCGGCGGACAGGAACGGCGAGGTGATCTTCTTCAGCTCGGCCTCGATCTCCTTCTCGCGCTGGGCGGGATCGGGGGCGCTTTCGATTTCGCGCCGGTATTCGGCGCGCACGCCGCCTTCCACCGCCAGCGAGCCCCATTCGCCGGACGGCCACGAGACCTTGAAGTCGAGTCCGTAGGTGTCCAGTCCGACTGCGCCGCCCATGCCGTAGCAGCGCCGCGTCACCACCGAGATGATGGGCACGCTGATCTTGGACCGCGTGTACATGGCGCGCGCGCCTTCGCGCAGCATCGACGCTTCCTCGGCTTCGCTGCCGATCATGAAACCGGGGACGTCGAGGAAGAACAGGATGGGCAGGTGGAAGCAGTCGCACAGCTCCATGAAGTGCGCGTGCTTGCGCGCCGAGCGCAGGTCGATGCGGCCGCCGAGCATCGGGTTGTTCGCGATCACGCCCACCGGGTAACCGCCGATGCGGGCCAGCGCGGTGATCGCCGAGCGTCCGTAGGTGGGCTGGATCTCGAACAGCGAGCCGCGGTCCAGCACCAGTTCCAGCACCTTCTTCATGCTGTACGGTTTGCGGGCCTCGCGCGGCACGATGCGGATCAGCTCGTCCTCGCAGCGATCGATCGGATCGTCGGTGGCGGCGAACGGCGGCATCTGCCAGACGTTGCTCGGCAGGTACGACAGGAAACGCCGGATCATCGCGAAGCACTCTTCCTCGCTGGCCGCCACATTGTCGATGGTGCCGGCCTTGTCGACCGCCACCTGCGGGCCGCCCAGCTCTTCCTTGCTGACCTTCTGGCCCAGGCCGCGTTCGACGATCATCGGTCCCGACGCGAAGATCGTGCTGTTCTTCACCATGACCGACCAGTGCGACATGACGGCGCGCAGCGCCGGCCCGCCGGCCGCCACCCCCATCACGGCGCTGACCACCGGCACGATGCCGATCAGCTCGGCCGGACTGACGCCCGGATCGTTGCTGTGGCCGGGGAACACCGAGAAACCGCGCTTGGCCGAAGCGACGCCGCCGCCGTAGCCGTCGATCAGCCGGATCAGCGGGATCCGGTAGTGGTAGGCGAGGTCGTCGATGAAGCCGCCCTGGCCGCCCTTGCGCCGGCCGTGGCCCCAGCTCGTGCCGCCGCGGATCGTCGTGTCCTCGCCGCCGATCGCCACCGGGCGCCCGTCGACTTCGGCGATGCCCATCACGTAGGGCGCGGGCACGACCTTGACCAGTTTGCCGTCGACATACTCGCCCTTGCCGGTGAGCTTGCCGATCTCCTGGAACGACCCGCGGTCGACGATGCCGGTGATGCGCTCGCGGACGGTGAGAAAGCCGGCGTCGTGGCGCGCCTGGACCGCCTGCGGGCCGCCCATCTCCTCGGCCCACTGGCGCCGCTGTCGGATTTCCTCGGCTTCGGGTTCCCAGCCTGCGGCGTTCTGTTCGCTCATGTCGTCTCCGGTCCTGTCCGCATCGATATAGTTGACTTAGTTGTCCAATATATAGTTGACTTGTCCGTCCCGCAAATGGACCATCCGAACCAACGAGGAGACTCATCCATGAAGAACGTCTGCGGCTTGCGCGGCCTCATCCGGGTGCTGCTGGGCGCGACGCTGTCGTTGCTGGCGGCGTTGCCTGCTCATGCGCAATACCCCGAGCGGACCGTGCGCATCGTCGTGCCCTACGGCGGCGGCGGCGGCATCGATCTGTTCACGCGCGCCATCGCGCAGCGGCTGGCCGAAGTGTGGAAGCAGACGGTCATCGTGGAGAACAAGCCGGGGGCGGGCACCACGATAGGCTCCGACTACGTGGCCAAGGCCAGTCCCGACGGCTACACGCTGCTGATGAATGCAAGCACGCTGGCGATCAATTTCGGCACCTACGACAAGCTGCCGTTCAAGACCTCCGACTTCGCGCCGATCACGATGGCGGCGCGCATGCCGGTGGTGCTGGTCGTTTCCAGCAAGCTGCCGGCCGACAACATGGCCTCGTTGATCGCGCTGTCGAAGACGCGGCCGGGCGGCGTCAGCATCGGTTCGTCGGGCCAGGGCGGCATCAGCCATCTGGCGCTCGAGCTGCTGACCCGGCGCAGCGCGCTGCAGGCCACGCATGTGCCCTATAAGACGAACAACGAGGCGATTCCGGACGTCATCGGCGGCCGCATAGACGGCTTCTTCGCCACGGCCGCCGGCGTCGCGCCGCACATCCGCAAAGGCACGGTCAAGCCGATCGCGCTGAGCTCGACGACGCGCTTCCGCCTGATGCCGGACGTGCCGACGATGATCGAAAGCGGCGTGCGCGACTACGAGATCCTCAGCTGGTTCGGCCTGTTCGCGCCGGCCGGCACGCCGCCGGAGATCGTCAACAAGATCCATCGCGACATGGGCACGGTGCTGAAGCGGCCTGATATCCAGGCGGTGCTGGATTCCCAGGCGCTCGAGGCCTCGTTCATGCCGCCTGACGAATTCCGCCGCGCGTTCGAGGCGGAAGCCAAGTCCTGGGTCGATCTGGTCAAGGACGCCGGCCTGAAGTTCTGACGGCGGCGCGGCACCGGCACCGGGCCGACCCCGTGCCGGCGATCACCGGTATGATCCGGCGGCCGACGAGTGCACGGCCTGGCGGCGATGCTGGACGGCGAGCTCGTCGGCTTGAAGGAGGGCGCGCCATGGCATCCGATCGCAACTACGTCGACTACATCTGCGACCAGACCGGGCTCGCGGAGCGCCTGTCGTTCCGCAAGATGTTCGGCGAATACGCGCTGTACCTGGACGGCAAGGTGGTCGCCTTCGTCTGCAACAACCAGTTGTATGTCAAGCCGACCGAGCCGGGGCGCGACTTGCTCGATCGCGTCGACATGCACCCGCTGTTTCCCGGCAGCAAGCTGTATTTCCGGCTCGGCGAGGAGGTCGACGACCGGGGACTGCTGCAGCGGCTGCTGATCGAGACCGCGCGGGCGCTGCCGATGCCCAAGCCGCCGAAGCCGCCGAAGTCGTCGGCATTGCCCGGATCGTCCAGATCGCCAAGGAAGCGCGGAGGACCCGGGCAGCGCTGAGTGCGTCGCGGGACGTGATCAGTCGGACGTGAATCAGTCGGGTGCGAACGCGCGGAATTCGGCCAGTTTCTCGGCCTGGCCCGACAGTTCGTTCAGCCTTGGGAAGCGGCTGGCCGGGACGATGTCGGCGATCTTCAACTGGACGAATCGCCAGGCGACCGCTACGGTGACGCTGCCCTGGGTCAGCGCGGGCGGCTGCAATGACAGCGGGTGCTGACGCTGCAGCGTTTCTAGTGCGTCGCACGCGCTCAGCATCTGTTCGGTGACGCGCGACAGCCACGGCGCATGCTGCTTCTCCGCCGGCCGCTGCGTGTGCTCGTAGACGATCTGCACGGCCTTGTCACAAGTGGCCAAGCCGAGCGCCACGAAGCGCGTGTCGATCAGCCGCTGCTCGAGCGCTGACGGCAGCAAGCTGCGGCCGACGACGTGCTCGACGTAGTCGATGATCAGCGTCGAGTCCATCAGGTAGCTGCCGTCGTCGAGTACCAGCGTCGGCGCCTTCACCACGGGATTGAAGCCGCGGAACGCGTCGTACTGGCGGAACACCGACAGCGGCTGGTGCTCGAAGGCGACGCCGAGCAGCTTCAGCGTGATCGCGGTGCGCCGCACGTACGGCGAATCGAGCATGCCTAGCAGTTTCATCACAGCTCCTGTGGGAGAGGGGCGACGGGCATGCGACCCGTCGGCCCGCCGCAGCCGACGGCGCTCAGCGCCATCCGCTGCGATCGATGATACGCGTGGCGTTGACCTGCGCGCGGCCGACCGAGGCCAGCGACAGCGTGTCGGCCTTGAACGGGCCGAGCGCGTCGAGCGCAGGATTCTTGGTCGCGACGCGCGGCACTGCTGGCCACTCGTTGTTGCCGTCCGAGAAGTAGACCTGCGCCGAGTTGCCGGCCAGGTACTCGAGGAACTGCACCGCGGCGGCCCGGTTCGGCGCGTTCTTGGCGACGCCCGCGCCCGAGATGTTGATGTGCGTGCCCCAGCTCTTCTGGTTCGGCCAGATCATGCCGACCTTGGCGACGACGTCCTTGTCCTCGGCCTTGTCCGAGCGCATCAGGCGGGCCAGGTAGTAGGTATTGGTCAGCGCCACGCCGCATTCGCCGGTGGCGACCGCCTTGATCTGGTCGGTGTCGCCGCCGCGCGGCCGGCGCGCGAAGTTGCCGACCACGCCCTTGGCCCATGCCTCGGCCTTCTGCTCGCCCATGTGCTCGGACATGGCGCCGATCAGCGACAGCATGTACGGGTGGGCGCCGGAACGCGTGCAGACCTTGCCTTTGAGTTCCGGCCTGGCCAGATCCTCGTAGTTCTGCACCAGCGACGGCGAGACGCTGGCTTTGTTATAGACGATCACGCGCGCGCGCTTCGAGAACGCGAACCACTCGCTGCCGGCGCCGTCGTCCTTGCCGCGCAGATGGGCGGGAATGCGCGATTCCAGCACGGTCGATTTGACCGGCTGGAACAGGCCTTCGATCTGCGCCTTCCAGAGCCGCGCGGCGTCGACCACCATCAGCACGTCGGCCGGGCTGTTGCGGCCCTCGGTGCGCAGCCGCTCGAGCAGCGCTTCGTCGCCGGCTTCGATGCGGTTGATCTTGATGCCGGTGCGCTTGGTGAAGTCGCTGTACAGCGCCTCGTCCGTGCTGTAGTGGCGTGCCGAGTAGAGGTTGAGCACCTTGTCCTGGGCTGCCGCCGGCGACATCAGGGCGGTCAGGCCGGCCGCCAGCAGGGCGGCGGCGAACGAGGGTTTCGTCAGGAAAGACGCGGTCATCGGGAACTCCCCTTGGTGGATCGTGGCAAAGCGGCCTAAACGGTAGTTGAAACGAGAAAGGTTCGCAATCAAGGCGGGCCGCCGCGGAAGGGAATTTGCAGGGCGAGCGGCGCGGATGGATTCGCCGGATTGGTCTGCGGGGTTGATCTGCCGAGATGGTTTGCCGGGGTGGGCTGCTGGGACGGGTTGCCGAGGCCAGCCGGTGAGCTCAAGCCCGGCTGCGGAGGCACCAGCGGCCGCTATGCCGGGACGGGCGGTCTGAAGAATCGCGTGCGCCGGTCGATAGTTGATACGAAGAGTTCGAAAAGCGCTCCCCCTCTCGATCCGGCAGCCGGTCCTGTCTTCGCCCTTCATGTCGATGCTTCTTTCGTGCTTGTCTCGTGCCGTCCGATTCGGCCGCCCTGCGGTCGGCGGCCGTGCCGGCGCGCGCGGGCCGGCGCTGGGCATGGCGCTCGGCTGCCTGGTCGCCGCGCTGGCCTGCCCCGGAGCCGTGGCGCAAGCGCAGGCGCAGCAGCGGCCGCCCGAAGCAGGGCGCGTCGCCAGCGCCGACGGCGAGACGATGCTGCTGCGCGATGGCGCGGTGTCGATGCCGATCAAGGTCGGCGAGTCGGTGCGCAGCGGCGACATCCTGCGCACCGCGGCGCAGGCGCGCGTCCAGCTCAGGATGGTCGACGGCGGACTGGTGGCGATCGAGCCGCGCTCCGAGTTTCAGGTCGCGTCGTACCGCTTCGACGAACAGCAGCAGCGCAGCTTCCTGAAGCTGGTGCGCGGCGCGGTGAGGATGGTTTCGGGTGCGATCGGCAAGCGCGATCCCGACGACTTCCGCATGACCACGCCGACCGCCACCATCGGCATTCGCGGCACGGAGTTCATCGCGCGCGAATCGGATTGCCAGGGCGCCGATTGCAGCGCCGGCGAACGACCCGGGCTGACCGTCTCGGTGCTGCAGGGGCGGGTGGTGGTCAGCAGCCCGGCGGTGGGCGAGCTGGACGTGCCGGCCGGGCGGACGGTGTATGTCGCTGCCGTCGGACTGGTGCCGCCGGCACCGGTGCTGCCGCGCGCGCCGTCGGCGCCGTCGTGGTCGCCGTCGCCGGTGACGCCGCCTGCCGCGCCGCTGCCGCCGGCCCCGGCGCCGCGGCAGCATCCGGCGCCCGCGGGTGGCGAGCAGCCGGAACTGCTGGGGGGACCGCGGTCGGAGAGCCGGCCAGCGCCGCTGGTGTCAGCGGCGAGCGGGGTGCGCGACGAGGCGTCCACGATGAGCGCCGCGTCGACCCTGCGGCGCGGCTCTGCCGCGACGGCATCGGGATCGGCATCGACGGCGGCGGCATCGGCGGCGCTTGCGGACGATCCCGCGCGCGACGGCGTGCCCGTCAGCGATCTGTTCGACGAACCCGATTCGTTCACCAGGCGCACCCATCATCCGCCGGCCTTGCCGCGCTGATCGGCTGGCGCCGGATCATCCCGGCGGACGGCCCAAGGTCTTACGCTAAACTGGCATTCGCCGTCGGCGGCGCTGCCTGGAGGCGGCTGCCCGTTCGCTGCCCGCGCGCCGCGGCGTAGACGCTCATGGAGACCCTCCGATGGATCTGAACTACACGGCGGCCGAAGAGGCCTTCCGCGAGGAGGTGCGCGGCTGGCTCGACGCCAGCATCCCGCCCGAACTGCGCGCCAAGGTGCTCAACTACGAAGAGCTCAGCAAGGACGATCTGGTGCGCTGGCACAAGATCCTCGCCGCCAAGGGCTGGGTCGCGCCGAGCTGGCCGAAGGAATGGGGCGGCACGGGCTGGACGCCGGTGCAGCGCTACATCTTCGAGGAGGAGTACGCGTATGCCGGGGCGCCGCCGCTGGCGCCGTTCGGTCCGACGATGTGCGCATCGGTGCTGCTGGCCTTCGGCAGCGAAGCGCAGAAGCAGCGCTTCCTGCCGCGCATCTATCACTGCGACGACTTCTGGTGCCAGGGCTATTCGGAGCCGGGCTCGGGCTCCGACCTGGCTTCGCTGAAGACGCGCGCCGAGCGCCGCGGCGACCACTACGTGGTCAACGGCCAGAAGATCTGGACCACGCTCGGCCATTACGGCGACTGGATCTTCTGCCTGGTGCGCACCGACAACTCGTCGCCGAAGAAGCAGGAAGGCATCAGCTTCCTGCTGATCGACATGAAGACGCCGGGCATCACCGTGCGGCCGCTGATCCTGCTCGACGAAGGGCACGAGGTCAACGAGGTGTTCTTCGACGACGTCAAGGTGCCGGTCGAGAACCTCGTGCATCAGGAGAACCAGGGCTGGACCGTGGCCAAGTACCTGCTCGGCCATGAACGCCTGAACACCGGCCGCATCGGCCAGTCCAAGCGCGAGTTCGCCAAGCTCAAGCAGATCGCCGGCCAGACGCGGCAGGGCGACGGCACGCTGCTCGACGATCCGCGCTTCCGCGACCGGCTGTCGCGCGTCGAGATCGAGCTGATGGCGCTGGAGATCACCAATCTGCGCTTCGTCGACGAGATGCAGCGCACCGGCCGCATCGGCGCGAACGTGTCGATGCTGAAGATCCGCGGCACCGAGATCCAGCAGGCGATCACCGAGCTGCTGATGATCGCGGTGGGGCCGCAGGCGCAGCGCTTCAAGCCGGTCGACTACGCACGCGAGTTCGATGCGTTCATGGCCTCGATCGCGCCGCGCTACTTCAACTACCGCAAGACCTCGATCTATGCCGGATCCAACGAGATCCAGCGCAACATCATCGCCAAGGCCGATCTCGGGCTCTGACACGGAACATCGATCATGGATTTCCAGTACAGCGAAGAGCAGCAGCTGCTGGCCGACAGCATCGGCAAGCTGCTGGAGAAGAACTACGATTTCGAGGCGCGGCAGCGCATCGCCACGTCCGAGGCCGGCTACAGCGACGAGCTGTGGCGCCAGTTCGCCGAGATGGGTCTGCTGTCGCTGCCCTTTGCGGCCGACGACGGCGGCTTCGGCGGCGGCGCGATCGACATGATGGCCGTCATGGAGGCGATCGGCGAAGCGCTGGTGGTCGAGCCGTTCGTCAGCACCGTCGGGCTCGCGGGGCGGCTGCTGGCGCGCGCCGGTTCGCCGGCGCAGCGGCAGGCGCTGCTGCCGGGCGTCATCGACGGCTCGCTGAAGCTGGCGTTCGCATTCAGCGAGCGCGGCTCGCGCTACGACCTCGAACGGGTGGCCACGACGGCACAGCGGCGCGGTGACGGCTGGGTGCTCGACGGCGCCAAGGAGATCGTGCTGCATGCGCCGATGGCCGACAAGCTGGTCGTGTCGGCGCGCACCGCGGGCGGTGTCGCCGACGCGCAGGGCCTGAGCCTGTTCGTCGTCGATGCCGGGGCCGCCGGGCTGCGGCTCGACAGCTACCGGACTGTGGACGGCCTGCGCGCCGCCGATGCGACGCTGACGGGCGTCGTCGTCGACGGCGACGCGCTGCTCGGCGAAGCGGGCGCCGCGCTGCCGCTGATCGAGGAGGCGGTCGATTTCGCCAGTGTCCTGCAATGCTGCGAAGCCGTCGGCGCGATGCGGTCGGCCAATGCGGCGACACTCGAATACCTGAAGACGCGCCGCCAGTTCGGCGTACCGATCGGCTCGTTCCAGGCGCTGCAGCATCGGATGGTCGACATGTCGGTCAGCGCCGAGCAGGCGCGGTCGATCACCACGCTGGCCTGCGCTCGCGTCGACGCGGCGGCGCGCGGCGAGCTGAGCGAGGCCGAGCGCAGGCGCTTCGTCTCGGCAGCCAAGGTCAAGGTCGGCGAGGCCGCGCGGCACGTCGGCCAGGAGGCGATCCAGCTGCATGGCGGCATGGGCATGACGATAGAGATGAAGGTTGCCCATACTTTCAAAAGGCTGACGATGATCGCCCAGCAGTTCGGCGACGTCGATCACCATCTGGCGCGGTTCGCGAAGCTCTGAACGGTGAAGCTCTGAAGGGCGGCGGATAGCCCGCGGATTCCCCGGGCGTCATCAAACCGTCATCGTACGGTCTTAGTCTTCGATTCATCCCCTCCAAGGAAGGATCGCAAGACATGAAACCGATGACGAAATTCCTGGCCGGCGTGGCGCTGGCCATAGGCACGGCGGCGGCCCAGGCGGCCGACATCACCGGCGCGGGCGCGTCGTTCCCGGCCCCCGTATACGCGAAATGGGCCGAGGCCTACAAGGCGGCCACCGGCAACAACCTGAACTATCAGGCGATCGGCTCGGGCGGCGGTATCAAGCAGATCACGTCCAAGACCGTCGACTTCGGCGCCTCCGACGACCCGATGCCGCAGGCCGACCTCGACAAGGGCGGCCTGGCGCAGTTCCCGGCCGTGATCGGCGGCATCGTCGCGATCGTCAATGTGCCCGGCGTGTCGCCCGGCCAGATGAAGCTGACCGGCGAGGTGCTGGCCGATATCTTCCGCGGCGCGATCAAGACCTGGAACGATCCGAAGATCACCGCGCTGAACGCCGGGCTGCCGCTGCCTGCCACGGCGATCACGCTGGTCTACCGCTCGGATTCGTCGGGCACGACCGCCGGCTTCACCGACTATCTGGCGCAGGTTTCGCCGGCCTTCAAGGACTCGATCGGCAGCGGCAAGACCGTCAACTGGAGCACCGGCATCGGCGGCCGCGGCAATGCCGGCGTCGCGGCGAACGTGACCAAGGTAGGCGGCGCGATCGGCTATGTCGAATATGCGTACGCCAAGCAGAACAAGGTGGCGCACGTCTCGCTGCGCAATCGCGACGGCAAGTTCGTGCAGCCCGACGAGAGCAGCTTCGCGGCCGCTGCGTCGAATGCCGACTGGAATCCGGCGAACGGCTTCACCGTCAACCTGAACAACCAGAAGGGTGCCGAGGCCTGGCCGATCACGACGACCAGCTACATCCTGATGCACAAGACGGCCGACAAGCCCGACCGTTCGCGTGAAGCGCTGAAGTTCTTCCAGTGGTCGCTGCGCAACGGCCAGAAGATGGCCAGCGAGCTCGACTACGTGCCGCTGCCGGCCACTGTGGTCAGCCGCATCGAAGCGTCGTGGAAGTCGATCCGCGACCAGAGCGGCACTCCGGTGCTGTCGGACTGAGCACAGCCGATGAACACGGGCCGCGCGCTGCGCGGCCCTCGATCCGGATGAAATCCCCGATGAGCGCTTCGGCATCCTCCGCCCCGGTCTCGGCGGTCCCCTCGACGGCGGCGACGCGTTCTGCGCAGCGGGAGCTGGCGGCGCGCGTGCGCCGCTTCGCGTTGCAGGACCGTCTGTTCGCCGCGCTGACCTTCTTCTTCGCGGCGCTGGTGCTCGCGAGCCTGCTCGGCATTCTGGCCTCGCTGCTGATCGGTGCCTGGCCGGCCCTGAGCCAGTTCGGCCTCGAATTCTTCTACGGCACCAAATGGAGCCCGTCGGAGGACGTCTACGGCGCGGTGATCGCGGTTTACGGCACGCTGGTCACGTCGGCGATCGCGCTGCTGATCGCTGTGCCGATCAGCTTCGGCATTGCGGTGTTCCTTACCGAGACCTGCCCGCTGTGGCTGCGCCGTCCGCTGGGCACCGCCATCGAGCTGCTGGCCGGCGTGCCGTCCATCATTTACGGCTTCTGGGGCCTGTTCGTCTTCGCCCCGCTGTTCCAGGAATACGCGCAGCCGCTGCTGGGCGCGACCGGACTGCCGCTGTTCGCCGGACCGCCGCTGGGCATAGGCGTGCTGACGGCCGGCATCGTGCTGGCGCTGATGGTGATTCCGTTCATCGCATCGGTGATGCGCGATGTCTTCGAGACCGTGCCGCCGGTGCTGAAGGAATCGGCTTACGGCCTGGGCTGCACGACGCGCGAGGTGGTACGCAAGATCGTTCTTCCGTATACGCGCATAGGCGTCATAGGCGGCATCATGCTCGGCCTGGGCCGCGCGCTAGGCGAAACGATGGCCGTGACCTTCGTCATAGGCAACGCCAACCGGCTGGCCACCAGCCTGTTCGCGCCGGGCAACTCGATCGCGTCGACGCTGGCCAATGAATTCGCCGAGGCCGATCCGGCGCTGCACATCCCGGCGCTGTTCGCACTCGGTCTGCTGCTGTTCGTCATCACCTTCGTCGTGCTGGCGCTGGCCAAGTGGCTGACGCGGCGCAGCGCCGCGCGGGCGGGGGTCTGAACGATGTCGGCCGCCGCTCCAGCAAACGGAACTTCGACGATGAATCTCTCGCTGTATCGCCGGCGCAAGCTGGCCAATGCAGTCGGCCTCACGCTGTCGGCCGCCTCGATGGCGATCGGCCTGGCCGCGCTGCTGTGGATCCTGTTCACGCTGTTCCACAACGGCCTCTCGGCCTTCAATGCGGACTTCTTCCTGAAGTCGACGCCGGCGCCCGGTTCGCCCGGTGGCGGACTGGCGAACGCGATCGTCGGCAGCCTGATGATGGTGGCCTTCGCGACGCTGGTGGCGACGCCGATCGGCATCCTGGCCGGCATCTATCTGGCCGAGTTCGGCGCCACCTCGCGCTTCGCTTCGCTGACGCGCTTCGTGACCGACATCATGCTGTCGGCGCCGTCCATCGTGATCGGCCTGTTCGTCTATGCGCTGGCGGTTGCCACCGTCAAGCATTTCTCCGGCTGGGCCGGCTCGCTGGCACTGTCGCTGATCGCCATCCCGGTGGTGGTGCGCACTACCGAGAACATGCTGCGGCTGGTGCCCGGCAGCCTGCGCGAAGCGGCGTTCGCGCTGGGCGCGCCGCGCTGGAAGGTCAGCATCGCGGTGACGCTGCGCGCGGTCCGCGGCGGCGTGGTCACCGGCGTGCTGCTGGCGGTGGCCCGCATCATCGGCGAGACGGCGCCGCTGCTGTTCACCGCCTTGAACAATCAATTCTTCACCGCCGACATGAGCAAGCCGATGGCGAACCTGCCGGTGGTGATCTACAACTTCGCGATGAGCCCGTACGAGAACTGGCAGCAGCTGGCCTGGGGCGGCGCGGCACTGATCGCACTGATCGTGCTGGGCCTGAACATCGCGGCCCGGGTCCTGTTCCGCGACAAGCTGCAGGCCTGACATCAGACAGAGCAAGAGCGAATCCATGACTACCCTAGCCGCCGCCAACCCCATCCCCGCCGCCATCCAGGTCCGCGACCTGTCGTTCTATTACGGCAAGTTCCAGGGTCTGAAGGGCGTGTCGCTGGACATCCTGCGTAACAAGGTCACTGCCTTCATCGGCCCGTCGGGCTGCGGCAAGTCGACGCTGCTGCGCACCTTCAACCGGATGTTCGATCTGTATCCGAACCAGCGGGCGCAAGGCGAGATCCGCTTCAACGGCCGCAACGTGCTCGACGCCGACCAGGACGTGAACCTGCTGCGCGCCAAGATCGGCATGGTGTTCCAGAAGCCGACGCCGTTCCCGATGACCATCTACGAGAACATCGCGTTCGGCGTGCGCCTGTACGAGCGGCTGCCCGCGCGGCAGATGCAGGAGCGCGTCGAATGGGCGCTGCGCAAGGCGGCGCTGTGGGAGGAAGTCAAGAACAAGCTGGACCAGAGCGGCCTGAGCCTGTCCGGCGGCCAGCAGCAGCGGCTGTGCATCGCTCGGATGGTGGCGGTGCGGCCCGAGGTGCTGCTGCTCGACGAGCCGACCAGCGCGCTCGATCCGATCTCGACCGCCAAGGTCGAGGAGCTGGTCAACGAGCTGAAGAACGAATACACGATCGCCATAGTCACTCACAACATGCAGCAGGCAGCGCGCATTTCCGATTACACCGCCTACATGTATCTGGGCGAACTGATCGAATTCGGCAAGACCGACGAGCTGTTCATCAAGCCGCAGAAGAAGGCGACAGAGGACTACATCACGGGGCGCTTCGGCTGATCCCGCTCGCGTGCCGACTCCGTCCGCAGGCTGATCCCGTCCGCAACGCTACGCCAAACGGTCCTCCCCATGCCCATGACAAACATGCTTCAGGAACATACGCTCAGACAGTTCGACACCGACATCGATGCATTGCGCAGCGCGGTGACGATGATGGGCGGGCTGGTCGAACGCCAGTTCACGCGCGCCGTGCAGGCGGTGCGCTCGAACGATCTGCGCATCGTGACGCAGGTGCTTGCCGACGAGCACACCGTCAACCAGCTGCACGTCGAGTCGGACCTGCGCTGCAACCAGACGATCGCGCGCCGCCAGCCGATCGCGGTCGATCTGCGCGAGATCATCGCGGTGATCCACACGATCAACGACCTCGAACGGATCGGCGACGAAGCCAAGAAGATCGCGCTCAAGGGACGCGATCTGCAGCCGCTGCAGTCGCCGATCGGCTTCGACCGCATCGAGACGATGACCGAACTGGTGCGCGGCATGCTTCACGCGGCGCTCGATGCCTTCGTGCGCCACGACACGGCTGCGGCCGCGGCGCTGGCCGAGCGCGACGACGAGGTCGACGGCCTGCGCGACGAGCTGCTGCGCGAGCTGATGGACTGCATGTCGAAGCGGCCGGAGGTGGTGTCGCCTGCGATGGCGCTGATCTTCGTCGTGCAGTCGATCGAGCGCGTCGGCGACCATGCGAAGAATATTGCCGAGTATGTGGTGAACGTGGTTGAGGGGATTGATCTGCGGCACGCGGATTCTGGGCGGCCGGCTGGGGGGTGATCCGTTCGTTGGTTGGTGCGGGGAGCGGCAGGCGCGGGCCGGTGCGGCGGGGATCGGTGGGGCCGCAACTGGTGGGCGGGGGTCGGTGCGGCGGTCGGCCCTGCGGGCCGACTTCCCTGCGCTGCTCGCCGGGGGGCTGGCGCGGCGTAACTCGCTGCGCTCCCCTTTGGGGAGCTCCGCTCAAACAGACGACGCGATATTGAAGACGATGCGCGCTGCGCGCGCCGCCCCCCGGCTGCGCTGCTCGGCGCCGCACAGACCCCCGCCCACCAGTTGCGGCCCCACCGATCCCCGCCGCACCGGCCCGCGCCTGCCGCTCCTGAAACGTTGATGGTGTTCGACGGACAAGTTCCGACGGGCGCGGAGATGGCGTTCGCGATTGCGATCGCAGCCGGTAACGCACATAGCGTGAAGCGCGCTTTGCCGGCAGGTCATCAGGGGCTGCCATTGATGGGAAACGCCGGCACCGTCGCCGGAGGAACGATTCGGCCGGGGAGAAAGGCGCACTGATTTGATCCGGAACGTGACCGGCCTGCGCGGAAGGAATAAGGTGCGGCACGGGACATGGAGGCAAATCCGATGCTGCGATGGGTTCTGGGTGTACGACTCGTATTCGAGCGGACTGCGATTCGGTCGATACTGAGCACGGCTTGCTGCCTTCCTCTTGCGGCCGCGGCCCAAGGCTATCTGGAGAATCCGGTTGCGGGTCAGGTGGAGTCCGGCATCGGTCTGGTCTCCGGATGGCATTGCACGGCGAAGGAAGTTCGCGTGTACATCGATGGTGTCGATGTCGGAAGATCCGGTGTCGGCAGCGTTCGAAACGACACAGCATCGATCTGCGGTCATGCCAATACAGGCTTCTCGGTCCTGTACAACTACAACAAGCTGACGCCTGGCCCTCACTCGGTCGCGGTCTATGCGGACGGGGCTCATCTGGAAACGCGGCAGTTCGGTTCCGTGCGATCGGGCGGGGTGCCCTTCCTGGAAGGTGCCGACCAGTCGGTGAACGTTCACGATTTTCCTCAGCCAGGCACGATCACCAGGCTTCGATGGAGTCAGGCCAAGCAGAGCTTCGTCGTCGAACAAGCCATGGAGGATGATTCCGCTGCGCTGGTGAGCGAGCTTCTCAGCCGTTCGTTCAGCGGCACGGTCTACCGCCCGGCGGGGCCTGTCGGTGGCGACCCCACGCTATTCAGTTTTGAAATGATGAACAGCCATCTGCGGTTGACGCGAGTCTCTTCCATCGCCGGTACCTGCTCCTTTGCCGGACCCTATGCGGCCAGGCTCAGGAACATCAGCTGGAGCGGCGGCTACTACTGTCATGACGACTTGAGTCTGGGCACCTTTGCCGCCACCATTCAGGCGGATGGTTCCGGTGGCTTTTACGCAGCCTCATTTCAGTTGACGCCGACTGACGGCGCGGGATACTTGGAGGCCCACACGGGCTGCGATCACAGCTACGAAGCGCAGCCCTGACCGACGCAGGGGCTGCGCTCATGCCCGGTGCAGCGACGTCCCTCCGTCGGCGTCCGTCACCGGCGGTGCTTCGATCGTACCTGCGTCGACCGTCGACGCCGCGCCGTCCTCAGGGTTCGACGCGGCCTGCAACGAGGCTTCCCCTGACTGCGACTCGTCGAGCGCAGCCTGCGACTCGTCGAGCACCGCGCGCGGCATCGGGTCCGGCACCAGCCGCGAGGTCGGCAGCCGCAGCGAGAACGCGCTGCCCGTGCCCAGCGAGCTCTCGATGTTGAGCTTGCCGCCGTGCCGATTCATGATCCGCTTGATGATCGCCAGGCCCAGCCCAGTGCCGCCGCTGTCGCGCGAGCGGCCGCGGTCGACGCGATAGAAGCGTTCGGTGAGCCGCGGCAGGTGCTCGGGCGGAATGCCGATGCCGGTGTCGCGCACGGTCAGCCAGCCTTCGTGGTCGATGATGCGCCATTCGATGCCGATGCGGCCGCCTTCGGGGGTGTATCGGATGGCGTTCGTCAGCAGGTTGCGCACCGCGCTTTCCAGCTCGCTGGGCACGGCCAGCACGCGGCGCGGGCCGTCCAGCGCGAGCTGCAGCGAATGGCGGCCGTTCGACAGCGCCTTGGCCTCGGCCAGCAGCGAACCCAGCATCGCGTGCACGTCGACCTGAGTTTCTTCGAGCTGGCCGGCGGCGTTCTCCAGCGAGGACAGCATCAGCAGGTCGTCGACCAGCCGCTGCATGGTCTGGCTCTGCCGCAGGATGTTGTTCAGGTATTCGCGCTTCGATCCCTCGTCGAGATCCAGCGTCAGCAGCGTTTCGGCGAAGCCCGAGATGACGGTGACCGGCGTGCGGATCTCGTGCGACACGTTGGCGACGAAATCGCTGCGCATCGCGTCGAGCTTGGCCTGGTCGGTGATGTCGTGCGTGATGAGCAGCCGCTGGTCGCCCTGCGTGCGGTGCAGCCGCAGCTCGTAGGTCCGGCCCGGCCGCGCCGGCAGCTGCAGCCGGATCGCGCCGCTCGGATCGGGCGCTTCCAGGAAGCGGGCGAACTCGGGCTGGCGGATGAAATGGTGGATGGGCCGGCGCGTGCCGAAGATGCCGTGCAGGTCCTCGGCCGAGTCGTTCGCCCACAGCACATGGTCGTAGCGGTCCAGCACCACCAGGCCGTCGGGCAGGCGGTCGACCGCGGTATGGATGCGCTCCAGCTCCGAGCCCAGCTCGTGCCGGTGCTCGGCCTCCTGCCGCGCGAAGCGCGTCAGCCGCGCCAGGATCGGCGACCAGGGGCCCAGGCCGGCCGGCAGGCTGCGCTTGCGCGGCAGCGACGACCAGTGGTGCAGCATGCTCAGATAAGCGGTATGCACCAGCGCGAACAGTGCGAATACGATGCCCAGCCACCAGGCGGCGACCGTGACCGACACGAAACGCCCCAGCAGGGCGCCGATGAGCAGTGCGGCGGCGACGCCGGCAAGGCTGCTGAGCAGGATTCTCAAGGCTGGATGAGCAGGTCAGCGGGGCAGAAAGCGGTACCCCCCTCCGCGCACGGTCTCGATCAGACGGTCGTGGCCGGTCGGGCCGAGCGCGAGGCGCAGCCGCCGGATGTGGACGTCCACCGTGCGCTCCTCAATATACACGTGATCGCCCCAGACATTGTCGAGCAGCTTGGAGCGCGACAGCACGCGGTCGGCATGCTTCATGAAATAGTGCAGCAGCTTGAACTCGGTGGGGCTCAGGCTGATCGGCTGTTCGCCGGCGAAGACACGGAAGGTGTCGGGCTCCAGCCGCAGGCCGCTGATCTCGACCGGTTCGTCGAGGCTGTCCGGCGAGGCGCGCCGCAGCAGCGCGCGCACCCGCGCCAGCAGTTCGCGCGGCGAGAACGGCTTGGTGACGTAGTCGTCGACGCCGACGTCGAAGCCCTGCAGCTTGTCGCCCTCCTGCGCCCGCGCGGTCAGCAGCATGATGGGCAGATCGCGCGTGCGCGAGGCGGCGCGCAGCTGCTTGGCCAGCTCGACGCCGGATTGCCCGGGCAGCATCCAGTCGAGCACGACCAGGTCGGGCAGGGCGGTGTCTATCTGCTGGCGGGCGCTCTCGGCGCTGTCGGCCTGGGTGACGACGTAGCCGGTGTGGCGCAGGTTGACGGCCAGCAGTTCACGGATGGCGGCTTCGTCTTCGACGATCAGGATTCGGGCAGTCACGGCAACTTTCGGACGATGATCTGCTTGGCAGATTATGACGCGAGTTTGACCGCGTGATGACAGTGCCAGTCGTAGCGGTGCTGCGGTGTCGAGGCGGGTGCCGACCAGCCGAGGCACGGCGTCCAGCCCGTCGGCACGATGGGCGTCGCCGCGCCGCGCAGCGCCAGGGCTTCCCGCGCGCCGCGCAGCAGCGTCAGATGCGCGCGCAGCGGCCGCTCGTCATGGGCGATGCCGGCGGCCGTCAGGCGCCGGCGCAACTCGTCCGACAGCGCCTGCACCCAAGAGATGGGCTCGGCGGGGCCGATCCACAGCAGCCGGGGGCCGAAGGCACCGATCCGCGACAGAGCGAAGCGGGCAGGCAGGGCGGAGGCTTCAGCTTCCGGGCCGGGGTGCGCCGGCGCGGGTGGCAGCAGGCCGTCGAGCAGATCGGGCAGGCGCCGCGCTTCGGCCGGATCGCAGGCGCCGACGAAAGCCAGCGTCAGATGGATGTCGGCAGCCGTCAGCGGACGGCCTGCGCCTTGCGCCGCCAGGCGGGTCGCCAGCAAGGCCAGGGCGGCGGCCGCGCCGGCATCGGGGCGTAGCGCGAAGAAGTAGCGCGGCGCGCGCGTCTCGTCCTTGTCGGCGGCCATCAATGCAGGAAGGGGCGGAAGCGGGTAGTTTGACTTTGATTGTCAGAATCGCCGGGGGAGTTCACGGGTTTTCACCCGTCCATCGATTGAACGATACAGGGCCTTCGTACGTCAACGCCTTCATCAAACGGAATGCACCGGGCGATCCAGGCCGTCATGCAGGTGCTGCTGCGCCCAGGCCAGCGGATCCGAGGATCGATCCAGCAGGACGCTGGCGGCGCGCACGCGCTGGGCGCGCGCGTCCAGCGCAGGGGGGTCGGCCCCCTGCGAATAATTGGCCGCAGCGTCGGCAAGCATGCGCCGCGCCATGACGATCGCCTTGTCGGTGGGAAGCAGATTCTCGGCCTGGTGGTTCTGGACGGGGCCCATGCTTTCCTGGACCGAGTAGTCCTGCGCGGAGAATCCGAATACGCCGCTGTAGCTGCGCTTCTCCTTTTGCGCCGCTCTGTCGATCAGGTAGTCGTTGTCCCGGTTCGCTTTCGGTATGAAGCTTCCCGGCTTTTCGTACTCCACATGAATGCCCTTGCCGCTGCGGAATGCTTCCAGCTCTGCATCGTCCAGCGGGCGGCCCGGATGGAAATTGATGCTCCATGCCCAGCAGTTCTCGTCGTCGACGGGCACCCAGACGTGACCCGCGAGCGCGTGCTCTCCGAACGGCGGGATCAGCGTGAACCATGGGAACAGCCACTGCGTGATGCGCCAGTAGTACGTGCCGGGCTCGCCGTTGCGGCGGCCGAACAGCGTCAAGCCGAAGTCCTGCCGTTCGATGGTGAAGGCCACGTTGCCGTCGGCCTTGATGTAGTCCAAGGACTTTGCGCCCTGGTGAAGCGGATCCGTATCGACTTCATAGCGGTGTACGAAGCTGACATGGCTCGTGTCGATGCCTCCTTCCATGGCCTGCAGATAGTTCGAGTACTGCAGGCGGCGGGAAACGAAGACATGGCTTTGCGGAAGCAGGCACCATTCCAGCTCCGGCGGAGTGGGCTGCAAATGTCTGGGGCCCATGTAGGCCCAGACCACGCCGCCGCGCTCCACCGTCGGATAGGCCTTGATGTTCATGCGCGCGCAGGACTGCGGCGATGACGGAACGTCGACGCATTGGCCATTGCGGTCGAACTTGACGCCATGATAGGCGCAGCGAACGCCGTTCTCTTCGTTGCGGCCGAAGAACAGCGATACGCCGCGATGCGAACAGAACTCGTCGATCAGGCCGACCCGGCCTTCGGTGTCCCGAAACGCCAGCAATCTCTCGCCGAGGATCTTCACCCGTACCTGCGGCCCGTCAGGCTCGGCGATCTCGTTCGATAGCAGAATCGGCACCCAGTACCTGCGCATCAACTTGCCCATTGGAGTGTCTGGGCCGGTACGCGTCAACAACTCGGACGTTTCCTTGTTCACTCAGGTTCTCCGAAACTATATTGTATGTATACAGACAATATTAGTGTGCTTCGTTCGATATCGTCAAGTTTTGGAAGTCTCGATAAAATGCGAGAAATCTGCGTTTCAATTCGTCGGTTCGAGCAAAGACGAAATATCGGAAGGGAAGCGTTTTTTTGTAAGCATTCATACGAGATTGATGGGCGACGAATGGGGATCGATCTGGACGGGGACGAGAAGGCCGCGCAGCAGCACCCGCTCGTGGGGCCCCGCGGGCGCGGCCGCCGGAGGCAGGGAGGTGCTAAAATCCGCCGCGCCGAAGTTGCCGCCGGCAGCGCAGGACTATCCGAACCCATGACGACCCCGCCCGACGACCTTCATGACCTGTCGCATCGTCCCGGTTTCCTGCTGCGCAAAGCCCATCAGGTTGCCGTCGCGATCTTCAGCCAGGAAGTGGGCGACCTCGGCTTGACTCCTCCGCAGCACAACGTCCTGTCGGCGCTGATGGCGAATCCCGGCTGCCACCAGACAGAGCTGGGCAGGATCGTCGGCTATGACCGCGCTACGGTCGGCGCCGTGCTCAGCGGCCTCGAAGCGCGCGCGCTCGTCGAACGAAAGGATTCGCCGCGCGATCGTCGCCTCAAGACATTGACGATCACGCGCAAGGGGCGCCATCTGCTGAACCAGTCGAATTCAGCCATGGAAAAGATCAACCAGCGCATCCTGGAACCGCTGGCGGCTCACGAGCGGCCGCTGTTCGTGGCCCTGCTGGCGCGCATCGCGTTCATCGATCCTCAGTCCCGGCACGAAGACCAGGAGCCTGAACGACGCTGATGCGCGCCCGCCCGATGCGCGCCGGGCTGCTCAGTCGTTCGGTCGGATGCCGAGTTTCCTGATGAGGGCGCCCGTGCTGGCGCTGTCGTTCTTCATGCGCTCGGCGAGCTGAGCCGGCGAGCTCGTCGCGGTCTCCAGGCCCAGCTCGAAGATGCGCTTCCTGGTCTCCGGCGCCTCGAGAATGGCTGCCAGCTCGCTGTTGTATCTATTGACGATTGCCGTCGGCGTACCGCCAGGCAGGAAAACGCCGAACCACCCCCCTGCCTCATAGCCTCGCAGTCCGGAATCCGAAACCGTCGGCAGCTCCGGGACCAGCGGCGTCTGCTGGAGGCTGGTCACGGCCAGCGCCTTCAGTCTGCCCGACTTCACGTATGGCATGGTCGGGCCGATGTCCATGATCATCAGCGAGATTCGCCCAGCTACCAGATCGGTCAGCGCCGGCGCAGACCCTTTGTAGGGAACGTGGATCAGATCGATGCCGGCCTGGTTGGCGAGCTTCGCGGCTGCGAGGTGAGCGGCCGTTCCGTTTCCGTACGAGCCGTAGGACAGGGTCGCCGGATTCGCCTTGGCAAGCGCGATGAACTCCGCCAGCGAATTCGCCGGGCTGCTTTGCGGGACGACGACGACGAAGGGCATCCGCGCGACGAGAGCGACCGGGGCGAAGTCCTTCTCGATATCGAAGGGGAGCTTCTGGTACAGATAGGGCAGCGAGGTCAGTCCGCTCACGCCGAGCAGGGCCGTGTAGCCGTCCTTGGGGGCGCGCGCGACGAATCCGGCGCCGATGATGTTGCTGGCGCCGGGTTTGTTGTCGACGACCACGGATTGCCCCCAGCGTTTCGCGAGCTGAGCCGCAAGCTCTCGGGCAAGTGCGTCCACGCTTCCGCCGGGCGGAAGCGGAACGACGAACTGGACGGGCTTGTCGGGAAACCCTTGAGCGTGCGCGACGGAAACAGTCGTTCCGAACAGAAAACACGCGAGGCTGGCCTTGAGCACGCGGCCGTTTGCGATGCCGCGCAGCAGTCTTCCAATATCCATAGTGAATCTCCGAGCGTTCAACTCACACACTCCCAGATGGGAGACCAGTCATGTCGAAACGAGATCGCTGAATTCGGACCGCAGGCGTTCCTCGTCCAGATCGAGGCCGATCATGACGATGACGGCACCTGCGTCGCCGATCCGGGCGGCTGTCAGATCCATCGACAGACGAGAGCCGACCTTGTGGATCACATACGTCGCCGATGTATCCGCGAACCGGACGAAGCCCTTGACGCGATGAATCGCGCCGGGCAGCTCATCGAGCCAGCGCGTGAAGCGGTCCCGGTCCGGCGTGCCCTGGCTGCGAAGGGAAACGCTCGTGAAGCTGTGCGCGTGGTGATGCGCGTGCGCTTCCCGATGTTCATGAACGTGGGCTCGATGGCCGGCACGGTCGAGGCGAGAACTGATGATGAGCTCAAGAGGGAGCTCGCAGTCCGTGCACGGCACCGACCGGGCGCCCGGATTGAGCTCGCTGCTTCCTCTCGCGATGGCTGAGAGGACTTCCCGGTCGACCAGATCCGACTTGTTGATCAGCAGCAGGTCGGCGGCGACGATCTGCTGATAGGCCGCTTCCGCATGGGAGAGATTGCGGTCGAAGTTCTCGGCATCCAGGATGGTGATGACGCCGTCCAGCCGCGTCGGCCGGGCGAACTCCAAGCTTTCGATATCGTCGATCACCGGAAACGGATCGGCCAGTCCGCTGGTCTCGATGAGAATTCCGTCGAGCTCGTGATCGCTGGACAGGATCTCGTGAATGGCGCCGGCGAGATCGCCCCGCGTTGCACAGCAGATGCATCCGTTCTCGAGCTGCACCAGGCCGCCGCTGGCGCCGACGATGAGTTGGGCGTCGATGCCGATCTCGCCGAACTCGTTGACGATCACCGCGAGGCGCAGTCCGTGCGCGTCGCGCAGAATCCTGTTGACGAGCGTCGTCTTGCCCGCACCGAGAAAGCCCGTCAGCAGCACCACGGGAATCGGCATCTGCGGCAGCGTCTGCATCATTCGGCCGCGATCGGCGAGCCTTCGCGCCGGTAGACGATTTCGCCGTCGACGATGGTGAGCTCAACGACGATGTCCTTGATCGTCTCGGCAGGCACCGTCATGATGTCTTCCGACAGGACGACCACGTCGGCGAGCTTGCCCTTTTCGATCGAACCCTTGATGTCCTCCTCGAAGGTGCCGTAGGCATTGTTGATGGTGTACATCCGGAGCGCCTGTTCACGCGTGATGGCCTGCGTGGGCGCCAGCACGCCGGCGAGTGTGTCGCCGGTGATGGCCGAGTACATCCCCAGCAGCGGATGCTCCACGTCGTAGACCACCGCCGGGTTGTCGGAACCTCCCGTGACGGTCAATCCGGCGTCGAACCAGTCCTTGGTGTATTGCGCCCATTCGCGGACCGCGCGTTCCCACGGCGTGCTGGCTCCCTGCTTGTTGATCTTCACCTTCTCCATCGCCTGGTGCATGGCGAATGAACGCGCCGCGGCGTGGTAGGTGAGCAGCGGGTTGGAGGCGACGATGAAGCCCAGCCGTTTCAGCCGCTCGACGGAGGCCTTGTCGGTTTTCTGAAAGGCGTGTTCGACCGAGCAGCGGCGGCCGGCGAGCGGCCGCTCGCGGTCGGCTTCTTCCAGGATGTCCAGGCACAGGTCGATCGCTTCATCGCCGCCGCCGGTGGTCATGTGGATCGCCATCGTCCACCCCTGGCGGTTCGCCTCCAGGATCAGGGCGCGCAGCTTCTCGCGCGACAGCCCCCACCATCCGTCGTTCTGTACGACGATCTTCAGCCCGCCCATGCGCAGCCATTCGTCGCCGATGCGCTGTTTCGGCCCGAAGTACTGGCGCAACGAGGACACGACGTCCTTGGTATCCATGTAGCGCGCCGGAAGGCCCAGCAGCAGGTTCGTCCGGGTCGTCATCTTCTTCTCGGCCCACACCAGCTGGTAGGCCTCGATCTCCTCCGGCGATACGCCCATGTCGCGAACGCCGACGATGCCGCAGCGGTTGTAGAAGCTCATCTGCGCCTTGATCGCCTCGGCTTTCTCCTCCGGGGGGAAGACGTAGAAATCCCACTTCTGCGGCCGCATTCCCATGTGCTGCCACAGGCGCTTGCGAACCATGTCCCCCGCACCGGCGATGAAATGCCCGGTCGGCTCGCCGTTCTCGTCGCGCACGATGTGGCCTTCCGGATCAGTGGGATCCGGGGTGTCGCGGTCCACCTCCGCCAGCCGTATCGCGTAGCTGTTGAGGATGAAGTTCTTTCCGGACTGCTGCAGGTAGACCGGGTGGTTGGGAGTGACCTTGTCCAGATCCCAGCGCGTCGGAAAGCGCTTTTCCTCCAGAATTCCGCGGTACATGCCCGTCGTCACGATCCATTCGCCGGCCGGGGTATGCAGCGCGCGCTTGTGGACCGTCTCCAGGATCGCCGAGATCGACTTCAGGTAGCCGATCTGGAGCTTGCTTCCGCGCGTGGCGAGGCCCGCAATGATCTGGTGCACGTGATTGTCGATGATGCCGGGAATCGCGGTCCGCCCCCGCAGGTCCACGATCTGCGTCGCGGGCCCGGCCCACTTCGCCACTTCCGTCGAGGTGCCGACCTCGAGAATCCTGTTTCCGACGAAAGCGACCGCTTCGGCGGTGCTGAACTCGCGATCCACCGTCATGATCTTTCCGTTCGTGAGGATCATGGTGGCCATCAGACTCGACATGGGCTTCCTCTCAGAATCGCAGCTGGTCTTCGACCAGGCGTGCAAAGAAGGCGGCTCCCAGCGGAAGCGCGCCATCGTTGAAGTCGTAGGCGGGGTTGTGCACCTCGCAGCTGCCGCCAGGCGCTCCTGTCCCGATCAGCACGTAGCAGCCCGGAATCTTTTCCAGCATGAACGAGAAGTCTTCCGAGGCCATCAGCGGCTTGGGCCGGCAGTCGACGTTCTCCGGGCCGACGATCGCCTTGCAGATCTGCGCGGCGACCTCCGCCTGACTGGGGTCGTTGACGGTGGGCGCGAACTGCAGGTTGAACGCCACTTCCACCGTTGCGCCGAAGGCAGCCGCGACGCCGCTGCAGACCCGTCTCATCGAGCTTTCGATGAGCGCCATTGCCTCGCGGCTGAAGGCCCGGGCCGTGCCGGCCAGCGATGCAGTTTGCGGCGTGACGTTGTAGGCATCGCCGGCCTGAATGCGGGTCACCGAAAGCACGGCAGTCTCGACCGGCGGCATATTGCGCGAGACGATGGTCTGCAGGGCGATCGCGATGTGCGAAGCGACCATCACGGGGTCTATGCCCGCTTCCGGCCTGGCCCCGTGCGTGCCCTTGCCTTTGACATGTATGTCGAACGATGCGCCGGCGGCCAGCACCGGCCCCGATCCGACCGCGAACCTTCCTCGCGGCAGGCTGGGCCGGTTGTGCATGGCGAAGATCGCATCGCAGGGGAAGCGCTCGAAGAGCTTGTCCGCCAGCATCGCGCGGGCGCCTCCCAGGCCTTCTTCCGCGGGTTGGAAGATGAAATGCACCGTGCCCTGGAAGCGGCGCGTTTCGCAAAGATACTTGGCGGCGCCGAGCAGCATGGTGGTATGGCCGTCGTGCCCGCAGGCGTGCATTCTTCCTGGGTACTTCGAGCGGTGCTCGAAGTCGTTCTTCTCTTCGATCGGCAGGGCGTCCATGTCCGCGCGCAGGCCCAAGGTCCGGGCGCCGGTGCCCGTGCGCAGGGTTCCGACGAGGCCGGTCCCGCCTATGCCCCGGTGGACCGTACAGCCGAAGGCGGCGAGCTTGTCCGCGACGAAATCCGATGTGCCGAATTCATGGAACCCGAGCTCGGGATGCGCATGAAGATGGCGCCTCCATCGCTTCATCTCATCGTGCATGGTCTCGAGACGGTCCAGAGCTTGCACATCCACGTCGGTCCGCTCCTTGGAAGGTTGATTGATTCCGGGTGATGTTATATGCATACTTACAACATCGATTATGGGATTGAGCACTGTCGCCTGTCAATTGAATCAATGGAATTCCGTATTTTATGGCTGTTACAGACGATATCTGCCGAGGACGATCTGATCCGGCCCATTCACAGGTTTGGTGCAATATTTGTATGTGTTCATGCAAAAATTTGACGTCGCTTGTCGTCAACGGCCGGCGGCATGAAATCGACTGCGCTGCGGATGCGACGCTTGCCACGGTTCTGCGCGAACGTCTCGGGCTGACCGGTACCAAGGAAGCCTGTGGACGCGGAGAGTGCGGCGCCTGCACGGTTCTGCTGGGCAGGCGGGCGGTCTTGTCCTGTCTGGTTCTGGTCGGTCGCGTACGGGACGAGGTCATCACCATAGAGGGGCTCGCCGAGGAGGCTCGGCCGCTCCGGGAGGCCTTCGCCGACAAGGGAGCCTTTCAGTGCGGCTTCTGCACACCGGGTCAGATCGTGCAGGCTACCGCGCTTCTGAGAAGCGGCTTGTTGAAGAACGCGGCCGAGCCGGAAGACGTCGTGCGCAGGCAGATGTCCGGCAACGTCTGCCGCTGCACCGGATACGCGTCCATCGTCGATGCGATTCTGCAGGCCGCGGAGAAAGCGCCTTGAGCTACGTCGGCTCCGCTGTTCGCGCCATTGATTGGGATGCCCGCACCAGCGGGGCTGTGAAGTATGCAGGGGATAGATGGCCGTCGGGGCTCCTGGTCGGCCTCGTTCTGAGATCGCCGCATCCTTGCGCCCGCATCCGCAGCATCGATGCGGCGGCCGCGGCCCGGATGCCGGGAGTGTCCGCGGTTGTTACCGCAGCGGATCTGTCGCCGGGAACGCGCTACCTTCATGAAGGCGCGGCAGATCGTCCTCCGCTTGCGGACGGCCTGGTTCGCCATATCGGACAGGAGGTTGCCGCGGTGGCGGCGGAGGATCGCGAGGCTGCTGCCAGGGCCCTGGCGGCGATCCGAGTCGACTACGAGGTCCTCGACGCTCCGCTGACGCCGGCTGCGGCGCGCGACGCACGCGCGCTTCGGCTGCATGAGCGCAAGGCCGGCGCGGAGGCAGGCATTCCGAACCTGTCGCGGCGATTGCGGCGTCGCTGGGGCTCTTTCGAGGATGCGCTGGCGCGTTCCACACATGCCGCGCACGGACGTTTCTCATACCCGCGCGTGGCGCATGCCTGCATGGAACCGCATACGACGCTTGCCGTCTGGGACGCTGACGCATCGCGATTGCACCTGTGGACGTCGACGCAGGCGCCTTTCTTCGTCGTCAAGGAGGTGGCCCATGCGCTCGGAATCGAAGAAGGCCAGGTGTTCTGCCACGAGGTCGCGGTAGGCGGCGGATTCGGCGCTAAGTCCAAGATCACCGAGCACGAGGTGATCGCCGCCTTGCTGGCCCGCAAGTCCGGCAGACCTGTGCGCATCGCCTTGTCGCGCGAGGAAGAGTTCGCGTTCACCAAGACGCGTCATGCCTTCGACATGGCGCTGCGGTTGCACCTGGACTCGCAGGGAGCTCTTCTCGGAATTTCCGGCGATATGGTGGTCGACAATGGTGCATACGATCATTCCGGCGTTTCCGTAATGGCCGCGGGGCTGAAGGCATTCGGGATGATGTACAGGCCTGTCGGCATCTCCGTCGACGCCGATCTGGTCGACACGGCGACGATGCCCGGCGGGCAGTTTCGCGGCTATGGCAGCACTCAGACGAGCTTCGCGGTCGAAAGCCTGCTGGACGAGGCGGCGCGGCAGCTGAACCTGGATCCGGTCGAGATCCGCGTGCGCAACGCGAACCGGGCGGGCGAACGCACGCTCATCGGCGCCGAACTCGCGTCGGTCTCGCTTGCCGAATGTCTGCAAGCCGCCAGCGATGCCATCGGCTGGCGGCGGATCAAGGCCGAGCGCCGGCCCGGACGCGGCGTGGGCATTGCCGCGGCGGTTCATCCCAGCGGCGTCTATTCACAGCCCGGCGCCAATCGCAGCGATGTCGCCATCGATCTGTTCAGCGACGGCCGCGTTCGCGTCCGCTTCGGCGGGGCCGATGCCGGCACGGGCCAGAGGACGATACTGGCGCAGATCGCGGCTCACGAGCTCGGTGTGGAACTGGATCGCGTCGAGGTCGTGACCATGGAGAGCGGCAGTACGCCGTTCGACATGGGCGCCTGGAGCTCGCGAGGGACGCATTACAGCGGACATGCCGTGCGGCTTGCCGCGGCGACGGCGCGCGAGCGTCGGGCGAACTTCGCGGCGGAAGCTATGAACGGCGTGCTGACGGTGGAATGCTCGTACGTCGAGCCCAGCGTGAAACGCAGCGATCCGGCGACCGGCGTCGGCAACTACTCGGCTTCGTACAACTTCGCCGCGCATGCCGCGCTCGTGGACGTGGATCATCGAACGGGCCGGATCAGCTTGATCGACTATGTGGCGGCGCACGACATAGGCGCGCCGATCAATCCGCTTTTCTGCCATGGCCAGATCGCCGGCGGCGCCGCCATGGGCATAGGCGCAGCGCTGGGCGAGGAACTGATCTATGAGCAGGGCAAGCTGGTCAACGGCAGCTATATCCACTACGCGCTGCCGCGCAGCGCCGATCTGCCGCGCGTGCGCAGCATCATCGTGCCGGGCCGGGATGCGCGAGGACCCTACGGCGCGAAGGCGGTCGGCGAGACGGGCGTGAATCCTCCCGGGGCCGCCATCTCGAACGCCGTCTTCGACGCGATCGGCGTGCGGATTCGGGAGCTGCCCATTACGCCGGACAAGATCCTGACCGCGCTGGCGGCCCGCGAGGGGCGCCAGCGGCGCTTCATGCTCGCGCGCCGGCCGCGGCGCTGGTGGATCCAGCTGATTCGCTGGGCTTACCCGCGAGGGCTCTTTCAGGTACTGCACCGGCGTATCGGGCGCCTGCCCGCGCCGACCGGCATCTGTCCGCCGGCGAAGCTGGAGACTCCCAGCCAGCTGTCGGCGGCGATCGGGCGGTTCTCGGAAGACGCGGCATGGATCGCCGGCGGTACCGACATGCAGTTGCAGCGGCGCCAGCATCTGGTCAGGCCGGCACGTCTCGTTTCGGTCATGGAGCTCGCCGAGCTTCGCGACATCCGGCATGAGGCCGACGGAAGCATCGCCGTCGGCGCGGCGGTGACACTCGCGGACCTCCAATCCGCGTTGAGCGCTGAATTGCCGGTGCTGGCAGAGGCCATAGCAACGATCGCGTCGCCGCAGATACGCGAAATGGCGACTGTCGGCGGCAATCTCCTGCAGGCGAAGCGCTGCTGGTTCTATCGCAATGACTTCCCCTGCTACAAGCGGATGGGCGGGCTGGCGCCGTGCTACGCGATCAACGGCGATCATCGCTTCTATCACGCCGTCATCGACGGCCACCGGTGCCAGGCCGTGACGCCTTCCGACCTGGCTACCGTGCTGGTCGCTCTCGATGCACACGCCGTCATTCGAGGGGCCGGCGGCGAGGAGCGTGCAGTGCGCTTGTCGCAGCTTTATCGGGGCCCGGGCGAGAGCGTTCTCCGGCACCAGGAGCTGATGGTCGAGGTCCGGATTCCGGCAGCCGCCGGCCGGCGCCTTGCCGCCTTCGAGAAGCTGCGGCTGTGGGAAGGCGATTTCGCCGTCGCATCGGCCTGCGTTGCGGCGCAGGTCGATTCCGGCGACAGCTTGGCGAACGTGCGCGTGGTCCTCGGCGCCGTAGCCCCGGTACCGTGGCGAGCGTTGCGGACCGAACGGGCGCTCGAAGGCCGCGCAAGCTCCACGGTTCTGGAGCTTTGCGAGGCTCCGGCGCTTCGCAGGATGCTGGACGACGAGATCAATGCCAGCGCGCATCCGCTTGCGCGGAATGCATGGAAGCTCGACGCCGCTGTGGGGCTGGCGGAGCAGGCAGCCGAGCGTCTGGCGAAGCAGCTGCGGCTGGCGGACTAGCGGCCGTAGACGTCGTCGAAACGCACGATGTCGTCCTCGCCCAGATAATCGCCGCACTGCACCTCGATCATCACCAGGTCGACGACACCCGGGTTCTCCAGCCGGTGCCGGCTGCCGATCGGGATGTAGGTCGACTCGTTGGCCGACACCAGGAAGTTGCGCTCGTCGCAGGTGACACGTGCGGTGCCGGAGACGACGACCCAGTGTTCGCTGCGGTGATGATGCATCTGCAGCGACAGCGCCTGCCGGGGCTTGACCTCGATGCGCTTGATCTTGAAGCGCGGCCCTTCCTGCAGCACGGTGTACGTGCCCCACGGGCGCGAGACCGTGCGGTGCAGCCGCGCCGCTTCATGGCCGCGCGACTTCAGCCGGCCGACGATCTCCTTGACCTGCTGGCTCGCGTCCTTGCTGGCGACCAGCAGCGCGTCGGGCGTGTCGACCACCAGCAGGTTGTCGACGCCGACTGCCGCCACCAGCCGGTCCTCGCTCTGGATGTGCGTGTTGCGGGCGCCGACCAGCATGGTCTCGCCCAGCGTGGTGTTGCCGTCGGCGTCCGCTTCGAGCTGTTCGGATACGGCCTTCCACGAGCCGATGTCGCTCCAGCGGAACGATGACGGCATCACGACGACATTGTCGGCGCGCTCCATGACCGCGTAGTCGATCGAGATATCGGGGCAGCCGGCGAAGGCCTGTGCGTCGATCTGCAGCTTCTCGGCGTTCGCCGTGGCCTGCGCCGCGTCCCACGCGGCCTGCGCCCCGGCCATCACTTCGGGCGCGTGGCGGCGCAGCGCATCGATGATGGTAGCCGCGCCGAAGCAGAACATGCCGCTGTTCCAGACGAAGTTGCCGGCCTGCAGGAACTGCATGGCGCGCGCCAGATCGGGCTTCTCGACGAAGCGCTTCACCGCCAGCGCGGCGCCGCCTTCGACGGCGGCGCCGGTCTCTATGTAGCCGAAGCCGGTCTCGGGCGTCGTCGGCTGGATGCCGAACAGCACCATCGAGCCTTGCGCCGCGAGCGCGGCGGCCTCGCGCGCCGCGGCCTGGAACGCGGCTTCGTCGGGGATCAGGTGATCGGCAGGCAGCACCAGCAGCACCGCCTGCGGCGACTGCGCGTGCGCCCACAGCGCCGCGATGGCGATGGCCGGCGCGGTATTGCGGCCGATGGGCTCGAGTAGCTGCGTGATCTGCCGGCCTTGGGCGGCGGGCAGCGTGTCGATCTCTTCGCGCGTCTTGAAGAAGTACTCGCGATTGGTGACGATGGCCGCGCGCGCGCCGTCGGCCAGCGGCAGCGCCCGCTGCAGCGTCCGTTGCAGCAGGCTCAGCTCGCCGCCGAGCTTCATGAACGGCTTGGGAAAGGCTTCGCGCGAGACCGGCCACAACCGGGTGCCCGAGCCGCCCGAGAGAATCACCGGAATCAGCATCGCGGTTCCGACAGACGTGGGGTTCGATCGGATGGATTGTACGAGCATGCGCCACGGCGTATGCGACACTTTCCACATCAGTGGCCGTTTATGGAAGACGAGGGGCGCGACCGTGGCGCAGCAGCCGACGAGAGTACTGGTGACGGGGGGGGCGGGCTATATCGGCTCGCATACGGTGGTCGAACTGCTGACCGCGGGCTGCGACGTCCTAGTAGTCGACAACCTCAGCAATGCCAGCGCGGAATCGCTGCGCCGAGTGGCGCGCATCACAGGCCGCACGGCGCCGCTGGTCCAGGCCGACATCCGCGACGAGCAGGCGCTGCGGCGCATCCTGGCAGGCCAGCGCTTCGACGCCGCGATCCATTTCGCTGGATTGAAGGCGGTCGGTGAGTCGGTGCGCGAGCCATTGGCTTATTACGACAACAACGTCGCCGGCACCACGACGCTGCTGCGGGTGCTGGGCGAAGCCGGCGTCAAGCGGCTGGTCTTCAGTTCGTCGGCCACCGTCTACGGCGACCCCGAGCGGGTGCCGCTGGACGAGGCGGCGCGCACCGGTCCGACCAATCCGTACGGCCGGACCAAGTGGATGATCGAGATGATGCTGAACGACCTGGCCGTCGCCGATGACGGCTGGTCGATCGGCATCCTGCGCTACTTCAATCCGGTCGGCGCGCATGAAAGCGGGCTGATCGGCGAAGATCCGCGTGGAATCCCGAACAATCTGATGCCGTTCGTGAGCCAGGTGGCGGTCGGCCGGCTGCCGCGGCTGGCGGTGTTCGGCGGCGACTGGCCGACGCGCGACGGTACCGGCGTGCGCGATTACATCCACGTGGTGGACCTGGCACGCGGCCATCTGGCCGCACTGGACCGCGTACTGGCGCGGCCCGGCGCCTTCACCGTGAACCTGGGCACCGGCACCGGCTATTCGGTGCTGCAGATGGTGCGCGCCTTCGAGGCCGCCAGCGGGCGGCCGGTGCCGTACGAGATCGTGGCGCGCCGCGACGGCGATATTGCCGAGTGCTATGCCGATCCGGGCGCGGCACGCGATTTGCTCGGCTGGCGTGCCGAACTGGGGCTGCAGCGTATGTGCGAGGACGCGTGGCGCTGGCAGAGCGGCAATCCGGCCGGTTACGCTGACGAGCAGCGGGCGGGCGACTGAACGGAGCGCTTGGCGGGGCGCTAGCGGGCGAGCTTCCTGGCGCGTTTATCGGGCGCGCTAAGCGGGTCTGCGCGCTCAGGGCGCTCAGCACTCCAGATTGTCGATCAACCGAGTCGAGCCCAACTTGGCCGCAGCGAGCGCGACCAGCGAGCCCGGCCGCAGGTCTTCCGGCTGCGGCGGCAGCAGATCGCTGCGCCGGCGCACGCACAGATAGTCGGGCAGCCAGCCGCGCGCGCGCAGGCCGTCGGTCGCGGTGCGTTCGGATTGGACCAGCCGCAGCAGCCGCTGCGCGGCATCGAGTGCGGGGTCGGCGATGACCGCGAGCGCGTCGTCGGCCAGCGCGCGCAGTGCGCGCTGCAGCGTCGGCGCTTCGGCGCGTTCCGAGGCTGACAGATAGCCGTTGCGCGACGACATCGCCAGGCCGTCGGTTTCGCGCCAGGTGTCGCCGGCCAGGACCTGGATCGGCAGGTTGAACTGCTCGACCATCTGGCGCACCACCATCAGCTGCTGGTAGTCCTTGCGGCCAAAGACGACGAAGGCCGGCGCGACGCAGTTGAACAGCTTCAGCACGACGGTGGCCACACCTTCGAAGAAGCCCGGCCGGAACTCGCCCTCGAGGATGTCGCCCAGGCCGTGCGGCGTCGACACGCGGAACCGCTGCTCGACGGGGTACAGGTCCTCGAGTCCCGGCGCGAACAGCAGGTCGGTGCCGACCGAGCGCAGCATGTCGCAGTCCTTGTCGAAGGTGCGCGGATAGCGGGCGAAATCCTCGTTCGGCCCGAACTGCAGCGGATTGACGAAGATGCTCGCGACCACCGGTGTGCCGGCGCCGGCCGCGATGCGCATCAGCGACAGATGGCCTTCGTGCAGATTGCCCATCGTCGGCACGAAGGCGGTGCGGGAGCAGCCGGCGAGTTCGCTGCGCAGATCGGCGACGGTGCGGACGATTTTCATGGAGCGGCGCGGGTGATCGGAGGCGGTCCGCCTGAGGGCGGGGCGCGCGCTGCTTGGCGGGGCGTGCGTGCGCCGGGTGGTAAAGGGTGCGCCGGCCGGCGCAGGGGTGCGCCGGTTGGCGCAGGGGTGCGTCGACCGGCGCCCGCACTCTAGCAGAAACGGCGCGGCGCGCCGGCCGGCTCGGGGCAGGGCCCGGGCCCGCTCAGGATCGGCTCAGGTCAGCCCAGTCCGGCTCAGGGCACGCTCGCAGGGCTGGCGACGATGATGGGCGCCAGATCCTGCTGCGCCGAACGGCGCGTCAGCAGCGAGACGATGCCCGGGTCCTGGACCAGGGCCAGGCCGTTCTGCACGGCCAGCAGCCGCTCGCGGTCGAGCGGCCGCGCCAGCGCGAAGCCCTGTGCGTAGTCGACCTTCAGATCCATCAGCGAGCGCACGATGTCGCTGTTCTCGACCCATTCGGCGACGCAGGCCATGCCGATCTGGCGCGACAGGTCGACGATGGCGCGGGTGATCGCGTAGTTGGCCGGGTTCAGGTTGATGTCGCGAATGAAGCTGCCGTCGATCTTGACGATGTCGCCGGGCAGCTCCTTCAGATAGCTGAACGAGGTATAGCCGGCGCCGAAGTCGTCCAGCGCCAGGCGCGCGCCGAAGGACTTGATCTTGTCGACGAAGCGGCGCGTCGTGTTCAGGTCGTACAGCGCGACCGATTCGGTGATCTCGAAGCAGATGCGCTCGGCGGCGTCGCGGTGCTCGCGGATGTACGCGATCGTGTCCTGCAGGAACTTCTCGTCGTTCAGCGACGCGCCGCTCAGGTTCACGGTGCAGAAGCCGAGCGAGTCGCGGTGGTCGGGATTGTCGTCGAGCCACTCGAGCGTGGAGCGCAGCACCCAGCGGTCGATCTGGCTCATCATGCCGTTGCGCTCGGCGGCGCCGATGAAGCGTCCCGGCGGCACGATCTTGCCGGTCAGCGGATCGCGCATGCGGATCAGCACCTCGTAGCTGAGGTTGCTGGCCGGCTGCGTCAGCGAAACGATGGGCTGCAGCATGGTGAAGAAGTTCTCCACCGGCAGGCGTTCGCGCATGCCTGCGACCAGCTTGATCTCGTCCAGATAGTCGGTGAGCTCGGTGCTGGTGGCGTCGAAGGCGACCACATTGGCGCCGCCCACGCTCTTGGCTTCGGCGCAGGCGCGGTCGGACGCGGTCATCGCGTCGCCGGGCGTCATGTTCGGCTGCACGCGGATCAGGCCGATGCTGGCCGCGACGCTGAAGGCCTTGTCCTGATACTGGTACGGCACGTCGCCGAGCTGGTGCCGCAGCGTCTCGCACAGTCCGGTCGCCGAGTTCAGGTCTAGGTCGTTGAGGATGACCACGAATTCGTCGCCGCCGACGCGCGCGGGCACGTGCGGCGGCTTGATGATCTCGCGCATCCGCGTGGTGAGCTGCAGCAGGATCTGGTCGCCGGCGGCGTGGCCGAACAGGTCGTTGACCAGCTTGAAGCGGTCCAGGTCGACGTAGGCGAAGCAGACCGACCGGTGCCGCGACGCGACGATCGCCTGCTCCAGATAGCGGGCGAAGCCGCGCCGGTTCAGCAGGCCGGTGAGCGTGTCGTGGTCGGCCAGGTATTGCAGCCGGCTCTCCGATTCCTTGCGGGCGCTGATGTCCTCGACCCAGGCCTCGACGCGGTCGGCCTTGTGCATGCCGCGCACGTGCAGCCAGCGGCGCCGGCCTTCCGGGCCGTTGCAGGCGAACTCCGACTCGGTGACTTCGCCGACCGCCTTGGGCGTCAGCAGCTCGCTGCTGCGCTGGCCGATGATCTGCGGCCACAGCGCGTTGCCGTCGTAGCGCGACGGCGGCTCCAGGCCGAACATGGCGCCGAAGGCCGGGTTGTATTCGATGATGCGGCCGTCCAGCCGGGTCGAGAACATGCCCACCGGCATCAGGTGATAGTTCTCGCGCAGCCGCTTCAGTGCATCGTCGGCGCTGTGCTGCGCGAAGATCCGCATGCGCCGCTCGGAACGTACGCGCTCGGCCAGCGCGATGGCCATGATCAGCGCCGATGCGATGGCGCTGGCCTGGCTGTTGAAGAACATCGGCGGCGATGCGAACAGGCCGCCGGCATAGGCCATGGTGCCGAACAGGCCGGCGCAGGCGATGCCCCAGGCCAGCGACGACGAATACGCGATCGTGCCCGGGAAGCGCCGCACCACCCGGTACAGCGAATAGCTGATCGCCAGGATCGTCAGCACGCCGCAGGCCCAGCTGATCATCAGCGCATTGGCGGCCGACAGCAGCCAGGCCGGCAGCGTGGTGATGAGCACGAGCAGCATCAGCCCGCGCAGCGGGTCGCGCAGCCGCAGCGCCTGCAGCTCGCGGCGGAACAGCGTGGTGAACAGGCCGATCGAGACCAGGAAGTGGGCGATCAGCGTCAGCCGCAGCACCGTGCGCTGGGCCTCGTAGCCGAGCTCTAATCCGAGCCAGGCCAGGTCCCAGCCGCCGTTCTGTCCCGCCACCCTCAGGCTGGTCAGCAGCCAGGCGCCGAACAGCAGGAACAGCCGGTCGCGCGTGAAGCCGGCCACCAGGAAGCTGAAGCCGGCCAGCATCAGCAGGCCGCCCAGCAGGAAGCCGCCGTTGCGCTCGAAGCGGTACTGGGCGCTGTCCAGCGCCTCGGCGCTGGACAGGACGGCGCGTGGCCGGTTGAAGGATTCCGGGCGCAGGAAGCCGAGGATCGCTAGCGAACCGCTGACGCCGGACGGCCATTCGACGGCGACGCCGTCGCGCGTCGAGCGCCAGGCGATCGTCTGCAGCAGGCGCGGCTCGCCCTCGTCCAGCCGGGCCAGCCAGAACACGCCGCTGCGGATGCGCAGCGCCTCGATGTTCAGCTGGTGCAGGTCGTCGCGATGGGTGACCGGCAGGCGGATGAACAGCCAGTGCTCGGCGTAGGTCAGCTGGCCGGCGCGCAGCCGCCGCCCGTGGCCCGGGGCGGCGAACTCGGTCAGCGCCTCCTCGGCGCTGAGCGAGCCGCCGACCACCGCGGCCGTGCGGATCGGAACCGTGATGTCCATATCAACATCATGGTTATTCTGCAGCATGACGACCGCCGTCGTCAGCGCCAGGGCGATCAGCAACCAGGCAGTGAGGACCGGCGCATGGGAGGCGAGCGACAGCAACGCTCTCCAGCCCTTCTTGAGACGGCTCCTGATGGCCGTGAATAGGCTGAGCATGGAGTTCCTGCGAACCGGATTTCAGAGCCTATTTTGTATTTGTTGTAGGTAAAGTCGGTCTTCCGATAAGCGGGGATCTTTCATTCACGAGCGGCATGGCGCGGGGGTTCCACGCCAACAGCGGCTCAGACCAGCGGCAGATCGAGGTTCAGCGGGGGCGGCGCCAGCGGATCCGACGGCGTGCCGCGGCCGGTCGCCGCGCGGCGCGGTTTGCCCCACATGCCGCGGACCGACGAGAAGATCTCGATGTCGGGGTGGAAGTCGACGATCATGAAGCGGTACAGCGGATGCGCCCCCTGCTGCCACATCCGCTCGCCGGCGGCCACGTCGAAGGCGAACAGCCGCAGCATCTTGCGGCCCTGCTTCGGGTAGTGCAGCAGCGTCGGCGACGTGAAGGCCTCGGTGAAGCCGAGCTTGAGGAAATCGCGGTCGACCGGCGTGCGGGCCGCGACCATCATGTAGTCGATCTGCGTCGCCAGACAGAAGCGGTACAGCGCCTTGAACAGCGCCTGCTTGACCAGCGTGCCACCCGGGCCCGTGCGGATGCCGAGGCGGCTGACCTGCGCCATCGTCTTGCCCTCGAACTGCGGCGGCAGCGGCAGCAGGGCCTCGAATTCGGTCCGCGAGTCGAAGTTGGTCTCGATGCGGATCGAGCCCTCGGGGTCGCCGGTCTCCTTGCTTTCGGCCAGCAGCACCACGTTGCCGGCGGCGCGGTCGGCCGCCTCGGGCTCGATCAGCTGCCGGCCGAGCTGCGGCGCGTGGCGCAGATAGGCGTCGGCGCGCACCTTGACGGCCTTGCGCAACTGCATTTCGGTCCGGACCAGCTTCACCGTGAACGGCAGCGAAACGCCGAGCTGCCGTTGAGCAGGCGCATCGTGATCGACCTCATGATCGACGGTGATGATGCGTGGCCCATCGTTGGGGTCGCCTCCCTCGGCGGGTGGCGCGGTCGCTTCCCTGAAATCCAGACGCATGGTGAAGGCTCCATCTCGCGGACATGCTCTGCGTTCAGAGCCGGCAGATCACGGTAGATACGATAGCGTTAAGGATGGTACTGGGAAAGCCTGACGTGCATGAGAGGTTTGTCACAGATTTTGTGAGAATTGATGCGCGATGGCCGCAGCGTCGCATGCACGCCGAATCGGCCGCCGCCCCCGTCGCGCTCAACCCAGGCTGAAGAAGCTGCGCCGTCCGCGCAGCTCCGCGAGCTGCCGGACCAGCATCGCGAAGTCTTCTTCGCGGTCGATCGGGTTCAGATGCTCGGTGTTGACGATCAGCAGCGGCGCCGTGTCGAAGTGATAGAAGAAGCGGCTGTACGCGTCGGCCAGCGCGCGCAGATAAGGCTCGGAGATGTTCGCTTCCATGTCGATGCCGCGCCTGCGCACGCGCTCGACCAGCGTGTCCGGCTGCGCCTGCAGGTAGATGACCAGGTCGGGCATCGGCGCCTGCGGGCGCAGGCTGTCGAAGATCTGCTGGTACAGCTTCAGCTCGTCGTCGTCGAGCGTCAGGCGCGCGAACAGCGGATCCTTCTCGAGCAGGAAATCGCCGACGGTGGCCTGGTCGAACAGGTCCTGCTGAGCCAGGTCGCGCAGCTGGTTGACGCGCTGGAACAGGAAGAACAGCTGCGTCGGCAGCGCGTAGCGCCGGCTGTCCTGGTAGAAGCGTTCTAGGAACGGATTGCCGGCCGGTTCCTCGAGCACGGTCTGCGCGCCGAAGCGTTCGGCCAGCCGGCGCGCCAGCGAGGTCTTGCCGGCGCCGATCGGCCCCTCCACGACGATGTGGCGGTACTTGTCGAACGGCGAGGCGGCGGCGGTGGGAACTGAGCTCATGAGCGAAAGATGAAATACACCGCCCCCAGCATGCACAGCGCAGCCCACAGATAGTCGAGCTTGATCGGCTGGTTCATGTAGAGGACGGCGAAGGGAACGAACACCGTCAGCGTGATCACTTCCTGCAGGATCTTCAGCTGCGGCAGCGTGAAATAGCCGTAGCCGATGCGGTTGGCCGGTACCTGCAGCAGATACTCGAACAGCGCGACGCCCCAGCTGGCCAGCGCGGCCAGCCACCACGGGCGCGCGGCCATGTCCTTGAGGTGAGCGTACCACGCGATCGTCATGAAGACGTTGGAGGCGGCCAGGAGCAGTACCGTCTGGAGCGGGATCGGCAGCGTCATGGCGATTGGGGTGTCGGAGGCAGGGTGGGGTCGGTGGGCGGAGCCGCCGCGATTCGCTGGATGCGCTGGTCCGCATGGCGCGCCAGCAGCGCGTGTAGCGAGCCGTGCGGCGCGACCGACAGGTCACCGGCGATCTCCGCCCACGGAGCCAGCACGAAGGCCCGCTCGTGCCAGCGCGGATGCGGCAGCGTCAGCGTCGGTGTCGCGCAGGCGATCGGGCCGCCGGCGTCGTCGGCGTACAGCAGATCGAGGTCCAGCGTGCGCGGCGCGTTGCGGTACGGCCGTTCGCGGCCGGCGGCCGATTCCAGCCGCTGCAGCGCCGCCAGCAGTTCGAGCGGCGTCAGCGTGGTGTCGACGCAGGCCACGGCATTGACGAAGTCGGGCCCGTCGGCCTGCAGCGGCGCGCTGCGATACAGCGACGAGGCCTGCCGAAGCGTCACGCCGGGCAGCGCCGCGAGGTCCGCCAGCGCCTGCGTGACGCGCGCGGCGGCATCGCCGAGATTGGCGCCGAGGCCGATGTAGGCGCGCATGCGTCTATCGGGGGGCAGATCGATCCGGGCGGCGGCCGGGGCGCTAGGAGCGGGGCTCGGCGCCGGGACCCGAAGCCTTGCCGGCGGCTCGGTCGGAAACAGCGCCGGCCGCCTCGCCGCCGCCGGCAGCGGCCCCCGCGCCGCCGCGCCGGCCCGAGCTGCGGCGTTTGCGCTTGCGGGCCGCGCCCCCGGCCGCGGCGGCCGGCGCGCGCGCCAGCAGCACCTCGCGTTCGGCGCTGTCGGCCGCGGCGAACGCGGCCCACCACTGCGCCAGTTCAGCCGGGCGCTCGCCGGTCTCGCAGCGCAGCTGCAGGAAGTCGTAGGCGGCGCGAAAGCGCATGTGCTCGACGATGCCGTACGGCGAGCGGCCGGTGCGCCGCTCGAAGCGCGGCTGCATCATCCAGATCTCGCGCATGTCGGCGATGAAGCGGCGCTGGATCGCCAGCCGCTCGCCCTGCGTGTCCAGCACGGAGTCGATCGCCTGCGACAGCGCCGGGATCGAATGCTCGCCCTGCTGCACGCCGGCATCCCAGCGCACGCGCACCTCCTGCCACAGCAGCGACGCGAACAGGAAGCCCGGCGAGACCGGCTTGTCCTCGCGGACCCGCGCGTCGGTATTGGCCAGCGCCGCGGTGATGAAACGCTCGCCGTCCGGCTGCTCCAGCGCCATGTCGAGCAGCGGCAGCAGGCCGTGGTGCAGGCCTTCGCGGCGCAGCTCGTGCAGGCAGGCCATGGCGTGGCCGGAGGTTAGCAGCTTGAGCATCTCGTCGAACAGCCGCGCCGACGGGACGTTGTGGATCAGCTCGGCCAGCTCGCGGATCGGACGCTTGGTGCGCGTCTCGACCTTGAAGCCCAGCTTGGCCGCGAAGCGCGCCACGCGCAGCATGCGCACCGGGTCTTCGCGATAGCGCGCGGCCGGGTCGCCGATCATTCGCAGCGTGCGCTCGCGCAGATCCTTGACGCCGTCGTGGTAGTCGAGCAGCAGGTCGGCCACGGGGTCGTAGTAGAGCGCGTTGATCGTGAAGTCGCGCCGCGCCGCATCCTCGGCCTGCGTGCCCCAGACGTTGTCGCGCAGCACGCGGCCGTGCTCATCGGTTTCGGCGGCGTCCTGGATGGCGCGGAAGGTCGAGACCTCGATGGTCTCGCGGCCGAACATCACGTGCACGATCTGGAAGCGGCGGCCGATGATGCGCGAGCGGCGGAACAGCTGGCGCACCTGGTCGGGCGTGGCGTCGGTGGCGACGTCGAAGTCCTTGGGCTCGAGGCCGAGCAGCAGGTCGCGGACACCGCCGCCGACGATGTACGCATGATGGCCGGCCTGCTGCAGCGTCTGGCAGGTGCGCAGCGCGGCCGGCGAGACGTGCTCGAGCGGCACACCCTGCGTCGACGCCTTGTAGCGCTTGGCGCGCCGGCGCACCGCCGCCTTCGGGTCGTTGCGTTTGAACAGGCGGGTGATCAGCTTCTTGATCATTCGAACAGCCTGAGAATCGGCCAGCCGCGTGCTTCGGCCTGAGCCGCGAGCCGGGGGTCGGGGTTGGTGGCCACCGGATCGCTGACGCGTTCGAGCAGCGGCAGATCATTGGCGGAATCGCTGTAGAAAAACGAACGCTCGAAACTGTTCCACGGCCGGCCGAGCTCGGCCAGCCACTGGTCGGTGCGCAGCACCTTGCCCTCGCGGAACGAAGCCACGCCGACGCTGCGGCCGGTGAAGCGGCCATCGACCGCTTCCGGCGTCGTCGCGATCAGATGCTCGATGCCGAACGCGCGCGCGATCGGCGCGGTGACGAAGGCATTGGTCGCGGTGACGATCGCGCACAAGTCGCCGCGGCTGCGATGCGATTCGACCAGTTCACGTGCCTGCGGCCGGATCTGCGGCGCGATCACCTCGCCCATGAAGCGTTCGTGCCAGGCGTCGAGCTGCGCGCGCGGGTGCGCGGCCAGCGGCGCCAGCTGGAACGCGAGGAACTCATGGATGTCGAGCGTGCCGTCCTTGTACTGCCGGAAGAACTGGTCGTTGCGGCGCTCGTACTCGGCTTCGTCGACCAGGCCGAGCCGGATCAGGAAGCGCGCCCATTCATAGTCGCTGTCGATCGGCAGCAGCGTATTGTCGAGGTCGAACAGGGCCAGTCGGCCGGATTCGGCGGCGGGCGCCGAGGCGGGGGCGGAAGGGTTCAAGTCGGTCTTGCCGTGATGGACGGGCGGTTGGGCGGTCGGCGGTTTAACCGCATGATTTCAATGCGATTTTACCAGCGCCCCGGCAGCTTCGAGCTGGCGCAGCAGCGGCAGGGTAATGGCGCGCTTCTGTTCCAGCGCATAGCGGTCGAGCGCGTCGAACAGCCGCAGCAGCGCGCGGATGTCGCGCGACGTATGGCTGATCAGGTACGGGATCACCTCCGGCGACAGCGCGACGCCGCGCGCGGCGGCACTGTGGTGCAGGACGTCGGCCTTCTCCTCGTCGTCCAGCAGATGGATGCGGTAGACCAGTCCGGCGCCCAGCCGCGTGCGCAGCTCGTCGCGCAGCGGCAGCGCCAGCGGCGGCTGGCTGCCGGCCGCGACCACGACCGTGCCGCCCTGGGCCCGGGCGTGGTTGATCAGCTGGAACAGCCGCTGCTGCTGCTCGTCGTCCAGGCGATCGCAGTCGTCGACCGCCAGCCGCGGCGGCAGCTGCGGCGGCGCGAAGCCGGCCGGCGCGGTCTGCGGGCCGAGCACCGCCTGCGGGCCGACCAGCGACGACAGCAGATGCGATTTGCCGCAGCCGGCCTCGCCCCATAGATAGACGACCGCCGGCGCCGCCGCGCCCGCCTGCAGCGCGCGCATCGTTGCCAGCGCCTCGGCATTGCGTCCGACGACGAAGTTGTCCAGCGACGGGGGTTCGGCCCGCAGCAGATCGAGCGGAATCTGGCGCATCGTAAGAGGTGGAAGGCCCGTAAAACCTGTAAAACCCGGCACGCGCGGCGTGCCCGGCGTCGGCGCCGCGGAAGCCCTGGCTGGAGCCCCGCGGAGCCCTTGGCCGGCGCCCCCGCGGAACCCTTGACCGGCGCCCGCGCAGAACCCTTGGCCAGTGCCCCCGCAGAACCCTTGGCCAGTGCCCCCGAATCGGGCGGGGCCCCGAGGGCTCGGGCTACAATCGCACCGTTCAGTCGGCGGTCGCCGCGACGCCCGGCTCCGGCGAGGCGGCGCTCCCGCCATCGCCGACACCGCCATTCTATCGGCCGCCGCCGGCGCGCCGTCCACGGAACCGATCACGATGGGCTCTTCCGCTGCCTCCCCGCTGTCCTACAAACAGGCCGGCGTCGACATAGACGCCGGCGATGCCCTGGTCGATCGCATCCGTCCGCTGGCGCGCCGTACGCTGCGCGACGGCGTGCTGGCCGGCATCGGCGGCTTCGGCGCCCTGTTCGAGGTGCCGAAGCGCTATCGCGAGCCGGTGCTCGTCTCGGGCACCGACGGCGTCGGCACCAAGCTGAAGATGGCGTTCGCGCTCGACGGCCACGACACGGTCGGCATCGACCTGGTCGCGATGAGCGTCAACGATATCCTGGTGCAGGGGGCCGAGCCGCTGTTCTTCCTCGACTACTTCGCCTGTGGGCGGCTGAACGTGGACGTGGCGGCGCGGGTGGTCGGCGGCATCGCGCGCGGCTGCGAGCTGGCCGGCTGCGCGCTGATCGGCGGCGAGACCGCCGAGATGCCCGACATGTACCCCGACGGCGAGTACGATCTGGCCGGCTTCGCGGTCGGCGCGGTCGAGAAGTCGGCCATCATCGACGGCAAGTCGATCGGGCCCGGCGACGTGGTGCTCGGGCTGGCCTCCAGCGGCGTTCACTCGAACGGCTATTCGCTGGTCCGGCGCGTCATCGAGCGGGCATGGGGGTCGATAGACGCGCCGCAGCTGCAGGACGACTTCCACGGCCGGCGCTTCGCCGAGGCGGTGCTGGCGCCCACGCGCATCTACGTCAAGCCCATGCTCGAGCTGATCGGCGCGCTGCCGGTGAAAGGCATTGCGCACATCACCGGCGGCGGACTGGTCGAGAACGTGCCGCGCGTGCTGCCGGCCGGCACGCAGGCCGTCCTGCATCGCGACGCGTGGCCAATGCCGCCGCTGTTCGACTGGCTGCAGCGGCACGGCGCCATTGCGGACGCTGAAATGCACCGCGTCTTCAACTGCGGCATAGGCATGGTGGTCGTGCTCGGCGCGGCCGAGGCCGAGCGCGCGCAGTCGCTGCTCACGGCCGCCGGCGAAAGCGTTTTCCGCATCGGCGAGATCGTCGAACGCAGGGGTGATGCGGCAGCCACGGTCGTGGTCTGAGCGAGGCGACTTGCCGCGCACGCGCCGCTGCCTGCGAGCCGCGGCGTCGTGGCTGGCGGCGCTGATCCTCGCGTTCGCGGCGCCGCTGCCGGCGATCGCGGCCAACTACGTGCTCGAGATCGATGCGCCGGCCGAGCTGCGCGACCCGCTGCGCCGCCAGACGCTGCTGGGACGGTGGATCGACGAACCCGGTTTCGACGTCGACCAGCTGCCGCTGTTCATCGAGCGCGGCACGCAGGAGGCCGAGGCGATTGCGCATGCCGCCGGCTTCTTCTCGGCGCGCGCCGAGGTGACGCGGCAGCCGCCCGCGACGGAAGGCGGCCTGCCCACGATCCGCATCGTCGTCGACGCCGGCGCGCGCACGACGGTGAACCGGTTCGATTTCGAGCTCGACGGGCCGCCCGCGGCGCAGGCGCTGCGCGGCGCGCTGGTCGAACGCTGGCCGCTGCCGGAAGGCCGCTTCTTCCGCAGCCCTGAGTGGGAACAGGGCAAGCGCCTGCTGATCGACTATCTGCAGCAGCGCGGCTTCGTGCGCGCGCGTGTTTCCGACAGCCGCGCCGAAGTCGATCCGGAGCTGACGGCGGCCGGTCTGCGGCTGCGCATCGACAGCGGCCCGCAGCTGCGTTTCGGTCCGCTGCGCATCCAGGGGCTGCAGCGTTACGACCGCTCCATCGTCGAGGCGCTGCGGCCGTGGAGCGAAGGCGATACGCCGGACAGCGCCGACCCGTACGACTTCGACGATCTGCTGACCTTCCAGGCCCGGCTGCGCGCCGCGGGCTACTTCAGCAGCGTCGACGTGCTGCCGGACCTGGCCGCGGTCGAGGCCGAACCGGCGCGCGGCAGCGTACCCGTGCTGGTCCAGCTGACTGAGCGGCAGACGCAGCGCGCCATGTTCGGCCTGGGATTCAGTACCGACGAGGGGCCGCGCGGACTGCTCGGGTACGAGCATCGCAATCTGCTGGGCCGCGGCTGGCAGCTCGAATCGGGCCTGCTGCTGCAGTCGGTGCGCCGTCGTGTCTTCGCCAGCGTGCGCACGCCGCAGAAGTCCACCGGGCACTACTACCAGGCCGGCGCACGGCTGGAGCGGCTCGACGTGCAGGGCGAGCTGGTCGACAAGCAGACGCTGTTCATCGGCGAGGGCAAGCGCGACGAGGAAATCGATCGCTTCCTGTCGCTGCAGTACCAGATCGAGCGGCAGGCGCTGCCGCAGGAAAGCGGCCGCGATCTGCGGCGCGCGCTGACGCTGTCCTATGCGTGGAGCCAGCGCAAGCTGGATTCGCAGATCGACCCGCGTTCCGGCTACGCGTTGACCGCGCAGGTGTCGGGCGCGCTGAAGGAGCTGGGCAGCGACCGCAGCTTCCTGCGGCTGTATGCGCGCGCGATGAAGTTCTGGCCGATGCCCAAGGAATCGGCGCTGGCCGGCGGGCTGCTGATCGGCATCGCCGAGCTGGGGTACGTGCTGGCCGATTCGCGTGACGGCATTCCGTCGGAGAACCTGTTCCGCACCGGCGGCGCGCAGTCGCTGCGCGGCTACGGCTATCTGGCGCTGGGCGTGCCGCAGGCGGGCGCGATCGTGGGCGGTCGCGCGCTGGGCGTGCTCAGCCTCGAGTATCAGCATCCCATCGTGCCCAACTGGGCCGGTGCGGTCTTCGTCGACGTCGGCAACGCGGTCGATCGATGGTCCGACTTCAAGCCGGTGGTCGGTGTCGGCGGCGGCGCGCGCTGGCGTTCGCCTATCGGTCCGGTGAGCCTGGATGTGGCCTACGGTGAGGCGGTGCGTCGCTGGCGCATCCATCTCGCCGTGGGTTACGCGTTCTGAGCATGTCGCGACTGCCGCGTCTGCTCGCCCGCGTCGCCGGCCTGCTGCTGGCGGCGCTGCTGCTGATCAGCGCGGGTGCCGTCTGGTGGGTGGGGCAGACCACCTCGTTCCTGCGCTGGGCGCTTGGGCAGGCGGTGGCGGCCAGCGACGGTGCGCTCGAAGCAGGGCCGGTGCAGGGCACGCTGGCCGGAGGCTTTCGCATCGCCTCGCTGCAGTGGCGCGATGCGTCGCGCGAGGTGCAGCTGCACGACCTCGGCGTGCAATGGCAGCCGGCCGAACTGCTGCGGCGGCAGCTGCGCTTCTCGCGCATCGAAGCGGGCTCGGTCGCGGTCCGGCTGCAGCCGTCGGACGAACCGGCGGCGCTGCCGCCGAGCCTGCGGCTGCCGCTCGGACTGCGCATCGACGCCCTCGGCATCGGGCGGCTGGATGTGGTCCCCGCCACCGGCGACGCGCAGCGGCTGGACCGTGTCGCGCTTTCGCTGCGCTACCGTCCCGGTAGCTGGCGCATCGATCATTTGTCGGCGCAGTCTCCGCAGTGGGGCGAAGCTTCGCTGCAGGCGCTGCTCGGCGATCAGGCACCCTATGCCGTGGTCGCCTCGGCCCAGCTGCTGCCCAGGCTCGAAGGCGGGCCGGCGGTGCCGCCGGTGTCGCTGCTGGCCGACGGCACGCTCGAAGAGTTCACGCTGGCGGCGGCGGTCAGTGCGCCCGGTGCGTCTAGTGCGTCTAGTGCGCCTGGTGCTCCCGGTGCTCCCGGTGCTCCCGGTGCGGGCGGTGCGTCCGGCGGGCCCGCGCCCGGTACGCCGGCGCCGGTGTGGATCGGCGCCGACACGCGCGTGCGGCCGTTCGCGGCCGAACCGCTGG
>JBFWXS010000019.1:70939-82010 GCA_050187175.1 Burkholderiaceae bacterium
GGTGCTCCCGGTGCTCCCGGTGCTCCCGGTGCGGGCGGTGCGTCCGGCGGGCCCGCGCCCGGTACGCCGGCGCCGGTGTGGATCGGCGCCGACACGCGCGTGCGGCCGTTCGCGGCCGAACCGCTGGGGCCGGTCGAGCTGCGGCTGAACGGCGTCGATCCGGCGCAGCTCGGCTTCGATCAGCTGCGGATGCGGCTCAGCGGCGCTGCCACGCTGAACTGGTCGGCGGGGCGGCTGCATGGCCAGCTGCGGCTGCGCAACGCCGCGCCCGGCATGCTCGAGCAACGCGCGGTGCCCGTGCAAGCGGTCGAGTCGGCGTTCGAATGGGCGGCGCAGCGCCTCACGCTCAGCGGACTGACGCTGTCGGCCGGCAGCGGCGGCAGCTTGAGCGGCGGCGTATCGATCGACTTCGGCCGGTCGCTGACGATGTTCGGCCAAACGGTACCGACGCTGCGCGCACAATTGAACGTGGCCGACGTCGACCTGGCGCGCTGGTCGACGTCGCTGGAACGAACGCAACTGCGCGGCCGGGTCGAAGCCGACGGCGCCTCGTTCACAATCGATCTCAGCGACGCCAGCCGTGCCGGCGTCGCGGTGGCGGCGCAGGCCGCGCTTGCCGGCGAAACGCTGAAAGTGGCCCGCGCGCAGCTGCGGACTTCGGCCGGGCAGCTTTCGCTGAGCGGGGAGCTGGCGCTGCGAGCGCCGTACGACGTCGATCTCAGCGGCGATTTCAGTCAGCTCGATCCGGCCGCGGCCTATCGTTTGCAGGCGCTGCTGCGGCCGGGCACCGGCACGGCGTCGACCGAGCCGGGTGGCGGCGAGCCGGCATGGCTGCCGCGGCTGCGCGGCGAACTGTCCGGCGCTTGGGCCGCCAGCGGCCGCGCCTGGCCCGAGCCGCATCTGAGCACGCGGCTGACGCGAGTGCGCGGCGTGCTCGACGGTCATCCGCTGCGGCTCGACTGGCGCGGCAGGGTCTCGCTGGAGCGGGTCGAGGAGGCCGGCCTCGACCTGAGCCATGGCGATGCCGCGTTGACGGCCGACGGCAGCTTCGGCCGCGCGGGCGACCGGCTGCGGTTTCGCGGCAGCGCCGGCGATCTGGCGCGCTTCGACGCGCGGCTGGCTGGCGCGCTGTCGGTCGAAGGTCAGTTGAGCGGCGGCTGGCGCGACCTGGCCGCGGCGGCCGCGGCTGCGCAGGCGACGGCTGCGCCGGGGGCGGGGGGCTCTGCTGCGGCGGGCGCGGCGACGACACCGCCGGCTCCAGGCGCTGCGCCGTCGGTGCCCGGCGCTGCGCCGTCGGTGCCCAGCGCGGCGCCGCAGCCGGGCGTCATGGTCCCATTCGGCCTCAGCGCGCAGTTCGACGGCCGCCGGCTGCGCTGGCGTGAGACACCGGACAGCAAGGCGGCGCCTGCGCTGAGCGTGGACTCGCTGTCCGGCCGGCTCGAACTGCCGGATCTGCGTGCCGGCCGTCTCGAACTGCAGCTCGACGCCAGCGCGTTGCAGGCTGGGGAGCAGCGGCTGAACCGCGTGCGTGCGCGGGCCGACGGCAGCCTGGCGGCGCATGCGCTGAATGTCGCGCTGGAAGGACCGATGCTGGCCGGCGAGGCTTCGGCGCGCGGCGGCCTGCTCGATATATCGGCGACCGCCTGGCGCTGGGAAGGCAGCCTCGAAACGCTGCGCAGTGAGCTACCGCTGCCGCTGCGCCTGCGCGCTCCGGCACGCATCGTCGCCAGTGCCGCGGCGATCAGCGTCGCCGACGCGCAGCTCGACGTCGACGGCGGGCAGCTGCAGATCGAGCAGGCCGTCTTTCGCGGCGGCCAGATCGAGACGCGCGGCAGCGCGACTGCATTGCCGGTAGTGCGCTGGGCCGAGCGCTTCGGTGGTCTGGAGGATCCGTCGCGCGGCAGCGCGCGGCTCGAAGATGCCAAGCTGGATCTGCGCTGGCAGCTCGCCGGCAATGCCTGGCAGACGCTGACCGGTAGCGTCGCCGCCACGCTGGACGCCGGCGAAACCGTCGACGGCCGCGGCCGCGCCGAGCTGCAGCTCGATCAGGGCCGGCTCGACGGCAGCGTCGATCTGCGCGTGCCCTCGCTGGCCTTCGCCAATCGGCTGATCGGTCCCGAATGGGGCGTCGCCGGCCGTCTGCGCTTCGACGGCCGGGTCGGCGGCACGCTGCAGCAGCCGCGCCTGTCCGGCGATCTGCGCGGCAGCGATCTGACGCTGCTGCAGCGCGCGATGGGCTGGCGCCTGGCCGACGGCACGCTCGACGCGCGCTTCGAGGGCGATCGGCTGGTGGTGCGGCAGCTGCGGCTGGCCTCTGGGCAGGGCGCGATCACCATGAACGGCCGGCTGCTGCTGGACGGCATGCAGGGGCAGTTCCAGCTGAAGCTGGACCGGCTGCCCGTGCCGTTCGGACCGGGCCAGCGTGTCGTGCTGTCAGGCGAAAGCGCGATCGAGAGCCAGGGCATGCAGGCGCGGCTGACCGGCCGCATCAATGCCGACGAAGGGCTGATCGAGCTGCGCGGCGGCGAGGCGCCGAAACTGGCATCCGACATCGTCATCGTCGAGCGCGGCAAGCCGGAGACGGCGCGCGCGGCTGGCGGCGAGGTCGTGAACGAAGCAGCGGGCAAGACGGGCGGCGACGGCCTGAGCATAAGCGCCGACCTCGCACTCGACCTCGGCGAGAAGCTGCGCGTGCGCGGCAGCGGCGTCGACGTGACGCTGGCCGGTACGCTGAACCTGCGCGGCACGCTGCCGGCCGAGCCGCGCGCGTACGGCACGGTGAGCGTGCGCCGCGGCAGTTATTCAGCCTACGGCCAGCAGCTGGAGATCACGCGCGGCCAGGTGATCTTCAACGGCGCGCTCGACAACCCGGTGCTCGACATCGTCGCCATGCGCCGCAACCAGGCAGTGGAGGCCGGCGTCGCGCTGAGCGGCACGGTGCTGTCGCCGCGCGTGCGGCTGGTCTCGAATCCCGACGTGTCGGACTCGCAGAAGCTGTCATGGCTGGTGCTCGGCGTCGGACTCGACGACGTGCGCTCGGGCGGTCAGATGGCGGCGCTGCAAGCGGCCGCGGCCACGCTGTTCGGCAACAACGACGGCGGCTTGACCGGCGGTCTGGCCTCGTCACTGGGACTGGACATGCTGACCGTGCGCAACGCCAGCACCGGCGGCGTGTTCGACCCCAACTTCGGCGCCAACTTCCCGGGCCAGGCGGGTACCGGCCCCGTGACCAGCGACACGGTATCGCAGAACGTGGTGGCGATCGGCAAGCGCCTGAGCTCGCGCGTGTTCGTGACCTACGAGCAGGGGCTGCGCGGCGTCTGGAGCCTGCTGCGCATACAGTACGACATCACCAACCGCTTGTCGGTGCGTGCGCAGACGGGCACCGACAATGCGGTCGACATCCTGTATTTCTATTCGTTCGACTGACCGAGTTCGGCGCCCGCCCTCAAAGACCGGTGCCCACCCTCAGAGACCGGTGCCCACCCTCGGGACTCGGCGCTCGCCCTCAGCGCGGAAACGGCACGCCGAGCCGCTCGCCGATCTGCGCCAGCTCCGCTTCGATCGCCGGCGGCAGCGCCAGTCCGTGCGCGCGTCCGTCGGCCTCGAGCTGCGCGCCGCGAGCGCCCGGCAGGCGCGCGCGGCCGCTGCCGGCCTGCAGATAGCGGTCCGTCCACTGCGTCATGTAGGGCGCGAACACGGACTCGTCGACGAACGCGCCTGGCCTGACCAGCCAGAAGAACGCGCCTTGCCCGCCCACGGCGCCGCCGCGCGGCAGCTCGTTGTACTCTGGCTGTAGCGAGGATGCGTGCGCGGCCATCGCGCCGGCCAGGCACTCGACCATCATTGCCAGGCCGATGCCCTTGTGGCCGCCGGTAGGCAGCAGCGAGCCCTTCAATGCCGCCTCGGCATCGGTGGTCGGCTGCCCGTGTTCATCGAGCGCCCAGCCCTCGGGAATCGGCCGGCCCTCGCGCGCGGCGAGCAGGATATGGCCGCGCGCCGCCACGCTGCAGGCGATGTCGAAGACCAGCGGATCGCCGCCGGGCCGCGGGCAGCCGAACGCGATCGGGTTGTGGCCGATCGCCGCCTGGCTGAAGCCGGGCAGCGACAGCAGCGGCGGCGTGCGCTGGCCGACCAGGCAGAACGCACCGGCTTCGGCGGCGATCAGCGCATGGATGCCGAGCGCACCCAGATGGCCGCAGCTGCGCAGCGTGATCAGCACCGATGCGCTGTGTTCGAGCGCGGCCAGCCCCAGTTCGATCGCGCGCGGGCCGGCGATCTGGCCCATCGCACCGTCGGTGTCGAGCACGATGCCGCCCTCGAACGACTGTTCGCGCAGCACCGGCCGCGCCTTGAACTCGCCGCTGTGCAGCCGGTCGACGTACGAACCGATGCGGGTAACGCCGTGCGTGTGATAGCCGCGCAATTCGCTGCGCACCAGCAGTCCGGCCGCCAGCGCCGCGTCGGCCGCGGGCAGGCCGCAGGCAGCGAAGACCTCGGTGGTCCAGCGTTCGAGCCGGTTCGCATCGTGCTTCATCGCGCAGTCCTCACTCGGCCTTCAGGCCCAGCCGCTGAAAGATCTGGGCGAAGGCCGCCGTCTGCGCGCGATTGGAGCGGTCGAAGGTCTCGCTGGTTTCGGCGCTGACGGTGGCGCCCGCATCGGCCAGCCGGCGCGCCACCGTGTCGCTGCGCAGCGCGGCCACGATCGCGGTCTCCAGCCGCTTGGCGATCGCCGGGGGAACGCCGGTCGGCAGCAGGAAGCCGTACCAGGTCGGCATGCCGCCGAGCGAGTCGTCGCCGCTGGCTTCGCGCACGGTGGGCACATCGGGGAAGACGCCGACGCGGCTGTTGCCCCAGACGGCCAGCAGACGCAGCTGGCCGGCCTTGATGCTGCCTATCGTCGGCGGCAAGCCGGGGGCGCCGATCGAGATCTGGCCGCCGATGGCGTCGGCGATGATGGGCGGTGCGCCTTTGTACGGAACGTGCACGATGTCGACCTTGAGCCGGTCCTTCAGCATCTCGAGCTCGGCATGCATCGCACTGCCGTTGCCGGGCGTGCCGTACGACAGCTTGCCGGGATTGGCGCGCGCGAACTGGATCAGCTCGGCGAAGGTCTTGTACGGCGCATTGGCCGCGACTATCACCGAAGTCGGCACCGTCACGCCCTTGACCAGCGCGGTCAGGTCCTTGTACGGGTCGTAGCTGGTCTTGGACAGCAGCGGCAGCTGCGTGATCGGCGCATCGCCGGTCACCAGTACGGTATAGCCGTCGGCCGGCGCCTTGGCCACCAGCGAGACGCCGAGCGCACCGCCGCCGCCCGGCCGGTTCTCGACCGCGATCGGCTGGCCGAGCCGCTTCTCGAGGTCGCTGGCGACCAGCCGCGCCATGAAGTCGACGCCGCCGCCCGGCGGATACGACACCAGGAAGCGGATCGGCCGAGTAGGGAATTCCTGCGCCGATACTGCGGACGCACAGAAGGCGAGCAATACCACCAGCAGCCAGTTCTTCATCGATGTCTCCTCGGGTCTCGTTTGGTTGTGGATGGACCGGGTTCAGCGGACGATGACGAGGTTCTCCGAAAAGGGCCCCGTATAGACCAGCTGGTAGAAAAGCGGTTGATCGCGCAGCGTGTAGCCGCGGATCTCCATGACGAAGGCCGGCGACGCCGGATCGATGCCGAGCTCGCGCGCGATCGGCTCGCGCACGCGCTCGAATCGGATCAACTGATCGACCTTCAGTGTCGGCAGCGCCAGCTGCTGGCCGAGCAGCACGCGCAGGTTCTTCTCGAGACGGTGCCGGCCGGTGCCGTCGAGCCGCTCGAAATCGCTCTCGCGCAGCCAGAATTCGTTGTACAGCGTAATGCTGCCGCCGACGCTGGTCACGCGCTCGATCCGGATGTAGCGTCCGTCGCCGCTCAGGAACTCGGACCACGGACCGTGCCGGCTCAGGCGCTTGACCGACCTCACGTGAATGTAGTGTGCGAGATCGTTGCCGTCAGCATCGCGAAAGCGCAGGTAGTTGATCTCCGAAGCGCGCACGCGTGAGCCGAGCACGAAGGTGCCGCGCCCATGTTCGCGCGACACCAGTCCCGATTGCGCGAGACTGGCCAGCGACTTCTGCACCGTGCCCACGCTGACGCCGAAGCTGCTGGCAAGCTGCTCCTCCGACGGCAGCCGGTCGCCCTCGCGCAGATCGCCCGCCTCGATCTGTTCGATGATCGCGTCGCAGATGCGCTCGAACTTGGTCATGGCGGGCCGGCGCCGTCGCGTCAGATCGTCGTGGCGAAGCGGCTGATTGCGGTTTCGCGCACGTTCAGCACCTCGCTGCAGGTGCGCGTGCCGGAGGCTACCTCGATCGCATAGTCGTACAGGCGATCGCCGACCGGCGCCACGCGCGTGCCCTTCTCGAGGATCTCCGACGCATCGAAGTCGATGTTGTCGGCCATCGTGGCCAGCGTGTTCACGTTGCCGCTGATCTTCACCGTCGGCGAGACCATGTTGCCGATCGGATTGCCGACGCCGGTGCCGAAGAAGATCATCTGGCAGCCCGCCGCCGCGAACGCGGTGAGGTTCTCGACCGCCGGCGCCGGAGCGTCCATGAAATGCAGGCCGCGCGCCGTCGGTGCCTGGCCGTAGCTCAGCACGCCTTGCAGCGGCCGGCTGCCGGCCTTGGCCATCGCGCCCAGCGCCTTCTCCTCGATCGTGGTCAGGCCGCCGCGCATATTGTCGGGAGTGGGGTTCGTGCCGCGGATGTCCATGCCGCGTTCGAGCGCCTCCTTCTCGAGGTTGAGCACGGCGTTGACGAAATCCTTCTTGATCGACTCGTCCGCGGCGCGTCCGGCGAACAGATGCTCGGCGCCGAGGAACTCGGAGGTTTCGGAAATGATCACCGAACCGCCGTCGTCGATCAGCCGGTCGGCCATCTGCCCGATCGTCGGGTTGCAGGTGAGCCCCGACGTGGTGTCCGAGCCGCCGCACTCGACGCCGACCAGCAGCGCCGAGGCCGGGTGGCTCTGGCGTCGCAGATTGGACGCGCGCAGCGCCATTTTCATCGCGCGCCGCGTGCCCTCGGCCACGGCGTTGATCGTGCCGTTCGGCTGAAGATTGATGATCTCGACCGGCTTGCCGCTGGGACGAATGCGCCGCGCCACTTCCTCGGAAGTCTGCTCTTCGAGTCCGATGATCAGCACCGCGGCGATGTTCGGGTTGCGGCCCATGCCGGCCAGCGTGTCGAAGGTGATCTCCAGGTCGCGCCCGTACTGGCCGCGCACGAACAGCGTGGTGATCGCGACGGTGCCGTCGACCGCCTGGCAGATCGAACGCGTGACGGGATTGCAGTTGTCCATCACCGAGATCACGCCGACCCAGTTGCGCACGCCGACGCTGCCGTTCTCGCGGGCGTAGCCGAGAAATGTCTTGCTCATCGCGTGCCCCTCACTTTTTCTTGACCTGATCGCCGCGGCCCCGCGCCGATTCGACATTGTGCGCGTGCACGTGTTCGCCGACCTTGATGGCGGCACTGGCCTTGCCTATGACCTGACCGTACTTGGTGACCTCGGCGCCCGGCGACAGCTCACGGATACAAACCTTGTGGCCGAACGGAATGTCCTGCGTCAGCCGGATCTCCTGATCGGCTTCACCCTGCAGCCGGCAGGCGGCGCCGGCGCGGCCCGCGTCGATGAGCGTCGCGACATTGTCGCGGCGATCGAGAACGATTGCTCGAGTCAATTTAATCTCCTCTATAAGAGTTGGCGCAGCGTATGCTGGAATGTGGCGTTGCGTCAATTTGCATTGCACAAAGACCACTATAGGACTTGTTGACACCATCCGCCGTCGGGCGCTAGCATCGCCGCGAAGCCGACTCACCCGACCAAGACCGAAAGACGAGGAGACGAAGTCATGCTGCGCCTGCTGATCGCATGCGCGGGCTGGCTTGCCCTGGGCGCTGCCGCCCAGGCGCAGGCGCCCGCCTGGAAACCCACCCGCCCCATCGAGATCGTCAACCCGGCGGCGCCCGGCGGCTCGGTCGACCTGATGTCGCGGATGCTGAAGAAGTACATCGAGGACAACCGCCTGGTCGACGTGCCGGTCAACGTCGTCTACAAGACCGGCGCCAATGGCGCGATCGCGCTGGACTACGTCAATCAGGCCCGCGGCAGCGGCGAGACCGTGTTCGCCATCGCGCATACGTTCCTGACGATCCGCCTGACCGGCGAGTCGAAGATGGACTGGCGCGATCTGACGCCGCTCGGCATCCTGTTCAAGGAGTACCACGTCACCGCGGTGGGCGCGGACTCGCCGCTGAAGACCGGCAAGGACCTGATCGAGCGGATGCGCCGCGACCCCGGCTCGCTCAGCTACGGCTTCTTCGGCAACGCCGGCAACCACCTGCACCTCGCGGCGGCGATTCCGCTGAAGGCGGCCGGCGTCGACATCCGCAAGATGCTGACCACGCCGTACCGCTCCGGCCCCGAGGCGATGGTCGCCGCGATGGGCGGGCATCTGGACGTCGCGCTGGTCAGCGCGGTGAACCCGGCGCCGCATGTGGCCTCGGGCAAGCTGCGCGTGCTGACGCAGACTTCGCCGGTGCGCGGCGACGGCTATCTGAAGGACGTGCCGACCTGGCGCGAGCTCGGCATCGACGTCGACTACGCCACGGCGCAGGGCTTCGCCGGCCCGCGTGGCATGCCTAAGGAAGCGGTGGCGTTCTGGGACGGCGTGCTCGAGCGCATGTCGCGCGATCCGGCCTGGCGCGAGATGCTCACGCGCAGCCTGTGGTCACCGGCCTACATGAACTCCGCCGAGATGCAGCGCTACTACGAATCCGAGTTCACCAAGCTGAAGGGAACGCTCGATGAGCTCGGCCTGTCCAAGTCGCAGTGACGGCGCCGGCCGGCGCGCGCGCGTCGTGCTGGCCGAGCCCATGTATCACGACGCCGGCGAGATCCTGCTGCGCGGCCGGTGCGAGCTGACCGTCCTGCACAGCCCCTCGGCGGCCGACATCGTCGCGGCGGCGGCCGGCGCGCATGCACTGTGCGCCCGCTATCCGCATCGCGTCGACGAACGCGTGCTCGCCGCGGCCCCCGATCTGGTGGTGGTGGCATGCTCGGGCCGCGGCACCGACGCGATCGACATCGACGCCGCCACGCGCCACGGCGTGGCCGTGGTCAACAATCCCGGCTTCGGCCTGCGTCCGGTCTCCGAGTCGGCGATCGCCATGATGCTGGCACTGGCCAAGCGCCTGCTGCCGTCCGACGCGTGGATGCGCCGCGGGCAGGGCTGGCAGCATCGCAGCAACTTCGCCGAGTTCGTCGAGCTGGAAGGCAAGACGCTCGGCATCGTCGGGCTGGGCCAGATCGGCAGCGAGACGGCACGCAAGGCGATCGCCGCCTTCGGCATGAAGGTGCTTGCCTATGACCCGTACGTCCCGGTCGAACGCGCCGCGGCGCTGGGCGTGGAGATGACTTCGTCGCTGCCGGCACTGCTCGAGACGGCCGACTTCGTCTCGATGCATCCGGAGCTCACCGACGAGACGCGCGGCATGATAGGCGAGCCGCAGCTGCGCCGCATGAAGCCGACCGCCTATCTGATCAACACCGCGCGCGGCAAGGTCGTGCAGCAGGCGGCGCTGGTGCGCGCGCTGTCCGAACGCTGGATCGCCGGTGCCGCGCTCGACGTCTATGAAGACGAGCCGCCGGCCGCGGACAACCCGCTGTTCGCGTTCGACAATCTGGTGCTCACGCCGCACGTCGGCGGCCTCAGCGGCGAAGCCGTGCGCGGCATGTCGCTGTCGGCTGCGACGCAGATGCTGCAGGCGCTGGCGGGCGAGCGTCCGACGCATCTGCTGAACGAAGCGGCCTGGCCGCGCGCAAGCGAACGCGCGGCGCGGCTGGGGCTCGCGCGCCAAGCGATTGGTACACAATGACCTGGGGCAAGCCATGAACGTCGATTCCCATCTCGACAAGATCCGGCGAATGGAGGCGCTGCGTGCGCGCCTCCATCCGCTCGACGACTTCCCGCTGTGGTTCTGGTCGGCGATGAACGCCGGCACGCATGCGGTGAACGCGGCGCTGCATGAGGCCGGCGTGACGCGGCCCGATGACGTCTTTCCGACGCAGCCCGGCGTCTATCTGGTGCCGCGCGCCGGCGGAGAACCGTGCCCCGCCTACTGTCCGCTCGGCGACGTGCTTCACGTGGGCCGCCCGAAGATCGAGGCGCCCGTTCCCGACGACATCGCGGCGATGATGCACGAGATGGAAACCATCGAGCACCATCGCGACCCCTGTGTGCGCGGCGAGCGTGAGCCGACGCAGGCGATCGTCGACGAATGCGACGCGGCGCTCGGCCGCTGTCTGCAACTGCTAACTCTTCGACTGCAGCGGGGTCGCGCATGACGCCGGAAGAACATCGCGGCAAGGCCGAACAGATCGAACGCGCGCTGCGCAAGTGCGGCCCGGACGACTACGAGATGAAGATCGAAGCGGCGATGCTGGCCGGCACGCACTGGCTGAATCTGATCCTGCATCGCACCGGGGTGACGGCACCGGCCAATGACGTGCTGCATACGTACATGCTGGTGGTCAACGAGCTGCGCCGGCTGCGCGTCGGCGAGGCACAAGCCGTCGATGCGCTGACCGAGATCGAGGATCTGCGGCCGGCCTATGTGCGCGGCAATCTTCCCGGCGGGGAGCGGATCGCCGAGCGGGCGCTGGCGCTGCTGGCGGTGATTCGCAAGCGCGCGGACGAATGCGGGGAGAAGTCTTAGCTCGCGAGAAACGGGGCGACCTTGATCTCCTTCTCGCGTTTGCGCGTCTGGGCGATGTCGTAGCTGTTCTGCATCCGCATCAGCGTATCCATCGATACGCCGAAGGCCTTCTCGATCCGCAATGCCATCTCGGGGGACAGCTGTGCCCGCTCGTTGAGCAGCGCCGACAGTGCGGCACGCGTCACCCCCAGCGCCTCAGAGGCGGCCGTGACCGTCAGACCCAAGGGGTCGAGAACTTCCTGTCTAATGAAGCTGCCGGGATGGGCCGGGTTCTTCATTCGTATGCGGGTGGCTGTGCGCATGATGA
>JBFWXS010000020.1:0-47456 GCA_050187175.1 Burkholderiaceae bacterium
CTGGTGGGCGGCACAGGGTTCGAACCTGTGACCCCTGCCGTGTGAAGGCAGTGCTCTACCGCTGAGCTAGCCGCCCCGAAGGGAAGACCCGCGATTGTAGGGAAAAGTTCCGCGGCAATCAAATCGGGCCGGTCACCCGGGCCGCCTCTGGGCGATCACCCGAGCCGCGCCCAGGGCGGTCACCCCAGCCGCCGCTTCAGAAAGTCCAGGATATGCGCATTGAACACCGCCGGCTGCTCGGCCCAGCCGAAGTGCGCGACGCCGGGCATGGACACGAACTCGGCGCCGGCGATCTTGCCGGCCATCTTGGCCATGACGTCGGCGGGCGCGGTCTTGTCCAGTTCGCCGGCGATCGCCAGGACCGGAACCTTCATCTTCGGCAGCACGGCGCGGCCTTCGTACTGCGTGATCGCGACAATGGCGGCGCGGAAGGTCTCCGGGCGCATGAGCGCCACGGTATCGACCACCAGATCGACGGCGGGGCCGGCTGCGCCCGGTGCCATCATCTGCGGCAGGAAATCGTGCGCGTGTTCGGCCACGCTGCGGCCGGCGTCGAGCGGGGCGACGCGGTCGGCGACGAACTTGCGCTGCCATTCGCCGTCGGGGCTGCCGAAGGCCGCGCTGGTGGCCGACAGGATCAGGCCGTGGATGCGGTCGCCGAAGTAGTCATACGCGCGCTGCGCGATCATGCCGCCCATGCTGTGGCCCAGCACGATGTTGCGCGGTCCGGCTTCCTTGTCGAGCAGCCGGCCGAAGGCGCGGGCGCAGGTCTCGACGCTGAAGTCGGCCGGCAGCGGCGAGCAGCCGTAGCCGGGGCAGTCCCAGGCGACGACGCGGTAGCCGGCCTGCGACAGCGCGGCGATCTGTTCGCGCCAGTATTCCTTGGCACCGAAGGCGCCGTGCAGCAGGAAGACGGTGTCGTCGCCGTGGCCGGTGACGCTGTGGTCGGGGATGCGGTCCTTGCTCATGGATGGCGTTTCGGTCTTTATGCAGTATGTCGCCGGCCGGCCTCAGGCTCGGCTGTCGTCGGGCGCAGGGCCGAGCATCGATTCCGGCGCCCAGTATGCATGCGCGCCGGTCGGGATGTGATCGGGCAGCAGGATGCGACAGACCGGTCCGACGGTGATGTCGCGAGCATCGAACAGCGCGCACTCGCCCTTGCCGGTGTTCACGTTCGTGACGAAGGTGACCAGGTAGCCGTCGTCCTCGTCGCGCGCGCCCAGCCGCGGGGCGAACGGGGCTTCGCTGACGTGGCAGCCGGGTTCCATCATGTAGGTCTGCGTGCGCCCCGTCTGCAGATCGTACTTCTTCAGGCCGTCGAGCAGCCAGAAGCCTTTCTGCGGAATGGCGTTATAGCTGTACCGGTACGGGCGGCCGTTGTACTGGCCATTGACCATCGGGAACTCGGTGACCTGCTCGTCGAGATCCTCTTCGTGCGTGCGGCCGGTCTTCAGGTTGAAGCGCCAGCGGTGCATGCGGGTCTGCTTGTCGTGCAGGCTGGTCATCTTGATGATGCGCGCGTAGCCGTCATGCGGCAGGCCCGACAGGTCGGGGATGGGCTGGTACTGGATGCAGCCGTCCATGACGATCTCGTCGCCGTCTTCGTACGAGTTCGACAGGTGCAGCAGGTAGCACGGCTGTGCCTCGAACCAGCGTACGTCGCGATTGGTGCCGAAGCGCGGGATGATGCCGAAGCGGCTGGGGATGTCGCGGTGGAACTTCAGACGGTGGCCGCCTTTCTTCAGGGCCTCGGTGTCGAAGAACATCGGCAGGTCGTGCAGGATCGAATAGTGCTCGGTCATGCCCAGGTCGTGCGGCCAGCGCGGACCGGGCAGTTCGATCGGCTCGTAGTGCACCAGCTGGTTTTCGGCGTTTACGACGCCGTAATGCATGTACGGTGCGTGCTCGCCGAAGTTGAACAGCGTCATCTCCTGCGTATGCTCGTCGACCTTGAAGTGCGAGCAGATGCCCTGCGGCATCAGGCGGCGCGCCCAGCCGTTGTCGGGGCCCAGGGTCTCCAGCGTTTCGGGATCGAGCCGATAGGGCTCGCTGCACTGGGACATGGCGGCGAGCACGCGGCCGGCGTGCACGATGACGTCGGTGCCGGCATTGTCCTTCATCGCACCGATCGATCCCCAGCCGCGGCGGCTGCCGCGGCGCGGCTCGATGATGCCGGGCCACAGCGACTTGCCGGCGGCCTTCTCGGCGAGAAAGCCGGTGGTGCGGATCCAGCGGTTGCGGTAGACGGCCTGGCCGTCACGGAAGCGGATGGCGTGCAGCATGCCGTCGCCGTCGTACGGGTGATAGCGGCCGATCGATTCGTGGACCGGGTTGTGGCCGTTGCGCACGTACAGCCCGGCGAGATCCTTCGGAATTTCGCCGATGACCTTCAGGTCGGGCGTGGACGCGGTCCACTCGGTGTCGAGCGGGCGCCAGCCGCCGTTCAGGTAGGGATTCTCGGTCGGGTAGACGATCGTCGACTGTTCCCGGTTGAAAACTTCCAGCATCGGACGCTCCTCAGTAGGATGGCTTTCTTTATCGAACTTTATTAGTATGATAATAGAAGTGATTTCTTCGCCTTGTCAACTGATCGTAGCGGCACTGTCGGGGCTTGCGATGGAGCAGTGTCCATATGGTAGTGTCCCGCCGACATTGCGGTTTTTGAATCGCGCAAGGGATTGACTGTTCGATGGGCCAGTTACTCGAAGACGATATCGCCCGCTTGCGCCGCGTGCTGCAAGGGAGCGCGCTGAATCAGGTGCTGCTGAAGGTCGGCGATCGTTGGACCTGGGCGATACTGCAGCAGAGCTTCCTCGGGGTGAAGCGCTTCGACGATTTCCAGACGGCGCTGAACATTCCCCGGCAGACACTGAGCGCCCGCTTGCGGGCGCTGGTGGCCGACGGCCTGCTGCGGCAGGAGCTGTATCAGGAGCGGCCGCCGCGGATGGCGTACCGGCTCACCAGGATGGGATTGGCGCTGTACCCGCGCGCGCTGATCGCGTGGTCGTGGGAGATGCGCTGGGGCCGGCCGCCGGCGAACATGCCGCGCCGGCTGCGCCATCGCAGCTGCGGCCACGAACTGAAGCCGCAGCTGATCTGCGAGACCTGCGGCGACGAGCTGCGCATGGTGGACCTGATCCGCGAGGTCACCGACCCCGGCGAGATCGAGCTGCCCAAGGCGGCGCGCGCGCGCCGCTGGGCCGGCGGCCTGCCGACGCGCAAGGAACTGCTGCAGCAGCGGGAAATCCACTTCCCGAAGCTGGCCAGCGACCGCTATTCGATGATGATCCTGGTCGCGGTGATGCACGGCTGCCACTACTTCGACGAGATCATGAAGGTGCTCGGCCTGGGATCCAGCGTGCTGGCGGTGCGGCTGGACATGCTGACGCGCTTCGGGCTGCTGGACAAGCTGCAGGACCGCTATGACGGCCGTCGCTTCTATTACCGCATCGGCGCCGCGGCGCAGGCGCTGTCGGCCTACATGCTGCTGCTGTCGCGCTGGGGACAGCAGTACCTGCTGAAGGCGCGAGGCACGATCCGCGTCCGCCATTCGGTCTGCGGCGAGATCGTGCAGCCTGCGGTCGTCTGCCAGCACTGCCGGCAGCCGGTCGAGGCGTACGACGTCGAACGTCTGTAGGCCGGGCCGCGATCGGTCGGGCCGCGATAGGCCGAGCCGTGATAGGCCGGGCCGCGGCAGATCGTGCCGCGGCGCCGGTGCAGGCTCGGCCGCTGTCAGACCTTCGCCGGCTCCGCCAGCCAGCGCAGCAGGCTGTCGGCCAGCGCCTGCGGACGCTCCAGCGGCAGCAGATGCCCGGAGTCCTCGATCTGCTCGAAGCGTGCACGCGGCACGGCGTCGGCCACGCGCTTGATCGACTCGGGCGTGACGACCTTGTCGTGCGAGGTGGCGACCAGCAGCGTGGGGCCGTCGAACGACTGCAGCAGATGCGTGCGGTCGGGGCGCGTCAGGCACGCGGTCATGTGCGCGATGAAGCGCTCGGCGCCGTAGGCCGGCACCATCTTCTCGCGGCGCGCGATGATCGCCTGGTCGTCGACGCGGCTCGGATGCACGGTATTGGGATAGGCTTTGGCGATCAGGCCGGCGTGGCCGCCGGCCTGCGCGATCTCGATCGCCTTCAGCCGCATCGGCCGCGCCGCCTCCGGTTCGCCGAGGCTGTTCGAGCAGACCAGCGCGTAGCGCTCGAAGCGCTCAGGCGCGGCTTCCAGCATGGCCATGCCGACATAGCCGCCGAACGAGAAGCCGACGTACGAGAAGCGCGGCGGCAGATCCTTGAGCAGCGCCTGAGCGACGGCTTCGGTGCTGTCCAGGGCAGGCATCAAGGGGCGATGGATGCGCAGCTGCCCCGGCAGCGCGCGTTCCAGGGCCGCGCAGACGTCGTCCCAGATGTCGGGGGTATTGTTCAGTCCGCAGACGAGGACGAGTTCGGTCATGAAATGTGATTCCTGAGTCTCATTGAAGCTCGATCTTAAGCCGTTTGTTCAGCTCGCGTGCCATCTCGATCTCGCCTTTCACCATGGTGGTGAACTCGGCCGGCGTCGTGTAGCGCGCGACCGCGCCTTCGGACGCGAGGATGTCGCGGACGTCCTTGGACTCCAGCGCCTGCTTGAAGGCGGCGCTGAGCTTGTCCAGCGCATAGCCGGGAATGCCGGCGGGCGCACCGAAGCCGAGCCAGGTGGTCATGGCCCAGTCGAGCCCGCTTTCCTTGATCGTCGGCACGTTCGGCAGCAGCTCGCTGCGCTGTTCGCTGCTGATGCCCAGCGGGATCAACTGGCCGGCATCGACCTGCGGCTTTGCGCCGAGCGTCGTGAGCATGACGTCGACCTGTCCGCCGATCAGGTCGTTCTGCGCCTGCGCCGCGCCGCGGTACGGCACGTGCAGCAGCGATACGCCGGCCTTGTCGAACAGCGCTTCGGTCCAGACGTGGTAGGCGGTGCCCAGTCCGGAGCTGGAGAACTTCAGCATGCCCGGCTTGGCGCGGGCGGCCTCGAACAGCTGCTGCGTGGTCTTGATGCCGCTCTTGGCGTGCGTGGCGAGCAGGAAGGCCGAGCCGTAGCCGTGCGTCAGGTACTGCAGGTCCTTCAGCGCGTCGTATTTCAGCTGCGGATCGAGCGCGGGGGCCATGACGACACTGGCCTGCGTGACGACGCCGATCGTGTAGCCGTCCTTGGGCGCGCGAACGAGCGCCAGCGTGCCGATGCGCTGTCCGGCGCCGGCCTTGTTCTCGACGACGATGGGCTGGCCGAGGATGCGGCTGGCGCGGTCGGCGATCAGCCGGGCGCGGCTGTCGACGATGCCGGGCGGGAAGGGCACGATCATCGTGATCGGGCGGCTGGGGTACGAGGCGGCGGCAGCGTCGCGCGCGGCGGCCGAGCCCGACGGCTGCGCGTGCGCGCCGAATGCGGCGAGGCCGCAGGCAGCGGCGAACAGAACAGCGAAACGGCGATGGGATTTCATGACGTGTGTCTCCGATGTTCAGGCCTTGCCGAACGGCAGCGGCGCGGGAGGGCGCAGCCCGATGGTCACGACCTTGTCTTGGGAATAGAAATGACGCATGCCCTCGATCCCTTCGCGGCCGACTCCGGAGTCTTTGTAGCCGCCGAACGGAAAGCGCATGTCCAGGCTCATATTGGTGTTCACCAGCACGACGCCGGTCTGCAGCGCGCGTGAAGCGCGCATCGCTTCCTCCAGGCGCTCGGTCCACAGGTACGAGACCAGACCGAAGGCCGAGTCATTGGCGATGGCCAGCGCCTCGTCGAGACTGTCATAGATCAGCAGCGTGGCGAAGGGTCCGAAGATCTCCTGCTGGCACAGGCGTGCGCTGTTGCTGCGCGCCAGCACCGCAGTGGGTTCGACGTAGTAGCCGCGCTCGAACCGGCTCGCGCGGCGGCCACCGGTCAGCAGCGTGTTGCCGTCCTCGTGCGCCAGCTCGGCGAAACCGAGCACGCGCTTGTAGTGGCTCTCGAAGGCGAGCGGGCCGACTTCGGTATCCGGGTCGAGCGGATCGCCGACGCTGATGCGGCGCGCGCGCTCGACGAAGCGTTCGATGAACGGCTCGGCGATCTTGCGCGCCAGCAGGATGCGCGAGCCGGCGAAGCACTGCTGCCCGTTGTTCAGGTAGATGCCGGCGAGCGCGCCGTCCAGCGCGCGGTCCAGGTCGGCGGATTCGGTGATGATGTTCGCCGACTTGCCGCCCAGCTCCAGGTCGATCCGCTTCAGCGCCGGTCCGGCGACGCCGGCGATCGCGCGGCCGGTCTCGGTGCCGCCGGTGAACGAGATGCCGCGCACGGCCGGATGGCTGACCAGCGCGGTGCCGGTCACCGAGCCGCGTCCGTTGACCATGTTCACGACACCGTCGGGAACGCCGGCTTCGCTGAGCAGCTCCATGAAGCGCGACACCGCCAAGGGCGTTTGCTCGGAGGTCTTGACGACGCAGGTGTTGCCGAAGGCCAGCGCGGCGGCGATCTTGGTGGAAGCCAGTGCCAGCGGTGCATTCCACGGCGAGATCAGCGCGACCACGCCGAGCGGGTCGCGCAGCACGTAGCGCAGATACGCGTCGTCATCGAGGCCACCGCGTTCGACGTTCTGCGACAGCGTGTCGGCGAAGAAGTTGAAGTTGCGCAGGATGCGCGGCAGCTGGAACTGGCGTGCATAGCGCAGCGGCAGCCCGCTGTTCAGCGTCTCCAGCCAGGCCAGCTCGTCGAGATGTTCGCCGGTGAGCTGCGCGATGCGCAGCAGCACCTCGCGCTTGCTGCGCGCCGGGAGGTTCGACCAGCGGCCGTCGAGGTGGGCGCGCTGCGCTGCCTCGACAGCGCGTGCGGTTTCCGCAGCGTCGGCCTCGGCGAGCTCCGCCACCTGCTGCTCGGTGGCCGGATTGATCACCGGCAGCCGATGCGGGCCCGGTTCGCTGCGGCGGCCGTCGATGTAGCTGCAAACGACCGGCGGGACCGGCCAGGATCGTATCGCCGTCATGCTGCCCACGTGCCTCCGTTGACATGCAGCGTCTGGCCCGTGATGTAAGCCGCCGCGGGGCTGAGCAGGAACAGCATCGGGCCGGCGATATCGGCGGGACGGCCGAGGCGGCCCAGCGGCACGCCCGCGGCGAAGCGGTCCAGCGGCAGGCCGGTGCTCTTCGGCGGCCGGCCGGTGCCGCCGCGCAGGAACTCGGTCTCGATGACGCCGGGGGCGATCGCGTTGACGCGGATCTGCGGCGCGCATTCGGTGGCCAGCGCCTTGCACATCGAGATAACGCCGGCCTTCGACGCGGCATAAGGGCCGTAGCCGCTCAGGCTGACGCGTACGCCGAAGGTCGACGCGGTAAGCAGGATAGATGGTGCACGGCCGGCCTCGGCGGCGGCGCGCAGCAGCGGGATCGCCGCGCGCGAGGTCAGGAAGGTGCTGCGCAGATTGCCGGCAACGATCGCATCCCATTCGGCGCTGCTCATCGATTCGATCGGCACCCGCTCGCGGGTGTAGCCGACCAGATGGACCAGCGCGTCGACGGCGGGCCAGCGTGCCGCGATCCGGCCGAACGCGGCAGCTACCTGCTCCTCGTTGCCCGCGTCGCAGGCGATCGCGGCGGCAACGCCGGCTGCCGGCGCATGCGCGGCGATCGACTCGGCCAGATCCAGGACGATGACTTCGACACCATGTGCAAGTGCGGCGGCGACCACCGCGCGGCCGATACCGCCGCAGCCGCCGGCCACGACGATGCGCGAGCCGGGGGCCGGCAGCATGCCGTGCAGCGGTTGCTCGAGCGAGAACTCGTCGGCAGGGGCCATACTCATTTGAATTTCTCGGCGGCTTGCAGAACCTTGTTCCAGCGCTCGACGTCGCCGCCCAGGCGCTTGGTCAGCTCTGCCGACGTGGCCAGCCAGGGTTCGTTCGAGCGCGCCAGCATGGCGTCGCGCACGGCCGGCGTGCGCAGCAGCGCGTTGAGCTCGGTTTCGAGCCGGGCGATGATGGGCTTGGGCAGGCCGGCCGGCGCGTACATCGCCACGGCGTAGTCCCAGTCCAGATCCTTCACGCCGAGCTCGGTGAAGGTCGGCACGTCCGGGAAGAAGGACACGCGCTGCCGGCCGAGCACGGCCAGCGGCTTGACCTTGCCGGCCTCGACCTGCGCGCGCGTGATGCCGATCGACAGCAGCCCGCTCTGAACCTGGCCCGACAGCAGGTCGGTCAGCATCGGGTTCTCGCCTTTGTACGGCACGTGGGTCATGTTCAGGCCGAGCTGCTCGCTCATCATGGCGATCAGCAGATGCGTCGACGTGCCCGGCCCGTACGAGCCGAAGCTGAGCGGCTTGGCCTTGGCGGCTGCCACGAACTCCTTGAAGTTGCTCGCCGTGCTGCTGCCGCTGACGTAGATCAGCGGCGTCAGCGCGATGCCGCCGATCGGTACGAAGTCGGTGTCGGCGCGGTAGGTCGGCTTGACGCCGAGCGGAGCGCTGGTGAGCTGCGTGACCGGCGTGATCAGCAAGGTATAGCCGTCCGGCGCTGCCTTGGCGACAGCGTCGGCGCCGATGACGCCGGCGGCGCCGCCACGGTTGTCGACGATCACTGACTGCCCCAGCCGTTCGGCCAGCGGCGTGGCGACGGTGCGGGCGATGATGTCCGCATTGCCGCCGGCCGGGTAGGGCACGATGATACGGATCGGCCGCTCGGGCCAGGATTGCGCGGCGGCGGGAGCGGCCAGGCTCGTCAGCGCGGCGGCGAGCGCCGAGGCAGCGAGGGTCAGGGTCGAGCGTTTGCTGGGATTCAAGAGCGTCTCCGTTGGCAATCGATTGTTGAGTTTGTGTCGCGGCGAGGGCGCCGTCAGCCGGTCTCGCGGGCGAGCAGCTCCCTGAGGCGGGGTTTGTCGATCTTCGTATTGGCGTTGCGCGGCAGCGCGTCGAGCACGATCAGCTTCTCGGGCAGCTTCAGGCTGGCGACGTGCCGTTCGTTGCGCAGGAAATCGACCAGCTGCTGCTGCGTCGGCGCGGCGGCACCCGGATGCATGGCGATGAATGCGCAGATGCGTTCGCCGAGCCGCTCGTCCGGCATGCCGATGACGCCGACTTCCTTGACCCCCGGATAGTCGGCGACCAGGTTCTCGACCTCGGCCGACGAGACATTGAAGCCGCCGCGGACGATGATCTCCTTGAGCCGGCCGACGTAGCGGTAGTACTGGCCGCCGTCGCCGGCGATCTCGAACAGGTCGCCGCTGCGGTAGTAGCCGTGCGCGTCGAAGGCCGAGCGCGTACGGTCGGGATCGTTGAAATAGCCGTCGAATATGGTGGCGCCGCGCATCCTCAGCTCCCCGGGACGGCCCGGCTCGGTGATCTCGAGCTCGGTCTGCGGGTCGACGAGGCGGCTCTCTATCATGTCGGCGCTGGGATAGTGCCACTCGAAGCCGCCGGCGCCGAGCCGAGGAAACAGCGTTGCGCGCAGTTCAGGCGCGGGAATGTCGTCCGGCGTCGCGGCCAGCGAGATGCCTTCGGTCGAGCCGAAGAAATTGACGACACGGATGCCGAAGCGCCGTTCGAACTCGCTGATCACGGCCGGCGACAGCGGCGCCGAGCCCGAGCCCACGGTGTGCAGGCGCTGCGTGTCTATGCCCTCGAGCCGCTGCGGTTCGCTCAGCAGCGATACCAGGATGGCCGGGGCGATCGACGTGAAGCCGATCTGCTCGTCGCGCAGCTGCTGGATGAACAGCTCGAGCGTGAACGGCTGATGCAGGACGGCGGTGCCGGCGCGGTTCAGCCACGGCATGATGGTGCCGCTCATGGCGCCGTGCGTCGACAGCGGGCGAGCACTGAGCAGGCGTACGCCGTCGCACATGCCGCAGGCATCGGCGATGGTCGCCATCGAGGCCAGCCATTGCGCGTGGCTGCGCGGGATTCCTTTCGGGCGGCCCTCGCTGCCGGAGGTCCAGATGATGGTTACGACCTCGTCGGCGCAGACCTCCGCCACGGGCGCCGCGGCGTGGGCGGGGAAGGCCTGCCGGGCCGCGAGCAGGGCGCCGAGGTCGAGCGTGTCGTAGTCGTCGGCGGAGCGATGGGAAGCGCCGTCGGACGAGTGTTCGGCAGAGGGCTCAGCCGAGCGTTCGGCCGGACCGAGCAGCAGCAGATGCGTCAGGCTGTCATGCGCCTGCCGCAGGCCGTGCGCCATCCGCGCGTGGTCGAACTTGCCGATCCGCCGATTGGTGAACAGCGCCTTGGCCGAGGTGTGATCGATGATGTACCCCAGCTCATGCTCGCGGTACAGCGCCGGCACCGGGCTGGCGATGATGCCGCGGCGAAAGCATGCGAGGTAGACGGCCAGCAGCTCCCAGGTATTGGCCATCTGGATCAGCGCGACGTCGTCCTTGGCCAGGCCGCAGGCGGCGAGGTTGTCGGCAAGCCGTTCGACGGCGTTCTCAAGCGACCGCCAGTCGATGCGCTGCGGCGCTCCGTCGCAGACGGCGGCGCGGTTGGGCGGGTCGATGATCGCTTCGCGGTCGGGCACGCGCGCGGCATTGGCGCGCAGCAAGGTGTCGAACTGCAGGTCCGGCCAATGGCCGCGAAGGCGCATCTCGCGGATGCGATCGGGGGTGGAGAGAATCATTCGAAATTCCGGAAAAGACGGTACGGCCTGAACGGGGAGCGGTGGTCGGCGCGCCGTGTCAGGCCACCGGCTGCAGCAGCCGCTGCCGCCACGGGTCGCGCGCTTCCTGGCGCAGCGCGGCCTGGTACTCGTCCTTCAGCCGGGCGATGATGCGGCCGGCCGGTTCGACCGCCGGCGTCTGGCCCACGGCATGGCCGGCCGACCACAGATCCTTCCATGCCTTGATGTCGCGGTCGCGGTTGGTCATGTCGAACTTGCCGCGCGCCGGCAGATTGTCGGGATCGAGGCCGGCGGCGACCAGGCTGGGCCGCAGCTTGTTCGCCCAGGCGCCGGTGATCGCATTGGTATGGATGATGTCCGGGAACGAAGAATCGACCACCATCTGCTTGTAGGGGTCGACCGCGCTGCTCTCGTCGGTGGCAATGAAACGCGTGCCCATGTACGCGAAGTCGGCGCCCAGCGTCTGCGCGGCGCGCAGCGCATAGCCGTCGGCGATCGCGCCGCCCACGACCAGCATGCCGTCCCAGAACTCGCGCACCGCGGCGACGAAGGCCGGTGCGGCCATCGGTCCGGTGTGGCCGCCCGCGCCCGAGCAGACGAGGACCAGCCCGTCGACGCCGGCCGCGGCGGCCTTGCGCGCGTATTCGGGAGTGTTGACGTCGGCAAAGACCAGCCCGCCGTAGCTGTGCACGGCGTCGACGACGGGCCGCGGGCCGCCCAGAGCCGTGATGACCAGCGGCACGCGGTGCCGGACGCAGATCTCCAGGTCGGACGGGAAGCGCTTGTTGGTCGTATGCGAGACCAGGTTGACCGCCCATGCGGGCGCGGGCCGGTCGGGCCGCGTCAGCTCGCGCCGTCCGGCTTCGATGCGGCCGACCCATTCGTCGAAGATCTCCGGGCTGCGCGCGTTCAGCGACGGCAGCGAGCCGATGGCGCCCGCCGCGCAGGCAGCAAGCACCAGGTCGACGCTGCTGACGAGGAACATCGGCGCCACGATCAGCGGCAGCTCGAGCCCGCCCATCAGAGCCGGCGGGACACGGTCGCGGTAGCGGGTTATCGCGCTCATTGCTGCGACCCCGCCGCTTCACCGGTGATCCGCTCGCCCTCGACCCAGCAGGCGTGCGTGCCGACCGAGATCCGCTGAGGCAGCTCGATGCGCGCCACCGGGCCGGCCGCCACCGCGGCGGCGTCGAAGATCAGGCATTCGGATGCGTCGCGTTCCAGATCGACGATGTAGGTCAGCACGTAGCCGTCGTCGTCGCTGCGGGCGTTCGGCCGCAGCGCGATCTGCGTCTCGCTGCCGTAGCGGCCGCGGCCGTACTCGAAGCGCTCGCTGCGGCCTGTATGCAGATCGTATTTCTTGATGCCGGTGAACAGCCACTGGCCCGGTGCGAACAGCGTATTGAAGCTGTAGCGGTACGGGCGCCCGACATAGGCATTGGCGATGGTCGGGAACTCGGTCACTTCGTCGTCGAGGAAGGACTCGTGCGTCTGGCCGGTCTTCAGGTTGAAGCGCCAGCGGTACATGCGGGTGCGCGTATTGTGCTTGTCCAGCATTGCCGTCATGCGCGCATAGCCTTCCTTCGGCAGGTGCGAGACATTGGCGATCGGATCGAGCGAAATGCAGCCGTCCATCACCACTTCGTCGCCGTCCTCGAAGCAGTTGGACAGGTGCAGGATGTAGCAGGGCGTGGCCTCGAACCAGCGCACGTCGGCATTGCTGCCGTGGCGCGGCAGCACGCCGAAGCGCGACTGCAGATCGCGGTGGAAGCGCAGCCGGTGCTGACCCTGCGCCAGCAGCGCCGGGTCGAAGAACATCGGCAGGTCGTGCACGATCGTGTAGTTCGACGTGATGCCCAGGTCGTGCGGCCAGCGCGGTCCCGGCAGCTCGATGGGCACGTAGTGCACCAGCCGGTTGTTCCGGTCGACGACGCCGTAATGCATGTACGGCGGCTGCTCGCCGAAGTTGAAGAACATCATCTCGCCGGTGGCGAGATCGACCTTGAAGTGCGAGCAGACGCCCCAGGGCTCGACGTCGACGCCCCACTCGGTCTCGACGCCCAGCGTCTCCAACGTGCGCGGATCGAGCCGGTACGGCTCGCTGCATTGCGACATCGTGGCCAGCAGCCTGCCCGCATGGGCGATGACGTCGGTGCCGGCATTGTCCTTCATGGCGCCGATCGATCCCCAGCCGCGCCGGCTGCGCAGGCGGGGTTCGGTCAGGCCGGGCCACAGCGAGCGCCCGGCGGCCTGTTCAGCGAGAAAACCGGTGGTGCGGACGAAGCGGTTCCGGTATTCGGCGCGGCCGTCGGCGAAATGCATCGCGTGCAGCATGCCGTCGCCGTCGAACGGATGGTAGCGGCCCATCGGCTCATGGACCTGATTGTGCGAATTGCGCACGTAGATGCCGTGCAGATCGCGCGGGATCTCACCGTGCACGACCAGATCCGGCGTGGCGGCGGTGTATTCATCCGAGACCGGGCGGTAGGCGCCCTGCAGGAACGGATTGTCATTGTCGGCGCGGATCGTCGAGCGGATTCGCGCGTGCACTTCGAGCATCACAGACTCCATCGGTATCGAGCTTGCGGACCCGGGCAAAGAGGTCGGCCGCGAACTCAGGGCGGAGCGTAGTCGGTGCCGGTTCGCAAGTCAATACTTCGTTTAATAGACTTATAAATTTGCCATGTGAAAAGCCATTTTTCTCCTTGAAATCAATGGGAAGGCTGTCGATCAGGTTCCTCTATCGAACTGACAAGCTGCAGCCCACGGGGCCTTGCGCGGAGCGGGGGCGCCGCTGAGCAAGAAATGTTCCTGAAACGGTTGAGAACCCCTCGGGAACGCAACAGTGTTGGTCCGATTCCATATCCATCGCTAGAATCTCCGCTCTGATCGCCGTACGGTGCGGCGACGTCCGATCGAGGTGACGACGGCGCAATGCGGCCAGGGGCAGAGATAGCGCATGTCGGCGGCGAGGGCATGTACCGCGTCGGCCGGCCGGTATTGGGAACGGACGGCGCGTCAGCCGCCGACCTCGTCGCGCATGGAGGCCGGGATGGGGCCGCCGGGCCCGGCGAGCGCGATGAGGCCGACGACTGCGGCGAAAGCGATGCAGGGGCGATTGCCGGCATCGTCGACGAAATGCGCGTGCGCACCGGCATCGAGTTCGGTCACTATCGTCCCGCCACGCTCGAACGGCGCATCCGCAACCGGATGATCCTCGCCGGCGTCGCGTCGCTGCCCGACTATCTGGAGCGGCTGCGCGCCGACGGCGGCGAGGCCGCCAGCCTGCTCGAGCGGCTGACGATCAAGGTGAGCCGCTTCTACCGCAATGCCTATACCTTCGACCAGTTGTCGAAGCTCGCCATTCCGCGGCTGGCCGCCGATGCGGGCGGCCCGCTGCGGCTTTGGTGCGCCGGCTGCGGTCGCGGCGAGGAAGCCTATACGCTGGCCATGCTGCTGCACGAGGCCGGCGTCGACGGTTCGGTGCTGGCGACGGACATAGACGGCTGCGCGCTGGCCGAAGCGCGGCAGGGACGCTATCCGGAAGGCGCGCTGATCGAGCTGCCCGGCCGGCTGCGCGAACGCTATCTGCGGCCGGTGGACGGCGGCGGCCGGCGCTGCTACGAAGTCGACGAAGCGCTGCGGGCGCGCGTGCGTTTCGCCGTGCATGACCTGCTCGCGGGCATGCCGCCCTGTCCGGCGGCGTTCCATCTGGTCAGCTGCCGCAACGTGGTCATCTATTTCGCACCGTCGGCTCAGCGGCGCGCATTCGATACCTTGCAACAAGCCCTGGCGCCGGGCGCCTTCATGTGTCTGGGGGAGGCCGAGTGGCCCGACGCCGAGCTGGCATCCGTTCTGCGGGCCGTGGGTTGCAAGACGCGGGTATTCAGGTTCGAGGGTTCAGCGTGAAGCGTTTCGAGGGGCCGACGATAGGCCAAAGGATGGTGTTCGGCTTTGGCGTGCTGCTGCTGATCATCGGCACCTTGATGGCGACCACGTATTTCTGGCAGCGCCACAGCGACGAAGCGCTGCGCGAGTTCGTGCAGGCCAGCCAGCCGCTGAGCAACTCGGCCAAGGAACTTGAGAACGCGCTGCTGCGCGTCGGCGTCGCGGTGCGCTCCTATGTCCTGCAGCCCCAGCCCGAGCAGCTCGACGCCTACGACAGGACGCTGCGCTCGGCGAGTTCGCGGCTGATCCAGCTGCATGGCGCGATCCGCGACAGCGAAGGGCGCGCAATGTTCGCCCGCATCGAGCCCCAGCTGCAGGGCTACCTCGGCGCGACTCGGCGGCTGGTGAGCGAGCGTGCCCAGCAGCCGCTGCAGGACGACGCCGAGCTGTCGCTGAGCGGCATGCGCGAATCGGCGCTCGATGCGCTGCGCGAGTTCATACAGCTGCAGTCCGACCGCACCGACGCATCGCTGGCCGCGATGCAGAGCGCGCAGCAGCGGGTGTCGCAGGGGCTGGCGATCAGCGGGGTTCTGTCGCTGCTGTTCTTCGTCGTCTTCGCGTGGCTGACCATGCAGTCGGTGCGACGGCCGGCCGCCGCACTGGTGGAGATCGCCTCGTCGTTGCGGCGCGGCGACTGGAAACCGGCGCTGGGGCTGTACGAGCCGTCGGTCGATGCTCCGCTGCCGCGCCGCGAGCGCAACGAGCTGGCCCAGATCGGCCGCGCGTTCGGCAGCGCCGCCACCGAACTCGAGCGGCGTTCGCAGCGGATGGCGGCCCACCGCCGCGTGGCGGAGGCCAGCGTGTCGGGGCTCGACCAGGCCGAGGTCGCGCGGCAGGTGCTGGACGTGGCGGTCGAGCATCTGGGGGCGGAGTTGGGCATCGTCTACGTGCTCGATGCCGCCGGCGGGAAGGCCGCGGATGGCAATGCGGCAGACGGCAGCGGCGCTCATGTGCCGCTGCAGCCGGTGGCCAGCTTCGGCCTTGCATTGACGACTGCGGCCGCCGGCGGTGGCGAGGGGCTGCCGCAGCAGGCCGTGAGCGAACGCAAGGCAGTGCGGATTCGCGACATCCCGCCCGACAGCGGTTTCCAGATCCGGCTCGGCTACGACGCCGCGCCGCCGCGGGAGGTGATCGCCGCGCCGATCTGCTTCCAGCAGCGCGTGCTGGGCGTGCTGCTGCTGGCCGGCCTGCATGAGTTCGACGACGCGGCGCTCGACTTCATTACCGCCGCTGCCGACCAGTTCGGGGTCGGGCTGAACAATGCGCAGGCGCACGCCCATGTGCAGGGCCTGCTGCGCGAGCTGGCCGACAAGTCGCGGCAGATCCAGGCGCAGAACGAAGAGCTGCAGGCCCAGAACGAGGAGATCCAGGCGCAGTCCGAAGAAGCGCAGGCGCAGAACGAGGAGCTGCAGGCGCAGGGTGAGGAGATCCGCGCCCAGCACGAGCAGCTGCTCGAACAGACCGCCCAGCTGCGCGAGCAGTCGCTGCAGCTCGCCGACAGCGACCGGCGCAAGAATGAGTTCCTCGGCCTGCTGGCGCATGAGCTGCGCAATCCGATGGCCGGCATCTCGAACAGCCTGTTCGTGCTGTCGCGGCCCGGCCTCACGCCCGAGCAGGCCGACAGTGCCCGCGGCACCATCCTGCGGCAGACGCGGCAGCTGAACCGGCTGATCGACGATCTGCTCGACATCACGCGCGTATCGCACGGCAAGATCTCGCTGAAGACGCAGCGGCTCGATCTGGTGCCGCTGCTGCGCGAATGGCTGCAGGATCAGCGCGCCGCGTTCGAGGCCGGCGGCATCGAGTTGAACATCGATCTGCCCGACGAGCCGGTATGGGTCGATGCCGACCGGGCGCGCGTTTGCCAGATCGTCGGCAACCTGGTCGACAACGCGCTGAAGTTCACCGACAGCGGCGGCCGCGTCGACGTGGTGCTGCGAGTCGAAGACGGGGGCGGCGCCACGCTGATCACCGTCACCGACTCTGGAATAGGCATAGAGCCGGCGGTGTTCGCGCGGCTGTTCGAGCCGTTCAGCCAGGGTGATCCGAGCATTGCCAGGCGCAGCGGCGGGCTCGGTCTCGGGCTGGCGCTGGTGAAGGCGCTGGTCGAGATGCATGGCGGCAGCGTCGAGGCGTTCAGCGAGGGTGTGGGCCGAGGCGCGCGCTTCGCCGTGCGCCTGCCGCTGGCCGACGCCGAGCCGGCGGCGGCGTCCCAGGCGCAGCGCGAAACGCCGGCGGAGGCCGCGGCGCGGCGCCCCGCGCCGTGCCGCATCCTGATCATCGAAGACAATGCCGACGCTGCGCAGTCGCTGGCGGCGGCGATGCAGCTCGAAGGGCATTCGGTGCGGGTGGCGCATTCGGCCGACGACGGGCTGGCGGTCGCGCGGCAGTTCCGGCCGGACGCTCTGTTATGCGACATCGGCCTGCCGGTCATCGACGGCTACGAGGTGGCGCGCCGATTCCGCGCCGATCCGGCGCTGCGCGATGTCTATCTGGTGGCCGTGACCGGCTATGCCGGGGAGCGCGAACGCGAACAGGCGGCGCGGGCCGGGTTCGACCGGCATCTGGCCAAGCCGCCCGATCTGCTCGGGCTGGCCGAGCTGCTTGCCGACGTGGCCGCGCGCCGCGGCTCACTGCCGTAGGCCTGCCGTTTTCCGGGGGCCTGCTGTCTTCCAGCAGGCTTGCCGCTTCGTGCGGGCGCGCTTGCCTCGGCAGGCCTGCTGCCCACGGCAGGCGCGCTCCCGTAAAATGGCCGGTTTCCGTCAGCACGCTCCGGCCCCTCATGGTTCGCACCCGCTTCGCCCCCAGCCCGACCGGCTTTCTGCACATCGGCGGCGCCCGCACCGCGCTGTTCGCGTGGGCCTTCGCCCGTCACCACGGTGGCACCTTCATCCTGCGCATCGAGGACACGGATGTCGAGCGCTCGACGCCGGCGGCGGTGCAGGCGATCCTCGACGGCATGCAGTGGCTGGACCTGCGGCACGACGAAGGCCCGTTCTACCAGATGCAGCGCATGCCGCGCTATCGCGAGGTGATCGCGCAGATGCTGGCGGCCGGCACCGCTTACCACTGCTGGTGCTCGAAGGAAGAGCTGGACGCGATGCGCGCCGAGCAGGAGGCGCGTGGCCTGAAGCCGCGCTACGACGGCCGCTGGCGGCCCGAGTCGGGGCGCGTGCTGCCCGCACCGCCGGCCGGCGTGCAGCCGGTGGTCCGCTTCCGCAATCCGACCGGCGGCGCCACCGCCTGGAACGACATCGTCAAGGGGACTATTTCGTTCGACAACGGCGAGCTCGACGATCTGATCATCGCGCGCTCGGACGGAACGCCGACCTACAACTTCTGCGTCGTCGTGGACGACTGGGACATGCGCATCACGCATGTGCTGCGCGGCGACGATCACGTGAACAATACGCCGCGGCAGATCAACATCCTGCGCGCGCTCGGCGCACCGGTGCCGGAGTACGGCCATCTGCCCATGATCCACGGCCCCGACGGCCAGAAGCTGTCGAAGCGGCATGGCGCGGTCTCGGTGATGCAGTACGACGACGACGGCTATCTGCCGGAGGCCGTCGTCAACTATCTGGCGCGGCTCGGCTGGAGCCACGGCGACGAGGAGCTGTTCTCGCGCGAGCAGCTGGTCGCGTGGTTCGACGGGCAGCACATCAGCCGTTCGCCGTCGCGCTTCGACTTCGACAAGCTGAAGTGGCTGAACAACCATTATCTGAAGCAGCTCGACGACGCGGAGCTGGCGCGCCGCGTGCTGCCGCGGCTGGCCGCGCGCGGCCACGCGCCGAAGCCGGGTGACGCCGATCCCGCGCAGGCCTGCGCGCTGCTGAAGGACCGCGCAGGCACGCTGAACGAGCTGGCCGACGAGCTGGCGATGTTCTACGCGCAGCCGTCCATCAGCGAGACCGACCGCGCCAAGCATCTGGACGGCGCGCCGGCCGCGCTCGCGCCGGCGCTGGCCGACTTGGCCGGGCAGCTTGCCGACGCGCCGTGGACCCGCGAGGCGATCGCCGCTGCGATGAAGGAGACGCTGGCGCGCCACGGCCTGAAGATGCCGCAGCTGGCGATCCCGGTGCGGCTCAAGGTGTTCGGCGTGGCGCAGACGCCGTCGGTCGACGCGATGCTTGCCGCGATGCCGCGGCAGACGGTGGTCGAACGCCTGCGCGGCTGAGGGGCGCCGCGGACGCTCTCCGCGGCGCCCCTGCAGGATGCTTTCCGCGCAGGCTCCTGTTGTCGAGTCTTTTGACATTCGCGGTTCCGCCGTCCCGACCACGGCGCGCTTTTCCTGTCGAATCAATCGTTTGATGCAGCCGGAACGGGACTTGCTTGAAGGCTGGGGCTCGGCGAAGGCAGCGCCGCCGTCGCGGGCATTCGACGCAGCGGTCCCGGCCGCTGCGGCCGGTCGCGACCAGGAGGGCGGATGGAGCGGATCACCAAGATCTTCAGGCATCACGGGGCCCAGGCGGTGCGCTTGCCGCGCGAGCTGGAATTCGCCGTCGACCGCGTCTACGTGCGGCGCGAAGGCGAGAACCTGATCCTGTCGCCGCGTCCGCTGCGCTGGGACGAGCGGCAGTTCGGCACGGAGGCGGCGGAGCTCGAACCCGAGCCGGCGCATCGGCAGCCGGTGGCGGGCAGCGCCTGAGCGGCGATTCGTCCGGGGCGCGAGCCGCCCGGAGCGCGAGCTGCGTGCGGCACGAATCATCCGCGGCACGAACCGCCGCCGCCGAGCTTGGCTAGAATCGAGGGATCTGTCCGTCTCGGATCCTGGCCCCATGTCCGGCAATTCTCTCGGTCGTCTGTTCTGCGTCACCACCTTCGGCGAATCCCACGGGCCCGCCATAGGCTGCACCATCGACGGCTGTCCTCCCGGCCTGCCGCTGGCGGAAGCGGACATCCAGGCCGACCTCGACCGGCGCCGGCCCGGCACCTCGCGCCACGTCACGCAGCGGCAGGAGCCTGATCGCGTCGAGATCCTGTCCGGCGTCCACGAGGGCGTGACCACCGGCACGCCGATCGGCCTGCTGATCCGCAACCAGGACGCGCGCAGTAAGGACTATTCGAGCATCGCCCGCACTTTCCGCCCCGGCCACGCCGACTACACGTACTGGCACAAGTACGGCGTGCGCGATCCGCGCGGCGGGGGCCGTTCGTCGGCGCGGCTGACGGCGCCGGTGGTCGCTGCCGGCGCGGTGGCGCGCAAGTGGCTGGCAGCCCGCTATGGCACCGCGATCCGCGCTTGCATGACGCAGCTCGGCGAAATCCCCATACCGATCAACGACTGGAGCCACGTTGCCGCGAACCCGTTCTTCGCGGCCGACGCGGCGGTGGTCGCGCAGCTCGAGGACTACATGGACCAGCTGCGCAAGGCCGGCGACTCGTGCGGCGCGCGGATCCGCGTCGAGGCGCACGGCGTGCCCGTGGGGCTCGGCGAGCCGCTGTACGACAAGCTGGACGCCGATATCGCGCACGCGATGATGGGGCTGAACGCGGTCAAGGCCGTGGCCATCGGCGACGGCTTCGACTGCGTTGCGCACAAGGGCAGCGAGCACGGCGACGAGCTCACGCCCGCCGGCTTCGCCAGCAATCACGATGGCGGCGTCCTCGGCGGCATCTCCACCGGCCAGCCCATCGTCGTCGATCTGGCGATCAAGCCGACGTCGAGCATCCGCACGCCGCGCCGCTCGATCGACATCGACGGCGCGCCGACCGTGGTCGAGACGCTGGGACGTCACGACCCCTGCGTCGGCATTCGCGCGGCGCCGATCGCCGAAGCCCTGCTGGCGCTGGTGCTGATCGACCATGCGCTGCGCGACCGCGCCCAGAATGCCGAGGTCAGCGTCGCCACGCCGCGCATCGCGGGGCCGGCGTCGCGAGGCCGTTGAGCGAGCTGCTGCCCGGTTCGCGCCCCACGCGCCCCCAGGGCGCCGCCCTCAGGAGACCAGGAGACCGCTTCATGCCCGAACACGCCGACATCCTTGCGTCGCCCGCCGTTTCCGTCGTACCCGTTTCCGTCGTACCCCTTTCCGCCGTACCCCTTTCCGCCGTACCCCTTTCCGCCGTGTCCGCTTCCGCCGTGTCCGCTTCCGCGGCGCGTGCGGCGGCTTCCGCCGTGCTGCCTGCAGCCGCTTCCGCCGAGCCGCCCGCAGCGCGCGCCGCGCGGCCATCGCGCCGGCGGCCGCTGACGGCGCTCGCGCTGGCGGCGTCCGTCGGCCTGCTGGCAGCCTGCCAGTCGGTGCAGACGACGGCGCCGGGCGCGGTCGGCATCGAGCGTTCGCAGCGGATGTCGTCGCTGGTGTCGGAAGACGATCTGCGCAAGGAGGCCGACCTCGCCTACCGCGAGGTGCTAAACAAGGAGCGCCAGAAGGGCGCCGTCAATGCCGATGCCGCGATGACGCAGCGCGTGCGAGCTATCTCGAACCGGCTGATCCCGGTCACTTCTGCGTTCCGCCCGGATGCCGCCAAGTGGGCCTGGGAGGTCAACGTGATCCGCTCCGACGAAGTCAACGCCTGGTGCATGCCGGGCGGCAAGATCGCCGTCTACACCGGGCTGATCACCAAGCTGAAGCTGACCGACGACGAGATCGCCGCCGTCATGGGCCACGAGATCGCTCATGCGCTGCGCGAGCATGCGCGCGAGCGCGCGTCGGAGGCGATCGGCGCCCAGGTGCTGATTACCGGCGCGGTGATCGCGACCGGCGGCAGCCAGGGCGCGGCCAATCTCGGCGACCTGTTCTACAAGGCCTTCTTCGGACTGCCGAACAGCCGCCTGCACGAGACCGAGGCCGACCGCATCGGCGTCGAGCTGGCGGCGCGCGCCGGCTACGATCCGCGCGCCGCGATCACGCTGTGGCAGAAGATGGCCAGCGCCGGCGGCAGCGGCGGACCTGAATTCCTGAGCACGCACCCGTCGGCCGCCACGCGGACGAAGGATCTGGAGGTCTACGCGGCCCGCGTGATGCCGCTGTACGAGCAGAGCCGGCGCCGCTGACGGTCCGCGCCGGCGCGGCCGCGACGCCGCACTTGTGCGACAGAACCGAGGCTGGCGGGTCGGATGTCGGCGCGCCGTCGCCCGCACCGGCGGACCGCCGCCGGGCGGCCGTCGTCGCCGTGCACCGCTGCGTGGCATAATCTTTGGGTTCCGGAACACTCCAAGCTCTCGCGACCATGTCCCTCGCGCCGCGCACACTCTACGACAAGCTGTGGGATGCCCACGTCGTCCGCCAGGAAGACGACGGCACCGCGCTGATCTACATCGACCGCCACCTGCTGCACGAGGTGACGAGCCCGCAGGCGTTCGAAGGCCTGAAGATGGCGGGCCGCAAGCCGTGGCGGCTGGAAACCAATCTGGCCGTGGTCGACCACAACGTGCCGACCACCGACCGGTCGAGCGGCATCGACGACCCGACCTCGCGGCTGCAGGTCGAGACGCTGGACGCCAATGCGCGCGAGCTGAAGCTGACGTACTTCGACATCAATGACCGACGTCAGGGCATCGTGCACGTCATCGGCCCGGAGCAGGGCGCGACGTTGCCCGGCATGACCGTGGTCTGCGGCGACTCGCATACCAGCACGCACGGCGCATTCGCCTGCCTGGCCTTCGGCATCGGCACCTCCGAGGTCGAGCACGCGCTGGCCACGCAGACGCTGGTCGCCAAGAAGATGAAGAACATGCTGGTCCGCGTCGAGGGCACGCTGCCCCGCGGGGTCACGGCCAAGGACATCATCCTGGCGGTGATCGGCCGCATCGGCACCGCCGGCGGCACCGGCTACGCGATCGAGTTCGCCGGCCCGGCCATCGCCGCGCTGTCGATGGAAGGGCGCATGACGGTCTGCAACATGGCGATCGAGGCCGGCGCGCGCTCGGGCATGGTCGCCGTCGACGAGACCACGATCCGCTATCTGAAGGGCCGCCCGATGTCGCCGTCCGGCGCCGACTGGGACAAGGCGGTCGAGTACTGGCGCACGCTGCGCTCCGATCCCGGGGCGCGCTTCGATCTGGTCATCGACATCGATGCGTCGCAGCTCAGGCCGCAGGTGACGTGGGGCACGTCGCCCGAGATGGTCGTGTCGATCGAGGACACGGTGCCCGACCCCGACAAGGAAAAGGATCCGGTCAAGCGCGAGGGCATGGAGCGCGCGCTGCAGTACATGGGACTGAAGCCGCGCATGCCGGTCACCGAGATCCGGATCGACAAGGTATTCATCGGTTCCTGTACCAATTCGCGGATCGAGGATCTGCGCGAGGCCGCGGCCGTCGTGCGCGGCCGGCGCCGCGCGTCGAACGTGAAGCTGGCGCTGGTCGTGCCCGGTTCCGGGCTGATCAAGGCGCAGGCCGAGGCCGAGGGGCTGGACCGCATCTTCCGCGACGCGGGCTTCGAGTGGCGCGAGGCCGGCTGTTCGATGTGCCTGGCGATGAACGCCGACCGGCTCGAGGCCGGCGAACGCTGCGCATCGACCAGCAACCGCAACTTCGAGGGCCGGCAGGGCGCCGGCGGCCGCACGCATCTGGTCAGTCCGGCGATGGCCGCGGCGGCCGGCGTGGCCGGGCACTTCGTCGACGTGCGGCGTCTGTAACAGGCAGTACCAGAGCGATACGATAGGCAACCCATGCGCAGCCTCACGGTTCACCGCGGACTCGTCGCCCCGCTTGATCGGGCCAACGTCGATACCGACGCGATCATCCCTAAGCAGTTTCTGAAGTCGATCAAGCGCACCGGCTTCGGCCCGAACCTGTTCGACGAATGGCGCTACCTCGACCGGGGCGAGCCCGGCATGGACAATTCGCGCCGCCCGCTGAACCCGGACTTCCCGCTGAACCAGCCGCGCTATCGCGGCGCGTCCATCCTGCTGGCGCGCAAGAATTTCGGCTGCGGCTCGTCGCGCGAGCATGCGCCGTGGGCCCTGGACGACTACGGCTTTCGCGTCGTGGTGGCGCCGTCGTTCGCCGACATCTTCTTCAACAACTGCTTCAAGAACGGCCTGCTGCCGGTCCGGCTGACCGAGAGCGAAGTCGACTGGCTGTTCGACCAGGTCAACGCCTTCGTCGGCTTCGAGCTGGAGCTCGACCTGCCGAACCAGCAGCTGCGCACCGTCGACGGCGCGCGTGCGTTCGCGTTCGAAGTCGATCCGTTCCGCAAGGACTGTCTGATCAACGGCCTCGACGAGATCGGCCTGACGCTGAAGCACGCCGACGAGATTCGCGAGTTCGAGACCAAGCGGCTGAAACAGCAGCCGTGGCTGGCGAAGACGCTGGCCGGCTGAGCGCACCAAGCTGGCAACGACGTTCGACGGGCCCGGCTTGGATGGCAAGCCGGGCCGTTTCGTTTGTGGCCGCCGATTTTTTCGACCTCTACTGAAGGACCATCGATGAAGATTGCCGTGTTGCCCGGAGACGGGATCGGGCCTGAAATCACCGCCGAGGCGGTCAAGGTGCTGAAAGCGCTCGCCGGCGATGGCCTGCGCGCGGAACTCGAGTTCGCGCCGGTCGGCGGCGCCGGCTACGACGCTTCCGGCGATCCGCTGCCTGAGGCCACGCTGAAGCTGGCCGAGCAGGCCGACGCGATCCTGTTCGGCGCGGTCGGCGGTCCCAAGTACGACACGCTGCCGCGGCCCAAGCGGCCCGAGCAGGGGCTGCTGCGGCTGCGCAAGCATTTCGACCTGTTCGCCAACCTGCGGCCGGCGATCGTCTATCCCGAGCTGGCGCATGCGTCGACGCTGAAGCCCGAGGTGGTGGCCGGGCTCGACCTGCTGATCCTGCGCGAGCTGACCGGCGACATCTACTTCGGCCAGCCGCGCGGCGTGCGTACCACCGAGGCCGGCGAGCGCGAAGGCTTCGACACCATGCGCTACACCGAAGGTGAGATCCGCCGCATCGCGAAGGTCGCGTTCGAGACGGCGCGCAAGCGGCAGCGCCGCGTCTGCTCGGTGGACAAGGCCAATGTGCTGGAGACGACGCAGTTCTGGCGCGATGTGGTCACCGAAACGCATGAACAGTATCGCGACGTGGAGCTGACGCACATGTACGTCGACAATGCCGCGATGCAGCTGGTGCGCAACCCGAAGCAGTTCGACGTCATCGTCACCGGCAACATGTTCGGCGACATCCTGTCCGACGAGGCCTCGATGCTGACCGGCTCGATCGGCATGCTGCCGTCGGCCTCGATCAACGCGCGGCACTACGGCATGTACGAACCGATCCACGGTTCGGCGCCCGACATCGCCGGCAAGAACGTCGCCAACCCGCTCGCCACCATTCTGTCGCTGGCCATGCTGCTGCGCCATTCGCTGAACCAGGAAGCGGCGGCGCAGCGCGTCGAAGGCGCGGTGCGCAAGGTGCTGGCGCAGGGCTTGCGCACGGCCGATATCGCCGAGGCGGGCAAGCGCACGGTCGGCACGCGGGAAATGGGCGACGCGGTGGTCGCGGCGCTATGAACGGTATCCGGGAGCAAGAATCATGTTGAAAGTAGGTATCGTCGGGTGGCGCGGAATGGTGGGTTCCGTGCTGCTGCAGCGGATGCGCGAGGAGAACGATTTCGCGCACATCCGCACGGTGTTCTTCAGCACGTCGAACGCCGGCGGCGCCGCGCCGCAGGTGGCCAACCTGGCCGAGACCCGGCTGCTCGACGGCAACTCGATCGAGGCGCTGTCCGGCATGGACGCGATCCTGACCTGCCAGGGCGGCGACTACACGAACGAGGTGTTCCCGCGGCTGCGCGCCGCCGGCTGGAACGGCTACTGGATAGACGCGGCCTCGGCGCTGCGGATGAAGGACGACGCGGTCATCATCCTCGACCCGCTGAACCGGCACGTGATCGACGCGTCGCTGGCGAAGGGCGTGCGCAACTATGTCGGCGGCAACTGCACGGTCAGCCTGATGATGATGGGCCTGAACGGCTTGTTCCGCGAAGGGCTGGTCGAGTGGATCTCGGCGATGACCTATCAGGCGGCCTCCGGCGCCGGCGCGCAGAACATGCGCGAGCTGCTGTCGCAGATGGGGGTCGCGCATGCGTCGGTGGCCTCGCTGCTGGCCGATCCCAAGTCGGCGATCCTGGATATCGACGCCAAGGTGGCGGCCACGCTGCGTTCCGCCGAGCTGCCCACCGAGCATTTCGGCGTGCCGCTGGCCGGCAGCCTGATCCCGTGGATCGACAAGGATCTCGGCAACGGCATGTCGCGCGAGGAATGGAAGGGCGACGCCGAGTGCAACAAGATCCTCGGCCTGCCGGCGCAGGGCGACGGCCACATCCCGATCGAGAGCCTGTGCGTGCGCATCGGCGCGATGCGCTGCCACAGCCAGGCGCTGACGATCAAGCTCAGGCGCGACTTGCCGATCGCCGAGATCGAATCGCTGATCGCTTCCGGCAACGACTGGGTCAAGCTGGTGCCGAACACGCGTGACGCGAGCATTCGCGAGCTGTCGCCGGCGGCGGTCACCGGCACGCTGTCGGTGCCGGTGGGGCGGCTGCGCAAGCTGGCGCTCGGTCCCGGTTTCGTCAGCGCGTTCACGGTCGGCGATCAGCTGCTGTGGGGCGCCGCCGAGCCGCTGCGGCGGATGGTGCGCATCCTCGTCGAGCGGCAGCGCTGAGCGACGGGTGTTGGCTCGAACTCCGCCGCTGAACCGCAGGCGCCCGCCGTCCGTCACGTTGCTGCGACAGTCAGAAACCTGTGACTGTTCTTAAGCTTGCGTGGGTAAGTGGCTGATGTTAGCCTCAAAAGATGGCTTCGTGCGTCTGGGGAAAAGCGTGAGTTCAGCGGAAAAACGTCGGTTCGGGCGGCTCGGCAAGCGCTCCACGAGCATCGTCGCAGCAGCCCTCGCCGGCGCGCTGGCCAGCCTGGGTGCCACGTGGGCGCAGGCCGCCGGGCTCGGACGCCTGACGGTCCAGTCCGCGTTGGGGCAACCGCTGCGAGCCGAGGTCGAGATCACGGCACTGAGCCGCGACGAATCGTCCAGCCTGTCGGCCCGGCTGGCCCCCGCCGACGCGTTCCGGCAGGCAGGCCTCGAATTCAATCCGGCGCTCAATGCGCTGCGCTTCGCGATCGATCGCCGGGCCGACGGCAGCGCGGTCGTCCGCATCACGTCGAACCAGCCGATCAATGAACCCTTCGTCGACTTGCTCGTCGAGTTGAACTGGTCGGCCGGCAAGTTCGTCCGCGAATACACGTTCCTGCTCGATCCGCCCGAGCTGCGCACGCCGCAGCCGGCCGTTGCCGCGGCACCGGTGGTTCCGCCGGCGGTCGCGGCCGCGCCGGCGCCGGCACCTTCGCCTTCGGTCGCGCCGGTACCGGCGCCGCAGGCTGCCGCCACGCCGGCCGCTGCCGCGCCTGCCGCGGTCGCGCAGGCGCCCGCATCGGCACCGGCCCGCGCGACGGCACCGGCACGCGAGCGTGCGGCGCCGCGCCCCGCGGCGGCAGCGGCGGGTGATGCCGGCGGGCCGGTCTCGGTGAGAGGCGGCGATACGCTGGCCGGCATCGCCAACCGCGTGAAGCCGGCGGATGTTTCGCTGGAGCAGGCCATCATCGCCATCTATCGCGCCAACCCTGGCGCGTTCTTCGGCAGCGTGCATCAGCTGCGCGCCGGCGCGACGCTGGCGGTGCCCGATCGTGCCGCGATGCAGGCCGTCGACACCGCCGAGGCACGGCGGCAGATTCGCGCGCAGGCGGCCGATTTCGCCGCTTACCGCGAGCGCCTCGCCAGCGCGACGCGGCGTGTCGAGACCGCTTCGGCGGGCCAGAGCGCATCGGGTGCGGTGACCGGCCGCGTCGAGGACAGCGGCCCGGCCGCCGGCACCGGCGATCAATTGCGGCTGTCGCGATCGCAGGGCGCCGCCGCGGCAGCGGCCGGCGGCAGCGCCGGCACGCGCGGCGCCTCCAGCGCCGAGACGCAGGTCGCGCGCGACGCGGCCGTGCGTGAACAGCAGGAGCGCATCGCGGCGCTCGAAAAGAACGTGGCCGACCTGCAGCAGCTGGTCGAGCTGAAGAATCGCCAGATGGCGGAATTGCAGCGGCAGGTCGAAGCGGCGCGCGCCGCGGGGGCGAGCGCGGCGGGCACCATTGCCGCGCCGTCGGCCTCCGGCGCGGTGCCGGCTCCGGGCGCCGCCGGCGCACCGGCGCCGTCCGCGACGGCGCCCGCCACGGCACCGCCGGCTTCATCGGCGGCTTCATCCACGGCCACGGCGCCGGGCGCGCAGCAGCCGTCGGCCGCCGGCAGCCCGTCCGCACCGGCAGCGCCCGCAGCGACGACACCTGAACCGTCCGCGGCACCGTCCGCTGCCGCACCGGCGAGCGAGCCGGCCGCACCGGTCGCCGCCGCACCGGCACCGGCGCCCGCTCAGCCGACACCGGCGCCGGCCGCCGAGCCGGGCCTGCTGGACGGCGTGCTGTCCAATCCGCTGACGCTGCCGGCAGTCGCCGCGGTGGCGTTGGCGCTCGGCCTGTACGGGCTGTTCGCGATGCGCCGCCGGCGCAAGACCGAGAAGTTCGAGGACAGCCTGAGCGCGGCCGACGCATTCACCGCCAACTCGCTGTTCGGCTCGACCGGCGGCCAAGCGGTGGATACGAACAACAGCCTGTTCGCATCGAACATTCGCGACTCCGGCGTCGACGTGCATTCGACCGAGGTCGACCCGATCGCCGAAGCCGAGGTCTACATCGCCTACGGCCGCGAGGCGCAGGCCGAGGAGATCCTGAAGGAGGCGCTGAAGAAGCAGCCCGACCGTCAGGCGATCCGGCTCAAGCTGCTGGAGATCTATGCCGGCCGCAAGGATGTGCTGGCCTTCGGGGCGGTCGCGCAGGAAATGTACGACATGGCCGGCGGCCAGAACGAGGAATGGCCGAAGGTCGTGACGCTGGGTCTGTCCATCGATCCGGCCAATCCGCTGTACACCGGCCACGGCGATGTGCCGGCGGCGGACTCGGGCGCGGCGCTTGCCGATGCGGGCGCTGCGCCGGCATCGGATGCGCCGAAGGCCGAGGGCAGCGGCGGCGCCGCTGCCGGCCTGACCGCGGCCGCCACGGCGGCGGCGCTGGTGCTCGGCGACAGGATGCGCGCCGGCGAAACCGAGCGGCTGCCGTCCGGCGAGCTCGCATCGCCGCTGCCGTCGACGTTTGCCGAGACCGTGCCGATGGACGGCGAGAAGCCGGCGGCCGTCGAGGAAATGCCGGCGCTGGACTTCAATCTGGACATCGACACGATGGTCGGCCGGGCGGGCAGCCGGCTCGGCGCCGACGCGGCCGACGCGCCATCGGCGGGCAGCGACGAATCGGAGCTGGCGCGCGCGATCGACGGCCGCTTCGAGCTGCCGTCGCTGGATCTGGATCTCGACCTGAGCAAGGATGCGGCGCCGGTCGAGGCGCTGCAGCCCGACGACGAACCGCCGGCGCTGGCCGACCTGGGCGACTTCAAGATCGACCTGCCGTCGCTGGAAGAGATCGACAACAGCCCGTCAGCGGTTGCGGCTGCGCCGATGGGCTCCGGCGGCGAAACGCCGGCGATCGACATGGGCGGCGAGGAGCTCGGCCTGGCTGTCAGCGACGGCGAGCCGGCGCCCAGCGTCGATTCGCCGCGCTGGCAGGAAATGGCGACCAAGCTCGATCTGGCTTCAGCCTACGAAGAGATCGGCGACAAGGAAGGCGCCCGCGAGCTGCTCGAGGAAGTGATCAAGGGCGGCGATGTCGGACAGCAGCAGAAGGCGCGCACCATGCTGTCCAAGATCGGTTGATCCGGGCGCCGGCGCCATGATGGGGAAGCTGCGGCTTCCCTTTTTCATTGCTGGGCCGCCATTGCCGCGCTGACATGCCGCGTCTTGCATTGACCCTGTCGTACGACGGCAGCCTCTTTTCCGGCTGGCAGACGCAGCCGCATGGCCGCAGCGTGCAGGACGCCCTGGAAGCGGCGCTGGCCGCGATCGCCGGCCATCCGGTGGCGACCGTCTGCGCGGGCCGCACCGATGCCGGCGTGCATGCGCTGCGCCAAGTGGTGCACTTCGACACCGGTACGCCGCGCCGCGAGCAGGCCTGGGTGCGCGGCGTCAACGCGCATCTGCCGGCCGGCGTGGCGGTGCGCAGCGTGACACCGGTGGCCGATGATTTCCATGCGCGCTTCGGCGCGCTGCGTCGCCGCTACCGCTATCTGCTGCACTGCTCGCCGGTGCGGCATCCGCTGTTCGCGGGACGCGCCGGCTGGACTTTCCGGACCGTCGACGTCGCCCGGATGCGGGCGGCCGCAGGTCTGCTGATCGGCCAGCACGATTTCTCGGCCTTCCGGTCCGCCGAATGCCAGGCAGCCTCGCCTGTGCGGCGGCTGGACGAGCTGACGATAGCCGTGCACGGGCCGCTGATGATCTTCACGTTCACCGGCAACGCCTTCCTGCACCACATGATCCGCAATCTGATGGGCAGCCTGCTGATGGTCGGCGACGGTCGCCGTGAACCCGGCTGGATCGGCGAGCTGCTGGCGGCGCGCGATCGGCGGCTGGCGGCGGCGACCTTCGCGCCGGACGGGCTGTACCTGGACGGCGTCGACTACGATGCCCGCTTCGGCCTCGCCTCGTGGGGCGACGAGCTGCTGGCGGCCTTCGCATGACGCGAACCGGTAAACTTGCCGTGATGCGAACCCGGATCAAGTTCTGCGGGCTGGTACGGCCCGACGACGTGCGCACCGCAGTGGCGCTAGGGGTCGACGCGATCGGCTTCGTCTTCTATCCAAAAAGCCCGCGCTATCTGGAGCTGGCGCAGGCCGCCGAGCTGCGCCGCCTGCTGCCGTCGTACGTCGCGGCGGTCGGGCTGTTCGTGGACGCGCCGGGCGAGGCCATCGCGGCCACGGCGCGGGCGGCCGGGCTGGACGTCATCCAGTACCACGGCGACGAACCGCCCGCGCAGTGCGAGCGCGATCTGCCGCCGGGCCTGGCCTACTGGCGCGCCGTGCGGGTCAGGAGCGAGGCCGATTTGCTAGAATCTTTCGCTTGCTTCGGGGGCGGTCGCAGTGGCGCCGCGCCTGGGGCCGAAGCGCTGCTGCTGGATTCGTTCAGCGCCGGCTACGGCGGCAGCGGGGCCGGCTTCGACTGGAGCTGGATCCCGGCGCAGCCCGCGCTGCCGATCGTGTTGTCGGGCGGGCTGAGTCCGGACAGCGTCGGCGAGGCCATCCGCCGCGTACGGCCGATGATGGTCGACGTTTCGAGCGGAATCCAGGCCGGGGACCCGCCCGATCCCCGTGCCAAGTCGCGGCAGCGGATGGAGCGTTTCGTCGCCGAAGTGCTGCGCGCCGACGCTTTATGACAGGACGAGAATGAAGCCTTACGATCTTCCCGACGCCAGTGGCCATTTCGGGCCCTACGGCGGCATCTTCGTCGCCGAGACGCTGGTCCATGCGCTCGACGAACTGCGACGCGCCTACGATCACTACCGCGTCGATCCCGAATTCATCGCCGAGTTCAACGACGAGCTCGAGCACTTCGTCGGCCGGCCCAGCCCCATCTACCATGCGCGGCGCTGGTCGGAAAAGCTCGGCGGCGCGCAGATCTACTTCAAGCGCGAGGACCTGAACCACACCGGCGCGCACAAGGTCAACAACACGATAGGGCAGGCGCTGCTGGCGCGGCGCATGGGCAAGCCGCGCGTCATCGCCGAGACCGGCGCCGGCCAGCACGGCGTGGCCACGGCGACGGTGGCGGCGCGCTACGGCATGAAGTGCGTCGTCTACATGGGCTCGGAAGACGTGGCGCGGCAAGCGCAGAACGTCTACCGGATGAAGCTGCTCGGCGCCGAGGTGGTGCCGGTCGAATCGGGCAGCCGCACGCTGAAGGACGCGCTGAACGAAGCGATGCGCGACTGGGTGACGAACGTCGAAGACACGTTCTACATCATCGGCACCGTCGCCGGTCCGCATCCGTATCCGATGATGGTGCGCGATTTCCAGGCGGTGATCGGCGAGGAATGCAAGCGGCAGATGCCCGAGATGACCGGCCGCCAGCCCGATTACGTCGTGGCCTGCGTCGGCGGCGGCTCGAATGCGATCGGCATCTTCTATCCGTACATCGACGTGGCCGGTGTCGCGCTGGTCGGCGTCGAGGCGGCGGGCGAGGGCGTGGACACGGGCCGCCATTCGGCCTCGCTGACGGCGGGTACGCCGGGCGTGCTGCACGGCAACCGGACCTATCTACTGCAGGACGAGAACGGACAGGTGATCGACACGCATTCGGTGTCGGCCGGGCTGGACTATCCGGGGGTCGGACCCGAACACGCATGGCTGAAGGACAACGGCCGCGCGCAGTACGTGACGATAGACGACGACGAAGCGCTGCAGGCCTTTCACGACTGCTGCCGCACCGAAGGCATCATTCCCGCGCTCGAGTCGAGCCATGCCATCGCGTATGCGACCAAGCTCGCACCGACGCTGCCGCGCGACAAGACCATCCTGGTCAATCTGTCGGGCCGCGGCGACAAGGACATGCACACCGTCGCGCAGCGCGCAGGAATCCGTTTCTGATGTCACGTCTGTCCGCCACCTTCGAACGCCTCGGCGCTGCCGGCCGCAAGGCGCTGATTCCCTACATCACCGCGGGATTCCCGCAGACCTCGCTGACGGTGCCTATCCTGCACGCGATGGTCGGCGCCGGGGCCGACGTGCTCGAGATCGGCGTGCCGTTCTCCGATCCGATGGCCGACGGCCCGGTCATCCAGCGCGCCAATGAACAGGCGCTGGCGGCCGGCATGCGGCTGCGCGACGTCATCGAGCAGGTGCGCGAGTTCCGCCGCGGCGATGCCACCACGCCGGTGGTGTTGATGGGCTATGCCAATCCGATCGAGCGCATGGGCAGCACGGTCTTTCTCGAACAGGCGCAGGCCGCGGGCATAGACGGCGTCATCGTCGTCGACTATCCGCCCGAGGAGTGCGCCGATTTCGCGCATGCCGCGCGCGAACGCGGCATCGCGCCGATCTTCCTGCTCGCGCCGACCTCGACCGAGGCGCGCATCGGACAGGTGCTGTCGCTGGCCAGCGGCTACGTCTACTACGTATCGCTGAAAGGCATCACCGGCGGCACGCTCGATCTCGACGACGTGCTGCGGCGTGTCGCGGCGATCAAGGCGCGCACCAAGCTGCCGATCGGCATCGGCTTCGGCATCCGCGACGGAGAGACGGCGCGCGCGGTGGCGCAGGCCGGCGACGCGGTGATCATCGGCACCCGTACCATCCAGATGCTAGAGCAGGGCCCGCCGGAACAGGCCCCCGAGCGCGCCGCCGCATTCATCGCCGAGATCCGGGCCGCGCTGGACGCGCCCGCCGGCAAGCCTTGAGGGAGAAGCGATGACCTGGCTCGACAAGCTGCTGCCGCCGCGCATCAAGCGCTCCCCCGCCGGCGGCAAGAAGGTGCCCGAAGGCGTCTGGGTGAAATGCCCGTCCTGCGATGCGGTGCTGTATTCGGCCGACCTCGAGGCGAATCTGAACGTGTGCCCGAAGTGCACGCATCACATGCGGCTGTCGGCGCGCAAGCGGCTGGACCTGCTGCTCGATTCGGAGGGCCGCTACGAGATCGGCCATGAAGTGCTGGCGGTCGACGCGCTCAAGTTCAAGGACAGCCGCAAGTACCCGGACCGGCTGCAGGAGGCGATCGAGGAAACCGGCGAGACCGATGCGCTGGTCGTGATGGGCGGCGCCATCCGCACCATTCCCGCGGTGGTCGCCTGCTTCGAGTTCGAGTTCATGGGCGGCTCGATGGGCTCGGTGGTCGGCGAGCGCTTCGCGCGCGGCGTGCAGACCGCGGTCGAGCAGAAGGTGCCGTTCGTATCGATCGCCGCGTCCGGCGGCGCGCGCATGCAGGAAGGGCTGCTGTCGCTGATGCAGATGGCCAAGACCACGGCCATGCTGACCAAGCTGGCCGAGAAGCGGCTGCCCTACATCTCGGTGCTGACCGATCCCACGATGGGCGGCGTCTCGGCAAGCTTCTGCTTTCTCGGCGACGTGGTCATCGCCGAACCCAAGGCGCTGATCGGCTTCGCCGGTCCGCGCGTCATCGAGCAGACGGTGCGCGAGAAGCTGCCCGAAGGCTTCCAGCGCGCCGAATTCCTGCTGGAGAAGGGCGCGATCGACATGATCGTCGACCGCCGCGCGATGCGCGACGAGATCGCCAAACTGCTGGCGCTGATGCAGCGCCAGTCGAGCGAAGCCGTGGCCTGAGCACGGGCCGGGGAGCTGCAATCCTTGTCGTCCGAGCCGTCCGGCCGCCGATCGCTCGACGATTGGCTGGCCCACATCGAGCGCCTGCACCCGAAGACGATAGAGCTGGGCCTGCAGCGGCTGTCGCAGGTGGCGCAGCGCCTGGGTCTGTCGGTGCCGGGCGTCGTCATCACCGTGGGCGGCACCAATGGCAAGGGGTCGACCTGCGCGATGCTGGAGGCCATCCTGCTGCAGGCCGGCTATCGCGTCGGTCTGTACACGTCGCCGCACCTGCTGCGCTTCAATGAACGCGTACGCATCGACGGCCGTGCCGTCGGCGACGACGCGCTCGCCGAACAATTCGCTGCGGTCGAGGCGGCGCGCGGCGATACCTCGCTGAGCTATTTCGAGTTCTCCACGCTGGCCGCGCTGCGGCTGTTCCAGCAGACGCCGCTCGACGCGGTGATCCTCGAAGTGGGGCTGGGGGGGCGGCTCGACGCGGTCAACCTGATCGACGCCGACTGCGCGATCGTCACCAGCGTCGACGTCGATCACGCCGAATTCCTCGGCGGCGACCGCGAGCAGATCGGCTGGGAGAAGGCGCACATCTTCCGCCCGGGCCGGCCGGCGATCTGCAGCGATCCCATGCCGCCGGCGCGGCTGGTCGAGCACGCCCGCGAGATCGGCGCCGACCTGTGGCTGTTCGGCCGCGATTTCAACTATTCCGGCGACCGTCAGCAGTGGGCCTACGGCGGGCGCGCGCAGCGCCGCGCAAGCCTGGCCTATCCCGCGCTGCGCGGTGCCAATCAGCTCCTCAATGCGTCGGGCGTGCTGGCCGCGCTGGAGGCGCTGCGCCTGCGGCTGCCGGTGACGCAGCAGGCGGTGCGGCAAGGTCTGGCGCTGGTCGAGCTGCCGGGGCGCTTCCAGGTGCTGCCGGGGCGTCCGGCGGTAGTGCTGGACGTGGCGCACAACCCGCACGCCGCCGCGCATCTGGCCGAGAACCTCGACAACATGGGTTTCTTTCCTGAGACCTACGCGGTGTTCGGCATCATGCGCGACAAGGACGTCGACGCCGTCATCGCCGCGCTGAAGCCGCGCGTCGATCACTGGCTGCCGACCGATCTGCCCGGGCCGCGCGCGGCTTCGGCGCAGTGGATAGGCGAGCGGCTGCTGGCGGCGGGGGTGGCGCCGCCGGGCATCGGCTATCGCAGCCCCTACGAAGCGCTTGCTGCAGCGCGTCGTCGAGCTGGCGAGAATGATAGAATCGTTGTCTTCGGTTCCTTTCTAACCGTTGCCGATATCCTTGCTGCTCGTGAATCGACGTCGGTCCCTCGTTCATGAACGGGCACGCCTGAGCGGGCAGGCAGCCGCGTCGCGGCGGCAAACAGGCGTCGGGCCGGTCCCGGCGCCGCTCACGGAACATCATGGCCAAGCGAAAGTCGAGCGATAGCGGCGCTCTCGACCCGGCACTGACGCAGAAGAAGCGGGCGCGCCGGCGCCTGGTCGGCGCGATCGCCATAGGCGTGATCGCCGCGATCGTACTGCCGCTGCTGCTCGATTCCGAGCCGCGCCAGACCATCGAAGACGTCCAGGTCGAGATTCCACCGCGCGAAACGCCGTCGCACGCGGCGGCCGAGCCGGCCCCGGTGCCGCCGCTGGCGGCGGAAGCGCCGGCCGACGACAAGGGCGAGAACGGCAGCGCCAGGAGCGCGGCGACCGCAGCAGCGGCCGCGACCGCTGCTGCGGCCGCGGCGGCTTCGTCCTCGCAGCCGGCCGCGTCGACGTCGGGATCGACGCGCTCAGGAGCGTCGCAGCCCGGGTCCTCGCAGCCGGCATCGCCGCCGGCTTCGTCGAGATCGGCGCCGTCGGCATCGACCGCCCCGCCGCGGGGCTCGCCTTCGTCGCCTTCGTCCCCTTCCTCTTCTTCGCCGTCGCGCCCCGGTGCCTCGACGCCGGCTGCGGTCCCGCCGAGCTCGGCGAGTTCGCCGGCCACCCCGTCGAGTTCGTCGAAAACCCCAGCTCCCGGGCGCGAGCCCGCGCGCTCAACCAGCGAGCCTGCGCGCTCAACCAGCGAGCCTGCGCGCTCAAGCGGCGAGCCCGCGCGCGCTCCCGAATCGAAGCCGCGCAGCGCCGAAACCAAGCCGGCCGCCGACGTCAAGCCCGATGCGACGCGCTTCGTGCTGCAGCTGGGCGCCTACGCGAATCCGGCCAGCGCCAAGGCCCAGGCCGACAAGGCCGCCAAGGCCGGCGTGCGCGCGTTCACCGAGACGATACAGACGGCGCAAGGCCCGCGGACCCGCGTGCGCGTCGGACCGTTCAGTTCGCGCGAGGCGGCCGAGCAGGCGCGCGCGCGGCTCAAGAACGGCGGCATCGACGCCAGCGTGATGAGCCTATGAGCGCCGCGGAGCTGACCGGATGGGACTATTTCATCATCGCCACCCTGCTGATCTCGGTCGTGCTGGGACTGCTGCGCGGGATGGTGCGCACCGTGTTCGCGCTGGCCGGCTGGGTCGCCGCGCTGATCGGCGCGCCGATGCTGACGCCGCCGCTGCTGGCCGCGACCGGCTGGACGCTGCATCCCCTGTTCATCACCGTGCTGCTGTTCTTCGTCATCCTGGTCGTGGTCCGTCTGCTCGGCAACGCGCTGGCGCGGGTCCTGGCCAAGGTCGGACTCGGGGCGCTCGATCGCTCGCTGGGCGGCATGCTGGGCGTGGTGCGCGCCGCGATCATCGTGGTGCTGGCGGCTCTGGTGGGCCGCTATATCGGTGCGGACCAGCAGCCGGCCTGGCAGCAGGCCACGCTGCGTCCAGTGCTCGACGAGATGGTGGCGCAGGTCGAACCGCTGCTGCCGCGCCGCATGCCCATGCCTTCGCCGGACCTGCTGCCGGCTCCCGGAACGATTCCGGCTCCCGGAACGTTCCCGGCGCCGGGCGCGCCGGGAGCGACGGACGGCGGCGAAGCAGGTGGCGGCTCGACGGGCGGCGGCGCGGCGCGCGGCAAGGCCGTGGCGATCTGAGCATCGGCTGAATTTCGATCGGAAACAAGCGAGGCGAATCATGTGCGGAATACTCGGGATCGTGTCGCGGACGCCGGTCAACCAGATGCTGTATGACGGCCTGCTGCTGCTGCAGCACCGCGGCCAGGACGCGGCCGGCATCGCCACCGCGATGGGCAAGACGTTCAACATGCACAAGGGCAACGGCCTGGTGCGCGACGTCTTCCGCACGCGCAACATGCGCTCGCTGCCGGGCCATACCGGCATCGGCCACGTCCGCTATCCGACGGCGGGCTCGGCCAACAATTCCGAGGAGGCGCAGCCGTTCTACGTCAATGCGCCGTTCGGAATCACGCTGGCGCACAACGGCAATCTGACCAATTCGGAGCAGCTGAAGGACGAGATGTTCCGCCGCGACCGGCGCCACATCAATACCGAGTCCGATTCCGAAGTGCTGCTGAACGTGCTGGCCAACGAGCTGCAGTCCAGCGCCCCCGGCGTCTCGCTCGATCCGGATACGGTGTTCGACGCGGTGGTCGCGGTGCACCGGCGCGTGCGCGGCGCCTATGCCTGCGTCGCCGAGATCGCCGGACACGGCATCGTGGCGTTCCGCGATCCGTTCGGCATCCGCCCGCTGTGCTATGGCGTGGCCGAGACCGACCACGGCACCGAGTACCTGGTCAGCTCGGAGTCGGTGGCGCTCGAAGGCCTGGGCTTTCGCATGGTGCGCGACGTGGCGCCGGGCGAGGCCATCTTCATCGATCTGGAAGGCAACTTCTTCGCGCGCCAGTGCGCCGATGCGCCGACGCTGAATCCGTGCATCTTCGAGTACGTGTATTTCGCGCGGCCGGATTCGATCGTCGACGGCGCGTCGGTGTATTCGGCGCGGCTGCGCATGGGCGAGTACCTGGCCGAGCAGCTGTCGCGCGAACTGTGGCGCGGCGACATCGACGTGGTGATGCCCATTCCGGACACCTCGCGCCCGGCCGCGATGCAATTGGCGATGAAGCTGGGGCTGAACTACCGCGAAGGCTTCCTGAAGAACCGCTACGTCGGCCGCACCTTCATCATGCCGGGGCAGGCAGTGCGCCGCAAGTCGGTGCGCCAGAAGCTGAATGCGATGAGCGTCGAGTTCAAGGGCAAGAACGTGCTGCTGGTCGATGATTCGATCGTGCGCGGCACGACTTCGCGCGAGATCGTTCAGATGGCGCGCGACTCGGGCGCGAACAAGGTGTTCTTCGCGTCGGCCGCGCCGCCGGTGCGCTATCCCAACGTCTACGGCATCGACATGCCGACGCGCAGCGAGCTGATCGCGCACGGCCGCACCGACGAGGAAATCCGGCTGGCGATCGGTGCCGACGCGCTGATCTACCAGACGATTGACGCGGTCAAGCAATCGGTTCGCGATGTCAATCCCTTGCTGTCGAACTTCGAGGCCTCCTGTTTCGACGGCGTCTACGTGACGGGCGACATCACCCCCGAATACCTGGACCGGGTCGAGCGCAGACGACTGGAGGGACCTGCTCCCCAGTTCGACGAGGACCGGCCGAAGAACCAGATGAACCTGCAGTTCCAGGTCGAAGCCGATTGAAGACAGGATCGATGCGCTCATGACTCATCCCGCAGACCAGGACGATCTTTCGCAGTACCGCCTAGACACGCTCGCGGTGCGCGCCGGCATCGAGCGCACGGAGTTCGGCGAACACGCCGAACCGCTGTTCCTGACGTCGAGCTTCGTGCACGACAGCGCGGCGCACGCGGCGGCCAAGTTCGCCGGCGAGGCCGACGGCTACATCTATTCGCGCTTCGGCAATCCGACCGTGCGCACCTTCGAGAAGCGGTTGGCGGCGCTCGAAGGCGCCGACGACGCGCGCGCCACGGCCTCGGGCATGTCGGCGATCATGTCGGTGCTGATCAGCCTCACCAAGACCGGCGATCACGTCGTCTGCTCGCAGGGCGTGTTCGGCACCACGCTGCAGCTGTTCGCGCTGTTCGCGCGCTACGGCATCGAGACCACCTATGTTCCGCTGTCCGACCCCGACGCCTGGGCGGCGGCGATCCGTCCGAACACGCGCATGCTGTTCCTGGAGACGCCGTCGAACCCGCTGACCGAGGTCGGCGATCTGAAAGCGCTGTCCGCGCTGGGCCGGCGCCACGGTATTCCGCTGGTCGTCGATAACTGCTTCTGCACGCCCGCGCTGCAGCAGCCGCTGGCGCTGGGGGCCGACATCATCGTGCATTCGGCGACCAAGTACCTGGACGGGCAGGGGCGGGTGATCGGCGGCGCGGTGGTCGGCTCGACCAAGTACATCGAGGAATCGCTGCAGCCGGTGGTCCGCTATTGCGGGCCGACGATGTCGGCGTTCAATGCCTGGGTGCTGAGCAAAGGCCTGGAGACGCTGTCGGTGCGCATGCAGCGGCATGCCGAGAACGCGCTGCGCGTGGCGCGCTGGCTCGAGGCGCAGCCCGGCGTGCTGCGCGTGCTGTATCCGGGCCTGGAATCGCATCCGCAGCATGCGCTTGCCCAGGCGCAGCAGCGGGGCGGCGGAGCAGTGCTCGCGTTCGAGCTGGACGGCGCCGACGACGCGCAGCGCAAGGCCAATGCCTGGCGCGTGGTCGACGGCTGCAAGCTGCTGTCTATCACCGCGAACCTCGGCGACGTCAAGTCGACGATCACGCATCCCGCCAGCACCACGCACGGCCGCATGTCGCTCGACGCGCGCCGCGAGGCGGGCATCGGAGAAGGGCTGCTGCGGATCGCCGTCGGGCTCGAGGATCCGGACGACCTGTGCGCCGATCTGGCGCGGGGTCTGCGCGGCTGAATCAGGCGCAGGCGTGCGCGTCCTGCGCGGCGCGATTCGGTGCCCGGCGCAGCATGCGGAGCCGGGATCGGCGGAGGGTGGGCGCGGACCGGTGTGGATCGGTGCCGGCCCGCGGGCTCGTGTGAACGTGTGAACCAGTGAGCCCGAGCGAACCGGCAACCATCCTACCGGGCCGGCTGAACGCATTCAAGATATCGAAAACAAGCGCTTGCGCTCGGCGTGCCGCTCGGTAAGGTGGGTGGCGTCGATGCTGCGGTCCGCCGAGCAAGGAGTCGCTTCATGGTTCGCAATCCCGAGATCTTCGACGTTTTCCTCGGCAACCTGCGCCGCTACGTACGCGAGCGGCTGGTGCCGCAGGAAGCCGCTGTGGCACGTCTCGACGAAGTGCCGGCCGAACTGGTCGCCGACATGGCGCGCCAGGGGCTGTTCGGCTATTCGATTCCCGGCGACTACGGCGGCGCGGGCATGACCACCGAGGAACTGGTGCTGGCGGCCATCGAGCTGTCGCAGTGTTCGGTGGCCTTTCGCGCGCGCGTCGGCACCAATACCGGCATAGGCTCGGAAGCACTGGTGGCTGACGGCACCGACGAGCAGAAGCGGCGCTATCTGCCTCGGCTGGCCAGCGGCCAGCTCACCGGCGCGTTCGCGCTGACCGAGCCGGAGGCCGGCTCCGACGCACTGGCACTGCGCACGTCGGCGCGCCGCGACGGCGACGAGTACGTGCTCAACGGCACTAAGTGCTTCATCACCAATGCGCCGATCGCAGATCTGTTCACCGTCATGGCGCGCACCGATCCGGGCGATTCCTCGGCGCGCGGAATCTCGGCCTTCCTGGTGGAGCGCGGTACGCTCGGCCTGTCCACCGGCCCCGCCTACGACAAGATGGGCCAGGCCGGTTCGCCGGTCTCCGAAGTGCACTTCAAGAACTGCCGGGTGCCCGCGGAGAACCTCATCGGCGGCCGCGAGGGGCAGGGCTTCAAGACGGCGATGAAGGTGCTGAACAAGCAGCGCATCCACCTGGCGGCGCTGTGCATCGGCCCGGCGATCCGCATGCTGGACGATGCGATCGAATTCGTTGCGGCACGCAAGCAGTTCGGCCAGCCGCTGGCCCGCTTCCAGCTGATCCAGGCGATGATCGCCGACTGCCAGACCGAGATCCATGCCGCCCGCGCGCTGGTGCTCGAGACGGCGCGGCAGCGCGACGCAGGCGTCGACGTGACCATGGAAGCGTCGATCTGCAAGTACTTCGCGTCGGAGATGTGCGGCCGCGTCGCCGACCGCGCCGTGCAGATGTTCGGCGGCTACGGCTATATCGGCGACTACGGCATCGAGCGCTTCTATCGCGACGTGCGGCTGTTCCGGCTGTATGAAGGCACGAGCCAGATCCACCAGCTGAACATCGCCAAGCGGACGCTGGCGCGGGCCGGCCACACGCTATGAGCCTGCCCGGTCATACGCCCTTAGCGCTGTTAGCGCAGCCCGCCATCACCATGAGCACAGCGCTGGTGTGGGCGCTCAGCGGAAATCCCGGCTGCGCACGTCGATGCGGCCCAGCAGCTCGCTGTGGTCGAAGATGCGCCGCGCCAGCAGATGGCGCACCTCGCCGCTCATCTCGTCGCGCTGCCAGACACCGAACACCGTCATCAGCCGCGCCCCGAGCAGCTCGCGGCGGTAGCGCTCGAACACCTTCGGCCAGACGATGACGTTGACCGCGCCGGTCTCGTCCTCCAGCGTCACGAAGATCGTGCCGCTGGCCGTTCCCGGCCGCTGCCGGTGCGTCACCAGACCGCTGGCGCGTGCAGGCTCGCGACTGGCCAGCGTCTGCAGATCCTGCGCGGTGGCGATGCCGTGGCGCGCCAGCCGCTCCCGCAGCAGCGCCAGCGGATGGCGGCCCATCGGCAGGCCGAGGCTGCGGTAGTCGGCGATGATCTCCTGGCCTTCGCTGAGCGGGGCCAGCTCGAGCGCCGCCTCGTCGAAGCGCGAGTCGGCCAGCAGGGGCGGCAGCGGCGTCACGCCGGCGGCAGTCCAGTGCGCCTGGCGGCGATGGCCGGCCAGCGAGCGCAGAGCATTGCTGTGCGCCAGGCATTGCAGATCGTGCGGCTCGAGGCGTGCGCTGCGCGCCAGGTCCTCGACGTTGTCGAACAGCGGCGCAGGCCCGCGTTCGCGGCGCCGCTGTTCGCGGGCGGCGAGCAGCCGCTCGATGGCGGCAGGGGCCAGGCCGCGCACCTGCCGCAGACCGAGCCGCACTGCCGGCTGCGGGCGGGTATCGATCGGCTGCGGGCGCGTGTCCAGCGATTGCGATTGCGATTGCGGTTGCGGTTGCGCCTCGAGCCGTCGGGCGCAATCGGGCGGCCGGTAAGGACCGATGCCCGGCTGTTCCTCCAGCGTGCTGTCCTCGTCGCTGATCAGCACGTCGACGCCGCGTACTTCGACGCCGTGCGCGCGCGCATCGCGCACTAGCTGTGCAGGGGCATAGAAGCCCATCGGCTGGCTGTTCAGCAGCGCCGCCAGGAACGCGGCGGGTTCATGCCGCTTGATCCAGCTCGACACGTAGACGAGCAGCGCGAAGCTGGCGGCATGGCTTTCCGGGAAGCCGTATTCGCCGAAGCCTTCGATCTGGCGGAAGATGGCTTCGGCGAAGTCGCGCGGATAGTCGCGCCGGACCATGGTCTCGATCAGCCGCCCGCGGAAGCGCTCGAGGCTGCCGCTGCGCCGCCAAGCCGCCATCGAGCGACGCAAGGCATCGGCTTCATCGGGCGTGAACTTGGCGGCGATCATCGCGATCTGCATCACCTGTTCCTGAAAGATCGGCACGCCGAGCGTGCGCTCCAGCGCCGGCGCCAGCTCATCTTTCGGGTAGGTGACCGCTTCTGACGACTGCCGGCGCTTCAGGTACGGATGCACCATGCCGCCTTGAATCGGACCGGGCCGCACGATCGCCACCTGCACCACCAGGTCGTAGTATTCCCTCGGCCGCAGCCGGGGCAGCATGCTCATCTGCGCGCGCGATTCGATCTGGAACACGCCGATCGTGTCGGCGCGCGAAATCATCTCGTAAGTGTCGTTATCACCCTCGGGAATGTCCTGCATGCGGAACTCGATGCCGCGCCGCCGGCCTATCATGTCGAGCGCGCGGCGGATCGCGCTGAGCATGCCCAGCGCCAGTACGTCGACCTTCAGCAGGCCGACCGCGTCGAGGTCGTCCTTGTCCCACTGGATCACGCTGCGATCATCCATCGTCGCGTTCTCCACCGGTACCAGCCGCGTCAGCGGGCCGCGTGACAGCACGAAGCCGCCGGTGTGCTGCGACAGATGGCGCGGAAAATTGCGCAGCGTCGCTGCCAGTGCCAGCCACTGTCGGGCCAGCGTCGAATCGGGGTCGAAGCCGGCTTCGCGCAGGGCTTCGCCTTGCAGTCCGCCGTCCCACCACTGGTGCGAGCTTGCAACTTGATCGACGCGCTGTGCGTCGACGCCCAGCGCGCGGCCCACGTCGCGCAATGCCGAGCGCGAGCGGTAGCAGATGACGGTGGCGGTCAGCGCGGCGCGGTCGCGGCCATAGGTCTGGTACAGATGCTGGATGACCTCCTCGCGACGCTGGTGTTCGAAGTCGACGTCGATGTCGGGCGGCTCGCCGCGTGCTCGGCTGATGAAGCGCTCGAACAGCAGATTGGTGCGCCCCGGGTCGACCTCGGTGATGCCCAGGCAATAGCAGACGACCGAGTTGGCCGCCGAGCCGCGGCCCTGGCACAGGATGTTCCGTGAGCGTGCGAATGCGACGATGTCCGCGACAGTGAGGAAGTAGTGCTCGAACTCCAACTCTGCGATCAGCTTGAGCTCGTATTCGATCTGTTCCCTGATCTTCGCGGGCGCACCGTGCGGATAACGTCGCACCAGACCATCCTCGGTGAGCTTGCGCAGCCAGCTGGTCGATGTGTGTTCGGCCGGCACGATTTCAGTCGGATATTCGTAGCGCAACTCCTTGAGCGAAAAGCAGCACCGCTCAGCCACCACCACCGTCTCGTCGAGCAGCGCCCGCGGATACAGCCGCGCCAGCCGCGTGCGGCTGCGCAGATGCTGCTCGGCATTCGGGCTCAGCGCGAAACCCAGCTCGCGCACCGGCGTGCGCAGGCGGATCGCGGTCAGGGTGTCCTGCAGCGTCTTGCGCGAGCGCACGTGGTAATGGACGTCGCCGCAAGCCAGCGCAGGCAAGCCGGCCAGCTTCGCGATCTCCAGGCTGCGTTCGAGCAGCATCTGGTCGTGGCCGCGCGTCAGCAGCGGCACGCCGAGCCAGCAGCGGCCATCGAAGCGCTCGCGAAAGAAGCGCGCCAGGCGCAGCAGCCGGAGGCTAGGCGAGGGGTCATCGGACTCCGTTTCCTGCATGCCGGCTGGCGCATGCGCATCGGCCGATGCACGGCTCCCGGCTGGCGCGTCGAGGGGCGAACGATCGGTCGCGATCGCGGGCCCGGGTATCAGCAGCGCCAGGCAGTCGTCGATGCCTCGGGCCAGGTCGTCGGGCAGCAGCCGGTACGTGCCCTTGGCGGCGCGCATCCGCGTCCGGCTGATCAGCTCCGACAGGTTGCCGTAGCCGTTGCGGTTGGTGGCCAGCAGCACCAGCCGGCTGTCGTCGCCGAAGGCTTCGCGCAGCGAGAACTCGGCGCCGATGATCAGCTTCAGCCCGCTGAGCCGGGCCTGCTGATGCGCGCGCACGACGCCGGCCAGCGAGCATTCGTCGGTGATGGCGAGCGCCGAGTAGCCCAGTTCATGCGCGCGCTCGACCAGTTCGCCCGGATGCGAGGCGCCGCGCAGGAACGAGAAGTTGGTAACGCAATGCAGTTCGGCGTAGGACGGAAGCATGACTAGGATATTGTATAAATATCCAGTAGTCTGGGTGGGCCTTTTCCCTCATTCGAAGAGTCGCACTACACTGCCGATCCTGAATCGCCTCCATCGGCCGGCTCCGCGCGGGGCCTGGCGCGGCATTCGATCGACGCCATCGGAGCTCACATCGTGACTGAATCCCCGTCCGGCCCCCTGCTGCTCGTCGGCGCCAATCTGATCGATTGCGTGCAGCCGCAGGCGCGGCCGAACATGTCGGTGCTGATCGAGCGGGGCCGCATCGTCGAGATCCAGCCGCCCGAAGCCGGCTTCCGGGCCGATGACGCCGAGGTGATCGACCTGGCTGGCGCCAGCCTGTGCCCCGGCTTGTGGGACGTGCACGTGCATCCGGACTTCTTCGCGTCGGTCACCGACATGCCCTTGCCCGAACAGGTGACGCTGTTCGGCAGCCGCTTGCAGCGTGCCTTGCTCGACTCCGGGATCATCGGCTTTCGCAGCGCCGGCGCGCACGATTACATGGACGTGGCGTGGAAGCGCGCCTTCGACAGCGGGCAGCACATCGGTCCGCGCGTCTTCGCCGCCGGCCATTTCCTGACGACGTCGGGCGGACACTTCCTGAGCTCGGGGCATGCGCTCGAATGCGATGGCCCGTACGGCTTCGTCAAGGCGATCCGCGAGCAGATCCGGAACGGCGTCGACCACATCAAGCTCAATCTGTCGGGCGGCATCATCGGGCCGTCGTGGGATCTGCACCGGCACTCGTTCCTGCTGCCCGACGAGTTGAAGGCGGCGTTCGACATCTGCCATCTGCGCGAATTTCCGATCATGGCCCATGCCACGCATCCGGGCGTCGTGAAGCAGGCCATCCGCCACGGCGTGCACAGCGTCGAGCACGGCTACATCCTCGATGACGAATGCATAGAGCTGTTCGTCGAGCATCGCACCTGGTACGTGCCCACGCTCGCGATCAGCCATCTCACTCCCGGGCAGGCACGCAACATCTGGGAGCAGCGCTGGACCAGGCAGCGCAATATGGCGCATGCGCTGTGCTGCCGCGCCGAGGCGGCCACGGACGTCCATCGCGAGGGTTTCATCAAGGCGCTGAACGCCGGCGTGCGCATGGCGCTGGGCTCGGACATCCGCCCGCTCTCCGAGGCGGCGCTGCTCGAGATCGGGCTGTGGGTGGCCAATGGCGCGACGCCATGGCAGACGCTGCGCGCGGCCACCGCACACGGCGCCGAGATCTGCGGCGTCGGCGACCAGCTGGGCACCATCGAGGTCGGCAAGATCGCCGACCTGATCGTGGTCGACGGCAACCCGCTCGACGACATCCAGAACCTGCGGCGGCTGATGCTCGTGTTGAAGGACGGCCGCGTCGTCTCGGACAAGCGGGGCCGCTCCGTGCAATGAAGGGGCGCCGATCCGCGCAGCGAGTCCGAACGTATTCCGCGTGTCATTCGACGACTGGCCTTATCCGAAGTACATCGCGCATCGCGGCGCGGGCCGACTCGCGCCGGAGAATACGCTGGCGGCCATGCGGCTCGGCATCTCGCATGGCTACTCGATGTTCGAGTTCGACGCGAAGCTGTCGCGCGACGGCGTGCCGCTGCTGATGCACGACGCGACGCTGGATCGCACCACCGATGGCCACGGACGCGTCGCCGATCACGAATTCGCGTTGATCGCGCGTCTCGATGCCGGCGGCTGGCATTCGCCCGCGTTCGCGGGCGAACGAGTGCCGACGCTCGATTCGACGCTGCGCTATCTGGCCGGCCAGCGCGCACTGGCCAACGTCGAGATCAAGCCGTGCGCGGGACGTGACGCCGAGACCGGCGCCGGGGTGGCGCGGCAGGCATGGCAGGCTTGGCTGGCATCAGAGGGGGTGCGCGCTGGGCGGTCGCCGATGCTGCAACCGCAGTCGCAGTCGCAGTCGCAGCCGCAGCCGCAGCCGCAGCCGCAGTCTCCATCGTTGCCGCCCCCGCTGCTGTCTTCGTTCTCCGAGGTCGCGCTGCGCAGTGCGCGCGAACAGGCGCCGCAGCTGCCGCGCGCCTTGCTGCTGGCCGAGCCCGGCTCCGATTGGGAGGTGCGCTGCGGTGCACTGGACTGCGTGGCGCTGGTCGTGGCCTCGCGTTCGTTGACGGCGTCTCTCATCGCTCGGGCGCATCGCGTCGGCCTGCGGGTGCTGACTTACACCGTCAATGATGCAGCGCGGGCGCGGCAGCTGTTCGGCTGGGGACTGGACGGGTTGATCACCGATGCGGTGGACCGGATCGGGCCGGTCTGACAGGACTCGTGCAGCGGGCTCCACGACGGCGTTGATCGCTGTCAAGCCCCTCGGGGCACCCCGCTTTTACGATGCATGCCATCCCTTGGAGAGGAGCATGCTCTTGTCGGAAGCACAGATCGTCGAACTGGGCGAACGCATTGCGCGTCGGCTGGCGTCGCTCGAGGACGAGATCGCGTGCGAGCTTGGTGAGAGCAGCGTTCCTTTGCGGCGGTCGGGCGCTATCAGCGGCAGTCTGGCGGCGCAACGCGCCAGGCGCGGAGACGTCGATCTGAGCGAAGCGCTGCGCGGCATTGCCGAATGGCGTGAGCTGAGGGCGGCTCAGCGGCGCCTCGAAGAGGGTACCTACGGGCGCTGTGTGGTCTGCGGTGCCGACATTTCCTTCGAAGCCTTGTGCGATCGTCCGTTGACGCAGCGCTGTACGGACTGCCGTGGTGCGGCCTCGCCCAGGCCCGCGCCGTGTTGAGCGGATGGCGTCCTGACTTGACGTGACGGCTCGCGCGGCGGCTCAGCCGAAGCAGCCGTGCAGATACCAGCTGCGTTCCCCGTCGGGCCGCGCGAAGCGTTCGCGATAGATCCATAGCAGCGCGTGTTGCCGGTTCTCGGCGACGAAATAATCGCGCTGCACCAGCCCTTCATCCCACCAGCCGCCTTCGATGCGCTCGGGTCCGGCCAGCAGCGTCAGCGGTGAATGCCAGTACGGACGCTGGTCGCGCTCGTCCAGCGCGATCGGTTCATCGAGCAGCCAGAGCGGCCGCGGCAGGCCGGGGCCGGCGGTCGAGGCTGCTGCAGCCCCAGCCCCAGCCCCAGCCCCAGCC
>JBFWXS010000020.1:47556-77242 GCA_050187175.1 Burkholderiaceae bacterium
CAGCCCCAGCCCCAGCCCCAGCCCCAGCCTCCGCCGTCGTCCTGCCGGACCGCGCGCGGCTGCCGGGCGTATCGAGTGCGTCGAGCGGCTCGATGCGATAGGCCGCTTCAGGACGATGATCGGCAGCCATCCGCAAACGCAGCACGTGCTCGCTGCCCAGGCGCGCCTGCAGTCTTTCGACCAGACGGTTCAATTGTTCGTCGGCCTGGCGGACGCCGGGGAACAGTTCATCGCTGGCTGCGGCTTGCGCCACCGGTTCGAGGCAGCAGAGCCGCAGCGCCTGCACGGGAGCCGGCAGCCGCAGGCGATCGAGCTGTTCGCGCAGCAGCAGCTCGAGGCGCGCCGCCTCGCGGCTGGGGTCGGCGAGCCGGAGGGGTACGATGGTCGGATCGCAGTCATCGTGCTCGAGCGTCAGCGTCACTTCGCGAGCGGCGCGCTGCCGCGCCGCCAGCCAACCCGTCAGCAGCTTCAACAGCCGGCGCGCGCCGAACAGCAGCGCCGGTGCATGCTCGACCGAGGCCAGCAGTTCGAGCCGGTGCTCGAAGATCGGCGCCGCTTCGAACCAGTCGCGCGGGCGCTTGCGCCGGCCGAGCGCGAAATCGAGTTCGTCGAGCAGCGTGTGGCCGAAGCGCCGTGCCACACCCGCGCGCGGCAATTGCTGAAGATCGCGGATGCGCGGCAGGCCGATGGCGGCCAGCTTCTGCCGCTGCGCGCGCTCGGGCGCCAGCAGCGCGGCCGGCAAGGCGCCGATGGCGCGCTCCAGGTCGGGCCGGTCGATGAGCCAGCCGTCGCGATGGCGGGCCAGCAGCCAGGCGGCATCGGGGTTGGGCGCGGTTGCCAGCCGGGCCTGGAAGCCGAGCTCGCCCAATCCTTGCCGCAGTCGTTCGAGCAGCGCAGCGAGCCCGCCGAAGTAGCCAAGGCTGGCGCCGATGTCGAGCAGGAGGCCGGCCGGAGCGACGACGTCGTCGTCGATGCCGAACAAGGGGGCCGATTGCAGGCTGACCGCAGGCGTGAACTGCTGCGCCCAGGTGGCGAGCCCGGACAGCGCAGCGAGATCGAGCGCTGCGTCGCGTTCGCGCAGCAGCAGGCGAGGCATCAGCGCCAGTGCGGCGGCTCGTTTCATGCCGGCCGCGACGCCGGCAGTCTGCGCCCGTGCGTCGGCGGAGAGGATGCGCAGGGCATCGACGATGGCCAGGGGGCGCGGTGCCGGCGCCGCCGCGCCGGCGGGCTCGAGCTGGCCGCGCGCGATGGCCTGCAGCGATAGCTGCTCGAAAAACAAGGCGGCCCACACCATGGCGCGGATTTCCCTGGCCGACGACGGCAGCGCGCTCGTGCCTTCGGCAGCGGGCGAGGCTCTAGTTCAGCAACGCCGGCCGCGTGCCGGCCGTAGCCGCGGCAGCTGCCTCAGCCGCGGCTGCGGCGGCGGCAGTCATCGGAGCCTCTGCATCGGCATGGCGCCGCAGACGGATCGTGGCCGGCGGCTGCGGCAGATCGAGCAGCAGCGGGTCGTGGGCCACCGGGCCGCGGCGCTTCAGGATCTGCACCGACAGCCGCTGCTCGGGCCTGGGCAGCAGCAGCAGGCGCAGCGGTGCCGGCGAGGGCTCGAATTGAGCCGGCAGCGGCCGGAACAGGAAGGCCGGACCGCCGGCCGTCTGCGCGGCCAGCTGCAGCCGGCGCAGGTGCTCGGGCCGCGTGCGCTCATGCGGCAGCCAGGCCAGCAGCGCGCCGAAGGCAGCGCTCTTCAGGCTTTGCTCGACGGCCCACAGGCGGTCGGCAGCGTGCGGCGCCTGCACGATCAGCAGATAGTCGAGATCGATGCCATGACTGGCCAGCGCCGGCGCGTACGGGAGATGCGGCGGGGCCAGCAGCACGATGAACTTGCGCTCGCGGCTCAATTGCCGCAGCAGCGGGATCAGCAGCCGCAGCTCGCCGATGCCGGATTCACGGCCGATCAGCTCGGTGAGCACGCCCACCGGCCAGCCGGCGCCGGGCAGCTCGGCATCGAGCGCGGGGAAACCGCTGGACAGGGCGAGCACCGGGGAGCGGCCGAGCTGGCTGGCGCGCCAGACCTCGGCGGGCAGCGATGACGACATGGGACGACTTCCGTGACTTCGAAGAATGGCTGCCAGTGGCTACCAGGACTTGCCGGCCCGCAGCAGCCCGACGGCGATGCCTTCGAGCGCCAGCGGCTCGCTGCGCGTATCGACGACGATGGGCGTGAAATCGGGGTTCTCGGGCAGCAGCTCGACGATGGCGCCCTTGCGTCGCCAGCGCTTGACGGTGACGTCGTCGCCGACGCGGGCCACGACGATCTGGCCGTTGCGCGCTTCGTCGCTCCGTTTGACGGCGAGCAGGTCGCCGTCCAGGATGCCGGCATCGCGCATGCTCAGGCCGCGCACCTTCAGCAGATAGTCGGGCGGAGCGGCAAACAGATTGGGATCGACCGCGTAATGGGCATCGATGTGCTGCTGCGCGAGAATCGGGCTGCCGGCGGCGACACGCCCGACCAGCGGCAGGCTCAGCGCGATCTGCACGGGCTGCGGCTCGTCGTGATGCTCGTCCGGCAGTCGCTTCAGGCGGATGCCGCGTGAAGCGCCGGACATCAGCTCTATAACCCCCTTACGCGCTAGGGCTTTCAGATGATCTTCGGCCGCGTTCGGCGAGCGGAAGCCGAGGCGGGCGGCGATTTCGGCGCGTGTCGGCGGAAAGCCGGTTTCGGCGATGTGCTGCCGGATCAGGTTCAGGATTTCCTGCTGCCGGGCGGTCAATTCGCGCATCGGGATTGACTCCGAAAAAATGGGGTTGACTGTATTTTTATACAGTTTACTACAGGGGATCAAGCCCTGCCGCGAAAGCAGCTCGCAACGCACCGATCCGGCTCATCATCGAGCACCGCGGAGGTTCCATCGCGGTGCACCATCGAACCAGCGTGGTGAGTCATGGAGCGGCTCCGGAAAAGCATCCGAGCATCGGGGTTGACACCTCTGGGATTTTCTTGGGGTTTGTGGCAAAGTCAGATGCGAGTCGGTGTTTCGTTCGGCTCACGGAGTTGCATTTCTCGGGTTGCTGGTTCCGGTGTTCCTCGAAATGCAATGAATCCAACGGTTCGAGGAAATGAGCTTTAGATGGGAACCAAGATCTACGTGGGCAACCTGCCGTGGCGAGCGACCGATGCCCAGCTGTCGCAGCTGTTCGGCAATCACGGTGAAGTCACCGACGCCAAGATCGTGACCGATCGTGAAACCGGCCGCTCACGCGGTTTCGGTTTCGTCACGATGGCATCCGACGAAGCCGCGCAGGCGGCGATCCGCGCGCTGAACGGCTATTCGCTGGAAGGCCGCAGCCTGGTCGTCAATGAGGCACGCGAGCAGGCCGGCGGCGGTGGCGGCGGTCGTCGTCCGGGCGGCGGCGGTTACGGCGGTGGCGGCGGCAACGGCGGCGGCGGCGGCGGCGGATATGGCCGCGGCGGCGGCGGTGGTTACGGCGGCGGCGGCGGCGGCTATGGTGGCGGGGGCTACGGCGGCGGTGGCGGTGGCGGCGACCGCGAAGGCGGTGGCGGCCGAGGCGGCTACGGCGGTGGCGGCGGTCAGCGCCGCGCGCGCCAGTTCGGCCAGTAAGCCGGCACCCGAACCCAGCACGCGGTCACAGCCGGAACACTGCCGCACCGACCCGGTCGGTCCGTTGCCCACGCGGGCATGATGCCCGCCGGCCGGGTTCGGCGCCTGTGTCCAGGCCGGTTCCCCAAATGAACAGACGCCCCATCGGCGAAGCGCCGGTGGGGCGTCTTGCTGTGGGCGGCGTCGTGCCGCCCCGGTGGACTCAAATGCCCGAGTGGCTCACATGCCCGAGTAGTTGGGGCCGCCGCCGCCTTCAGGCACCACCCAGACGATGTTCTGCGTGGGATCCTTGATGTCACAGGTCTTGCAGTGCACGCAGTTCTGCGCGTTGATCTGCAGGCGCTCGCTGCCGTCGTCGTTCTTGACGAACTCATAGACGCCGGCCGGACAGTAGCGCTGCTCCGGACCCGCGTAGCGCGCCAGGTTGATGTCGACCGGCACCGCCGGATCCTTCAGCGTCAGGTGCGCCGGCTGGTTCTCCTCGTGATTGGTGTTCGAGATGAACACCGAGGACAGCCGGTCGAAGCTGAGCTTGCCGTCGGGCTTCGGATACTGGATCGGCTGGCACTGATCGGCCGGCAGCAGGTACTCGTGGTCCGCCTTGGTGGTGTGCATCGTGAACGGCGCCTTGCCGCGGAATACCACCTGATCGATGCCGACCAGCAGCGTGCCCAGCCACAGGCCCTTGCTCATCGCCGGCTTGAAGTTGCGGGCGCGATAGAGCTCGTCGTACAGCCACGAAGCGCGGAAGGCCTCGGGGTAGGCGCTCAGCTCGTCGGCCTCGCGGCCCGCGCCCAGCGCCTCGAAGGCGGCTTCGGCGGCCAGCATGCCGGTCTTGATCGCTGCGTGGCTGCCCTTGATGCGCGACGCGTTCAGGAAGCCGGCCTCGCAGCCGATCATGCAGCCGCCGGGGAACGTGAACTTCGGCAGCGCGTTCAGCCCGCCGGCGGTGATCGCGCGCGCGCCGTAGGCCAGCCGCTTGCCGCCCTCGAGGAAGGTGCGGATCGACGGGTGCGTCTTGTAGCGCTGGAATTCCTCGAACGGCGACAGATACGGATTGCGGTAGTTCAGGCCGACGACGTAGCCGAGCGTGACCTTGTTGTCCTCGAAGTGGTACAGGAACGAGCCGCCGTAGGTGGCGCTGTCCAGCGGCCAGCCGGCGGTGTGCACCACCAGGCCGGACTTGAACTTGGCGGGGTCGATCTCCCACAGTTCCTTGACGCCGATGCCGTAGCTCTGCGGGTCGCGGCCTTCGTCCAGCTTGTAGCGCGCGATCAGCTGGCGGCCCAGATGGCCGCGCGAGCCTTCGGCGAAGAACGTGTACTTGGCCAGCAGCTCCATGCCGGGCTGGAAACTGTCGGTCGGTTCGCCGTCGCGTCCGACGCCCATGTTGCCGGTAGCCACGCCGCGTACCGAGCCGTCGTCGCGATACAGGATTTCGGCGGCGGCGAAGCCGGGATAGATCTCGACGCCGAGCGCCTCGGCCTGCTGGCCCAGCCAGCGGACGACGTTGCCCAGGCCGACGATGTAGTTGCCGTGGTTCGTGAAACAGTCCGGCAGCATCCAGGCCGGCACCTGCCGCGACGAGCGCTCCGACAGGAACAGGAAGCGGTCTTCGGTGACCTCGGTGCGCAGCGGCGCGTCGAGCGAGCGCCAGTCGGGCAGCAGTTCGTTGAGCGCGCGCGGATCCATGACCGCACCCGACAGCGTATGCGCGCCGATCTCCGAGCCTTTCTCGATGACGCAGACGTTGACGTCGCGGCCGTGTTCGGCAGCAAGCTGCTTCAGGCGGATGGCCGCGGCGAGGCCGGCAGGGCCGCCGCCTACGATCAGAACGTCGAACTCCATCGAATCGCGCTGGATGTCCATCTTCGGGAGTCTCCGGGTGTGGGGAGAGGGGGAGGAGGCGAATTCGGCTGCGATTGTCCCGGAAACAGCGGGGGCGGCGCAAATCGCGCGCCGGGCGGGCGGCGGCTTTCGGCTAACATCGGGCCGACGTCAATACGCGCCCAGGAGACCCTGCATGACCACGTCCTTCAATCTGAGCGGCAAGACCGCACTCGTCACCGGCGCCTCGAGCGGGCTGGGTGCGCGTTTCGCGCGCGTGCTGGCCGACAACGGCGCCCAGGTAGTGCTGGCGTCGCGGCGGGTCGAGCGCCTGAAGGAATTGCGCGCCGAGATCGAAGCAGCCGGCGGCGACGCGCACGTGGTCGCCATGGACGTCACCAGCGTCGACAGCATACGCGCCGCGATCGCGCAGGCCGAGGCCGAGGCGGGCCCGATCGACGTGCTGGTCAACAACTCCGGCGTGAGCACGACGCAGAAGCTGGTCGACGTGCAGCCCGAGGATTTCGACTTCGTGTTCGGCACCAATACGCGCGGATCGTTCTTCGTCGCCCAGGAGGTCGCGCGCCGGATGATCGCGCGCGCCAAGGAGGAGCCGCGGCGGCAGGCACGCATCATCAACATCGCGTCGATGGCGGGCCTGCGCGTGCTGGCGCAGATCGGCATCTACTGCATGAGCAAGGCGGCCGTGGTACACATGACCAAGGCGATGGCGCTGGAGTGGGCGCGCTACAACATCAATACCAATGCGGTCTGCCCGGGCTACATCGAGACCGAGATCAACTCGCAGCACTGGAAGACGGAGGCCGGCCAGAAGCTGATCAACATGTTGCCGCGCCGGCGCGTCGGCCAGGCCGAGGACCTCGACGGCGTGCTGCTGCTGCTGGCCTCGGATCAGTCGAACTTCATCAATGGCGCGGTGATCGCCGCCGACGACGGCTTCGCGCTATGAGCGCGGCGGCGCTGCCCGGCGAGGCGCCGCGCGTCTTCGTGTTCGAACTGGAGATGCCGATCCGCTGGGGTGACATGGACGCGATGGGCCATGTCAACAATACCGTCTACTTCCGCTACATGGAGCAGCTGCGGATCGCCTGGTTCGACGCAATGGGCTTCCAGCGCGATCCGGGCGGGGAAGGGCTCGTGGTGGTCGAGACCGGCTGTTCGTTCCGCCGCGAGCTGCGTTACCCCGGCACCGTGCTGCTGCGGCAGCACGTCGACGAGATCGGGCGCTCCAGCCTGCGGACCTACGTCGAGCTGTCGCGCACCGATGATCCGCAGACGCTGTACGCCAGCGGCACCGCGACGCTGGTCTGGGTCGATCACCGGCAGAAGCGTTCGGTGGCGTGGCCGGACACGATGCGCCGCGCGCTGACCGAGCCCTGCCTGCGGCGCTGAAGGGCCGTTGCCTCAGGCGCTGCTGGGCCGGACGCGGCAGCGCCGGGAGCAGCCGGGCAGCCGGGCAGCCGGGCAGCCGAGCGGTCGCCGCCGGCGCCCCCGCGTGGACGCGCCGCCGCACCGGCTCAGTTCAGCGGCAGGCCGGCCGCCGTGATGGCCTGCTTCCAGTACGCGAACTCGGCCTTCCAGAAGGTATCGAGCGCGCGAGCGCTCATTGGATCGGGGATGGCGCCGAGATCCTTCAGCTTGGCCACCGCGTCGGGATGCGCGCAGCCCTCGATCACCGCTTTCTCCAGCTGCGCGACGATGCCGGCCGGCGTGCCGGCGCGGGTGAACACGCCGAACCAGCTCGAGTTGGCGAAGCCCGGCACGCCCTGCTCGGCGAAGGTGGGCACGTCGGGCAGCGCGGCCGAGCGCTGCTCCGTGGACACGCCGATGGCGCGCACCTTGCCGGCGCGGACCATGCCGATCACGCCGGTGATGTTGTCCAGCACCGCTGCCACGTTGCCGCCCATCAGGTCCTGGATCGCGGCAGCCGCGCCGCGGTAGGGCACGTGCGTCATGTTGAACTTGCCATCGCGCTTGAGCAGCTCGCCGGTCAGATGCATGACGCTGCCGGCGCCGCCGGTCCCGTAGTTGGCGCGCGCAGGATTGGCGCGGGCCCAGGCCGCGAACTCGGTGAAGTTGCGGGCCGGGATGTCCGGGTTGATGATCAGCACGTTGGGCAGCTTGCAGACCATCGCTACCGGCTGGAAGGCGCCGACGGGGTCGTAGTTGATGTTCTGCGCCTGCGTGATCGGCGTGATCACCGCCGAGGTCACGATGTTGGCCAGCAGCGTGTAGCCGTCGGGGGCCGCGCGGGCCACTTCGGCGGCACCGATCGCCCCGGCTGCGCCGCCCTTGTTGTCGACCACTACGGTCCCTTTCAGTACTTCGGCCATCTGCTTGGCCACCAGCCGGCCGACGATGTCGGTGGAGCCGCCGGGCGGGTAGGGGATGACGAAGCGGATCGGCCGTTCGGGGAAGCTGGCGGCGCGGGCGCTGCCGCTGGCGAGCAGCGCGGCCAGCGCGGAGGTGCCGAGGACGAAGTCGCGTCGGCTCAGGGCCGGGGACGAATGGTCGGTCATGGGAGGCTCCTGGAAGGTGTTCAACGTGATGGCCGGCCCAGCGTCCGGCGCAGATGGGCAATGGCATCGCCCTGGCGGCCGATCCAGCCGTCGTCGAGCGCGCGGGCGCGTTCGATCAATTGCTCGAAGACGCCTATGCCGGTGATGCGGCCGAAGACGTGGCCGTGGATCGACGGATTGAGCCGCACGGCGCCGCGTTCGTGGCGCCGCACGTAGTCGAGCCAGTCGTCGAACAGCTCGAGCATCTGGCGCGGGGGATTGCCGTAGCGGATCGCATGCGGCGTGTCGTTCATTTCCATGCCGCCGGGGAAGGCGGCGATCTCATGCTCGCCGAAGCGCACCAGGTACGGCAGGTCGTCGTTCATCGTGTCGCCGTGCCACAGGTAGCCTTCCTCGGCTAGCAGCCGCGCGGTGCGCGGGCTCGGCGTGGCGCGCGGGCTGATCCAGCCGGTCGGCCGTACGCCGCAGGCGCGTTCCAGCGCCTCGGTGGTGCGGCGGATATTGGCGCGTTCGGCGTCTTCGTCCAGATAGGCGGGGATCACGTCCATGCCCCATGAGTGCGCGATGATCTCGTGGCCGGCGTCGGCGATGCTGCGCAGCGTCTGCGGATGGCGCTCGGCCAGCGCGCCGCAGATCAGCATGCTGGTGCGGATCTGCTGCCGGTCGAGTACGTCGAGGATGCGATGGATGCCGCGGCGGATGCCGTATTCGACCCAGCCGAGCGCGTTCAGGTCGGGAACGCCCGGCCGCAGCGGATTGCCCATGGGTCCGAAGCCCGGCCATGCGTCGTCGGACCAGGCCTCGAGCGCGACGCGGAAGAAGATGCCCAGCCGCTTGCCGTCGGGCCAGCGGAAATCGGTCGGCGGCAGCGTTTCGACGCCGCCGGCGTGGAGGTCGAAGGACGAAGGCATGAAGGGGACCGCAGTTGTTTCACGCAGCTTAAGCAGCGCCAGCCATCGCTACAAACGACTTCTTTCGTACGCAGCGTTGACTTTCACGCAACGATGAGGGCCGACTCGCCGTCGGCTATCGGCTCAGCGGCTTAGCGCAGGGGCCCATCAGGCCGTCGACCTGTCAGGCCTGCGACTGCCCCACGCGCACCAGATGCTCGAGGAAGGCCGAAGCCGCCACCGGCAGCTTGCGGCGGTCGAGCACGCAGACGTCGATGCCGCCCTGCACCAGCAGCGCGTCGTCCAGCGGCACCGCCACGAGCTGGCCGGCGGCCAGCTCGTGCCGGATCGACATCCGCGACAGCAGCGTGATGCCGCCGCCGTTGCGCACAAAGCCGCGCAGCACCGCCAGCGAGTTGGCCTCCAGCGCCGGCGTCAGATGGATCTTCGACAGATGGCTTTGCAGATCGATCAGCCGTCGCACGCCGAAGCTGGTGTCGGGCAGCGCCAGCCGCTGCTGCACGAGCTGCGCCAGCGACAGGCTCTTGCGGCGCGCCAGCGGATGGCCGGGCGCCATCACGGCGAGCAGCGGCACGTGCAGATGCAGCACCGAGCGCAGCTCTTCATTGGGCTGCAGATTGAACACCAGCCCGATGTCGGCTTCGCCGCTCGCGATGCCGGCCACCACCGCGGTGGCCGCCGTGATGCGCATCGAGAAGCGGATGTTCGGGTAGTCGTCCTGGAACTGGGCGATCACCGGCGCCAGGAAGTCCGACGCATAACCTTCGACCGACAGCAGCGTGACGTGGCCGCGCAGCAGGTTCTGCAGCGCGTCCAGCTCGGAGCGCATGCGTTCGACGCCGTTCAGCACGTCGCGCACGTGGTTCAGATAGATCTTGCCCGCGGCGGTGAGCACCACGCCGCGCGCGCGGCGCTCGAACAGCTCGACGCCGAGGTCCTGTTCGAGCTTCTGCAGCTCGCGGCTGAGCGCCGACGGCGTGACGTAGAGGCGGTCCGCCGCGGCGCGGATCGAGCCGGTGCGGGCGACCTCTTGGAAGCGGAGCAGCGAAGTATGAAGCATTCGATATTGTCGCCATGCGTTGCTTTTTGGGCAACGTCGCGTTCAAAACAATTCGTTTGTTGCATTCCATCGGCTGCGGCACATTGAGCGGATCCGTTCGACCAAGGAGTTCCGCGATGGCCAAGAAAGTGATCTACAGCCCCAAAGTCACCCGCACCAAGGCGCCGCATGCGCACGCGGTGAGGACCGGCAACCTGGTGTTCGTGTCGGGCTGCCCGCCGTACTTCGGCGACATGCAGCTGGCCAAGGGCGACTTCGCCGCGCAGATGCGCCAGAGCATGCTCAACGTGAAGAACATCCTGGAAGAGGCCGGCTCTTCGCTGCAGCAAGTGGTCAAGGTCAACATCTTCCTGGACCGCCGCGCCGATTTCGACGAGATGAACGAGATCTACCGCGAGTTCTTCGGCACCGATCCCGACACCTGGCCGGCCCGGACCACGGTCGAGGCGCGGCTGCCGCGCAAGGATTTCCTGCTGGAGATCGAATGCGTCGCCGAGGTCGGAGGCTAGCGATGCGGCAGATCGAATCCCGACTGGCCGAGCTGGGCATCACGCTGCCCGACGCGCCGGTGATCAAGGCCAATCCCGCGCTGGTGCCCGGCGTGGCGGTGGGCAACCTGTTCTTCTGCCAGGGCGCGCTGGGCCATACCAACGGCGAGTTTCCGTACCTCGGCAAGGTCGGCGACAAGGTCAGCGTGGACGAGGCCTACCAGTCGGCGCGGCTGTGCGCCATCAACCATCTGGCGCAGGCCAAGGCGGTGCTGGGTGACCTGGACCGCATCGTGCGCGTCGTGCAGCTGCTGATCTACGTCAACGGCGCCCCGGGTTTCGAGCGCGCCCCATACGTCTCGAACGGCGCTTCCGATCTGTTCGTGCAGGTGTTCGGCCCCGAGCGCGCCGCCATGGCGCGCGCCAGCCTGAGCGTGCCCGACCTGATCTACACCGCGCCGGTCGAGACGATCTGCACCTTCGAGATCCGGCCCGAGGCCTGAACCTCGCAGCCCCAGAAACCAAGGAGCCCTCATCATGCAGCGACGTCATCTGTTGCAGGCACTGGGAGCCGGTGCGCTCGTCCACGCCTTGCCCGCACTGGCCCAGGACTTTCCTTCCCGTCCGATCACCCTGGTGAGCCCCTGGGCGCCCGGCGGCACGAACGATCTGCTGTGCCGCCTGCTGGCGCGCGAGGCCGGCAAGGTGCTCGGGCAGCCGATGGTGGTGGAGAACAAGCCGGGCGCCGGCGGCCAGGTCGGCACGGCCGCGGTGGGGCGCTCCAAGCCCGACGGCTACACCTTGACGCTGGGCAGCACACCCGGCTATGCCACGGCACCGGCGCTGTACTCGAAGCTGCCCTACGATCCGCAGCGCGACTTCGAGCCGGTGATAGGCGTGGCCACCGTGCCTAACGTACTGGTCGTGCATCCGTCGCTGCCGGTGTCCAATCTGCGCGAACTGATCGCCTACATCAAGGCGCGGCCGGGCAAGCTGAGCTACAGCTCGGTCGGCCCGGGTTCGACGCAGCATCTGTGCGCCAAGCTGTTCGAGAGCCTGACCGGCACCGAGATGATCCACGTGCCGTACAAGGGCACGGCACCGGCGATGCAGGATCTGCTGGGCGGCGTCATCACGCTGTCGTTCGAGAACATGCCGCCGCTGCTGCCGCAGATCCGCGCCGGCGCGCTGAAGGCGCTGAACGTGACCTCGGCCAGACGCGTGGACCAGCTGCCCGAGGTGCCGACCATGGCCGAGGCCGGGCTGCCCGACTTCACCGCCTCGGTCTGGTACGCCGTGTTCGCGCCGGCGGGCGTGCCGGCGCCGGTGGTGGCGCGCCTGCAGGACGCCTTCATGGCGGCGCTGCGCCAGCCCGATGCAGTGGCGCAGCTGGCCAGCCTGGGGCTGACCACGCTGGCCACCGACGCTGCGGCCACCCGCGCCATGGTGGCAGCCGATGCCGCCAAGTGGGGCGGCGTGATCCGTTCTGCCGGGATCAAGGCGGAATGAGCGGCGGCGAAGCACAGGGCGGCGCTGCCGGCATCGGCGCGGCTGCCGGTAGCAGCGCGGCCGCCGGCAGCAGCGGTGGCGCCCGTCCGCTAGCCGGCCGTGCGGCCCTGGTGACCGGCGCCGGCAAGGGCCTGGGCCGTGCCATCGCCCACGGCCTTGCCGAGGCCGGCGCCGACGTCGTGCTGGTCGCGCGCACCCGCGCCGACCTGGAGACCGTCGCGCGCGAGGTCGAGGCGCGCGGCAGCCGCGCCTGCGTGGCGGTGGCCGACGTCACCGACAGTGCGCAGATCGCCGCGGCGGTCGACGCGGCGCTGGCGGCGTTCGGTCGGATCGACGTGCTGGTCAATTCCGCCGGCGGCAGTCTGCGCAAGCCGACGCTGGACATCGGCGACGACGAGTGGGATCGCGTGATCGCGGCCAATCTGTCGTCCACGTTCAAGGTCTGCCGCGCGGTCGGGCGCCAGATGGCGGCGCAGCGCTCGGGTTCGATCATCAACATCGCCTCGACGGCCGGCGTGCGCGGCCGCGCGGGCAACGCGCCGTACTCGGCGGCCAAGGCCGCGGTCATCAATTTCTCGCGCGCGATCGCGATGGAGTGGGCGCCCAACGGCGTGCGCGTGAACGTGCTGGCGCCGGGCCGCTTCCTCACGCCGCTCACCGAAGCGGAGATGTCGGTGCCGGAGAAGTACGCTGCATTCGTGCGCCAGGTTCCGCTGGGCCGGATCGGCCGCCCCGAGGAGATCAAGGAGATCGCGGTCTGGCTGGCCGGCGACGCCTCGGCCTTCGTCACCGGCAGCGTGATCACGCTCGACGGCGGACAGACGCTGGCCTGAGCCGCCATGCCCGACCTGTCCCGCATCCTTGCCCTGAAGGACTTCGAGCCCGCGGCGCGGCGTCTGCTGCCGCGGCCCATCTTCGGCTACGTGAACGGCGCGGCCGAGGACAACCGCTCGCTGCGCGACAACCGGGCGGCAATGGATGCCTGGTCGCTGATTCCGCGCACGCTGGTCAACGTGTCCGAGCGCTCGCAGGCGGTGACGCTGTTCGGCACGCGCTACGCCAGTCCGTTCGGCATCGCGCCGATGGGACTGGCCGCGCTGTCAGGCTACGGCGGCGACCTCGCGCTCGCCTGCGCGGCGCGCGAGGCCGGCATCCCGGCCGTGCTCAGCGGGTCCTCGCTGACGCCGCTCGAGGAAGTCGCGCAGGCGGCGCCCGGCACCTGGTTCCAGGCCTATCTGCCGGGCGACGTCGACCGCATCCTGGCCCTGCTGGCGCGCGTGCGGCGCGCCGGCTACGAGACGCTGGTGGTGACCGTCGACATTCCGGTGGGCGCCAATCGCGAGAACAATTTGCGCACCGGCTTCTCGACGCCGCTCAAGCCCAGCCTGCGCCTGGCGTTCGACGGACTGACGCGGCCGCGCTGGCTGCTGGGCACTTTCGCGCGCACGCTGCTCGTGCGCGGCATGCCGCATTTCGAGAATTCGTTCGCCGAGCGCGGCGCGCCCATCGTGTCGCGGAACGTGATGCGCGACTTCTCGGCGCGCGACCACCTCGACTGGTCGCATCTCGCGCGCATCCGCGCGGCCTGGCCGGGGCCGCTGGTGGTCAAGGGCCTGTTGAGCGATGCCGATGCGGCACTGGCTGTGCGCACCGGCGTCGACGGTCTGATCGTGTCCAATCACGGCGGGCGGCAGCTCGACGGCGCGGTCGCGCCGCTGCGCGTGCTCGAGCGCATCGTCGACGCGGCCGGCGAGCGGACGGCGGTGATGATAGACAGCGGCTTTCGGCGCGGCACCGACGTGCTCAAGGCGCTGGCGCTGGGCGCGCGGCTGGCGTGGATCGGCCGGCCGTTCAACTACGCGCTGGCGGTCGCCGGACAGGCCGGTGTGGCGCACGGCATCGCGCTGCTGCGCGCCGAGATCGATCGCGACATGGCCATGCTGGGCGTGCGCTCGTGCGACGAGCTCGGCCGGCAGCATCTGCTGGCGCATGGGGCGGCTCCGGCCTGGCCGGCGGCGGCGCCCGAGGATCGGCTCGCCGCCTGAGCGGTTTCCGCGGGCCTGCGCGCCCGGGCCGGGTAATCTAGGCGTCTGTCCACGTCGAACGCCGTTCGTCCCCCGTGAGCCCGTACCGCACTGTGACGATCCTCGCCTGGCGCCTGCTCGCCGCTGTCAGCGTGCTGGTCGGCCTGATCGGCGTGTTCGTGCCCGTCCTGCCGACGGTGCCGTTCCTGCTGGTGGCCGCCTGGGCCGCGGGCCGCGGCTGGCCGCGGCTGGAAACCTGGCTGCTGACGCATCCGGTCTATGGGCAGTCGATCCGGCGCTGGCGCGACCACCGTGCGGTGCCGCGCGCGGCCAAGTGGTGGGCGTCGCTGAGCATGGCCGGCAGCGCCGGCCTGCTGATCGCCTGGCCGGGGCTGCCGCTGTGGATCCGCATCGTCGTGCCGCTGGTGATGCTGATCGTCGCCTGCTGGCTGTGGCGCCGTCCGGAGTTGTGAGCCCGCGGCCTCTCAGGTCAGTGCCGACGTGTCCAGCGGGCAGCCGGTCTTCGCCGCGATCTCTTCGCGCGTGACGCCCGGAGCCAGTTCGACCAGCTTCAGGCCCTTGTCGGTGACCTCGATCACGCCCAGGTCGGTGATGATCACGTTGACGACGCCGACGCCGGTCAGCGGCAGCTCGCATTTCGGCAGGATCTTCAGCTCTTCGCTGCCGTCCTTCTTCTTCGCGGTGTGCTCCATCAGCACGATGACGCGGCCCACGCCGGCGACCAGGTCCATGGCGCCGCCCATGCCCTTGACCATCTTGCCGGGAATCATCCAGTTGGCCAGGTCGCCTTTCTCGCTGACCTGCATGGCGCCGAGAATCGCCAGGTTGATCTTGCCGCCGCGGATCATCGCGAACGAGTCGGCCGACGAGAAGATCGACGAGCCCGGCAGCGTCGTCACCGTCTGCTTGCCGGCATTGATCATGTCGGGATCGACCTCGTCCTCGGTGGGGAAGGGGCCGATGCCGAGCAGGCCGTTCTCCGACTGCAGCCAGACATCGATCTGCGGCGGCACGTGGTTGGCCACCAGCGTCGGCAGGCCGATGCCGAGATTCACATAGAAGCCGTCGCGCAGCTCACGGGCCGCGCGCGCGGCCATTTCATCACGGGTCCAGGGCATTTCGTTCTCCTTATCGCGCCGGGCGCGTGGTGCGCTGTTCGATGCGTTTCTCGGGCGTCGGGTTGTGGACGATCCGGTGCACATAGATGCCGGGCAGATGGATCTCGTCCGGATCGAAGCTGCCGGTCGGCACGACCTGTTCGACCTCGACGATGGTCACTCGACCGGCCATCGCGACGTTCGGGTTGAAGTTGCGCGCCGTCCTGCGGAACAGCAGGTTGCCGGTCTGGTCGGCCTTCCAGGCCTTGACCAGCGACACGTCGGGCACCAGCGAGCGTTCCATCACGTATTGCACGCCGTCGAACTCGCGCACGTCCTTGCCTTCGGCGACGATGGTGCCGACGCCGGTCCGCGTGAAGAATGCCGGGATGCCGGCGCCACCGGCGCGCAGCTTCTCGGCCAGCGTGCCCTGCGGCGTGAACTCCAGCTCGAGCTCGCCGGCCAGGTACTGCCGCTCGAACTCCTTGTTCTCGCCGACGTACGACGCGATCATCTTGCGCACCTGCCGCGTGGTCAGCAGCTGGCCCAGCCCGAAGCCGTCGACGCCGGCATTGTTCGAGATGCAGGTCAGGTTCTTCACGCCGGAGTCGCGCAGCGCCGCGATCAGCGCTTCCGGAATGCCGCACAGCCCGAAGCCGCCGACCGCGATCATCTGGCCGTCGCGCACGATCCCTTCCAGGGCGGCTGCGGCGCTGGGATAAAGCTTGCTCATCACTTTCCTTGTTGGTGGTCAAGCAGACGACCGCGATTATAAGGGCCGCTACAATCCGCTCGCCGCCCTTCGGAGCCCGACAGCATGAGCGACTCACCTCCCGACCCCAGCCGGAACGCCGAGGGCTTCGACGGCCGCCTGCCGCCGGCCTCGCCGGCGGTGGCCGAAGCGGCGCTGGCGCAGACACTGGAGCGGCTGCGCGGCGTCAGCGCCGAGCGCGACCTGCATCAGCAGATGGCGCTGCGCTTCGAGCGCGAGATCGACACGCTGCGCCGCGACGTGTCCGGCGCGTTGCAGCGCGATCTCGGCGAGCACCTTGCCGGCCTGCGCGCGCTGGCCGAGACGCTGGCGCACCGGCTGGGCCCGCGCGAGCCGTCGCTGGCGCAGCTGGCCGAGCTGATGCTGCGCAGCACCGAGACCATGGCCGCCACCATCCGCTCGCTGGCTGCCCGTGTGCGCCCCGACGCGCTGAACGGCGGCCCGTTTCCGGAGGCGCTGCGCGCGCTGGTGTCGGACTGGCGGCTGCGCCGGCCGCAGGCGCGCATCGAGCTGATCGTCGAACCGGCCGACGACGAAGCCTTCGGCCTGGGCGACCCCGACGTCGAGTCGCTGGCGCTGGCCATCGCCGCGACCGCGATCGACGCCGCGCTGCTCGAAGCCGACGCGGCGCTGGTCATCGTGTCGGTGGTCCGCGAAGGCGCGCAGATGCGGCTGTTCATCAGCGACGACGGCCGCGTGCCGCGCGGCGGCGAGCGGCCGCATGCCGGCCGGCTGGCCTCGCTGTGCGATCGCGCGGCGCTGCGCGGCGGCCAGTGGTCGGTCGATCCGGGCGAATCAGGGGGGACCGAGCTGCGCGTGCAATTGCCCTGGCTGGCCGGCTGAGCTTTATTTTTCAGATACTTAGGGCGCTTCAATGGTTTTTTCGATAGAATTCCCTTTTACCAGCCAAGCGCTATGACCAAATTCGTTTTCGTCACCGGTGGTGTGGTGTCCTCGCTGGGCAAGGGCATCGCCGCCGCGTCGATCGCCGCGCTGTTCGAGTCGCGCGGCATCCGGGTCACCCTGCTTAAGCTAGATCCGTACATCAACGTCGACCCCGGAACGATGAGCCCGTTCCAGCACGGCGAGGTCTTCGTCACTGAAGACGGCGCCGAGACCGACCTGGATCTGGGCCACTACGAGCGCTTCATCTCGGCGCGCATGCGCCGCACCAACAACTTCACCACCGGTCAGATCTACGAGTCGGTGATCAAGAAAGAGCGCCGCGGCGAATACCTGGGCCGCACGGTGCAGGTCATTCCGCACATCACGAACGAGATCCAGGCTTTCATCGAGCGCGGCGCCGGCGTCGGCACGCCCGAGGCCGCGCAGGTCGCCATCGTCGAGATCGGCGGCACGGTCGGCGACATCGAATCGCTGCCTTTCCTCGAAGCGGCGCGGCAGATGAGCCTGAAGCTGGGCCGCGGCAACGTCAGCTTCGTTCACCTGACGCTGGTGCCGTTCATTCCGTCGGCCGGCGAGCTGAAGACCAAGCCGACGCAGCACTCGGTCAAGGAGCTGCGCGAGATCGGCATCCAGGCCGACATGCTGCTGTGCCGCGCCGACCGCCGCATCCCGGACGACGAGCGCGCCAAGATCTCGCTGTTCTCGAACGTGCCGCTCGACTCGGTGGTATCGGTCTGGGACGCCGACAGCATCTACAAGATTCCGCGCATGCTGCACGAGCAGGGCGTCGACCGCACGCTGTGCGACATCCTGCGGCTCGACACGCGGCCGTCCGATCTGCGCGTCTGGGATCACCTGGTCGATGCGCTCGAGCATCCGAAGCACGAGGTGCGCATCGCGATGGTCGGCAAGTACGTCGATCTCACCGAATCGTACAAATCGCTGAGCGAAGCGCTGATCCACGCCGGCATCCATACGCAGAGCCGGGTGCGCATCGAATACATCGATTCCGAACGCATCGAGGCCGAGGGCCCCGGCATGCTGGACGGCTTCGATGCCATCCTGGTGCCGGGCGGCTTCGGCCGGCGCGGCGTCGAAGGCAAGATCGCTGCCATCCGCTACGCGCGCGAGCACCGCATTCCGTACCTGGGCATCTGCCTGGGCATGCAGCTGGCGGTCATCGAGTTCGCGCGCAACGTCTGCAAGCTGGAACAGGCCAACAGCACCGAGTTCGATCCGGCCACGCCGCACCCGGTCATCGGCCTGATCACCGAATGGCTGGACCGCGAAGGCCGCGTCGAGCGGCGCGACAGCTCGTCCGACCTCGGCGGCACGATGCGGCTGGGCGCGCAGCGCTGCCCGGTGGTGCCGGGCACGCTGGTGGCCTCCATCTACGGCGAATCGGTCAACGAACGTCATCGGCATCGCTACGAGGTCAACAACCATTACGTGCCGCAGCTCGAGCAGGCCGGCCTGATCGTGGCGGCGCGCACGCCCACCGAGGCGCTGACCGAAGTCGTCGAGCTGCCCCGCAGCGGCACGCTGGCTCATCCGTGGTTCGTCGGCGTCCAGTTCCATCCGGAATTCACATCGACGCCGCGCAACGGCCATCCGCTGTTCAAGGCCTACGTCGAAGCCGCGCTGCTGCAGCAGCAGGCGGCCGGCCGCGCGGCGCAGCCGGGCACGGCCGGCGTCGTCCGGCTGGCCTGAGACGGGCGCGCGCGACGATGCGACTGTGCGGATTCGAGGCCGGGCTGGACCGGCCGCTGTTCCTGATCGCCGGCCCCTGCGCGATCGAGTCGCAGCAGCTGGCCATCGACACCGCCGGGCAGCTGAAGGCGCTGACCGCCGCGCTGGGCATGCCCTTCATCTACAAGTCGTCGTTCGACAAGGCCAACCGCAGCTCGGGCAAGTCGTTCCGCGGTCCTGGGCTGGACGACGGGCTGAAGATCCTCGCCGAAGTCCGGCGGCAGATCGGCGTGCCGGTGCTGACCGACGTGCACGAGATCGACCAGATCGAGCCGGTGGCCGCCGTCGTCGACGTGCTGCAGACGCCGGCCTTCCTGGTGCGGCAGACCGATTTCATCCATGCAGTGGCCGCGGCCGGCCGGCCGGTGAACCTGAAGAAGGGCCAGTTTCTCGCGCCGCACGACATGAAGAACGTCGTCGACAAGGCGCGCGCGGCAGCCATCGCGGCGGGCGGCGACGGCGACAATATCCTGGTCTGCGAGCGCGGCGCATCGTTCGGCTACAACAATCTGGTGTCCGACATGCGCTCACTGGCGATCATGCGCGAGACCGGCTGTCCGGTCGTGTTCGACGCGACGCATTCCGTGCAGCTGCCGGGCGGGCAGGGCACCTCGTCGGGCGGCCAGCGCGAGTTCGTGCCGGTGCTGGCGCGGGCCGCGGTGGCGGCCGGCGTGTCCGGACTGTTCATGGAGACGCATCCGGATCCGGCCAAGGCGCTGTCCGACGGGCCGAATGCATGGCCGCTGGACCGCATGGCCGAGCTGCTGGGCACGCTGCAGCAGCTCGACGCGCTGGTCAAGCGCGACGGCTTTCCGGAGCAGTCGCTCCGCCAGTGACATCAGTCAGCAAAAAATTCCAAGCCAACCAGAGACCGACCCGATGACATTCGAGCCCCGCACCTCCTGCCTGCAGCGGCGATGCCGCTGCGCCGCCGACCTTCTCGAGCGCCGCACCGTTGCCGTGGGGCCGGCCCGATGAGCGCGATCGTCGATATCATCGGCCGCGAGATCATCGACTCGCGCGGCAATCCCACCGTCGAGTGCGACGTGCTGCTCGAGTCCGGCGTCATGGGCCGCGCCGCCGTGCCGTCGGGCGCGTCGACCGGCTCGCGCGAGGCGATCGAGCTGCGCGACGGCGATACCTCGCGCTACCTGGGCAAGGGCGTGCTGACCGCGGTCGAGCACATCAATACCGAGATCTCCGAGTCGATCATGGGGCTCGATGCGTCCGAGCAGGCGTACATCGACCGCACGCTGATCGACCTGGACGGCACCGAGAACAAGTCGCGGCTCGGCGCCAATGCGATGCTCGCGGTGTCCATGGCGGTGGCCAAGGCCGCTGCCGAGGAATCGGGGCTGCCGCTGTACCGCTATTTCGGCGGTTCGATGGCCATGTCGCTGCCGGTGCCGATGATGAACGTCATCAACGGCGGCGCGCATGCGAACAACAATCTCGATCTGCAGGAGTTCATGATCCTGCCGATCGGTGCGCCCACGTTCCGCGAGGCGCTGCGCTACGGCGCCGAAGTGTTCCACACGCTGAAGAAGCTGCTGCACGAGCGCGGCCTGTCCACCGCGGTGGGCGACGAAGGCGGTTTCGCGCCCAGCGTGAAGAACCATGAAGCCGCGATCCAGCTGATCCTCGAAGCCATCGAACACGCCGGCTACGAGCCGGGCCGCCAGATCGCGCTGGGCCTGGACTGCGCCAGCTCCGAGTTCTTCCGCGACGGCCGCTACCACCTCGAAGGCGAGGGGCTGGTGCTCACCGCCAATGATTTCGCCAACCTGCTCGCCACCTGGTGCGACCGCTACCCGATCGTATCGATCGAGGACGGCATGGCCGAGAACGACTGGGACGGCTGGAAGCTGCTGACCGACGTGCTCGGCGATCGCGTGCAGCTCGTCGGCGACGACCTGTTCGTCACGAACACCAAGATCCTGCAGCGCGGCATCGACGAGGGCATCGCCAACTCGATTCTCATCAAGATCAACCAGATCGGCACGCTGACCGAGACCTTCGCCGCGATCGAGCTGGCCAAGCGCTACAACTACACGGCCGTCGTCTCGCATCGCTCCGGCGAGACCGAGGACACGACGATCGCCGACATCGCGGTCGCGACCAATGCGCTGCAGATCAAGACCGGCTCCATGAGCCGCACCGACCGCATCGCCAAGTACAACCAGCTGCTGCGGATCGAGGAAGATCTCGGCGACGTGGCATCGTACCCGGGCCGCTCGGCGTTCTACAATCTGCGCTGACGACGCAGCCCCGCATCGTCGTTCGCCGGAAGAAACTCCTCCATGCGCCTGCTGGCCGTCGCCCTCGCTGCGCTGCTCGTGCTGATCCAGCATCCGCTCTGGCTCGGCAAGGGCGGCTGGCTGCGCGTCTGGGAGCTCGATCGCCAGCTGCACGCGCAGGAAGCCGTCAATGAACGGCTGGCGGCGCGCAACAGCGCGCTGGAGGCCGAGGTCAATGACCTGCGCGCCGGCAAGCAGGCGCTGGAAGAACGTGCCCGCTATGAGCTGGGCATGATCAAGGCCGGGGAGATCTTCGTGCAGATCAACGAGGCGACCGGGCCGCGGCGCTTGCCGCTGGGGGAGCGGCAGGTGCAGACGGCGGCGGTGTCGGGGGCGGAGCGCTGAAGGTGCGGGCTGGGGCCTCGGCCTGGAGCCCTCTGAAGGTGCGGAATACGCGGCCGTGCGCAGCTAGAACCGGATCGCGCAGCTAGAACCGGATCGGATTGTTAGGCGCGTCGTAGGTCGCCGGCAGCAGCAGCGTTTCGCGCTCCAGCCGTTCCGGCGCTGCTGAGGCTTGACCTGCTGACTCGGCCGCGGCACCGGCGGCCGGCGCTCCGGCAGCGCCGCTGGCACGCGCAGACGCGGCCCGCGTCACCGGCTGCAGATCCTCCACCGGTCGCCCCGCATAGCTCGACGGCAGCTGCGACGATTTCGGATAACCGGCCGCGTCCAGCATGCGCGTCCACGCCGAGGGCTCGAAGCCGACCATCCGATCGCGTCCGACGCTGACGCTGGGGAACTGCGCCGACTCGAAGCCCAGTCCCTCGAAGGCCTGCGCATCGGCCTGCGAGCGCACGCGCTTCTCCGTGTACGGCACGCCGCGCTGCATCAGATGCGCGCGCGCCAGATCGCAGGGATCGCAAGACGGCGTCGTGTACAGCATGACCGGGTGTCTGTCGACCGCGGTCCGCAGCGCATGCGGCAGTCGCGGTCCGCCGTCGGCCTGCGCAGAACCGTCGCGTCCGCGTCCAGCATCGTCGCCGGCCGCATCGCCACGGGCCGCATCGCCACGGGCTGCGTCGCCGCGGGCCGCGTCGCCCGCCGCCGTGGCGGCGCCCGGTGCTCGCAGCAGCGTGCGGTGATCGGGCGGCGGCGGCAGATCACTGTAGTTGACCCGGCCGTCCGGCCCGATCCATTTGTACTGCGCCGGAGCGGACGGCGCATGCAGCAGCGCTGCGCCGGCGGCCACGCAGGCCGCGATGATGAACGAACGATTGGTGCTAGCCATCTGACGGTTGCGCAACGGATGCCTCGACCATTCCATTATGGCGAAGCAAGGCATCCAGTTCCGGGTCCCGCCCTCTGAACGCGCGAAACGAGTCGATGGCCGGTCGGCTGCCGCCGACGGACAGTATTTCGTCGAGGAAGCGGCGGCCGGTACTGGCCACCTGGGCCGGTGCGTCGGGCAGCGCCATGGCCTCCTCGAAGGCGGCATAGGCGTCGGCCGACAGCACCTCGGCCCACTTGTAGCTGTAATAGCCGGCCGAGTAGCCGCCGGCGAAGATGTGCGAGAAGCTGTTCTGGAAACGGTTCCACGGCGGCGGCACCGACACCGCCACCTCGCTGCGTACCTCGTCGAGCAGTTCTTGCACCGTCTTGCCCGCGCCCGGCACGTATTCGGTGTGCAGCCGCATGTCGAACAGCGCGAACTCGATCTGGCGCAGCGTCTGCAGGCCGGCCTGGAAGTTCTTCGCCGCCAGCATCTTGTCGAACAGCTCGCGCGGCAGCGGCTCGCCGGTGTCGATGTGGGCCGACATCGAGCGCACGATGTCCCATTCCCAGCAGAAATTCTCCATGAACTGGCTGGGCAGCTCGACGGCGTCCCATTCGACGCCGCTGATGCCGGCCACGCCCAGATCCTCGATGCGCGTCAGCAGATGATGCAGCCCGTGACCGAACTCGTGGAACAGCGTCGTGACGTCGTCATGCGTCAGCAGCGCCGGCTTGCCGCCGACCGGCGGCTGGAAGTTGCAGGTCAGGTAGGCGACCGGCGTCTGCAGCGACGCGTGGCGGCGGCGGCGCGAGCGGGCGTCGTCCATCCAGGCGCCGGGCCGCTTCGAGGCGCGCGCATACAGATCCAGATAGAACTGGCCGATCAGCTGGCCGTTGCGTTCGATGCGGTGGAAGCTCACGTCCGGATGCCAGGTCGACGCTTTGTCGGGCAGCACCTTCACCGAGAACAGGCGCTCGATGACGCCGAACAGCCCGTCGAGCACGCGCGGCAACTGGAAATAGCGCTTGACCGTCTGATCGGAGAACGCATAGCGCGCCTCCTTCAGCCGTTCGCTGGCGAAGGCCTGGTCCCACGATTGCAGGTCGGGCAGCGCCAGCTCCTCGGCCGCGAAGCGCCGCAGCTCGGTCATGTCGCGCTCGGCGAACGGACGCGCGCGGCGCGCCAGGTCGCGCAGGAACTGCATCACCTGCTCGGGGCTGTCGGCCATCTTGGGCACCAGCGAGACTTCGGCGAAGCTGCGGTAGCCCAGCAGCCGCGCCTCCTCGGCGCGCAGCGCCAGCAGCTCGTCGATGATCGCCGTATTGTCGAGCGCCTGCGCCGCTTCGCCGGCCGGCGCCACTGCCTCGCGCGATGCGCGCGTGCTGTAGGCGCGATAGAGCTGCTCGCGCAGCGGCCGATGCGTGCCGTACTGCATCACCGGCAGATACGACGGGAACTGCAGCGTGAACTTCCAGCCCTCCTTGCCCTCGGCCTGCGCCGACTCGCGAGCCGCGTCGCGCGCATCCTGCGGCAGGCCGTCGAGCTGGGCCTCGTCGCTGACGATCAGCTCGAACGCATTGGTCGCGTCCAGCACGTTCTCGGAGAACTTCTGCGCCAGCGCCGCCTGCCGTTCCTGGATCTCGGCGAAGCGCTCGCGGGCCGGCGACACCAGCTCCGCGCCGCCGAGCTTGAAATCGCGCAGCGCATTGTCGATGATGCGCCGGCGCGGCGCCGACAGCGCGGCGTACTCCGCTGATGCAGCGAACGCGCGGTACTTGGCGAACAGCGCTTCGTGCTGCGACAGCTCGGTCCAGAACTGCGTGACCTTGGGCAGGTTCGCGTTGTAGGCCTCGCGCAGCGCCGGCGTATCGGCCACGCCGTTCAAGTGGCCGACGATGCCCCAGGCGCGGCCCAGCCGCTCGGTGGCGTCTTCCAGCGGCTCGACGAAATCGTCCCAGGTCGCAGGCGTGCCCGGGTCGGTGACCTGCGCCAGCGTCGCGCGCGCCTGCTCGAGCAGCGCGTCGACCGCCGGCGCGACCTGCGCCGGATCGAAATCGCCGAAGCGCGGCAGGCCCGAGAAATCGAGCAGCGGGTTGTCGGCGGTGCGTGTCGTGTCGCTCATTCGTATCCTCGTTCGTTGCATTGCTGTCGGCCGCGCTGCGCTCTGCCTGCGGCTGGACGGCGCTCAGCCGTGTCGGACGATGCCCAGCCGTGCCGAGCGATGGGCCGCCGTGCGGAGCAATGGGCCACCGCTACCGGTCCAGGCTCAGCCGAGCCGGCGCTCGGCCGCTTCTATCGTGTTCACCAGCAGCATCGCACGCGTCATCGGGCCGACGCCGCCCGGCACCGGCGTGATCCAGCCGGCCACCTGCGCGACGCTGTCGAAGTCGACGTCGCCGCACAGCTTGCCGTGCTCGTCGCGGTTCATGCCGACGTCGATCACGATGGCGCCCGGCTTGATCATGTCGCCGGTCACCATCTTCGCGCGGCCGACCGCGGCCACGACGATATCGGCACGGCGCGTATGGGCAGCCAGATCGCGCGTCCTGCTATGGCAGATGGTGACGGTAGCGTCGGCTTGCAAGAGCAGCAGCGCCTGCGGCTTGCCGACGATATTGCTGCGGCCAATCACCACCGCCTCCGCGCCCTTCAGCCTGGCGCCGGCGTGCTCGAGCATCTTCATGACGCCGTACGGCGTGCAGGGGCGGAAGCCGGGCTGGCCGGTCAGCAGCGCGCCCGCGCTGGCCACGTGAAAGCCGTCGACGTCCTTGTCCGGCGCGATCGTCTCAATCACCGTATGCGGATCGATGTGCGCAGGCAGCGGTAGCTGCACCAGGATGCCGTGCACGGCCGGATCGGCATTCAGTGCGCGGATGCGTGCGAGCAGCGCATCTTGCGTCGTGCTCGCCGGCAGGCGGTCGAGCGTCGAGCGGATGCCAGCCTCTTCGCAGTCCTTGACCTTGTTGCGGACGTAGACCGCCGAAGCCGCATCGTTACCGACCAGGATCACGGCCAGGCCGGGCGGATGTCCCTGCGCGGTGAGCGCCGCGGCGCGGCCTGCGACGTCGGCGCGAATCGACTTGGCCAGCGCTGCACCATCGAGAATGTTTGCTGTCATGCGATGATCCGATCGGAGAAGAAGCGCGCGGTTGCGGCGGGCTTTTCCGAAGCGCTCCGAGGCCCGCGAATCGCGCGGCGGGAAGCGGGCGACGGACGCCGCTGCACGGACTGCGATGAGTCTAGCATGTCGGCTGACGCCGCTTGCACGCCTCAATTTTCTCGGATATAATTTTTGGCTCTTCGGGGGTATAGCTCAGCTGGGAGAGCGCTTGCATGGCATGCAAGAGGTCAGCGGTTCGATCCCGCTTACCTCCACCAAGAAACAGACGAGTCCCGTTCGTCTAGAGGCCTAGGACACGACCCTTTCACGGTTGTAACAGGGGTTCGAATCCCCTACGGGACGCCAGGACTACATACTGCGTAGTCCAGCAAAACCAGCAGAAAGCACTAAAGCCCTGAGAAATCGGGGCTTTTTTGTTTTCCTTGGTCCGAGTTGGTTCGTTGACATCCAACGTACCTGGGGGAACACTCCGGGGGAACAGAACGGCTTCTGTACCCCACGGCGCTCCAGTTCCCCCACATGCTCACCGACGTCCGCTGCCGCAACGCCACCTGCCCGAACGATAAGGCTCGGGTTCGACTCGCCGATTTCGGCGGTCTGTACCTCGAAGTCTCGCCTCAGTCCAAGCGCTGGTTCTGGAAGTACCGCTACCAGGGCAAGGAGAAGCGCCTCGCCATCGGCGTCTACCCGGCGGTCGGCCTGAAGGAAGCGCGGGATCGGCGCGACGCAGCACGCAATGCGCTGAAGACAGGCGCCGACCCCGTGGCCGAGAAGCAGACGCGGAAGGCCGAGGAATCCCGCAGGGCAGCCAATACCTTCGAGGCCGTCGCGACGCTCTGGTACGAGCACTGGAAGGGAGCGCAAAGCGAGCGGCACGCCACCTATGTGCTGCGTCGCCTGAAAGCTGACGTATACCCCGAGATAGGTGATCGCCCCATTGATGAGAGCGGGACTCGCGAACTCGTTTCGATGGCTGAGAAGATCCAGGAGCGAGAAGCAATGGAACTGGCCCGCCGCTCGCTGCAGTACTGCGGCCAGGTGTTCAGGTACGCCGTTGCCCGTGACATTGTCAGCCGCAACCCGGTTGCCGATGTGAAGCCCCGAGACGTACTCAAGCCTCGCGAGCGATCCAACTATGCGCGCGTCGGCATGAAAGAGATCCCTGAGCTCCTGCGCAAGATCGAAAGCTACTCGGGCAGCCCGTTGACGCGGTTAGCGATGAAACTCATGGCGTTGACCTTCCCCCGAACCGGCGAGCTGATCGGCGCACGCTGGGATGAGTTCGAGGATCTGGACGGCGACGCGCCGCTATGGCGCATTCCTGCGGCTCGCATGAAGATGAACACCGAACATCTAATCCCGCTGTCCCGCCAAGCGGTTGAGGTCATAGCGTGCCTGTACGAGCTGCGCGGCCTCTCAGGCTTGGTGTTTCCGGGGGAACGGGAGCGCGACCGGCCGATGTCGAACAACACGATCCTGAAAGCGCTTGAGCGAATGGGTTTCAAGGGCCGCATGACCGGGCACGGCTTCCGTGGCGTCGCGTCCACTGAGCTGCACGAGATGGGGTTCCCGCACGAATGGATCGAGCTGCAGCTCGCGCACCAGGAACGTGACCAAGTTTCTGCCGCCTACAACCATGCGAGCTATCTGTCCCAGCGACGGCAGATGCTACAGGCGTGGGCGGATCGACTTGATGAACTGCGAAAGGGGGCGAAGATTCTGCCGCTCAAGACAGCGTAGCAAGCTGAGCGGGCCGAGCGATTCTCGGCAAGGCGGCCCGCGTCGATGGGGCAACATCGACGCGGGCCTGACCACAAACGACTACGAAGGAGTCGATCATGGCTAACGCCAATTCTACTGTCACGCCCGTACCAAACGACGGGTATCCATCCCAGGCCGACGGCAGGCCGATTCTGTATGAACATGATGATGGCCGGTATGCCGTTGCCGATAGCGCGGCGCTAGCCGACTTCTGCGTCGGCGAGCCGGCTTGGCATCGCCTCGGGCCGGTCGATATCGTGCGGCGGAAGGACGGGCAACCATCCCAGGCCGCCCCGAGATACCCGAAGTTCGAGCCGTTCGGGCATTCGAGCGACGGCAACTTCACCGGCGGCGAGTTTCAGTCGCCGCTTTGTGTCGACGCCGCCGCCCCGGCGAACGTTTTGGCCAGCACTGCTCTGTCGCGGGCTTACCTGCTTCGTGACGTGGCGAACTACATCGCCACGTCGGAGAATGACTCAGAGTTGGCGCCGGAGCACGTCATCCAGCTCGTATTCCCTTTGATCGAGGATGTACTAACCCTCGTCGAGGCGGTGCAACAGCGCATCGAGGCTGACCGGCAGGGCGAAGTGCAAGCGGAGGTCGGTCATGCCGAGTGACCAATCCGTTCTGACCGGCCCCGGCGCCCCGGTTGTCCTGGCCGCGAGCTGGGAGATTGAGGTGATCGCCGATCTGCTGGCAACGCTGTCCGATGTCGATACCAGCGACTGCCGTGAGAACTACTGGCATGCGTTCCGACAGATTCGGTCTGTCTCTGCCCGGCTGGCGCGCGTGAACAGTGTGGTGATGTCGATCGCAGACGGCGAGGCAAAGCCCGACGATTTGCACCGGTACGCGAGCGAGATTGAGAGAGGCTGCGCCGTGTACTCGCTGCCAGAGGGTTGGCCCGAAGCCCCGATGGTCGGAGGACGCCATGGATAAAGTGCGGGTAGAAAGATCAGTGTGGAACGACTTCGACAGCTTCTTCGGCACAGAGGAAGCTCTAATCGCAGCCGGGCTGATTACTGCCGACCAACTGCCAGGAAAGCCGGGCCGAGGAAGGACGCGGAGCACCTTTTTGGCAGACGGCACGCCACTGCGGCCGGGCTGGCCAAGAGGTAGGAGCAAAGAGCCGGGCCGGAAGGTTGTCTCTATCTATGAGGAAACCGAATTTCGAGTGGACATCACCGTCTCGCTGGAAGAGCAGCAACGGCGAGACCTTGAACGCACGCGGCGGATGACCGAAATCCGAGAGAAGCGGGAGAGCACGACGCCGGCTGAATGCGGATTGCGCGAGGCGCCTGCCAAGCGTCAGCCCACCCAGCAGTCCGCCGCGTTGCCCAGCAACGTGATCCCGTTCCCGATGGAGCGCTCGAAGGCTCGGCCGGTGGTCATGAAGGGGCGCGTCATTCCAATGGCCGACATCCAGGCGGACCTTAAAGCCACGTGCCGCATGGCACAACGCTTGGTGGCCGTGGCGTTTGAGAAGGCCGAGGATGTGGTGCGCGAACAACTGGAGGGCCGCAATGTCTGACCCCCGACTCAACATCCTGTCCGAACTGGAAGCGTCCACCGTGCTGCTCGCTGACCTTACGGGCTGCGCGGTGCGTCTGGAAGGCGCAGAACGGGCTCAGGTGCTCGCGGCGATGCCTGGGCAGGTACGGGCGGTCAGCAGGCTTCTGGCGGCGTCTGAGCGGCTTGGGAACCGCACTTCGTCTTAGAATCGGTTTGCCGCGCCTAGCCCGACGGGGCGAAAACCGGGTTCCCTTGCCCGGCCGGCGCGGCTTCTCTAACAAGGACCGCGAAGGGGCGTCACATGAGCGACCTGACCCATTGGGATCTTGCAGAGAGCTTCACCATTCATCAAGCGGCCGCGCTAGCGGTAGGTGTTGACCCTGATGCATTTCCCGAAGAGGGCTTCGACTGCCCGGTAGATCAACGTTACGGCCCGCCCGCCTATTACGTCGTTGTGCGGCTAATGAAGAGCGCATACGAGAGTGCACGAAATCTCGTTGAGGCTGCCAATGCCTTCGCGTCTATGCCCCCTGCCCCTGACGAGAACCCCGACGAGGATATCCTTTTTCTCCTAACGTTTGGAGGCTCTCGCTCGCTCTTCAGTGCATTGCTAACAAAAGATGCTGAGCGGGTCCGGAAGAAGACACAGCGAATCTCCGATTGGCTGCTCAATCAGCCAGTGCCCCCGTCCAAAGAGTTCTCCCCGCAACTTCTTCTCGATACCTGGGAACAAAGATTCTCACGAACCGAGCTTGACCGTTGGTTTCGTGAGAACGGCGGCGGGTTCACTCCCAAGTATCAGTTCGTCAAGGGGCCGGTTGAGCCCCTCGCCGCACGCGTCACGGACAAGCCGCTGAGCACTACGGAGCGGAACACTCTGTTACGAATCATCGCTGTGCTCGCGGTGTGTGGTTACAGCATCGATCCGAAATCGAGTCGGATTGAGAAGATCAGCGAGATTCTGCGCGACGCTGATGGGCTTGGCGTGAGCATTTCTGACGACACGCTGCGGACCAAGTTGCGTGAGGCGTTCGCTATAGTCGGCGGAAAACCCAAAGTCGCTCGTGCATCGCATCAATAGTGAGGGCGAACGTGAGCAAGCTTCTACAAATCCTGGAATGGGTGCCACTCCCGCAAGCAGCCCGGCATCTGTCGACAGTCCTCAGCGAGGAGGTCTCCGAAGCAGACATCCTGCGGCTCTCGATTGACGGCCACATGACCTTGTCGTTCAACTGCGTAAATCACGCCCGTGCGCGCCGAG
>JBFWXS010000021.1:0-1374 GCA_050187175.1 Burkholderiaceae bacterium
ATCGGCCGTCACACCGGCGCCGACAACCATGACATGGCCGTCATGCCATGGTCGCGTCATTTAGTTCTGTATTGCAAGTATATTTTATCTTTCCCGCCCGAGGTTTCAAGCGAACACCTGAAGCCTTGGTTTTTATTCAAAAGTCATTCGGCCAAGCCGATCGACCGCGGGAAGGCGCCCCGTCCTCAGAGGCGGGCCGGAGATCGGCCGCCTGGGCGAAGAGTCGAGCCCCTCACTTCGCCGCCGCAGGCTGCGCAGACCAGACGAGGCTGGAGCCATGCGTGGCAAGGCTTGTGCAGGATGTTCCAATCCGTCCCCGGCGAAGGCGCGAGCCAGCAGCTCGCCCAGGCCACCATGGCCAGCATGACGGCGTGGCGGTCCAGGCCCTTCTGGGTGAGCTGGTATTCGAAGCGCTCGGGATTGGCCTGATAGCGCACTCTTCGGAAGATGCGGTTCTCCGTGAGCAGCGCCAGACGGGATGCCAATACATTGGACGCGATGCCGATCGCCTGCTCGATCTCGGAATTGCGGTGCAGGCCCATGAAGGCAACGGCCAGTATCAGCGCAGTCCAGCGATCTCCCGAAAGATCCTCGCCATGCAGGATCTCGGTCGAGCGAAGATCGGCGCGCGCGCCCAGCCGCCTGGCTCGGCGGTAAGCCGGCTCCGGGATGTCGCCGCCGCGCTGGGGCGCAGACGTCGGCAGCACTTTGAGATCGCGCGCATGGGCTTCGATGCCGCAGCTGCCGCACGCGACTCGCGCCTCCAGCATCGCGCCGCAATCGTGCGCGAAGCGGAAATCCGGAAGAACGCGGTTGGAGACTTCCCATCGGCTGTTCCACTGCCGGTTGAGCGCGACCGTGCCGAGAAGATCGGCACCCTTGTCGCTCAAGCGGTAGCGCGCATGGCCGCCGTCCGCCGCGTCCTTGAGAACGCATCCTTCCTGCTGCAGCAAGGCCATGCGTTGCGTCAAAGTGCTGCGCGAGATGCGCAATATGTCGACGATCCGCTGGAATCGGTCGCACCCCAGCCAGATCACGAGCAGGATATGCGGATTCCAGGGGTCGGCAATGATGCGAAGCACATCATGAACCACGCTCGTGCGAATACGATGCGCGACTTCCTCGACGGAAGGGCGCTGCGCGCCGATCGGATGGGCTTTGGCTTGGAACGAGTCGATCTTCATCGAGCGAAGGGTTGCGGCGCTTCGGGCTGGGCCATAGGCGGATTGCCTTGACGGCCAAGCATACGATGCTTGTGAAGCCCGCGGGCGCGAGGACCTGCGCCAGACCACCGCTACGAGGAGCCGGACTGCGCCGGCGCTCACCGGCTCTCGACAAACGACGAACGAGGATCGACGAACGAGGAGCGACGAA
>JBFWXS010000021.1:1474-6707 GCA_050187175.1 Burkholderiaceae bacterium
GGGATCGGGGACCGGGATCCGCCGCGATGACTACGCTTCGCGCGCAGCCTCCAGATACGACACCAGCTTCGCACTGGTCTGCCGCAGCCGATCCGACAGCAGCTGCACCAGCTTGAGCAGGATCTTGTTGCCCAGCTTCGGCTCGTCGCCCAGCACCAGCATCAGCGCGTCGCGCGTCAGCACCGCGATGCGGCTGCGCTCCAGCGTCACGCAGGACGCGAAGCGCGGCTCGCCGTCGAACATCGACATCTCGCCGAGCGAATGGCCGGCGTGGGCCACGGCGATACGCGACGGATAGTTGTAGCGGTTGCGGCGCAGCACGTCGACCATGCCTTCCATCAGCAGCATCATGAAGTCGCCGGTTTCGCCTTCGTTGACGATGGTGACGCCCGGGGGGCCTTCATAGACGTACATGAAGGTGCCCAGCTTGCGCGCCTCGTCGATGTCCAGGCCGGAGAACAACGGGGTCTTGGACATCAGACCATGGATCTGATCGGCGAACTCGCTGGCGCGGCCGACCGGTTTCATGCCGAGCGCGAGCAGGCGTTCGTGCGGCGTACGCCGCGCCGTCGTGGATGTGCCGGCCGCCTGCGTCGACAGGCCGCCCGGGTTGACGCTCTTGACCGCTTCCATGGCTTACCTCCCCATTCAGCGCGTTTATAGCATGCAAATCCGGGGCTTAAAGCACCATTTGCGGGGAAAATGCCGGCCGGCAGCGTTTTTCCCGACAGGTGGCCGCCTGACTCACTCGGCGCTCTCCATCACTCGGACTCGGCGCCCTCCTATCACTCGGACTCGGCGCTCTCCACGAGGCGTCGCTCACGGACCGCTTCGGCCAGCGACTCGAGCACCGCGACGCTTTCCTCCCAGCCGATGCAGCCGTCGGTGACGCTCTGGCCATATGTCAGCGACTTGCCTGGCACCAGATCCTGCCGGCCTCCGTTGAGGTGGCTTTCGATCATCACGCCGAAGATTCGCGTGTCGCCGGCCGCCACCTGGCGCGCGATGTCCTGCGAGACCGGGATCTGGTTCTCCGGCTTCTTCTGGCTGTTGCCATGGCTGGCGTCTATCATCAGCCGGCAGGCCAGCGCCGCCGAGGCCGCCTCGCGGCAGGCGGCATCGACGCTGGCCGAGTCGAAGTTCGGATGGCGGCCGCCGCGCAGGATGACGTGACAGTCCTCGTTGCCGTTGGTCGAGACTATGGCCGAGTGTCCGCCCTTGGTGACGGACAGGAAATGGTGCGGCTGCGAAGCGGCCTTGATGGCGTCCAGCGCGATCTTCAGATTGCCGTCGGTGCCGTTCTTGAAGCCCACCGGGCACGACAGGCCTGAGGCGAGCTCGCGGTGCACCTGCGATTCGGTGGTGCGGGCGCCGATCGCGCCCCAGGCGATCAGGTCGGCGATGTACTGAGGCGTGATCATGTCGAGGAATTCGGTGCCGGCCGGCAAACCCATCTCGTTGATGTCCAGCAGCAGCTCGCGGGCCAGCCGCAGACCCTTGTTGATGTTGTAGCTGTCATCCAGGTCCGGATCGTTGATCAGACCTTTCCAGCCGACGGTGGTGCGCGGCTTCTCGAAGTAGACGCGCATGACGATCTCGAGATCGGCCGACAGGCGGCGGCGCACGTCGAGCAGGCGCTCGGCGTATTCGCGCGCGGCCTTGGGGTCATGGATCGAGCAGGGTCCGATCACGACGATCAGCCGATCGTCCATGGCGTGCAGCACGCGGTGGATGGCGCGACGCCCCTCGAAGGTCGAGGAGGCGGCCTTGTCGGAGATGGGGAACTCGCGCAGCAGGTGGGAGGGCGGCGCGAGCTCCTTGATCTCGCGGATACGGACATCGTCGGTGGTGAGGGTCATGGCGGTGGCTCGAAGTGGAGGTCCTGGAAATCGTTTGAAGCGGTGTCCGGCGCGGGTGCAAAAAAAAACCGCCGGGTTCGCCGGCGGTCTTCATCGGATTCTGTTCGCGCTGCTGCGTCTACGAACGTACTCCCGACTCGTCCCGCCCGTGGCAGGAAAAGCCGTAAAAGTAAAAGTAGAACGCGACGCTGTGCAGCATTTTTTCAGTTTAGTAGGTCGGCGGGCGGCTGGCAAGTCGCAGTGTGGCGCCGGTGCCGCGATGCTGCAGTGCAATGGCGCCGCGCCGGGCTAGCGGCTAGCGCAGCGCCAGATCGACCCCCGGCCCCGCCGGCGCCGGCTTCGGGGCGCTGGCTGCGGCACTCTCCGCGCCGGCCGCCTGCAATGCGTCGGAGACCGCGGCAGCACCGGCCCCGCCGGCTCCCGCGGCCTGCGCAACAGCCGTGGCCGCAGGCGCTTGGGTCGCCGTTGCAGGCGTCGCCGAAGCTTCCGAGGTAGTGGATTCGACGGCCGGCGCGTCGCCGGCCCCGGGCGGCCGGCCGCCGATGCGCGGCGCAGTCAGGAACAAGCGCTCGCCCGCGATGCCTCCGGTACCGCTGAGCCAGTCCTTCACCGCTTGCGCACGGCGGTTGGCCAGGTTGGTCAAGGCAGCCTCGCGGATCGTGACGGTGGCAGCGATATCCTCGAGCATCGATTGCGGCGAAGGCAGTTTCGGCTCCGCGCCGGGACGGGGGGCAGCGGCATTCGGGCGAGCACCCGCTGCTGCGTCGCTTCGTGCGGATCCTGCGGCCGGTGGGGACCCGGCAGCCGGCCCTCCGGTAGGCGATGATCCCGCTGCCGACGATCCGCCCGCGGGCGACGCGCCGGCCGCCGTGCCGCCACCCGCCCCTGCCGCCTTCGGAAAGCCCGCCTGCCGCCAGGCCAGCTCGACGTACTTCGGATACTCGGCAGGCTCGATCTTCACCTCGGCCAGCGTCGCCTGATTGGGGGTCAGATTCGGCGCGCTCTCCTTCAGCTTCTGCAGCTTGACCTGCCGCTCCGCCGCCTCGCGGCGCAGCGCCGCGATATCGGCCTTGGGATCGGCGCGGCCGGAGATGTCGAGCTTCAGCCCCGGCCGATCGTTCAGCGCGCGCGCCAGCGTCTGCAGCCGCTGCTGCGTCGCTTCGTCGAGCGCGGTGCCGCCGGCGGCGAACGGCAGGAAGGACAGTTCCTCGCTGCTGCCGCCGGCCAGGTTGGCCAGCAGCGAGAACGGCGCGGTCACCGCCTTCACGATCAGGTTGACGATGACGCGGATGACGAGGCCGCCGACGCTGAACTGCGGATCGTCGAGCGAGCCGCTGATCGGCAGCTCGACGTCGATGACGCCATTGCGGTCCTTCAGCAGCGAGACCGCGAACAGTATCGGCAGCTTGATCGCATCCGGGCTCTCGACCTTGTCGCCGAAGGTGAGCTGATCGAGGATGATGCGGTTCTCGGCCGTAAGCTGGCGGTCCTCGACCTTGTACGAGACCTTGGCCGACAGCTTGCCCTTCTCTATGCCGTAGCCGACGTACTTGCCCGAGTACGGCGACAGCCGCGGCAGGTCAATGTCGCTGGCATCGGCCTTGATGTCGAGGAACAGCGACTCCGCGAGCGGATTGATCGGCCCCACGATCGACACTGCGCCGCTATTGTCGATGCGGCCGCGCAGTTCGAGATCGCCGGGCGCCTCGCGCGTGATCTGCGAGATGCCGCCGTTCATGCCGGTCAGGTTGGCGGAATAGTTCGGCTTCACGAAGAAATCGCTGAAGTCGATGTTGCCGTTGCTCAGTGTCACGCGGCCGATGCGCGCCAGCGGCGACGGATTGGCATCTGCGGCGCGCGGCGTTTCGTCGACGATCGTCTGCGGCCCGCGAACGGGTGCCTCGGCGGTGTTGCCGGTGCCCGCCAGCATGTCGGCATCGCTGGTCACCGCCGAACCCGTGACCGTCTGCGCCGGCCGCCGCACGACGCGGCGTTCACCCGGTGGCGGCGCATCGCGGTCGACGATCAGGTCCTGCAGATTGAAGCGGCCGTCGGCGTTGATGACCAGCCGCGAATAGAAGTCGGCCAGCTTGATGTCGCCGACCTCGACCTTCAGCGGCGTCGAATCGACGGCGATGCCGCCCACGTCCAGCGATTTCCAGCGCAGCAGGTCGCGGCGCCCTTCCTTGTTCTGTGCCGCGAAGTCGGTGACGGCGGCGCGGCCCTTGTACGAGTAGCTCAGCGCCCCGCCGTCGGCCATCGCGAACCTCACGTCGCCTTCGGCGCTGAGCAGGCCGCTGGAGATGACCGCGTTCACGTAGTCGGTGAAGTACGGCTGGGCCGGCACGATGACGACGTCGCGAGCGTTGATGCGCAGCGCTGCCTTGACCGGATTCAGGTTGGCGCTGCCGTCGATGGCCACGCTGCCGCGCTTGTCGACGCGCGCGCGCAATGCCAGTTTCGCAGGCGGCGCGCCGGCGGCCGTCGACAGCGCGCTGGCCTCGACCGAAACGCCGTCGACGCGAAGGTTGGCGCTCTTGCCGGCGGCGTGGTCTTCGACGTCGAGGCCGAAGCCTTCGACAGCCAGCTTGGCCAGCGCCACCGTCCAGGCGCCTGTATCGGTGGAGGCTGCTTCGGCGCTCGCGCGTGCACCGGGCGCTGTAGGTTTGCCGGCACTTCCGGGCGCGGCTTTGCTGCCGGCCCTCGATGCTGTGCCGGCCCTCGATGCTGTGTCAGCCTTCGATGCTGCACCGGCGCTCGGTGCCGACTTGCCGCCGGCGTCCGCCACGGCCGTGAGCCGCTGCAGGTTGATGCGCGCATCCGCTTCGCGGCGCACCAGCAGCCGGCCGCCGCGCGAACCGAGCACTCCTACCTGGATCGATTGCTGGGCCGGATCGACCGAGATGTCGTTCAGATCGAGTTGCGGCAGCGCGAGCAGCGTGCGGCGATCCCAGCGCTGCCGCAGCGACAGATCGCGCAGCCGCGCAGCCGCCGATTCGATGCGCCACGCCGGCGCGGCATTGGCGACCGGCGTCAGCGTGATCGTGGCGTCAGCGCCGAGCGTTCCGCCGACCGCATCGAACGCCAGCTGCGGCTCGGCGATCCACCACCAGCGCTGCAGCGCCACGTCATCCACCTTGGCCTGTGCGCGCACGGCACCGGTCTGCCAGACGGCGGTGCCGGAAGCCTGCGCCCGCTCGCCGTCGGCCAGCCGCAGCGACAGCTCGAACTGCGCCGGCTGCGCCGCATCGCTGCCCAGCTGCCTGACGCTGGCCTGCAGCGCGTTCGCCTTGATCTGCAGCGGCTTCGGATCGAAGCGCTCGTCGAGCACGTCGACGCGGCCGTCGGCGACGACGATCTCGTCGATCTGCCAT
>JBFWXS010000021.1:6807-76619 GCA_050187175.1 Burkholderiaceae bacterium
CTGCGCCGCCGTCCGCTGCAGCGACACGGCCGGCGCCTTGATCTCGACGCGGCCGATCCGGTGCTGGTTGTCGGGCAATGCCAGCTCGATCGAGTCGGCGGCGATCGATTCGACCGTGGCCAGCGCGGCGCCGCCGGGCTGGCGCACGTCGATCTTGCCGAGGTCGGCGCGCCCCTTGACGGAGACCTTGGGGCCGCGGTCGGGCGTCTGCTCGAACGAGATCTGCAGCGTGGCGGCCAGCGTGGCCGAGCGGATCTCGACCGGCAGCGCCGACGGCAGATAATCGAGATAGCGGGTCACGTCGATTGCATCCAGATCGACGTCGAGCACCGACTCGTGCGTGTCCGAGAACGGCAGCGAGCGCCCGTGCGCCTCGAACTGCGTGCCGTCGACCAGCGCGCTGAGCCGGGGCTGCACGTAGATCTCCTCGTGCACCGCCAGCGTCGAGATGAACGGCAGCCGCAGATCGAAGGCCGATATCTCGTGCTGCTCCTCGTGGACGCCGTCGTCGAACTCGAAGCGGCCGCCGTCGATCGAGATGTTCGCCAGCGCGAAGCGCGGCGGCGGCGAGGGCTCAGGCTCGGGCGGCTGCTGCTGCCATTGGTCGATCAGATCCTGGACGTTGTAGCGGCCCTGCGCATCGCGCGCGAGCCGCAGCCGCGGCCCGGTGAGCATGACCTGCGACAGGACGGGCGCGAAATGGCGCAGCGTGCGCGGCGACAGCTTGGCCTCGAGCAGGCCGAAGCCGGCGAACTCCTTGTCCTCGCTGGGCTCGCGGATCGACAGATGATGCAGCTTGACGCGGAACGTGAACGGATTCAGCTCGACGCGTTCCAGCGTGACCGGCCGGCCGCCGAGCGCCTTCGACAACTGGTCGGGCGCGAAGCGCTCGACCAGCGCCGGTACGCCGAAGAAGCCGAGCAGCGCATAGGCGCTCAGCGCCGCAACGATGCCGATGAGGATCCGTCGCCAGCGCCAGTCGCGAATCGCCATGGCGTTCGAATCAGGCGGTGCCGCCCACGGTCAGCGCTTCGACGCGCAGCGTCGGCTGGCCGACGCCGACCGGTACGCTCTGGCCGTCCTTGCCGCAGACGCCCACGCCCGAATCGAGCCGCATGTCGTTGCCTATCATCGTGACGCGCGTCAGCACGTCCGGACCGTTGCCGATGATGGTGGCGCCTTTCACCGGGTACTGCAGCTTGCCGTTTTCGACCCACCAGGCCTCGGAAGCCGAGAACACAAACTTGCCATTGGTGATGTCGACCTGCCCGCCGCCGAAGTTCACCGCATACAGGCCGCGCTCGACCGACTCGATGATCTCGCCCGGGTCGCGGTCGCCGTTCAGCATGTAGGTGTTCGTCATGCGCGGCATCGGCAGATGCGCGAACGATTCGCGACGGCCGTTGCCGGTAACGGGCACCTTCATCAGCCGCGCGTTCAGCGTGTCCTGCAGGTAGCCCTTCAGGACGCCGTCCTCGATCAGCACGTTGCGCTGCGACGGATTGCCTTCGTCGTCGACGTTCAGCGAACCACGCCGATCGGCCAGCGTGCCGTCGTCGACGACGGTGACGCCCGGCGAAGCGACCCGCTCGCCGATTCGGTCGGCGAACACGGACGAGCCCTTGCGGTTGAAGTCGCCTTCGAGCCCGTGGCCGATCGCCTCGTGCAGCAGCACGCCGGGCCAGCCGGGACCGAGCACCACCGTCATCGGGCCGGCGGGCGCGGGCCGCGCCTCCAGATTGGTCAGCGCAGCCTGCACTGCGTCTTCGACGTACTGCGTCAGCCGCGCCTCGTCGAAATAGGCGAAGTCGAAGCGGCCGCCGCCGCCGCTGTGGCCCTGCTCGCGGCGGCCGTTCTGTTCGGCGATGACGGTCAGCGACAGGCGCACGAGCGGCCGCACGTCGGCGGCGATGCGGCCGTCGGATCGCGCGACCAGCACGACGTCGTACTCGGCCGCGAGGCCGGCCATCACCTGCGTGATGCGCGGATCCCGGGCGCGCGCCATGCGCTCGATACGCTCGAGCAGCGCCACCTTGGCGGCGGCGTCGAGGCGCGGGATCGGATCGTCGGGCACGTACAGCGAATGACCCGCGCCGGGAGCCAGCGCCGAGGCCACCTTGACGCGGCCGGAGCCGCGCGATGCGATCGTGCGCGTGGCGCGCGCGGCGGACATCAGCGCCTCGCCGCCGATCACGTCGGAGTATGCGAACGCGGTCTTGTCGCCGGCCACGGCGCGCACGCCGACACCCTGGTCGATCGAGAAGCTGCCCGATTTGACGATGCCTTCTTCCAGACTCCAGCCTTCGCTGCGCGTGAACTGGAAATACAGGTCGGCATAGTCGACGCGGTGGCGGAAGATCTCGGCCAGCGCGGCATTCAGGTGGCGCTCGTCGAGTCCATAGGGCTCGAGCAGGACCGAACGGGCGATCGCCAGATGCTGGAACGGGGTATCTACGGGTTTCATGCGGTCAATCCTACATGACCCGGTGAGTGAGGGCCGGCAATCCCGCGCGCACGGTAGACAGCCGCTCGCGCAGCAGGTCGCCGATGACCACGCCCTCGCCTTCATCGCGCACAGCCAGCACTTCTCCCCATGGATCGATCAGCATCGTATGGCCCCAGGTGCGCCGCCCGTTCTCGTGGCGCCCGCCCTGCGCCGGCGCCAGCACGTAGCACTGGTTCTCGATCGCCCGGGCGCGCAGCAGGATCTCCCAGTGAGCGCTGCCCGTGGTGTAGGTGAAAGCGGAGGGCACCAGCAGCAGATCGGCGGGCGCCAGCATGCGGTACAGCTCGGGAAAGCGCAGGTCGTAGCAGATGCTCAGGCCGACGCGCCAGCGCGCGGCCGCGCCCTGCCCCGGATCGACGTCGAACACCACCGGCGTGCGGCCCGCGACTATCGTCGCCGCTTCGTCGAACTGCTCGGCATCGCGCCGGAAGCCGAACAGATGGATCTTGTCGTAGCGCGCCAGCCGCCGGCCGTCGGGCCCGTGGACCAGCGTACTGTTCAGGACCTTGGCGGGATGCGAGCTGGCCAGCGGCACCGTTCCGCCCACCAGCCAGATGCCCAGACGCCTGGCCTGGTCGGCGAGGAACTCCTGCAGCGGCCCTGCGCCGTCGGCCTCGCGGACGCCGACCTTGTCGCTGTCGCGGCGCCCCAGCAGCACGAAATACTCGGGCAGCGCGACCAGCCGCGCGCCGCCCGCGGCGGCTTCGGCGATGAGCCGTTCGGCGCTGCGCAGGTTCGCGTCGACCGTGGCGGCCGACACCATCTGGATGGCGGCGACGCGAAGGGAATCGGGGCTGGCGGCGGTCTCGGCCTGCGGGTTCATCGGAATCTCCGTGCGCTGGAGCTCCGATGTTAGTACGAAGCGGCAGGAACCGACGCTCGACGGCACCGGGCTCAAGGCATGGCCGGGGGCGCGTCGCTGACCGGGCGCTCCTTGCGCACCAGCTGCGGATCGCTCCACGGCCCGCTGACGTCGTATTCGTAAGCGAACAGCTGCTGCAGCGGTTCGCGCAGCAGCCACTGCGCCACGAACGAGCCCAGCCCCACGGCGGGGTTGGCCAGCGCCGCATAGGCCAGCGAGGCCAGCCCGGCGTTGAGCTCGGGCTTGACCTCGACGGTGAGCGCCTGAGTCTCGGCCGCCAGATCGGCTTCGCCGTGGATTCGCACCTGCGCCGGCACGCCGCGCATCCGGAAGTCGTCGGTGCGCGCGATGCCGCGCCGGATCTGCACGTGGGCGTTGATGTCGTCGAACGCAAACCCCTCGGCGAAGACGTCGCCGAAATCGAAGTTCAGGCGCCGGCGCAGCGATTGCAGATTGACGACGCCGATCAGCTTGGCGATGCCCGGATCCGACTTCAGGAACTGCCCCTTGCCCAGCGACAGCACCAGCTCGCCGTCCAGGCTCGGGTAGTCGAGCCGCAGCGGCGAACCCAGCCAGTCCACCCGGCCCGCCAGCCGGCCGGCGCCGTCGCGCAGCGTTTCGGGAAAGCCGAACGCAGCCAGCAGCGCGCCGGAATCGCCCAGCTCCAGATCGAAGCTCAGCGAGGTGCTGCGCCGCCGCTCGCCGGGCCGCGTTTCCCACCGGCCCTGCGCGTTGAGCCGCGCGGCGGGATGCATGATGCTGAGCTCGGTCAGCCGCCATACCGGCGCCGCCACGGTGCCGGCATTGGCCGCCTTCAGCGACAGCCGGCCCAGACGGCGGTTGCTCAGGATCAGCTCGTCGGCGACCACGTCGAGCGCGGGCAAGGTGTCCAGGCCGGTATCGAACAGCGTCTCGACGTCGCCGACGCGGTTCGGCGGGATCTCCAGTCGGTGCAGCCGCGCCACCAGCGTGCCCTGGCGCTGGCCGGGCCCCGGCTCGCGCCAGTTGAAATAGCCCTCGATCTCACGTGCGCGCAGATTGGCGCGCCAGAAGCCGCCCAGCCGCGACGCGCCGAGCACCACGCCGTGCAGCGTCTTGCCGCCGAAGTGGATCTGATCGGCGACCACCGAGACCGAATCGGGCAGCCACGCCGCCGCGGGGCTGCCCGGGGCGGTGGACGAATTCGAAGAAGCGGACGCGGGGGACGACGCGGGGGACGACGCGGCGGGTGCGGCGGGTGCGGCGGATGCGGCGGATGCGGAGGACGAGAGGGCGGGTGCCGCGGACACTCCGCCCTCCGGCGCCGCTTCGGCGAACAGCGCGCGCCAGACGTCGAGATCGACGTCGGCGGCCTTCAGCACGACGGCGAAGCCGCTGTCCGGCAGCGCCGGTTCGCCGCTCGCCAGTGCGAAGGCGCCGCGGTGCAGCCGCGCCGGCCGGTCGCCCTGTGCGCGCTCACCCTCGAGCCGCAGCCGGATGTCGTCGCGCCAGCTCAGCCGCAGTGAATCGAGCGCGCGGCCGTCGGCGGCCGCGGGCTGCGGCGCCCATTCGACACGAAGCGGCCAGTTCGCGTCGGCCGGCTTGGTGAACGGCGGCGGCAGCGCGCTGGCCAGGCCGACCGTATCGGATTGCAGCGTCAGCTTGGGGCTGCCGTGCGCGATCTCCAGCCGTGCCTGATAGCCGGCCTCACCCGACAGCCGCTGCGTCAGCGCATTGCGATCGAAGGCCGCGAGTTCGGCGGCGCGCAGCCGGCCGCTGGCCTCGGCGACGAAGCGGCCGTCGCCGTCGGTCGCGCCATTCAGCGTCAGCGGGCTACCGAACAGCTTCGCCTGCATGCCGCGCAGCGCCAGCTGATGCTCGTCGAACTCGATGCTGCCGGCGACGGCGGTGAATCGCGGCACGTCGGGCGCCAGCGCGACCTCGCTGCCGCTCAGCCGGATGCTGCCCGTCACGCGCGGATGCGGCATGTCGTGCAGCGGCAGATGCAGCGACAGGCGCAGCGCGGCCGGACCGCTTATCTGCAGATCGCGGGTGACTTCGCCGAGCCGCATGCGCAAGTCGCTCTCGTTGACGAAGCGGACCATGTCCTGCGCCGGACCTTCTGCGAGGCCGGTGATCTCGAGCGCCGGGTCGTGGAAGTCGGCGATCGTGGCGCGGCCCTCGTTCATCTGCAGCCCCCACAGCCGGCCGCTCTGCGCATCGATGCGCATGCCGGCGCGCTCGAAGCGCAGCGTGCCGCGCAGCTGGTCGACCGCCGGCCAGCCGGGGGCATAGTCGAGCCGCGCGTCGCGGATCCTGGACTCGATCCAGAACTCGCCCTGCTGCGGATCGCGGTACGGAAAGTCGTGCAGATCGCCCTTGAGCACGAAGCGCGTGTCGTCAGACTGGCCGCTCGGAATGGCGCGCTGCACCCAGTCGCGGACCGGCTGCGGCAGCACCAGCGGCAGATAGCGCGCCGTGCGGGCGGCGTCGGCCCGCTCCAGGCGGCCGCTCAGGTCGACGATGCCGGCCCCCTTGCCGCCGCTACGATAGCGGCCGGACACCTGGCCGGCGGCATCGGCATTGGCAAAGCTGAATCCGTTGATCCGCATGTCGACCGTCGGCGGCTGGCCGCCGCGCGCGGGCCGCGCCAGCGTCCAGCGCAGCTCGGCGGCCATTCGATCGAGCGGCACGGCCGGGTCGGGGAACAGCCCCGGAAAACGCAGCACGACGCCGCTGCCCTTCAGCGACAGCTGGCCGCCTGCCTCGGTGAGCCGCCCGGACCCGGACACGTTCGCGAACGCCGGCATGCGCAGCTCGCCCGGGGCCAGCGGGGCGCTGTCCTCGCGCGCCAGGCTGAGCCGGTCGAAGGCCAGGTCCACCGCGAACCGCGTCGGCGTCTGGCGCGCCGACCAGTCGATGGCCAGGCGCTCGACGGTGCCGCCCACGCGAAACGGCTCGAAGCGGCGCCGCACGTCGTCCGGCACCGGCAGGCGCTTGAGCAGGACAGCCATCTCGGCCGCGTCGAAGCGCTCGAAGGCCAGCCGCCCGGCCAGCGGCCGGCCGTCGGCGGCCAGCGTCAGCGTCGGTTCGGCGCCAGCCAGCCGGAACAGCGGGCCGCGGCTGTCGTCGAGTTCCAGCCTGGAGAAGCTCAGGCGCGTCTCGCCAGCCTCGGCCGGCTGCCCCTTGACCTCGATGCGCGCGGCGCGGATCGGCAGCGCGCGGCCGTCGTAGCTGGCCGCGATGTCGCGCAGCGACAGGCGGCCGAGCATGTCGAACGGCCGGCCGTGCGCGAAGCGGGACCACAGCTGCAGTCCGCCCTGGCCGGTGCGGATCGCCGGCAGCGCCGCACGGCGCGGCGGCACCGTGGCCGAGGCCAGATCGCTCCAGCGCTGCCAGGCGCGCGCCGCGGCGGCCAGGTCGATTTCGCCGGCGGCCAGATACAGCTCGCCGTTCCACGCATGCCAGTCGCCGGCGCCCGAGAATGCCGGCCGGTAGAACTCGATGGCGGCGTCGATAGCCTTGCCCAGCCCGGGCACCGACGGCGCCCGCAGCGACGCGCGATGGCGGCGCCCGACCGAGCCCAGCGCGACGTCGATGTCGTCGACCTGCCATTGCTCGCCCCTGACCCGGTCGCGCCAGTCGATGCGCACATGGCGCAGCACGATGCGGCGCTGGGCAGTCAGCAGTCCCAGCGCGTCGCCGTCGCTCGGTGCGTCGAGGTCCAGATCGAAGCCGGCTACGCGCCAGCGGTGGCGCTCCAGGCGCTCGACACGGACCGCGGGCGCGTCCATCTCGAGCAGCGCGAAGCGCAGGCCGCGGCCGGCGAACAGAGCCCGCAATGACAGCACGGCGCGCAGCTCAGCGACTTCGAAGGCGGTCTGGCCGTCGCGGTCGAGCAGGCTGACGCCGCGCGCCACCAGACGTGGACGCAGGCCATCGAAGCTGCCTTCCAGGCCGTCGATGTGCAGCGGGCGGCCGATCGATTCCGACAGCTCGGCGGTGATCCACGGCCGCCAGCGGTCTATGCCCGGCCAGACGTAATAACGCAGCCCCAGATATGCGACTCCCGCCAGCAGTACGAGAGCCAGCGCCAAGCGCCCGAGCCAGTGCAGCAGGCGGTCGGCAGCAGCGGGCGGCCGGGCCGAGGGCGGCCGGGCTGACGCGGGCGGCGCCGACGGCGGAGGCTCCGGAAGCGTGGGCGGCGCGGGGGGGTGGACGGGCGGCGGCGGCACTCGGTTCGACGGTGACCGGGAGATGAGGCGGAACGTAATGAGGAGCGCCGCGAATGAGCGACAATCCCCTGCAAGGATAACGCTTTCGGACCGCACCCATGCAGTTTCTCGGCGAGCAGCACTCGGGCTATTTCCGTCGTTCGCTGACGGCCGTGGCGGCGTCCATCGGCGAGGCCGCGATGGCTGAGCGGCTGACGCGGCTGAGCTCGCAGCCGCTGACGCGCGAGCGCATCGAGGCGCTGCTGGCCGAGCATGAATCTCAGGTCGAGCTGGGGGCCGCGCTGCGCCGGACGCGTACCTGGCTGATGCTGACGCTGATCGAGCGCGATGTCGGCGGCCGCGCCGGGCTCGACGAGATCTGCTCGGCGATGACCTCGTTCGCCGAGATCGCCACCGAGCGCGCGCTGCGCGCCGCGGGCCAGGAGCTGTGCACCCGCCATGGCCGGGCACTCGATCGCGACGGGCGGCCGCAGGACCTGCTGGCGGTCGGCATGGGCAAGGCCGGCGGCAACGAGCTGAACGTGTCGTCGGACCTGGACCTGGTGTTCGTCTTCCGCAGCGAGGGCGAATCGGAAGGCGTGGACGGCAAGGGCGTGCTGGCGAGCAGCGACTGGATGCATCGGCTGGCCCGCCGCACCATCGAGCTGCTGGCGGAGTACACCGCCGACGGCTTCGTGTTTCGCGTCGACACGCGGCTGCGCCCGAACGGCGACTCCGGCCCGCTGGTCGTGTCGCTGAACATGCTGGAGCAGTATTTCTACGCTCAGGGCCGCGAATGGGAGCGCTTCGCGTGGCTCAAGGGCCGCGTGATCGGCGACTCGGGTGTTGCCGGCACGGCCGCGCGGCACGGCGACGAGACGGCGCTGTCGCAGATCGTCACGCCGTTCGTGTACCGCCGCTACATGGACTACGCTGCCTTCACCTCGCTGCGCGACCTGCATGCGCTGATCCGCGCCGAAGTCGGCCGCCGCTCCATCCGCGACCCGGAAGCGCTGGACGTGAAGCTGGGCCGCGGCGGCATCCGCGAGATCGAGTTCACCGCGCAGCTGTTCCAGGTGGTCCGCGGCGGACGCGACCCGGGCCTGCGCAGCCTGTCCACCTTGACGACGCTGACGACGCTGGCGCGGCGCGGCCTGCTGCCGGTCGACGACGCGCGGGCGCTGGCAAGCGCCTACCACTTGCTGCGGCGGACCGAGCACGCGCTGCAGTACCGTGAAGACGCGCAGACGCACCGCCTGCCGAACGACGCCGGCGAGCGTGCCGTCATCGCCGCCATGCTCGGCATGACCCCGGAGGCCTTCAACCAGCAGCTGGCGCAGGCCACCGACGCCGTCTCGCGGATCTTCGAGCGGCTGCTGACCCCGGAGGACGACGGCGCCGCCCGCGACGGCAGCGACGATGCCGGCGAAGCCGGGCTGGACGAGGAAGTCCGGCGCCGCTTCCAGATGCTGCGCGAAGGACCGCGCTACACCGCGGCACGCGCCGATACACGCGCCGCGATCGAACGACTGCTGGCCGAGGCAGTCAAGCGGCGCACCGGCCCGGCCGGCCTGGTGCGACTGGTCGACCTGCTCGACACCGTCTGCCGCCGGCCCGCGTACGTCGCGCTGCTCGGCCAGTATCCGCAGGCTTTCGCGCGCGTGCTGCGGGTGCTGGACTGGGCCAAGTGGCCCGCCGACTACCTGATGCGCCACCCCGTGGTGCTCGACGAACTGCTCGACGGCCAGCTGCTCGAAGCGGTCGACTACGACGCCTGGGCCGCCCAGCTGCGCGAACGCGTGCTGGCCGCCGAGCACGGCGGGCAGCCCGATGTCGAGCGCCAGATGGACATTGTGCGCGAGGCGCATCATGCGCAGGTCTTCAGGCTGATGGTGCTAGACCTCGAAGGCAAGCTGACCGTCGAGCGCGTCTCCGACCATCTGAGCGAACTGGCCGACCGGGTGCTGGACCTGGCCATAGCGCTGGTCTGGAACAACCTGAAGCAGCGCTTCCGCGAGCGCCCGCGCTTCGCCGCGATCGCCTACGGCAAGCTGGGCGGCAAGGAGCTGGGCTACGCCTCCGATCTGGATCTGGTGTTCCTGTACGACGACGACGACGAGCGTGCCCCGGAGGCGTACGCGCTGCTGGCGCAGCGGCTGTCCGGCTGGGTCTCGACCCGTACGGCGGCCGGCCTGCTGTTCGAGATCGACTTGCGGCTGCGGCCCAATGGCGCGGCAGGCCTGCTCGTCTCCAGCGTCGCCGCCTTCGCCGCGTACCAGCGCGAATCGGCATGGGTCTGGGAGCACCAGGCGCTGACGCGAGCCCGCTTCGCCGCCGGCGACGCCCCCATCGGCGAGCGCTTCGAGGCCATCCGGCGCGATGCGCTGGCGCAGCGCCGCGATGCGGCCAAGCTGCGCGGCGAGGTGCTGGCCATGCGGCGCAAGATGCACGACGGCCATCCGAACCGCAGCGCCTTGTTCGACCTGAAGCACGACCGCGGCGGCATGGTCGACATCGAGTTCATCGTCCAATACCTGATCCTGGCCCATGCCTGCGACCGGCCCGAGCTGCTGGACAATGCCGGCAACATCGCGCTGCTCGGGCGCGCCGGGGCCGCCGGCCTGATCGACGCCGCCCGGGCCGCCGCGGTGGCCGACGCCTACCGCCGCTACCGCAAGCTGCAGCACCAGCTGCGGCTGGACGACGTCGAATACGCACGCGTGGCGCCCGACGGCGTCGCAGCCGAGCGCGCGGCGGTGACGGCGCTGTGGGACGAGGTATTCGCGGCCGCAGCCATGGGCGCGGGGGGCCCGTCCGCCGGGAGCCCCGCCACCGGAAGCTCCTCCGCCGGGCGCTCCGTTTAACCGCGGGCTGCGCTTTGGCTAAAATGAGCGGTTCGGCCGCCGCTGCGGCCGCGTTCCGACGATTTCATCCACCGGGAGATCCAAATGTCGATGGCTGACCGCGACGGTCAAATCTGGCTCGACGGCAAGCTCGTCGATTGGCGTGAGGCGAACATTCACGTGCTGACGCATTCGCTGCACTATGGAATGGGCGTGTTCGAGGGCGTGCGCGCGTACAAGACCGTCTCGGGCACCGCGATCTTCCGGCTCAAGGAGCACACGCAGCGGCTGTTCAATTCGGCCAAGATCTTCCAGATGCAGCTGCCGGTCTCGTTCGACGACATGGTGCAGGCGCAGAAGGAAGTGGTCCGCGTCAACCAGCTCGACTCGTGCTACATCCGTCCGATCGCATGGATCGGCTCCGAGAAGCTCGGCGTCTCGCCGCGCGGCAACACCATCCACGTCGCCATCGCGGCCTGGTCCTGGGGCGCCTACCTCGGCGAGGAAGGGCTGGCCAAGGGCATCCGCGTCAAGGTCTCGTCGTACACGCGGCATCACGTCAACGTGTCGCTGGTCCGCGCCAAGGCGAGCGGCTACTACCTGAACTCCATCCTCGCCAACAACGAGGTCACGGCGCACGGCTACGACGAAGCGCTGCTGCTGGACACCGAAGGCTACGTGTCCGAAGGCGCCGGCGAGAACGTGTTCATCGTCAAGAACGGCATCGTCTACACGCCCGACCTCGCCTCGTGCCTGGACGGCATCACGCGCGATTCCGTCATCACGATGGCGCGCGATCTGGGCATAGAAGTGCGCGAGAAGCGCATCACGCGCGACGAGATCTATTGCGCCGACGAGGCGTTCTTCACCGGCACCGCGGCCGAGATCACGCCGATCCGCGAGCTGGACGACCGGCCGATCGGCGAAGGCCGCCGCGGCCCCGTCACGGAACGGCTGCAGTCGCTGTTCTTCGACGTCGTGGCCGGGCGCAGCGAGCGCTACAAGCACTGGCTGACGCCGGTCTGACCATCATGAGCGAAACCGCTAGCCGCACCCTCGCCGCCGTCGAAATCGACGGCGAGCATCTGCCGCCGTACTGTCCGAACCCGAAGATGCCGATCTGGTCGTCGCACCCGCGCGTCTACCTCGACATCACGCATACGGGCGAGGCGATGTGCCCGTACTGCGGCACCGTCTACCGCCTGAAGCCGGGCACTGTAGTCAAAGGGCATCACTGAGCCGGGCGCGGGGCAGGGCTGCCCCCGGCCCGCTCCGGGCCGCCCTGCTCCCCGCACGCTCCCCGCCCCGCTCCGCCCCCCGCTCGGTCTCCACCCCGCCCACTCCGGCGCCCGCGCGCTATCCATCGCCGATCCTCCCTGGTCTGTAGCGAATCCGCCGCTGTCAAGGCGCCCGACGTGAACTAGGGCGTTTGCAGCGCAGCCGCGGACGGTGAGAATCCTCACTCATCCGGAACGGGCCGCTGCCCGTTCCTCCCAATACCCGCATTCACAGCGCAGGCGTAGGATTGAGTTCGCGATCATTGTTGGCCGGCCCGGAGAAAACCATGAGCGCCCGAGCGCTCGTCATCGCGCCGAATTGGATCGGCGACGCCGTCATGGCGCAGCCGCTGCTGGCGCTGCTGCGGCAGCGCGCGCCGCAGCTTCGCATCGATGCCGTCTGCGGGCCGCATATCGCGCCGGTGTTCCGCGCGATGGCCGAAGTCGACGAAGTCGTGGAAGCGGTCAATAAGCACGGCCGGCTCGACCTTGGCGCACGCTGGCGGCTGGCCGGCCAGCTGCGGCAGCGGCGCTATGACAGCGCCTACGTACTGCCCAATTCGGCCAAGTCGGCGCTGGTACCTTGGCTGGCGCGGATTCCGGAGCGCATCGGCCATCGCGGCGAGGCGCGCCACCTGCTGCTGAACCGCCTGCACGACGGCGAGGCAGCCAAGCGCCGGCCGATGGTCGAGCACTACGCCCAGCTGGCCTTCGACCCCAAGCTGCCGCTGCCGGGCAAAGTGCCGGATCCCCGGCTGCAGCGCTCGGACGAGCGCGAGGCGGCGGTCCGGCGCAAGTTCGGCTTCGAGCCCGGCGCGCCGCTGCTGGTGCTGTGCCCCGGCGCGGAGTACGGGCCCGCCAAGCGCTGGCCGGCACGGCATTTCGCGGCGCTGGCCAGCCTGGCGGCCGCGGAATGGCCGGAGGCGGACATCGTGCTGCTCGGCTCCGCCAAGGAGCGCGGCATCGCCACCGAGATCACCGCGCTGTCCGGGCAGCCGCTGCGCAACCTGTGCGGCGACACCTCGCTGGACGAAGCCATCGCGATCGTTTCGCAGGCCAGCGGCGTGGTCTCGAACGATTCCGGGTTGATGCACCTGGCGGCCGCTTTCGGCCGGCCGCAGGTGGCCGTCTTCGGCTCATCGGACCCGCGCCACACCCCGCCGCGCTCGCCGCGGGCGCGCATCGAATGGCTGCACCTCGAATGCAGTCCCTGCTTCAAACGCGAATGCCCGCTCGGCCACCTGGACTGCCTGAACCGCGTGCGGCCCGAAGCCGTGTTCGACAGCCTGAAGCAGGCGATGCGTTTCGAGACCAGCAGCATCCGGCCGGCGCGCTGACGGCTGGCGGGCTGACGGCCGGCGCGCCGGCGACGCTCGAGCCGGGGGGTGCAGGCGGCTCCGCCTAGAATCCGTCTTTTCGCCCCGGAATGGACCCGCCATGCGACGCGCACCGATCTTCACCACCGCCGAGGCCGTCGAGGAAGCGTTCTACGACGCGATGCAGCGCGCCGACCTCGAAGCGATGATGACGCTGTGGGCCGACGACGAGGAAGTCGTCTGCGTACACCCGGGCGGCGGCCGGCTGGTCGGCCTCGAGGCCATCCGCTCGGCCTGGGGAGCGATTTTCCACAACGGCGGCGTCGACGCCCGCCCGACCTCGGTGCGTACTTATACCGGCGCGGTCACGGCCATCCACAGCGTCGTCGAACAGGTACTGATCACCGGGCGATCGGGCCGCAGCGAAGTCGCGGAGTGCATCGCCACCAATGTCTACGTGAAGCACGCCAGCGGCTGGCGGATCCTGGTGCACCACTCGGCGCCGACCAACGAGGAAAGCCCGCCGATCGCGGCCGGGACGATGCTGCATTGAACCCGCACGCCGTCCTCGACGCGGCGGCGGCACGGTACCGTGCTCCCGCCTGGCTGCCCGGCCCGCATCTGCAGACGATCTGGCCGGCCATGGTCACGCCGCGCCGCGCGCTGGCCTATCGCCGCGAGCGCTGGGCGACGCCGGACGGCGACTTCATAGACGTCGATTTCACCAGTACCTCCTCGTCGGGCACGCTGCCGGACGCGCGCCCCGATCTGCCGCCGCCCTTGCTGATCCTGTTCCACGGCCTGGAGGGCAGTTCGGGCAGCCACTACGCGCTGGCGATCGCACGCGCGGCGCAGCAGATCGGCTGGCGTGTGGCGATTCCGCACTTCCGCGGCTGCAGCGGCGAAATCAATCGCGCGCCGCGCGCCTATCACTCGGGCGACTCGGCCGAGGCCGACTGGATCCTGCGCCGCTTCGCGCAGGAACACGCGCATGGCGCGCCCTTGTGCGCGCTTGGCATCTCATTGGGCGGCAACGTGCTGCTCAAGTGGCTGGGCGAACAGGGGCATGCCGCGCAAGCGGTCGCGGCCGCGGCTGCCGTGTCGCCGCCGCAGGACCTGCATGCCGGCGCGCAGGCCTTGTCGCGCGGTTTCAACCGCGTCTACATGCGGCACTTCCTGGGCAGCTTGCGCAGCAAGAGCCTGGCCAAGCTCGCTCAGTACCCGGGTCTGTTCGACCGCGAACCGCTGCTGCGCGCGCGCGACTTCTTCGGCTTCGACGACGCGGTGACGGCGCCCATGCATGGGTTCGCGAGCTGCTATGACTACTGGGAGCGGTCGTCGTGCCGGCAGTTCCTGGCCGGCATCCGTCGGCCGACCTTGGTGATCAATGCGCTGAACGACCCTTTCCTGCCGTCGAGCGCGCTGGCCGGCCGCGACGAAGTGTCCGATTCGGTGACGCTGGACTATCCGCGGCACGGCGGCCATGTCGGCTTCCTGGCCGGCGCACCGCCGGGGCGGCTCGACTGGCTGCCCGACCGCATCCTCGGATGGCTGCGGCAAGTGCTGTCCGATTCCAAGCAGGATCATCGCCATGGATGAGCAGGTACTGCGCGCGATGGCGCGCTGGCCCGACGTCCCGGCCGTCAGCGGCTGGCTGCGCCTGGACAGGCGCGGACGCTGGCTGCTGGTCGATCGCGGGCGGCCCGATTTCGACGAGACTCGCGACGGCGCCGGCAGCCCGATCACCAGCCCGCAGATCATCGACTTCATCGGCCGCAACTACGCGGCCGACGAGCAAGGTCGCTGGTTCTGGCAGAACGGGCCGCAGCGCGTCTACGTCGATCTGGACAGCGCGCCGCTGGTGCTGCGCGTGCTCGAGCGTGCGGAGGCCGAGCCGGACGAGCTGCACATCGATCAACTGGTCACCCATACCGGCTTTCGCGTGCAGCGCGTCGACGCGGGCTGGCTCAGCCGTACCGGGGAGATCCTGCTGCAGACGGATCTGGGGCCGGCCGTCGTGCACGACCTGGACGCACCGGCACTGCCGCTGCACGAGGACGGCGACGCGATCCTGCTGCGGCTGGAGGGTCGCCTGCTGCCGCTGCGCGAAACCGATGATGCGGCAGTCGAGCTTGGCTACGACCCGGCGCCGCATGTCTGAGTTGCCCCGTGTCTGAGTTGCCCCGTATCCGAGTGGCCCCGTAGCTGCTTCGACCCATAGCTGCTTCGACTATAGCTGCGTCGGCCCATAGCTGAGCCGCCGCGTCCTCAGTCGTCCCGCTCAGCGCCCCGCGTTCTGCTCCTCACGCTCCTGGCGCCACTGCGCCTCCAGCTCGCGCAGCCGCGAGTCGATCTGCGAGGCGGTATAGAAATCGAGCCGGCTGCCGCCAGTCCGCTGCGCGATCCGCAGCTGCTCGATGGCCGCCGGCAGCGCGCCCAGCAGCACGAACTGCTCGGCGGCGGCGCGATGCGCACGCGCCGGCTGCCCCAGGCCGCCCTGCGCCTCCGACAGCAGCCGCCACATCTCCGGATCGCCGCGATTCGAACCGAGCGCTTCCTCGATCGTCGCGACCGCTTCGCGGTACTCGTGGCGCATCATCATCACGCGTGCCTGCTGATGGATCAACGCGCGCGCCGACGGAAAACGCCGCCGTGCGTCGCCCAGCAGCGCCGCTGCCGCCGCCGCGTCGCCGGCATCGATCTCGACCTGCGCCGCCAGCCGTTCGACGAACGGGTGGCCGTCAGGCAGCCGCCGGCGCAGCTCGGCGATCTCCTTGCGCGCGCCGGCGGCGTCGCGCTGCGCGGCCAGCACCGTGGCCAGGCCGAAGCGGCCGGCAGTCTCGTCCAGCGTGCGTTCGCGCAGCTGCCGCTCGAACAGCGCGCGCGTCAGGCGCAGGCCGTCGACGCCGGTATCGCTCAGCGCGCGCAGCTTGGCGCGTGCCAGCATGAAATCGAAGCTGTCGGCCCGCTGCCGGTAGCGCGTGGCGCCGACACGGCTCTGGATGTCGGCGATGCGCGCCGAGGTCATCGGGTGCGTGCGCAAATACTCGGGCGCATTGTTCTCGTACAGGCGCCCGGCCTGCTGCAGGCGGCCGAAGAATCCGACCATGCCGTTCGCGTCGAAGCCGGCCTGCCGCAGGATATCCAGCCCGATCCGGTCGGCCTCGCGCTCCGCGTCACGCGAAAAGCTCAGCATCTGCTGCTGCTGCATCGTGCCGCCCAGCGCGGCGATGCCTACCGTCGCCTGCGGATTCGAGCGCGCCGCCAGGGCTGCCAGGACCAGCGTCGCAAGCATCATCACCGACGTCTGGCGTTCACGCGCCAGCATGCGCGCGATGTGCCGCTGCGTGACGTGGCCGATCTCGTGGGCCAGCACGCCGGCCAGCTCCGACTCGCTTTGCGCAGCCACGATCAGTCCGGTATGGACGCCGATGTAGCCGCCCGGCAGCGCGAATGCGTTCAGCGTATTGTCGCGGACCAGAAAGAACTCGAACGAGTAGCCGGCCGCCGGCGTAGTGGAAGTCAGATCCACCGCGAAGCGGTTCAGATAGTCGGTGAGCTCCGCGTCATCGTGGATCTGGCCCTGGCGGCGCAGATCGCGGACGATGGTCTCGCCTATGCGCCGCTCGGCGCCCGGCGCGAGTTCGTCGGCGCCCGCATCGCCGAGCCGCGGCAGGTTGTCGAACTGCGTCTGCGCGCCCGCCCACGGCGGCGCGCAGCACAGGACAGCGGCCAGCAAGGTCGAGAAGCAGCGCGATGCGAAAGCCGTGCCGGACAAGCTCTTTTCCCTTTCTAGGGGGTTGTTATCATAGCCCCGTGCGGAGGCAGACCATGAGTGATGACCCCAGGGCGCAGACGGCGCCCGCCGCGTCGCAAGCGCTGACGCATTTCGACCAGGCCGGGCAGGCGCATATGGTCGACATCGGCGCCAAGGCGGCGAGCCGCCGCGTGGCCGTCGCCGCCGGCACGATCCGCATGCAGCCGGCCACCTTCGCGCTGGTGCGCGACGGCAATGCCCGCAAGGGCGACGTGCTCGGCGTCGCGCGCATTGCCGCCATCCAGGGCGCCAAGCGCACGTCGGACCTGATCCCGCTGTGCCACCCTATCGCGCTGACGCGCGTCGCGGTGGATTTCGAGCTCGACGAGGCCGCCTCGGCCGTGCATTGCCGCGTCCAGGCCGAATGCCACGGCGCCACCGGCGTCGAGATGGAAGCGCTGACGGCGGTGCAGGTCGCGCTGCTCACCATCTACGACATGTGCAAGGCTGCCGACCGCGGCATGACGATCGGCGACGTACGGCTGCTCGAGAAGCACGGCGGCAAGTCGGGCAGCTTCGTCGCTGCCTGAACGCGATGCGCCCGCAGCTGCCCGCCGGCCCGGCTCCGACCGCGCTCGTTTCGGGGGTTCTCGTTTCGAGGTTTCTCGTTTCGAGGGCCCTTGCCTCGGCGGCCCTCGCCTCGAAGGCCCTTGTTTCGACAACCCTTGTTTCGACGATCCTCGCTGCGACGGCGCTCGCAGGGGTCGTGCTCGCTTCCAATGCCGTCGCGCAAGGCCTGCCGCAGGCGCCGCGGCCGGTGCCCGGCTCGCTGCTCGACCGCGGCGCGCCACCCGCGGGCGCCACCGTACCGCCGGCGCCCGCGGCGCCCACGGCGCCCGGCTCCGCGCCGACGAGGCGGCTGTCCAGCGGCAGCGGCTTCTACGTGACCGCCGACGGACATCTGATCACCAATTTCCACGTCGTCAACGGCTGTCAGCGGCTGGGACGCGGCGACGGCACCGAACTGACGCTGCTGGCCACCGACCCCGCCAATGACCTGGCGCTGCTCAAGGGACCGGCAGTATTCGATGCGGCGCGGCTGCGCGCCAGCCCGGCCGCGCGCCAGGGCGAGGACGTGCTCACCTACGGCTTCCCACTGCAAGGCATGCTGTCCTCATCCGGCCAGCTGAACGCCGGCATGGTCTCGGCACTGGCCGGCCTGCGCGACAATGCCGGCCAGCTGCAGATCGACGTGCCGGTGCAGCCCGGCAACAGCGGCGGACCGCTGCTCGACCGTCACGGCCACGTCGTCGGCGTCGTAGTCGCCAAGCTGAACGCGCTACGGGTCGCACAAATCACCGGCGACATTCCGCAGAACATCAATTTCGCGATCAAGCTCGCGCCGGTACTCGCGCTGCTCGAAAGCCAGCGGATCTCGTACCAGGTGGGCGACCTGTCGGCTCGTGCGCTGTCAAACCTCGAGATCGCGGACGCAGCACGTTCGTTCACGACCGCGATCTGGTGCCAGCGGTAGGGATAGATTGTCTAGGCGTGCCTCGGTTGATCAAGCAAAGACTTGAGCCGGGGATTTTCCCCCTCGAACACCACGATGTTGCCGGAGCGGCAGGCGGGGGCCGGTGGGGTGCGAGTCGGTCGGCCGCGGCCGAGGGGTCAGGCATCGGTGGGCGGGGTCTGTGCGGCGCCGAGCAGCGCAGTCTTGGGGCGGCGCGCACAGCGCGCTTCGTCTTCTATATCGCGGCATCTGTTTGAACGAAGCTCCCCAAAGGGGAGCGTAGTGAGTCATGCCGCGCCAGCCCCAAGACGAGCAGCGCAGGGAAGTCGGCCCACAGGGCCGACCGCCGCACCGACCCCGCCCACCGATGCCTGACCCCTCGGCCGCGGCCGACCGACTCGCACCCCACCGGCCCCCGCCTGCCGCTCCCCGCGCAATCACCGAAACAGCAACGTAGCAAGCCCGAGAAAAATCAGAAACCCCATGCTATCGGTACTAAAAGTCAGCAACACCGACGAGCCGATCGCAGGATCCCGACCGAAGCGTTCAAGCGTCAGCGGCACGGCCAGCGCGATCAGCGCACCCACCGCCAGGTTGAGCACGATCGCCAGCATCATCGTGAAGCCGAGCAGCGGCCCCTGCGGCGAGTCCTGATACAGCAGGTACGCAATGATGCCGGCCACGCCCCCCCAGACCAGGCCGTTCAGTCCGGCGATGGCCAGTTCCTTGATCAGCAGCCGCCGCGCATTCGACGCATTGATCTGGCCCAGCGCCAGCGAGCGGATGATCAGCGTCATCGTCTGATTGCCCGAATTGCCGGCGATGCCGGCGACGATGGGCATCAGCGCCGCCAGCGCGACGACGCGCTCGATCGTGCCCTCGAAGGCGCCGATCACGCGCGAGGCGAAGAACGCGGTGCACAGATTCACCGCCAGCCACAGCCAGCGGTTGCGCGCCGAGGCCCAGACGCTGGAGAACAGATCCTCTTCCTCGCGCAGACCAGCCTTGGCGAGCATCTCCGATTCGCCTTCCTCGCGGATCACGTCGATCACCTCGGCCACCGTGAGCCGGCCGATGACGCGCTTGCGCGGATCGACGACGGGCGCCGACATCAAGTCGTAACGTTCGAAGGCCTGCGCCGCTTCGCCGGCGTCATCGAGCACTTGCAGCGTCAGCAGATCGCGGCGCATGACGTCGGAGACCAGGACCTCGGGCTGGTTGATCAGCAGCCGGTCCAGCGGCAGCCCGCCGATCAGCTCGCCGTGCGAATCCACCACGAAGACCTGGTCGGTGTGGTCGGGCAGCTCCTGCAGCGTGCGCAGCTCGCGCAGCACCATGTCGAGCGTGTAGTCGTGACGCACGGTGATCGCGTCGAAATCCATCAGGCCGCCGACCGAGTCCTCCGGGTAGGACAGCGACGCGCGCAGCTGCTCGCGCTCTTCCTGCGTCAGCCCCTGGCGCACCTCCTCGACCACGTCGGTCGGCAGGTCCGGCGCTAGCTCGGCAATCTCGTCGGCGTCGAGGGTCTCGACCGCCTCGACCAGCTCCTCGCGATCCATCGAACGGATCAGCGATTCGCGCACCGACTCGGAGACCTCCAGCAGGATCTCGCCGTCGCGCTCCGACTTGACCAGATCCCAGACCACCAGCCGGTCGTCGACCGGCAGCGCTTCGAGGATGTAGGCGACGTCGGCCGAGTGCAGCCGGTCGAGCCGGTCGCGCAGCTCGTTCAGATGCTGGCGCTCGACCAGGCTCTCGACCAGCTCGTGCCGTTCGTCGCTTTCGCCGTGCCGCTGGCGCTGAGCCAGGTCGAGCACGAGATTGTGCCGGCGCAGCAGCTCCTGGACCTCGCTGAGCGCGCGCGACGCGTCGTCGGGATCGCGCGAGCCCTCGTGCGACGACGGCAGAGGCTCGGGACGCGCCTGCATGGGGCTGTCCGTATGTTCGTCGCGGAGTTCGTGCTCGGCCATGATCGCCGTCTTGGGAAATCGGAACGCGGGAAGCGGGGATGGAAAACGGAGGGCAACCGGCGTCGTCGCGCCGCCGGCCGCTCAGGGCGGCACCACCGACCCCATCCATCGGCCGACGATCGCGGCACGACGCGCCAGGGCCGGCGAACCGCGGTTCGCGTCATAGTAACGCGGCCGCGGCAACATGGCCGCCATCCGGGCCGCCTGCTCGGGTCCCAGTTGCGCGGCCGACACGCGGAAGTGATGCCGCGCCCCCGCTTCGGCGCCGAATACGCCGACGCCCCATTCGGCCACGTTCAGGTAGAGCTCCAGAATCCGCTGCTTGCTCATCACCGTCTCGATCATGTAGGTGATGACGAGCTCCTGACCTTTGCGCAGGTAGCTGCGCTCGCCGGACAGGAACAGGTTCTTGGCCAGCTGCATGGTGATCGTCGAGCCGCCGCGAACTACCTTGCCGCGCTTGCGGTTCTGCTCGTAGGCGCGCTCGATCGCGTCCCAGTCGACGCCGTCGTGCGCCGTGAAGTTGGCGTCCTCGGCGGCGATCACCGCGCGCTTCAGATGAATCGAGATGCGCTCGTACGGCACCCAGCGATGGTTCAGCTCGGCGCTGCGGCCGGCCGCGGCCAGCCGGGCGCGCTCGGCCTGCATGAAACGCGTCGAGCCGGGGTCGACGTAGTTCCACCACAGAACGTGCCCGAAGTACCACAGCTGCAGAGCCAGGACCGCCGTGACGGCCAGTACCAGCCCCCAGGCGATCAGCCGCAGCAGCCGCAGGCTGCCGAAGCCGCGCGCACGCGACAGCAGCCCGATGCGGCGCGAAGCGCGCGCGCCCTGCGAGCGGGGACGCCGGCGTGCCATGGAACGGATCAGTGCTCGACGGCGTCGAGTTCGGCGCGCAGCGCGGCGTACACGTCGACGGTCTGCGGCCGCACGCCGCGCCAGACCTCGAACGATTCCGCCGCCTGCTCGACCAGCATGCCCAGCCCGTCGGAGCTGCGGACGCCGCCGGCCCGCTGCGCCTGCCGCATGAACGCGGTCGGTACGGCGGCGTAGACCATGTCATAGGCGAGCCGCGCACGCGCCAGCACGGCCGCGGGCACCGGCAGCTCGGCCTGGTCCAGGCCGGCCGAGGTCGCGTTGATGATCAGGTCGTAGTCGGGCGTCAGCGCGTCGAAGCCGGTCGCCGCCAGGCGTCCGGTGCCGGTCGCCGTGGAGTCGGTCGCCGTGGAGTCGGTCGCCGCGGAGCCGGTCACCGTGGAGCCGGTCACCGTGGAGCCGGCCGCCGCGGAGCGGGTCACCGCGACGCCCAGGTCGGCCACCAGCATCCTGGCCTTGTCCACGCTGCGATTGGCGACGACCAGCCGCGCGACCCCGGCCTGCAGCAGCGGCAGCAGCACGCCGCGCGCCGCGCCGCCCGCGCCCAGCATCAGCAGCGAGCAACCGGCCAGCGGCAGGCCCAGCCGGCCTTCGATGTCGCGGACCAGCCCGGCGCCGTCGGTATTGTCGCCGAGCACCTGTCCGTCGTCGAAGCGCAAGGTGTTCACCGCGCCCGCCGCCGCCGCGCGCGGCGTGCGGGTCGTCGCCAGCGCCCACGCCTCCAGCTTGAACGGCAGCGTCACGTTGAGCCCGCGGCCTCCTTCGCTGCGGAAACGCTCGACCGTCTCGCGAAACCCGTCCAGCGGCGCCAGCAGCCGGCCGTACTCGATGTCCTGGCCGGTCTGCCGCGCGAAGCGCGCATGGATCGCCGGCGAACGGCTGTGGGCGACCGGATTGCCGACGACGGCGTAGCGATCGGTCATTTGCGCGCGGCTCCATCGCTGCTCACCGCGGCGGTTTCGAGCGAATCATTGGTGAAGGTCCACGTACGCACGATCTGCAGGATGTCGCCCTCACGGGCCATCTCCGGCGTGAAGCGATCGTACGGCGCGCCGGCGTAGACGATCTGCCGCACGGCGCGATTGAGCACTTCGTGCTTGGACTTGCGATTGATCACCACGTCGACGACGTTGCCGTGCGCATCGATTTCGACGGTGATGATCAGCGAATCGTAGTAGCGGCCGCGCGCCTCGCGCGGATAGCGCTCGGTGCCGATGCGTTCGATGCGCGCCGCCCAGTCCTCGACGTAGCGCGCATAGCTGACACCGATCGCGTTGATGCCGTAGGTCAGCCGCTTGGGACGCTTGTTGTAGTCGGACAATTGCCGGTCGATCTGCGCCTGCAGCCGCGCGACCACCGCATCGATGTCCTGCCGGTCGTTGCCGTCGGCGGCGCGCGTCGGGTCGGGCACCCGCTCGTTGCGCGAGGGCAGCGTCTGCGCGCTCTGCGCCAGCGTCAGCAGCCGGCGCTGCTGCTCCTCGAGCTCGGCCAGCCGCTGCCGGCGCCGCACCAGATCGTCGCCGTCCTCGGCGCGCAGCTCGGCCGGCAGCGGCGAGCGCGCCCGGCCCTGATCCCGGTCGCCGCCGCCCTCCATGCTGACCTGCGCCGCCACTTCCGGCTTCAGCGGCTTGATGTCGGTGCGCGCGTTCAGCAGCACCACCTCGATCTGCGGATCGATGGGCTTGAACTTCAGCGGCTCGGGCGGCGCGAAGCGCAGCATCAGGATGGCGCCGTGCAGCAGCACCGACAGCCCCACCGCGCAGGCCAGCGGATCGCGGCGCCAGGCGCTGCCGGCAGCGCCGCGCAGCCTGCGCACCGCCTGCATTGCCGTCTCGCCCGCGCCGGCCCTCATTCGCTGCCCCCCGCGCGCCGCTATGCGGCCTGCTCGGCGAGGGCATCGTCGCCCTCTTCCAGGTCATCCGCGGCCAGCGCCGTCGACCCGACCTCGACGAAGCGCGCCTCGATGCTCAGGTCGACCTCGTCGGTGCCGAGCACGTCGACGACGATCTGCCGCCCCGGCGCGAGCATCGGCAGGCCGGCCAGACGGAAGTACAGCGGCACCTCGACCAGCCGCACCAGATCCTCGCGCACGATCACCGCGTCTATCCTGCGGCGGCCCTCCTGACGCAGCCAGCGCAGGCACCAGTAGCGCTCCATCCGGTGCTGGAAATCGAGATAGGCCGAGTACTTGGCCTCGAAGGCCGACATGATGGAGAACAGCTCTGCGTCGTTGTGGCCGAACGGCGGCTTGCTGCCCGCGAGTACGGCGAGCAGCTGCCGCTGATTGACCAGATCCAGGTAGCGGCGCAGCGGCGACGTGGTCCACATGTACTGCGGCACGCCCAGCCCCTGATGCGGCAGCGGATGCGTCGTCATCCGCACGCGCGCGGCCTGCTGCGAACGGTAGATGCCCGGCGCCTCATGGTCGGCGAGCATGCGGCCCCATTCGCTATTGGCCAGGATCATCATCTCGGCGACGATGCGGTCCAGCGGCGCGTCGCGGCGGCGGTTGACGATGCGGACGCGCTCCTCATCACCGTCGCGATCGATGTAGAAGTTGAAATCCGACTTGAAGCGCGGCTCCGGCTTGCCGCGCACGCGCTCGCGCTCCGCGCACAGCGCCAGCGTCAGCCGCCACAGAACCTGCAGTTCCGCGCCATGCGCGAACGACGGCGCCTCGGCGGCCGACAGCGCCGCCTCGTCTACCGCCACGTCGAGCAGATCGTGGCGCAGGTTGGACGCGACGCGGATCCGCTCGGCGCGCGAGAAGCGCGCCGCGATGCGGCTGCCGTCGGCGTCCAGATCGACGTACAGCGACAGCGCCGGCACGACGCGGCCTTCGTCCAGCGAGAACGCCGCGATCAAGGCCTCCGGCAGCATGGTGATCTTGTCGCCGGGCATGTAGATCGTCGACATCCGGTCGCGGGCCAGCGCGTCGAGCGCGTCGCCGCTGCGTATCGCCAGCCCAGGCGCGGCGATATGGATGCCGATCCGATGCCGTCCGTCGGGCAGCGTCTGCACCGACAGGCAGTCGTCGATCTCGGTGGTGGTCGAATCGTCGACGGAGAACGGCTGCGCGTCGGACAGCGGCAAGGCCTGCAGTTCGGCCTCGGTTTCGGCGTCGAACGATGCCGCAGCCTCCCCCGGCCCGGCCCAGCCGAAGCCATGCGGGAAGAACTCGGCGGCAAAGCGAGCCATGTGCAGCTCGCGCGGCGACGCGAACGCGCCCAGCGCCAGCAGCAGCCGCTCCGGGCTTTGCTGGGCCAGCGCGAGCGCGCGCTCGAACGCCTTCCAGGCGACGCCGTTCTTGTCCGGACGCACCAGCAGCTGCGCCGCCTGCTGGCGGATCTCGTCGGGCAGGCGGCCTTCGGCCATTTCGGCCGCCATCTGCTCGATCTGCTGCTCCTGCTGACGCCGCCGCTCGACGGCGGCCAGCGCCAGCCGCAGCGTCTCCGCGGGTGCCGGCCGGAAGCGGCCGCGGCCCTTGCGGTGGAAATAGACCGGCGCGCCATGCAGCCGCAGCAGCAGGCCGGCGGCCTCCACCGGACTCGAGCGGTGGCCGTAGTACTCGTCGGCCAGCTCCGCGAACCCGAACTCGTCCTGCGGCGCGCATTCCCACAGGAAGTCGAGGTCGATCGATTCGGCCAGCTGCCGTGCCGCCGGCAGCAGCTCGTCGGGAGCGGGGCTGTCGAAGCGCAGCACGACGTGCGCACCCTTGACCTTGGCGCGCTTGCCGCTGGCCAGCTCCACCTGCATGCTGCCGCCGGTCTCGGCCAGCACGGTGCCGGCGCGGAAATCGCCGTTGTCCTCGAAAAGAAGGTGCTTCATCGTGGGCCCGATTATAGAGGCGCCGCCCCCGGATAGGCCGGGCGGCGGGTGCGCGGCCGGACGGGCGGCCGGATGGGCGGGCGGCGGCGGGACGGGCAGCGGAGGGGGCTGGCCGCGAAGGGATGGGCAGCGAAGGGATGGGCGCCGGCCGCCGGCGGGCGTTCAGCCAAAACGCGCAAGACCGTCGCTGTCCGGATGGCGAATATCCGAGCTGTGTCGTGCGCATCGGCGCACCGCCCCTGCCCACGGAGGAACGGAGATGGACAGAACGTCGGCCAGCAACGTCTTTGGAGAGTCCTACCAGGCGATGCTGGCGGAGATCGCAAGAAAAGCGCAGTACTACGACGCCGAGGGACGCTTCCCGAGCGAGAACATGCAGCTGCTGCATCGTCACGGCATCCTCGGCTACTGCGTTCCGAAGGAGTTCGGCGGCCTCGGCGGCGGGCCGGGCGGAGACCTGCATCTGTATGCCCGCATCATCGAGGACGTATCCGCCGCCTGCAGCTCGACCGGCCAGGCACTGGCCGTGCATGGCACCGCCTGCGCCACCATCCGTCTGCTCGGCAGCCCGGAGCAGGTGCGCCGATTCGGCCAGGAGGTGGTCTCGGACGGTGCGGTCTACGGTTTCTTCGGCAGCGAGCCGACGCAGCGCTTCACCAAGGACGGCGGCCGTCCCGGCTACGACGCCGAGGTGCAGCGCGCGCCGGGCGGCTGGCTGGCCAATGGGCAGAAGTTCTTCTCGACCAACTCGATGGGCGCGACGCGCTTCCTGTTCTTCGCCATGTCGCAGGCGCCCGACGAGGAAGGCCTGGCGGTACCTGTCATCGGCACCCGCGATCCAGGCGTCCAGGTGCACGATACCTGGGACAACATGGGACAGCGCGCCACCGCCAGCGGCGCGGTGGAGGTCAAGGACGTGTTCGTCCCCGACGACTGCATGCTCGGCAAGCCGGGCGCCTTCGCCAAGGCCAGCCCGGTGCTGCTGTCGAGCTTCCAGCTCACCTTCGCGCTGGAGCTTTGCGGCATCGCCCGCGGCGCCCTCGACTTCACGATCGACTATCTGCAGAAGCATGCCAAGGCGCCCGCCGGACTGCCCAGTCTGGGGCACGACCCGCACGTTCAGTGCCGTCTCGGCGAGATGGCGGTACTGGTGGAAGCGACGCGTGCGCTGGTCAGGCGCGCCGTCGATTCGGTCGCGGCAGCCGACCGCGACCCCACGCTGGCGCGCGCCGCGCATCGCGACGTACTGCAGGCCAAGATCCAGGCATCCGAAGCCGCGGTCGAGATGGGCACGCGACTGTTCCAGATCTGCGGCGCGCGAGCGACCAGCCGGCGCGTCGGCGCCGATCGCTTCTGGCGCAATGCGCGCACGCTGGCGCTGCACGACGTGATCGACAAGCAGCGGGCCGCTGTCGGCCGCGAGCTGCTCGGTTTGGAAGGCGACATGGGCTACGTGCTCGCATCCGAGGCTCAACTGAAGAAAGTGGCGTGATGAAGAACCAGAACACGATGAACGCCCTGCCTCCCGAAGCCGTGGCGCGCACTCTTGCCGATCGCTTCTGGGAACGTGCCGCCGAGCACGACGCGGCCGGCGCCTTTCCGCGGCGCAACTTCGATGATCTGCGCGCCGCCGGACTGCTGGCGCTGAACGTTCCCGCCGAGCTCGGCGGCGGCGGCCTGGGCCCTGAAGCAGGCAAGCCGCTCGAGCTGTGGCGCGTCACGCGCGCGCTGGGCGCGGGCGACCCCGCGACGACGCAGTGCTTCCACGTCCACGCCAACGAGATCGACATCCTGCTCGGCCTGGCCACGCGAGAACAAGCGGCCCGATTCCTCAAACCGGTCGCCGAGCGCGGCATCATCCTGGGCGGCTACGGCTCGCAACTCAGCGACAGCACGCCGACCGTAGCGCGCCGCACGCCTCGCGGCTGGGTGCTGGACGGCAAGAAGTTCTTCTGCACCAACTGCGAAGCGGCCGGCGCGGCCCTCGTCTGGGCGCTGGTCGAGGGCGAGCAGGATCCCTCCGATCGCATCCAGGTCTTCTTCGTCTCGCACGGCACACCCGGCATGACGATACAGCGCGGCTGGTGGGAACAGTTCCAGGGCATGCGCTCGACCGGCAGCCACATCGTCGCCTTCGACCACGTCGAGCTCGACGAGTCGTCGGCCCTCGGCGGGCCGGGCGACTACCTGCGGCTCGGCCTGCAATCGCGTGCCTATTGCCAGTTCGCCGCCAGCTTCATCGGCATCGCGGACCGGCTGCTGACCGAGTCCTGCAAGTCGGTCGAGTTCCGCCGCCTCGCCGGCGATTCATCGGCGCTCGCCCGCGTCGGCGCATCGCGCGTGCTGATCGACGCCGCCTGGGGGCTGGTGGAGCGCGCCGCCGAGGCCTACAAGAGCGGCGACCCGGAAGCCCGCGTGCGAGCGAACATGGCGCGCTACTTCGCCGAACAGGCCGTGCGCACCGGCCTGGAGAACGCGCTGGACAACGTCGGCACCTACGCCGGCAGCGCCGCCTCCGGACTGACCAAGCTGGCGCGCGACATCAACCTGTACATCCGCCACGAGAGCGGCGACCGCATCGTCCGCACCATCGGACTGGCGCAGCTGAACCGCGCCGCCGACACCAGCTTCAGCGGCGACAATCCGATCCTGAAGGGCCTGGGCCATGAGCACCACTAAGCCGATCGGCGAGCCGCTCGCATTCGGTTGGTACTTCGTCGACCTGCTGCACGACGACGGCTCGCGCTTCACGGTCGCCGTGCATGGCGCGAACGGCTTCGCGCTGCCGCGCCGCGCCTCGGTGGTCGTCTGGCACTACCGCGACGGCGCCAAGCCGAAGATGTGGGTGGCGCCCGGCGGCGGCCCGCAGCTGCCGGCGCATTCGATGCTGTGTGGAATGCGGAACGACATCGCCGACATCAGCCCGACCGGGACGGGATGGCAGTTGCACGTGGACTCGCCGCGCTTCAGCCTCGATCTGCGGATCGAACAGCAGGTCGCGCTGTGGCGACCCGCGGGTCTGCCGTATCCGCTGCGGCTGGAAGCCGACAGCGGCTCCTTCGACTGGGTCGTCGCCTGCCCGCTGGGCCGGGCCGAAGGCCGCTTCAGCGCCGGTGATCTGCAGTTCGCGCTGAGCGGCGACGCCTACGTGGACGTGAACTTCGGCAGCCTGGACCTGGCCGCGGAACTCGATTGGTGGAAATGGTCGACCATCGAGCTGGCGCGCAATGACCGCGTCGTGGTCTCGACCACCAAATGGCGGCGCGCGCCGGCAGTGTCCGGCGCCATCCGCGTCACGCCTGCCGGCGTGCAGGAGCTCGGTCCCGAACAGCTGGGCCGGTCGATAGGCGTCGACCTCGGCCCGCTCGCACTCGATACACCCACGCCACCCGCGCTGCCGCTCGCCTCCGAGCTCGACCTGTCGGTGCTCGGCGGCCGGCTGGGTCTGTACCGCCGCTGGTCGGGCCGGCTGGGCGGAACGCCCGCGGTGCTCGCGCTGCTGCAAGCATGAGCGCGGATCGCGCAGCGCCCGCCGCCGCACGGTTGCTCACACCGGCGCAGCTGCGCGACCTCGAGCCGGACCAACTGGCCGCGTTCCAGGACCGCAAGTTCGCGTGGTACGCCCGGACCCTGCTTGGCCGGACCAGTCCGTATTACGCGCGCCTGTTCCGCGAGCATGGCATCGACTCCAGCGCGATCGACGGCGTACGCGCCTGGCAGCGGCTGGGCCTGCCGCTGATCCGCAAGGATACGTTTCGCGCCGACCCGGATGCATTCACCATCGGCGCGCGGCACGGCGCCGATACGCTGGACGCCTATCGCCAGTTCGTGGCGGTGATCGGACCGCTCCCGCCGGCCGTGCCGATCTGGTCCTGGCCCGGCCTCGAGGTGACGCAGCCGATTCCAGCCGCGCTGGCCACGCCTCAGCCCGACGGCGCTCAGGCGAACGAGCTGGTGTCCGGCACCGCCGGCGTCTTCCTGTCGGGCGGCAGCAGCGGCGTCCCGGTGCCGATCCGCCATAGCCGCCTCGATCGCGAACTGTTCCAGATCGCCACGCGGCGCCTGCACGGGACCCTCGTCGATGCGTTGCACCGGCGCGGCGACCGAGTCGTGTCCGCAACGCTCTATCCGCAGGCGCCCCACATGGGCTTCTGGATGACCACGTGGGGCTTCGAGGCGGTGGCGCACATGCACTTGGGGCTGAGCGGCGCCGGCATCGTGCCCACTGAACGTCTGGCCGAGCTGGCGCTGCAGTACTCGGTCAATACCTTCGCCGGCATTCCGAGCTACTTCCGCAATCGCTTCGTCCCGGCCCTGGTCGACTGCGTCCGTTCCAGCGCGTATCGGCTGCCGCCGCGCATCGCGATCACGCTCGGCGGCGAACCGGTCACGGCGGCATGCCGCGACGAGGTCCGGGCCATGCTGCTCGGCGCCGGCGCGAAGGAAGTCACGGTGCTGGGCGGCTATGGCGCATCGGAGTCGCGCTTCCATCTGTGGCACGAATGCGCCGAAGGCGCCGGCTATCACTCGGCCGCGCCGGATCTTGCGGCCTGCCGCGTGGTTCGCCTGGCGGCGGACGGTTCGTGGGATTTCGTGCCCGACGGCGAGGAAGGGCTGCTGGTGCAGTTTCCGCTCGACGGCAGCGGCACCTGCCTGAGCGGCTTCATCCTCGGCGACTCGGTGGTCATGACGCACGAGCGCTGTCCGCACTGCGGCGTGCGCGGCCCGCGCCTGCTCCAGGTCGGGCGCGCCTCCGATCTGCAGACGCAGATGGCCGCGATGGGAACCGTGGAGGCCAAGGTCCGCGGCGCCACTGTCAACTTCGTCGATCTGCGCGAACAACTGCTGCGCTGTCCCGGCGTGGCGGAAGTGCAGCTCGTCGTCCGCCATCGCATCGCCGGTGACGCCGCATCGGCTGACGAGCTGGTCGTGCGCTGCGCGGCCTCGACCGGCGCCGAGCCGCGGTCGCTGGCGGAGCAGGTGGCCGCCCTCACCAAGCGCGTCAGCGAGATCACGCCCATCGTCGAGCTGACCCGCCTCGACGAGCTGCTGGGCCGCTCGCTGAAGTTCTCGTGGCTCGTCGACGAAAGACAGGCGGCGCGCCGCGACGAACCGCCGGCCCGCTGAGAAATACGGCGCTCGGCCGCGGCGCGCGCCGGAATGATTCAGCGCTGTGGATCAGCGCCGCGGATTCAGCGCCGGCGTCAGCGAGACGCAGTTGAACGCACTGACGGTGACGGCGTGAACGGCGCCCGGCCGGCCCGCCACCACCACCGTCACGCCCGAGGCGAACCGCGCAGCGGCGTCCTTCAGCTTGTGGCGGATAAGGTCCCGATCCCGATCCATGATCTCGCTCTCGATCTTCATTCCTGTGCGGCGGCCTTGCGGTCCCACAGGCCGGCAACACCGTTGCTCCGCAGCGCAGCCTTCTGCACCTTGCCCGTCTGCGTGCGCGGCAGCGAGGGCATCTGCCGCAGAAAGCGCGGCACCATGAAACGCGGCGCCACTGCCTGCAGGTGCCGCAGCATCGCCGGCTCGGACACGGCAGGACCCGTTCTGCAGCTATAGAAGACGGCCAGTTCCTGCTCGCCGTCGCCGGCGTCGATGCCGACCGCGGCACACTCATCGACCTGCGGATGCAGGCAGGCAAGCATCTCCACCTCGTACGACGAGATGTTCTCGCCTTTGCGCCGGATCGCATCCTTGCCGCGGTCGATGAACTCGAACTGCCCATCATGCCGGCGTACGAACACGTCCCCGGTATGCAGCCAGCCATTGCGCCACACCGCGTTGGTCGCCTCGGGCCGGCCCCAGTATTCGGACATCACGGTCCACGGCCGCGCCGGCCGCAGCACCAGTTCGCCGGCAGTGCCGTCCGGCAGCTCGTCGTCCCATTCGTCGACGATCCTCGCTTCGTAGCCGTCGGCCAGCACGCCGCACGAGCGATGATCCCGCGGCTGGCGATTGATCAATGCGACGCTGGCCTCGGTCGAGCCGTAGTTGGTCGAGATCCGGCAATCCAGCCGCGCCGCCAGCTCCTTGAAGTCCGGCGGCAGCGGGACGATGTGCAGCTTGCGCAGCGAGCTGCGCCGCGGCGCCGATGCCTGCCGCAGCACCCCCGCCATCGACGACAGCAGGACCGCGGCCGTGCACTGCCACTTCGCAGTCTGGCTCCAGAAATCATCGGCGCGGAACGGCTCGCACAGCGCCACCGATGCGCCCGCCAGCGCCGCGCTCGCGACGTGCGCATACTGGCCGGCGATATGGAACTGCGGCAGGAAGCCGTAGTGGCGATCACCCTCCTCGATGCCCATCGCGTGCGTCGCGCGGCGGCAATAATCGACACCCCAGCGATGGCTGAGCAGGACGCCCTTGGAACGGCCGGTGGTGCCCGAGGTGAACAGGATGGCCAGCGGCTCGTGCTCGGCCATCGCTTCGGCCACACGCGGCTCGAACGCCATGGCCTCGCGCCATTCGTGGGCGGGCGGCGGCATCACCGCGCCGGCCTCGCCCAGCAGCAGGATCGCGGGCGCATCGGGCAGCGCGCGCAGATCCTCGATCAGCGCGGCGTATCCAGCCGCGTCGACGGCCACCAGGCGCGGGCTCGTGTCGCGCAGCAGATCCAGCCGCAGCGGACCGCGCAACACCGGGTTGAGCGGCACCTGGATCGCGCCCACCGCCGACAGCGCCCATTGCAATGTCACCAGCTCCGGCGAAGGCGCCGCCGTCAGCGCAACGCGGTCGCCGCGCCGGACGCCCCAGTCGCGCAGCGCCGCCGCGCTACGGGCCGCTCGCTGCAGCAACTGGGCCCGGCTCAGATCGCCGCCCAGCGAGCCGGTCAGGAACAGCTGGTCGGGCCAGCGCTCGGCGCCCTGCTCCAGGGCGCGCCAGAAGCTCATACGCCCTCCGCCGCCTTGCCGGCTACGCCAAGGTAGATGCTGCGTACCGTGCTGTCACGGCGCAACTGCTCCGACGTGCCCGCCACCACGACGCGCCCGCGCTCGAGCACGCAGGCCTTGTCGGCGAGCGCCAGCGCCAGCGACGCGTTCTGTTCGACCAGCAGGATGGCGATTCCGGGCCCACGCAGCTCGCGAACCAGCTTGGCAACGCTCTGCACCATCAACGGCGACAAGCCGAGCGAAGGTTCGTCCAGCATCAGAACACGCGGCCGGGCCATCAGCGCGCGGCCGAGCGCCAGCATCTGCTGCTCACCGCCCGACAGAAGCCCGGCCAGCCGGTTCGAATACCTGTCGAGCACCGGAAAGATCTCGCCCATCCGCCGCAGCGACGCTTGCCATTCCGACTTCGGCCGCGTGATCGCACCCATCAGTAGATTCTCGCGCACGGTCAGCGTGGCGAACACGCGCCGCCCCTCCGGCACGTGCACGACGCCGGCCTCGACGACTTCACGCGGCGAGCAGTTCATCAGCGAGCGCCCATCCAGCGTCAGCTCGCCGCCGGCGGGAACCACGCGGGAGATGGCCTTCAAGGTGGTCGACTTGCCGGCGCCGTTCGAGCCTACGATGGCCATCACCTCGCCGGCGTTCAGCTCGAGATCGAGTCCCGCCAGCGCGGCCGAACCCTTGTAGCTGACCGTCAGTCCCTTAGCCCTCAGCATCGTACTGCCCCAGATAGACGCGGATCACCTCGGGATCCGAAGTGACCTCGGCCGGCGTGCCGTGCATCAGCACACGCCCCGCGTCGAGCACCGTCACATCATCGGCGAGCGACATCACGAAGTTCATGTCGTGCTCGACCAGCACCACCGTGCAGCCGTCGTCGCGCAGCTTCAGGATGTTGCGTGCGAGGATCTGCCGCTCGGCATCGTTCAGCCCCGCAGCAGGCTCGTCGAGCATGATCAGCCGCGGCCGCGCAGCCACCGCCATCGCGATGTTGAGCCGCCGGATGACACCGTACGGACACTGCGCGGCCGGCCGATCGGCGAACTCGCCGAGATCGCTGGCCCGCAGCACTGCTTCGGCGGCAGCCGGCTCGCCGCGGATCCGCGCCGCGGCCACGACGTTCTCCCGCACCGTCAGGCCGGCGAAGCTCTTCGGATGCTGGAAGGTCCGCAGCAGGCCCGCCTGCGCCAGCCGGTTCGTCGGCCAGCCCGTGACGTCGCGGCCGTCGTAGACCACGCGCGAGCCGGGCAGCGGACGGAGGAATCCGGTGACGCAGTTGAACAGCGAAGTCTTGCCCGCGCCGTTCGGGCCGATCAGCGCCGATACCGCGCCGCGCTCGATCCGCCAGTCGACGTCGCTGAGTGCGCGCACGCCGCCGAAGGCGAGCGACAGCGCCTCGATGTCGAGCAGCGTATTCATCGGCTGCCCTCCGCACGGTGCGCGCCCGCGGCCACCGGATTCGCACCCGCAGTCGCGGCCGCGTCTGCTCCTGCTCCTGCTCCTGCTCCTGCTCCTGCTCCTGCTCCTGCACCTGCTCCCGCGCCCGCATCCGCGCGCCGCGGCGTACGGCCGCCGGACCAGCGCCACAGATCCCCGGCTGCCCCGACGATGCCCTTGGGCAGGAACAGCACCACCAGTACCAGGATGAAGCCGGTGAGGATCAGGCTGGTCGTCGGGTCCATCCGCAGGATCTGCGGCAGCAGCACGATCAGCGCGGCGCCGACCACCGGCCCCAGCAGCGTGCCGGCGCCGCCTATCACCACCATCATCACCAGGCGCACCGACTCCATGCCCGAGAACGAGCTCGGTGCGATGAACATCAGATAGACGCCGAACACCGCGCCGACCACGCCCGCGACGAATCCGCTGATGAAGAACGCCACGATCTTGGTCCGCAGCACGTTCACGCCGAGCGAGGCCGCCAGGTACGGGTCATCGCGCACGTGCGTCATCCGCGCGCCCAGCCGCGAACGCAGCAGCAGCACGAAGCCCGCCGCAGTCAGCGCAAGCAGCCCGAGCGCGAGAGCGACGAAGCTCCATCGCTGCGACAGGTCCAGCCCGAACGTCGCCAGGCTGGCTTCCTCCGGACGATTGATCATCAGGCCCATCGGGCCGCCGGTGAGGCCGCGCCATTCATTGAGCACGATGCGGATCAGCTCGCCCAGCGCGAAGGTGCCGATCGCGAAATAAGGCCCTTCCATCCGCGAGAACAGTGCCGCAACCACGGCGCCGACCAGGCCGGCAGCAAGCCCGCCGTACAGGATCGCCACCCCGAACGGCGCGTGCAAGGCATTCATTGCCAGGCCGGCGGCATACGCGCCGATGCCGAACAGCGCCGCGTGCGCGATGGAGAACAGCCCGGTGTAGCCGAACGCGAGGTTCAGCGACATCGCCAGCACCGCGTAGATCGCCGTCACCACCGTCAGGTGATGCAGGAAATCCGACCCGGCCGCGAGCACATAGACGCCGAAGGCGATGAAGGCCGCCCACAGCAGCGCCGGAGCGCCGACTGCCGCACGTCCCGTCATGCGCGACGCTCCACGACGCCGAACAAGCCCTTCGGCTTGACCAGCAGCAGCAGGATCAGCGCGAGAAAGCCGAAGCCATCACCGAAGGCCGACGAGATATAGCCGGATCCCAGCGCTTCCACGACGCCCAGGATCAGTCCCCCGGCGATCGCGCCCGGTACGCTGCCGAGGCCGCCCAGCACGATCACGATGAAGCCCTTGGCGACCGGCGCGCCGCCCATGAACGGAGAAGTCGGAAACAGCGCGGCGACGAGCCCCCCCGCCAGTCCGGCCAGCCCGCAGCCGAGCGCGAAGGCCAGCGCGTACAGGCGGCCGGTGCGCACGCCCATCAGCGCTGCCGCGACCGGGTCGACCGCCAGCGCCCGCAGCGAACGCCCCAGGCTGGTGTAGCGCAGCAGCAGCCAGACGCCGGCGATCGCCAGTACACCGAAACCGATGGTGAACAGGCGCTGCAGCGCCACCACCACACCGCCGACGTCGAGCGTACCGGGAAAGGCCGGCTTCATGTGCAGCGACTCGGTCCCCGCCACCAGCGCCATCCCGTTCTGCAGGATCGCGATCAGCCCTAGCGACACCACCAGTCCGTTGACCGGCTCGGCGAGCGTGAAGCGGAAGGTGCTGCGCTCGACCAGCACGCCGAGCAGCGCCGCGATAGCCGCGCCCCCGAGCAGCGCCAGCACGAACGGCGTGCCGGCCAGCGTCAGCGCGTAGGTGGCGAACGCACCTATCATCAGGAACTCGCCATGAGCGAAGTTGGTGATGTTCATGATGCCGAACGTCATCGTCAGTCCCACCGCCACCAGCGCATAGAGCGTGCCGCTCATCAGGCCGTTGATCAGCTGCTGCAGAAAAGTGATCACTGCTGGGCTCCTCCGCTGCGCGGCCGCCAAGCACGATGCGCACCGGCCAGCTCGGCGATGAGATGGCCGCGCGTCTCCGCCGGGTCGATGATGTCGTCGATCAATGCCTGGCGCGCCGCGATGTAGGGATCGAGCAGCTTCTCGAATGCTTTCTCGAGCTCGCCGCGTGTGGCCTCGCGATCGGCCGCCGCAGCCAGCTCGCGATGGAAGATGACGTTGACGCCGGGCCCCGGCCCCATCTGGCTGATCGACGCGGTGGGCCAGGCGACGATGGAGCGCGGCTGCATCGGCGCGCCGCACATGACCATGTAGGCCAGTCCATAGGCCTTGCGCAGGATCACCGTGAACTTGGCGGTGCTGCTCTGCGCCAGGACCTTCAGCACGCGAGTGGCCCGCACCACTTGTCCCTCGTGCTCCATCTGCGTGCCGACCAGGAAGCCAGGCACGTCCTGCAGAAATACCAGCGGCAGCTGGTACGCATCGGCCACCTCGATGAAATCGGCGATCTTGTCGGCGGCGCACGGATCCAGCGCGCCGCCGGCATGCCGCGGCTGGCTGGCGATGATGCCGACCGGAAACCCGCCGACGCGCGCCCATGCGGTGATAACCGCCGCGCCGAACTCCGGCTTGAGCTCCAGCAGCGAATCGCGATCGGCGATCACGCGCAGCACCCGCGTCATGTCGTAGGCCAGCTTCAGGTCGGTCGGCACCAGCCGCGTCAGCTCCGCCTGGTCGCCGCCCGCATCGGCCGTCGCGGCGCGCGGCGGCGGTAATGCGCTGTTCGACGGAAAGAACGACAGATAGCGCCGGATGGCGGCGAAGGCCGCCGGCTCGTCGACGGTCACGCAATCGACCAGCCCGGTGACCCGCGAATGCACCTCCCAGCCCCCTAGCGCCTGCGCCGACACCTGCTCGCCGGTGGCCGCAGCGATCACCGGTGGACCAGAGACACCCGTCAATGCGGTGCGCGTCATCACGGCGAAATCGGCGAGTGCGGCGATGAACGCCGGCTGGCCGAAGCAGTTGCCGAGCAGTGCCGCGATGGTCGGAATGCGCCCGGTCATCAGCCGCACCTGCTCGAGGAAAGGCTCCGCGAAAGCACCCGCGAACCTCGCGCCCATCTGCTCCTGGATGCGCGCCCCCGATCCCTCCTGCAGCCAGATGAACGGACATCCCTCCGCCACGGCGCGGCGGCGCAGGCGGGACAGCTTGCGTTCGGCCGACAGGCCGCGCGCGCCGCTGAAATAGGAGCCGTCGTCGGCGGCGACGAACACCGGACGTCCGTCGATGGTGCCGCTGCCGCAGACCAGGCCGTCGGCCGGCACGTCGACCTCGTCCAATACGCTGCCCGCGAGGACACCGGTCTCGACGAAGGACCCCGGGTCGAGCAGCGCCTGCAGCCGATCGCGGCACAGCAGGCGTCCGCGCGCCGCGGCGCGCTCGGCCTGCCCCGGCCGGACGGTGCGGGCAGCGGCGCGCGACTGGCGCAGCCGCGCCAGATGATCGGGCCAGTCAGCGGAACTCATCGCGCGTCCGGCGCATCACTTCGGCAAGGCGATCGGGCGGATCTCCTTCACCGCACCCTTGACGATATGGACCCCCTCCATGCTCTGCCGCCCCAGCCCTTTGTCGTCGATCTGCCATTGCACCAGACCGCTGTACGTTTGATCACGCGCCGCCTTGGCGATCGCCGCCGTGTCCGTGACCGTCCCCGCGCGCTGCATAGCGGCCATCAGCATGTGCAGCCAGTCGTACTGCGTGACCGACCAGAAGCTGTTCTGCGTCAGCTTGGCGCCCGAGGACTTCTCCAGCGCGACCATGTAGTCGCGCACCTTGCGATCCTGCTGCTCCGGCCCGAGATAGCGCGTCCACGACGGATAGAGGAACTCGTCCAGCCCCTCGCCCGCGGCGCCCGATACACCGACCGTGCCGGCATACAGCGCCTTGACGCCGAGCTCGCTTGCCTGCCGGAAGATGCCGCGCACCGCGTCCGAGTAGCCGGCGAACAGCACGTCGGGCTTGAGTTCGCGGATCTTCGTCAGCTGCGGCGAGAAATCCGTGGCGGTATGGTCGTAGCGTTCCAATGCGACGACCTTCACGCCTTTGGCTTCAAGCGCCTGGCGGTAGGTGTCGGCGTAGATCTGCCCCGCTTCGTCGCTAGGCACGATGATCGCCGCGGTACGAGCCTTCACCTTCTCCAGCACGAAGGGCACCCACAGCCCCGTCGAACCGCGCTCGCCGGCCTCGATGTTGCCTGCCTTCAGCAGCCGCTCGCGACCCTTGGTGCCGAGAAACTTGGTCATCGCAGCGTTCGGCGAGATCATGATCGAGCCCGCCGGCAGGATGGCGTTGGATACCGGAACGGCCTCGGCGCTGATGTTGCAGCAGAAAAAGATCCGGACACCGTCCGCAAGCATGCGCTGCGCCTCGCCGATCGCCTGCGCCGGATCCGACTTCGTATCGGCATGCACGATGCTCACCGTGTAGGTCTTGCCGCCCACTTTGAGGCCGCCGTTCGCGTTGACCTCCCGGGCTGCCAGTTTCATGCCTTCCGTATAGGGAACGCCGAAGTTGGCCAGCGGCCCGGTGGTACCGAACAGCGCCCCGATCTTGATCACCCCGTCGGCAGCGGTCGAGGGACCGTGCAGCGCGAAGAGTCCGGCGGCTGCGATCGCGCACAGCGCGCGTCGGCGGAGTTCCCAGAATCTCATGCCCGTCTCCTTGAAAGTGGAGAAGCCGCCGCGGAGCGGTCTTCTTGCGGCGAGATTAGGAACTCCCCAGGCGAAGGTCTTGCGAGAATTGGTCAAGTTGCGCCCGCCGCGGTGCACCTCGGCCGCCGATGCCTGAGCACATAACCAATTGGCGCAAGCAGGCAAGCATGGGTACGGTACTATCCACAGCTCGGCACGGATGCATCGGCCACACAGCCCGTCATGCCCCATGGGGCGCGGCCTGAGGAGACTCGGATGGCAGTCAATTCTGACGCAACACAGGTCCGTCAAAACGGCGCAGGCACCGGCTCGGACATGCTGCTGTGGATCACGCCGGACCGGATCTTCTACGCCGGCCTGCTCGGATCCCCCAGCATGCGGACCATGGGTTCGCTGATGATCTACGTCGCGACGCAGGGGCGCATCCGCGTCGCCGTCGGCGGCGGCGACTGGGAGGTGTGCGACATGGCCGTCGTGCACCCATACCAGCCGCATCAGCTTCTGTCCGAGTCGCCGCTGATCAATCTGATCAAGATCGAGGCCGAAACCATGGACCTCGATGCCCTACCGCCGCTGCTCGCCCGCTCCGGCGCCGTCGACGCGCCGTGGTTCGTCGAGCGCGTTCGCGAGCGGCACCGCGCGCTGTGCGGCGGCGCCGGACTGCGCGAGCTCGCCACGCTGGGATTCGACCGCTTCTTCTTCGATCAGCCCTTGCCGCAGCGCAAGCTCGATCGCCGCATCGAAAGAGTGGTCGAGATGATCAAGCTCGACCCGGCGGCCGCATCCGACGCGGAATCGTGCGCCGAGGCCGCGCACTTGTCGTGCTCGCGCTTCCTGCATCTGTTCAAGCAGGAAGTCGGCGTGCCGTTCCGCACCTTCCGGACCTGGAAACGGGCTCGTGCCGTGCTGCATCACGTGAAGCGAGGCGTCAGCCTGGCGCACGTCGCGCTCGACAGCGGCTATCCGGACTCGACGCACTTCAGCCACTGCATCAAGAACGTCTACGGGCTGCAGCCGCGCCAGATCTTCGCCGGCTCGCGCAAGCTGGTCGTCCGTTCGGAGAGCGAGCGGGTCTGAGCGCTCGCCGCGGGCTCAATCCGCTGCCGTGACGCCGGGGCCGATGCCGGCGCGGGCGTCGATGCGCCTGTCCCCGATTTCCGCCAGCAGATGGCCGGCCGGCACATGCTGCCCGGTATCCACATGAACCGCGGTCACGACGCCGGACGAGGGTGCCGGATGCAGATGCTCCATCTTCATCGCCTCCAGCACGATCAGCGGCTGGCCGGCCTCGACCCGCTGGCCGGCCAGCGCGAGCACCGCCACCACCTTGCCGCCGGTCGATGCGAGCAGGTCACGTCCGGCAACGCGGTGTTCCGCCTCGTGGGTCCGCAGCGCACGCGCAGTGTCGACCAGCTCGTGACATGAGTCGCGATACTGGTACATCAAGCGCGCACCATCGCGAACGAAGGCGACCGATTCGAGCAGCCCATCGCAGACAAGCCGCACTCGCCCTCCGGCCTGCGCCACTCCATCAGCCTGGGCGATGAAGCAGATCTCGCGCTGCCTATCGTTCGACACGACGCCGTACGTCTGTCCGTCGATCGCAGCCAGCGTCACGTTCACGGCACCTTCATCGAACAGCAGGGCCAGGCGAAGCGGCTCGGCCCCCGGGCGCATCGGCCCGGCCTCCCCGCGCATTGCCGCGGCCGCGGCAGGACCCGTCGCCACAAGCAGTACCGCACCGATCGCCAGCGCGCGCTGGCGCTGATCCTCGTCGACCGACAGCAGCGCGTCCTGGTGGCGTGCAACGAAGGCCGTCGTCGCGCCGCCGCCGGCAAACTCGGGATGAACCAGGCAGCGGCCCAGAAAAGCCTTGTTCGTACGGATCCCGAGCGCCACGCTGTCCTCCAGCGCACTGGCCAACCGGCGCAGCGCTTCATCGCGATCCTGTCCGTGCGCGATCAGCTTGGCGAACATCGAATCGTAATGCGGAGCAATCGCGCTGCCGGCGGTCGACGCATGCTCGACGCGAACACCGTCGGCGGGCCGCCAAGCCGCCAGCGTACCGCTTTGCGGCAGGAATGCGCGCGCAGGATCCTCGGCGCACAGTCTCGCTTCAATGGCATGTCCGCGCAGCACCACGTCGTCCTGGCGGATCGGCAGTGGCTGACCGGCGGCGATGCGCAGCTGCAACTCCACCAGGTCCAGTCCCGTCACGGCTTCGGTGACCGGATGCTCGACCTGCAAGCGGGTATTCATCTCCATGAAATAGAAGTTCCGGTCACGATCGAGCAGGAACTCCATGGTGCCCAGGTTCTCGTAGCCGATGGCTGCGGCAGCCTGTACCGCGACTGCGCCCATGCGTGCGCGCAGCGCCGGCGAGACGGCTGGTGACGGCGCTTCCTCGATCAGCTTCTGGTGACGCCTCTGCACCGAGCAATCGCGCTCGCCGAGGTGAATCACGTTACCGTAACGGTCGGCCGCGATCTGGATCTCGACGTGCCTGGGATCGACGATCTCGCGCTCGAGGATCACGCCGCCGTCGCCGAAGGCCGACAGCGCCTCGCTGCGCGCGACACGCAGCAGATCGAGGAATTGCGCGGCCGCCCCGACGACACGCATGCCGCGGCCGCCGCCGCCGGCGCGGGCCTTGATCATCAGCGGATAGCCGATGCGCTCGGCCTGCTGCGCCAGGCCGGCCTCCGACTGATCCTCCCCCTGGTAGCCGGGCACGCAGGGTACGCCGGCTTCCAGCATCAGCGCCTTTGCCTGCCCCTTGTCGCCCATCCGGCGAATCACAGCCGCGCTCGGCCCGATGAACACCAGCCCGGCGACCGCGCAAGCGGCGGCGAAATCGGCGTTTTCCGCCAGGAAGCCGTAGCCGGGATGCACCGCATCGGCCCCGCTGAGCTGGGCCGCGGCCAGCAGCGCCTCGATGTCCAGGTACGAGGCCGCCGCTTCGGCACCGCCGATGCAGACGGCCTGATCGGCCGCCTGTACGTGCTGCGCCTGTGCATCCACGGTCGAATACACGGCCACCGTTCGATAGCCCATCCGCCGGGCGGCGCGAATGACGCGGACGGCGACTTCACCGCGATTGGCGATCAGGATCTTGCGAAAGGGGGTCGTCTGCATCGTCGCGCGCTCGTCTGCTGTGCCTGCCGAGCGTAGCTTCGCGTACCCACCCGGTCTTGCGCGAATTGGTCGCCGCGCCGAAGTTTCGCGTCGCTGCCCGGTCACAATCTAAAATAGCGGGCTTGGACCCGTCACCACTGCACAATCGCTTGCCAACCACGATCGACATGGACCGCGCCCGATCGCCTCGCCCGAAGCGCCGGTAGATGCGCGACCTTCCCCGTTCCGTGAACCCGTGGGCGGTGGCCACGCTGCTGGCCGGCATGACGGCGGCCGTGCTCGACGGCTCGCTGGTCAACCTGGCGCTGCCTTCGATCACGCGCGAGCTCGGCATCGCGCCGGCGCAGACGATGTGGGTCGTCAACGCCTACCAGCTGACCATCGCCGTGCTGCTGCTGCCGCTGTCGTCACTGGGCGAACGCGTCGGATACCGGCGCGTCTATCTGACCGGCGTCGCGGTGTTCATGTGCGGCGCGGTGGCTTGCGCGCTGGCACCGTCGCTGCCGCTGCTCATCGCGGCGCGCGTCGTCCAGGGCATAGGCGGCGCCGGCCTGATGTGCGTCACCGGCGCGCTGGTACGCCACATCTATTCGCCGGAACGGCTGGGCCGCGGCATCGGCCTGAACGCCGTGGTGGTCAGTGTGGCGAGCGCCTCGGGCCCGGCGGTGGCCGCCCTGGTGCTGTCGGTGGCTTCGTGGAAGTGGTTGTTCGTGCTGTGCGTGCCGGCCTGCATCTTCACGCTGCTGGTCGGGCCGCGCGCGCTGCCGAGCAACACCCCGATCGATGCGCAGTTCGACGCCCGCAGCGCGGCCCTGTCCGGCCTGTCCATCTGCCTGCTGATTCTCGGCTGCGACGGCCTGGGCCTGCCGGAGACGCGGCCGCTGGCGCTGCTCGAGATCGCCGCCTCGGTGGTCCTCGGCTTCATCCTGATCCGCAAGCAGCGCAACGTCCATGCACCGCTGTTGCCCATCGATCTGTTCCGCAATCCGGCCTTCTCGCTGGCCGTCGGCACTTCCTTGTGCTCGTTCATTGCCCAGATGACGGCCCTGCTCGCGCTGCCGTTCCTGCTCGAGTTCGCGCTGCACCGGTCGCACGCCGAGACGGGGCTGCTGATCACGCCGTGGGCGGTCGCCGCCGGCTTCACCGCACTGGTCGCAGGCCGGCTCGCGGACCGCTATCCGGCCGGCATCCTGGTCAGCCTCGGGCTCGGACTGATGGCTGTCGGCATCGCTGCGTCGGCGCTGCTGCCCCAGGATGCAAGCATCGCGGACGTCATCTGGCGCACGGCGCTGTGCGGCCTGGGCTTCGGCCTGTTCCAATCGCCGAACAATCGCGCGCTGCTGGGCGTCGCGCCGCGCGAGCGCGCGGGCGGCGCCAGCGGCGTGCAGGCAACGACCCGGCTGCTCGGGCAGTCGCTGGGTACGGCGATGGTGGCCGTCATCTTCAATCTGGCGCCGGGCAACGGCGCGCGCCATGCGCTGTTCGCCGCCGCGGCCGCGGCGGCGCTGGGCGCGATCGTCAGCGCGCTGCGGCTGCGCGCTTAGCCGGGCCGAGCCCGGCGTTCACATCATGATGCCGCCCGACACCTCGATCACCGCGCCATTGATGTAGGCAGCTTCGTCCGAAGCCAGGAACGCATAGGTATTGGCAATGTCCTCGGGCGTGCCCAGTCGTCCCAGCGGCACCTTGTCGACCATCTTCTGCAGCACCGCCGGCGGAATCGTCTGCAGGATGGGCGTCGCGACGAAGCCCGGGCATACGGCGACCGCGCGGATGCCCTTGGGGCCCAGCTCGCGCGCCCAGGTCTTGGTGAAGCCGATCAGCCCGGCCTTGGTCGCCGCGTAGTTGGTCTGGCCGAAGTTGCCGTACAGGCCGACTACCGACGACGCGTTCAGGACCACGCCCGAGCCCTGCAGGATCATCGTGTCGAGCACCCCTTGCGTGCACAGGAAGACGCCCTTCAGGTTGACTTCCAGCACGCGGTCGAACTGCTCGACCGTCATCTTCGCCAGCCGGGCATCCTGCGTGATGCCGGCATTGTTCACCAGGCAGTCGATCCGCCCCCAGGCCTCGAGCGTGCGGCTCACCATGGCCTTGACGCTGGCCGCGTCGGTAACGTCCAGCTGTACGCCGAGCGCCTGAGCCCCGGTACCGCGCAGTTCGGCGCACAGCTGCTCGACGCGCGCGGCGTCGAGATCCGCCACCACGGTGCGCGCGCCCTCGCGCGCGAACTTCAGGGCCGTGGCACGGCCGATGCCCCCCGTGGCACCGGTGATGATCGCTACCTTGTCCTTGAGTCTCATATCTGCCCTTGGGAAAGATCGAAGCCTGCGAAATGCAGGACGCGGCCGATCAGATCGGCGAAATCGGAAAGCCCGTGGTCGCTGCCTTCGAGCAGGATGGTCGGCACACCGGGATAGCGCGCGAGCATCTCGCGCCAGTCGAGCACCTCGTCGCCCTTGGCGGCGACCAGCAGCCAGCGCTGCGGATCGCTCGGGCCGCCGCTGTGCAGCGCGGCCAGTTCGTCCAGATAGCGGCGCTCGAAGACGAACGGGGCATCGGAGTGGTACATGGTGTGCGTGCCGACCGCCCGCGCGAGATCACGCTCGGGCCGGATGGCCGGATTCAGCAGCACGGCGCGGCAGCCGTATCGCTCGGCCAGCCAGGTCGCATAGAAACCGCCGAGCGAGCTGCCGATCAAGGTATCGACGGGCTGCGGCGCGATCTCATTGCACACCTGCTCGATCGCCTCGGCCGGCGAGGCCGGCAGCTGCGGGCATAGGAAGTCGTCGGCGCGGCCCTGCGCCGCCAGCGCTTGCGCCAGCATCTGCGCCTTGAACGACTGCGGTGACGAACGAAAGCCGTGCAGATAGATCAGCCGCGGGCGCGGATCGGCCGCCTGCGGGCTTTTGACAGCCGCGCTCATACTGATCCGCCCGCGGACCGTGCACCCGGTGCCGGTGCCGCCGCTCCCGCCCCCAGCGCATCGAGCAGCCGCTGGTGAATGCCGCCGAAGCCGCCGTTGCTCATGACCAGCAGCTGATCGCCGGGACGCGCGCGCGCCACGATGGCGCTGACCAGGCGCGCCAGATCGGTCTCGACGAGGGCCCGCTCGCCCAGCGGCGCCAGCGCGCCGGCCACGTCCCAGCCCATGCCGCCGGCGTAGCAGAACACCAGGTCGGCCTGCTGCAGACTGGACGGCAGCTGCGCGGCCATCGTTCCCAGCTTCATCGTATTCGAGCGCGGCTCCAGGATCGCCAGGATCCGCGGTCCCGGCCCGACCCGCTCACGCAGTCCGGCCAGCGTCGTGGCGATGGCGGTCGGATGGTGCGCGAAGTCGTCGATGACCGTCACGCCGCCCGCCTGCCCACGCCATTCGAGGCGCCGGCGCACGCCGCCGAAGCCGTCCAGCGCCTCGATCGCCTGCGCCGGTGCCACGCCGGCATGCGCCGCGGCAGCGATCGCCGCCAGCGCATTGGCGCGGTTGTGCGCACCGGCGAGCCCCAGCCGGCAGCGCCCCAGCCGCTGCGCACCGCGGCACACGTCGAACTCGGTGGCGTTCGCGGTCTCGCTGACCGCATCGAAATGCCAGCCTTCGGTCGACAGGAAATCGTCGCGCTCGCTCCACAGCCCGCGGGCCAGCACGCGCGCCAGCGCCGGTTCGGCGGCATTCACCACGACCCGCCCCGTGCGCGGCACTGTTCGAAGCAGATGATGAAACTGCGCCTCGATCGCCGCGAGATCGGGGAAGATGTCGGCGTGATCGAACTCCAGGTTGTTCAGCACCGCCGTCTTCGGCCGGTAGTGGACGAACTTGGAGCGCTTGTCGAAGAAGGCCGTGTCGTACTCGTCCGCTTCGATCACGAACAGCTCGCTGTCGCCCAGCCTGGCCGACACCGGGAAGTTCACCGGCACGCCGCCGATCAGGAAACCGGGAGCACGCCCGGCGGCCTCCAGGATCCAGGCGAGCAACGACGAGGTCGTCGTCTTGCCGTGCGTACCGGCCACCGCGAGGACCCAGCGCGCGGCCAGCACCTGCTCGGCCAGCCACTGCGGCCCGGAAACGTAGGCCCCGCGCGCGTCCAGGATGGCCTCCATCAGCGGATTGCCGCGCGACACCACGTTGCCGATCACCCACAGGTCCGGCTTCAGCGCGAGCTGGGCGGGGTCGTAGCCCTCGATCAGTTCTATGCCCAGCGCCTTCAGCTGCTCGCTCATCGGCGGATAGACATTGGCATCGCAGCCGGTCACCCGGTGGCCGGCCTGGCGGGCGATCGCGGCGATGCCGCCCATGAAGGTGCCGCAGATGCCGAGGATGTGGATATGCATCGGAGCGATAATGGAGAAGGTCGCCGCCCCGAGGGCGGCCGCCGCGAACTGCAGGGATTCTACAGACATGAACGACAGCGCCGACTTGCGGCAGGAACTGGCGGCCGCCGCCGCGCGACTGGTCGCCGATAGCGGCCTGGACTATGCCAGCGCCAAGAAGAAAGCCGTCCGCCAGCTACTGGGCAACACGCATCCGCCGAAAGGTTCGCTGCCCGACAACGACGCAATCGACGCCGCGCTGCTCGAACACCTCGAGTTGTTCGACGCCGGGCACGGACCGCGAGTGGCGCAGCGCCGCCGCACCGCGGCCGAACTGATGCAGCGCCTGGCCGAGTTCCAGCCGTACCTGACCGGGGCCGTCTGGAAAGGCATCGTCGCCGAGCACGCGCCGATCCACCTGCAACTGTTTCATGACAATCCCAAGGACGTGGAAATCCATCTGCTCAACGACGGCGTCGATTTCGAGGTCTCCACCGTACCGCATTTCCGCGGCGGTGCCGAGGTCGAAGCGCTGAGCTTCTACGTCGGCGAATCGCCGGTACTGGTGTCGCTGTATGAAGAGAACGACTTGCGCGGCGCCCTGAAGGCCGGCGTCAACGGGGCGCTGCGCGGCGACCGGCGCGCCGTGCTCGAACGCCTGGAGTCCGGCTCATGAACCGCCGTCAGTGGCTGGGCGGCGGCATCGTGGCGCTGGCGGCCGGCGCCATCGGCGCATGGGTAGCACGCAAGCACTATTCGCTGGCGCAGGTGGACCAGGCAGCCACCGATCTGCTGCTCGGACTCGAGCTGCCCACCGCCGACGGAGCGATGCAGCCGCTGCGCGAATGGCGTGGACGGCCGCTGCTGGTGAACTTCTGGGCCACCTGGTGCGCGCCGTGCGTCGAGGAGATGCCCGAGCTGTCCGGCCTGCAGCGTGAGTTTAGTGCGACGCCGCTGCAGATCGTCGGCATCGGCATCGATTCGGCGGCCAACATCCAGCGATTTTCACAGAAGAGCCCGATGAGTTATCCTCTGCTGGTGGCTGGCGCCAGCGGCACCGAGCTGGCTCGCCAGTTCGGCAACCCCAGCGGCGCACTGCCGTTCACCGTCGTCATCGACAAGGAAGGCCGCGTGCGGCGGCGCATCCTGGGCCGCTTCCAGCTGTCGAACCTGCGCGCCTCGGTCAACGACGTGCTGCGCGTCTGAACGCAGGGCCCGCGCCCCCGAGAGCAGCCGCGGCGGGGCTGAAAACTAGAACTGGAAATCTTCGGCGAAAAGGCGTATAAAAGCGCCCAATTTCAGTGAACGAGCGCCAACTCAACGGCGCCATCCCATGTCGAAGATCATCTGGGTACTGCATGGTCCGAATCTGAATCTGCTCGGCAGCCGCGAGCCCGGCATTTACGGCGCGGCGACTCTGGCTCAGATCAATGCAGATCTGGCCAAATTGGCGGACGATAGCGGCTTCCCGCTCGAATCCTTTCAATCGAACCACGAGGGCGAGCTGGTCGACCGCATCCAGGCGGCCCCGGCGGCCGGCGTCGGCTTCATCGTCATCAACCCTGCGGCCTATACGCACACCAGCGTGGCCCTGCGCGATGCGCTGGCCGCAGTCGCCGTCCCCTTCATCGAAGTCCATCTGTCGAACATCCACCGGCGCGAACCGTTCCGCCGCCATTCGTATTTCTCCGATCTCGCGGTGGGCGTGATCGCGGGCCTGGGTCCCCTAGGGTACCGGCTCGCCGTTCAGGCCGCCGTCGAATCGCTGCGTGCCGGCGCCGCCGCAGGCGCCCCCGCAGCCCCCTCGAACAAAGGCTGAGTCCATGGATCTACGCAAGCTGAAGACCCTCATCGATCTGGTCGCCGAATCGGGCATTTCCGAACTGGAAATCACCGAGGGCGAAGGCAAGGTCCGCATCGTCAAGAGCCCGCCCGTCTATGCCGCTCCGCCCGGCCCGCAGATCGTGATGCAGGCGCCGATGGCGCCCGCCGCCCCCATGGCCGCCACCGGCGCCACAGCGGCCCCCGCCGCTCCGGCCGCGCCCGAACCGGTCGCCGGCCACGTCGTGAAGTCGCCGATGGTCGGCACCTTCTACCGTTCGGCGCAGCCCGGCTCGGACCCGTTCGTCTCGGTCGGCAGTCAGGTCAAGGAAGGCCAGACGCTGTGCATCATCGAGGCGATGAAGCTGATGAACGAGATCGAGGCCGACAAGAGCGGTACGGTCAAGGCGATACTGGTCGACAACGGGTCTCCGGTCGAATTCGGCCAACCGCTGTTCGTGATCGAGTGACATGTTCGAGAAGATCCTGATCGCCAACCGCGGCGAGATCGCTCTGCGCGTCCAGCGCGCCTGCCGCGAACTCGGCATCAAGACCGTGGTCGTGCACTCGCAGGCGGATACCGAGGCCAAGTACGTCAAGCTCGCCGACGAATCGGTCTGCATCGGACCGCCGCCGTCGCGCGACAGCTACCTGAACATCCCCGCCATCATCAGCGCCGCTGAAGTCACCGATGCCGAGGCCATCCATCCCGGCTACGGCTTCCTGTCGGAGAACGCCGACTTCGCCGAGCGCGTCGAACGCAGCGGCTTCGTCTTCATCGGCCCGCGCCCCGACTCGATCCGCTTGATGGGCGACAAGGTCTCGGCCAAGGACGCGATGAAGAAGGCCGGCGTGCCGGTCGTCCCCGGTTCCGAAGGCGCGCTGCCGGAAGACCCGAAGGAAGTGCTGCGCATCGTCCGCGCGATCGGCTATCCGGTCATCATCAAGGCGGCCGGCGGCGGCGGCGGGCGCGGCATGCGCGTCGTGCATACCGAAGCCGCGCTGCTCAACGCGGTGACGATGACGCGCACCGAAGCGCAGGCGGCATTCAACAACCCGTCGGTCTACGCGGAACGCTTCCTGGAGAATCCGCGCCACATCGAGATCCAGGTCCTGGCCGACGAGTACAAGAACGCCGTCTACCTCGGCGAACGCGACTGCTCGATGCAGCGGCGTCATCAGAAGATCATCGAGGAAGGGCCTGCGCCCGGCATCAGCCGGCGCCTGCTCGACCGCATCGGCGCGCGCTGCGCCGAGGCGTGCAAGAAGATCGGCTACCGCGGCGCGGGCACCTTCGAGTTCCTGTTCGAGAACGACGAGTTCTACTTCATCGAGATGAACACGCGCGTGCAGGTCGAACACCCGGTCACCGAGCTGATCACCGGGATCGACATCGTGCAGGAGCAGATCCGCGTCGCGTCCGGCGAAAAGCTGCGGCTGCGCCAGCGCGACGTGATGCTGCGCGGCCACGCGATCGAATGCCGCATCAACGCCGAGGACCCGTACAAGTTCACGCCCTCGCCCGGCCGGATCACCGCCTGGCACCCCCCGGGCGGCCCCGGCATCCGCGTCGATTCGCATGCGTATGCCAACTACTTCGTGCCGCCGAACTATGATTCGATGATCGCCAAGGTGCTCGCCTACGGCGACACCCGCGACCAGGCGATCAAGCGGATGCGCATCGCACTGTCGGAGATGGCGGTCGAAGGCATCCAGACCAACCTGGCCTTGCATCGCGAGCTGCTGGCCGACGCCCGCTTCGTCACCGGCGGCACGTCGATCCACTATCTGGAGCAGAAACTCGCGCAGCGCAAGGGCTGAGCGCCGCGGAGCGGCGGCGGCGCGCCGCTTCGTGATGGAGAGATCTATGAACGACAGTGCAGAACCGCCGCAATCGCCGGCCTGGGCCGAGATCGAATTCACAGTGAACGAGGAGCGCGTCGAGGCCTGGTCCGACGCACTGCTGGAGGCCGGCGCGGTATCGGTGCAGGCCGAGGACGCCGACGCGGCCTCGCCGGCGGAGCAGCCGCTGTTCGGCGAACCCGGAGAGCCGCCGCCGGCGGCCGGCTGGCAGCGCACACGATTGTCCGCGCTGCTCGCCGCCGAGCTCGACGCGGACGAGCTGCTCGCGGCAGCCGCGTCCTTATGCGGCGAAGCGGTACCCACCGAACACAGCTATCGCCTGGTACCCGATCAGGACTGGGTCAAGGCGACGCAAGCGCAGTTCGAGCCGATCCCGATCGGCGAACGGCTGTGGATCACGCCGTCATGGCATCTGCCGGACGGCGATGGCGTGAGCGGCGAGGGCGTAGGCGGCGATCGCGTGAGCGGCGGCGATTGCGCGAGCGGCGACGATAGCGTGAGCGGCGGCGGCGCGGAAGGCACGGAGAGCGCCGCTCCCGCGGACCACGCGCAGGCGGCACCGCGCACCGTGGGCACGCGCCATGCGATCGTGCTCGATCCCGGCCTGGCCTTCGGCACCGGCAGCCATCCGACCACCCGCTTGTGCCTGGAGTGGCTGGACGGCATGCTGAAGGCCGGCCAGCACGTCATCGACTACGGCTGCGGCTCGGGCATCCTGGCAATCGCCGCTGCGCGACTGGGCGCCGCCTCGGTCTGCGCAATCGACATCGATCCGCAGGCATTGACGAGCGCGCGCCACAATGCCGACGTCAACGGCGTGCGCCTGGACATCCGCGCAACCAGCCAGCCGCCTCCCGCGCCGGCCGACGTCGTCGTCGCGAACATCCTGGCCAACCCGCTGCGAGTCCTGGCACCGCTGCTGTCGGCGCTCGTTGCCCCGGGGGGCAGCCTGGTGCTCGCCGGCCTGCTCGACCGGCAGGCCGACGAGATCGCCGCCTGCTATCCCGCCTTCGACCTGCGCCCATGGCGCTCGCTGGAAGGCTGGACTTGCCTGGCCGGCGCCAAGCGTTCATGATCGGCCGACCCCCGTCCGTGTCGCGCCGTAACGCGCCCCTGCCCCGCCGCTGATCGATGGCCCTCGCGACCACCTGCCCTCAGTGCAAGACCAGCTTCAAGGTCGTTCCCGACCAGTTGAAGCTGCGGCGCGGACTGGTTCGCTGCGGGTCGTGCCAGCATGTCTTTTCGGGCATCGACCATCTGCGCTACGTGGAGGAGCCGCGCCCCGGCGCAGCGGCCGCCGCGCCCGATCCGCTGCACACGGCCTTCTTCCTGCCGGAAACGATACTGGCCAGTCCGCCGCCGCCCAGCATCGCCGCTGCGCCGGCGGAACGCGGCCGGCCATCGATGCCGGCCGGTGAGCCGCGCGCCGGTGAGCCGCGCGCCGACGAGCTAAGCGCTGACGAGTCCGCCGAGGCCGAGGCCTGGACCGAGGCCGAAGCGCGGACGGAGGCCGCAACTCGAACCGAGATCGAAGATCGGACCGAGATCGAAGGCAGGACCGAGATCGACGCTCGAATCGAGACTGAAGCGCGAATCGAGACCGAGACCCAGGCCAAGACCGAAGCCCAGGCCGAGACTGCCCCCCAGGCCGAAGTCCCCTCCCAGGTCGAATTGGCAGCCCACACCGAAGCCGAAGCAGAGACAGAAGCGGGCGCCAGGAGCGAGCCGGGAACAGAGGCTGAGACCGGCAGCGACTCCGCGACTGCGCTGACGACACCGGCGGCGGTGGACGCTGCCGCGCCGGATGTACTCCACGCCCCGCCCCAATGGATGGCGCCCGGTGCGCCGACCGAAGCGAACGCGAACCCGGCGGAAGATACGCTGTCCGCGAATCTCGTCCCCTCCGAGCCAGAAGCCGGCCTCGCACCGCCCGGACTGCTCGCCGATGACGATGAAGGCGATCGCGTGCTGCGCGCACTCGAGCAGGCGGAGCGCTCGCTGGGCTTCGACGGCACCCGCCTCGAGACCCATGCGGGCGCCGCACGCGTCGACACCGAACGCGACCCGCCGTCTCAGGCCTCGGATCACGCACGCTACGTCGCGTTCGACACCGAGCCCGACATAGATGCGCTCGCCCTACCGCGTCAGCGCGCCGTCGAGCCGCCCAGCGACGACTTCGACGAGCCGGTCGAGTCGCTGCTCGCGACCACGCCGCCCGATTTCGGCGATCTGCCGCTGGAGTCGAGCGAGGACATAGGCAGCCGGACTGCCGAAGACGCCGGCGGCGCCGCGGCTGCACTCGCAAGCGACCAGGCGTACGACGTGAGCACGAGCGCAGCGCCCAGCGACGAGGCGGCGAACGACCCGCACGGCGACGCGGCGGCTGAGGCCGGAGCCGGGGCGATCGAAGCCGAGCCCGCAGAAAGAGCTATCGTCGAAAGAATTGCCGCCGAAGGAATCCCCGCCGAACGAATCGCCATCGAACCGCAGGCCGCATCCGACGGCATCGTCTCGCCGATCGCCGGAGAGGCCGGGCCAGTCGGTATCGCGGACGAGTTCACGTCGCGAGACACCGACGACGCGCGCTCATCTCCCCGCAACGACGCGGCGGGCCCACGGCGCACAGCGCCGCCCCCTCCCCGCGCGGCCCCCGACGCGCTGCTCGACGCCGACGCGGACGCCGACATCGGCGACGAATCCGCGATCGACTACTTCTCGGTCGGCCGGCGCGGCGTCGGCTTCGTCGATCGCCACGGGCCGATCGCGCTGATGGCTGCCGCGCTGCTCACGCTGCTGCTGATCGTGCAATGGACCATCGCGCAGCGGGCCGTGATCGCTGCCCGCTGGCCGGCGCTGGCGCCGGCGCTGACGGCGGTGGCGAGCCCGTTCGGCCTGACGATGGAACTGCCGCGCGATCTGCAAGTCCTGACGATCGAATCCTTCGAGCTGCAATCGGCCGCCACGCCCGGTGTGCTGAACCTGTCGGCGCTGCTGCGCAATCGCGCCGCGCATCCGGTGCACTGGCCGGCGATGCAGCTGACGCTGACCGATCCGGCCAATCAGATCCTCGCGCGCAAGGTGCTGCTGCCGCAGGACTACCTGCCGCCTGAAGCGCAGGCGGGCGTTCCGCCGCGCGGCGAGTGGCCGCTGCGGATCGCGCTCGACGCGCACGATCTGCAGCCGGCGGGTTATTCAGTCAAGCTCTTCTATCCCTGAGCCGGCACGACGCCGGCCCTCGCCCCCTCGACCTGTCCAGGAGCCCTCATGTCCCGACGCGTGCTGATCAGCGGTTCGGTCGCCTTCGACACCATCATGGTCTTCGAAGGCCATTTCAAGGACCACATCCTGCCCGACCGCACGCACATGCTGAATGTCTCGTTCCTGACGCCTCGGCTGAAGCGTGAATACGGCGGCTGCGCGGCGAACATCGCGTTCAATCTCGCCGCGCTCGGCGGCCAGGCCGTCGTGCTGGCCACGGTGGGACACGACGGCGGCGAATACGTGCAGCACCTCGCCCAGCACGGTGTCGACGTCACGCAGGTCAGACAGCTCGACAATCAGTTCACCGCGCAGGCATTCATCACCACCGACCTCGCCGACAACCAGATCGTCGCATTCCATCCGGGCGCGATGAGCGAAGGGCACGCCGTCCGCGTTGCACAGGCTGCGGCCGGTGCCGCCTGGGGCATCGTCGCGCCGAACGGCAAGGCAGCGATGCAGCAGCACGCGCGCGAGTTCGCCGAGCAGCGGATTCCGTACATCTTCGATCCGGGCCAGGGCCTGCCGATGTTCGACGGCGCGGAACTGCGCGCGCTGATCGAGCCGGCGACGGCGGTCACGGTGAACGACTACGAGGCCGGCGTACTGTGCGAGCGCACCGGCTGGAGCGAAGCGGAGATCGCTGCCAAGGTCCAGACCCTGATCGTGACGCGCGGCGGCGAAGGCTCGCGGCTTCATCACGGCGGCAGGACGGTCGACATCGCGCCGGTCGCGATCAGCCGCGCCGTCGATCCCACCGGCTGCGGCGACGCTTATCGCGGCGGGCTGCTTTACGGCCTGGCGCAGGGCTGGGACTGGGCGGATGCGGCGCGGCTGGGGAGCGTCATCGGCGCCATCAAGATCGAACAGCAGGGAGCACAGAATCACCGGCTCGAGCGCGACGAAGTCGCGCGCCGCTTCCGCGAGACCTACGGCCGCTCGCCCTTGTAGCCTGCCCGCCGCGGGACTCGCCGCCGCGGGACTCGCCGCCGCGGAACTCGCCGCCGCGGAACTTGCCGCTGCGGAGTTCGACCGCCACGGGCTTGACCCGCGCCCTCCGCTAGCCGAAGCAGGCGGCCAGCTCAGCCGCGTCCAGCTCAACCTCCGCCTCCACCAGCTTGCGTCGCGCACCGGCGCCGGCAAGCAGCCGGATGCGCTTGCGCGGCACGCCGAGACGCTCGGCGACGAAGCGCAGCACCTCGTCATTGGCGCGGCCGTCGACCGGCGGCGCGGCGATGCGCAGTTTCAGGCAGTCATCGTGCACGCCCACCACTTCGCTGCGTGCCGCGCCCGGCTGGACCGCGAGGCGGATGCGCCAGGCGCCGGGTGCGCCGCTCAGCCAGACTGCGGCATCGCCGCTCAGCGGGGCTGAGGCGCCACGGCTCACGCAGCCAGCGCGATGAACGCCGGCATCGTCGAATGCAGCAGCGTCAGCAGCAGCTGCACGATCAGCAGCACCACCAGCGGCGACAGGTCGACGCCGCCGATCAGCGGCAGCACGCGCCGGATCGGCGCCAGGAACGGCCGCGTCAGCGCATCGACGGTGGGAGCGATGGGTGCGTGCGGATTGACCCACGACAGCACCGCGCCGAGCAGCAGCAGGGCCGTCAGCAGCCACAGCGTCCATTTGATCAGCCAGAACACCGCCAGCAGCACGACCGCGCCGAAGGCCGGCGTGCGGCCGCGCCCGAAGATCATGACGTAGAAGACGGCCAGCACGACCGCCAGCAGCAGCGCGCCGAGCAGGCTCGCCCAATCGATGCTGCGCGTCGCCGGCAGTACGCTGCGCAGCGGCCGCACGAGCCAGTCGGTGACCGCGATGACGAACTGGCCGATCGGGTTGCGGGCGCCGAGCCCGGCCCAGTTCATGTACGCGCGCAGGACGCAGGCGCTGGCCAGCAGGCTGGCGAGCGTTTCCAGGAGGAGCCAGAGGGTCTGTGACATGAGATTCGGTCGGAAGTCGCGATCGATTCTCGCACAATGAGAGAGTCCCGCGACGCCGATGAGCGCACGCGGGACTCGAAGGATCGGCAGCGGGCCGCGTCAGCGGCCCGCCCGCCCAGGCAAGCGCGAACGCTTACGGACGGTTGCCGGTCGGGAACGGCCACGCGGCCGCCGGATTCAGCGGCTTGGCAGCAGGTGCAACCGGTGCCGCAGGGGCAGGCTTGGCAGCAGCCGGTTTTTTGGCAGCTTTCTTCTTGGCCGCTTTCTTGGTGGCCTTCTTGGCAGCAGCCGGCTTCTTCGCAGCAGCTTTCTTCACGGCCTTCTTGGTCGCTTTCTTGGCGACTTTCTTGGCCGCTTTCTTGGCTGCAGGCTTCTTAGCCGCTACTTTCTTGGCGGCCGGCTTCTTGGCGGCAGCTTTCTTCGCGCCAGCCTTCTTCGCGCCAGCTCTCTTCGCAGCAGCCTTCTTCACCGCCGGCTTCTTGGCAGCCGTTTTCTTCTTGGCGGCCTTCTTCACGGCGGGCTTCTTGGCCGCGACCTTCTTCACCACGGCCTTCTTGGCAGCGGCTTTCTTGGCGGCGGGCTTCTTGGCGGCAGCTTTCTTCGCGGCCGGTTTCTTAGCAGCCGATTTCTTGGCAGCTTTCTTGGCGGTAGCCATAGAGGATCTCCTTTACTCAGGATGGTGCGATTACGGAAACCCGTGCCGCCGCGCCCGAAGGCGACAGTCGGTACGAGCTATTCATCGGCGCAAGAACACCCTGGTAGCGGGTTACCGCTCCTACGCTAATGAATTCGGCACAAAAAAAACGCCGATCCCGCGAGGGATTCGGCGTTTTCAGGAGGTCGTCAAAACTCGGGCGGGAAGAAGCCCCTGCGGTCAGCGAATGCCGCATCGTCGATATCGACCGTGTCTTCCCGTAATCCGTCTGCAACCTCAATTCTGACCCTGTCTCACGGCACCTGGCCGCCTTCAGCCGTCTGGATTCGCTCAATCCCAACTCAGCGCGCCACCGGTCTGGTACTCGATGACCCGCGTCTCGAAGAAATTGCGCTCTTTCTTCAGATCGATCATCTCGCTCATCCAGGGGAAGGGGTTCTCCTCCTGGGCGAACAAGGTATCGAGACCGATCTGCTGCGCGCGCCGGTTGGCGATGAAGCGCAGATAGGACTTGAACATCGGCGCGTTCAGGCCGAGCACGCCGCGCGGCATGGTGTCCTCGGCGTACGCGTACTCGAGATCGACCGCGCGCATGAACAGCGCCCGCACTTCGTCGCGGAACTGCGGCGTCCACAGATGCGGATTCTCGAGCTTGATCTGGTTGATCAGGTCGATGCCGAAATTGCAGTGCATCGACTCGTCGCGCAGGATGTACTGGTACTGCTCGGCCGCGCCGGTCATCTTGTTCTGGCGGCCCAGCGCCAGGATCTGCACGAAGCCGACGTAGAAGAACAGACCTTCCATCAGGCAGGCGAAGACGATCAGCGACTTCAGCAGCTTCTGGTCGTTCTCGGGCGTGCCCGTGGTGAAGTTGGGGTCGGTCAGCGTGTCGATGAACGGAATCAGGAACTCGTCCTTGGCCCGGATCGACTCGACCTCGTGATACGCGTTGAAGATCTCGCCCTCGTCGAGTCCCAGCGACTCGACGATGTACTGGTACGCATGCGTGTGGATCGCTTCCTCGAACGCCTGGCGCAGCAGGAATTGCCGGCATTCAGGCGCCGAGATGTGGCGGTACGTTCCCAGCACGATGTTGTTCGCCGCCAGCGAATCCGCGGTGACGAAGAAGCCGAGATTGCGCTTGACCAGCCGGCGCTCGTCCTCGGTCAGGCCGTTCGGCGTCTTCCACAAGCCGATGTCGCGGCTCATGTTGATTTCCTGCGGCATCCAGTGGTTGGCGCAGGTGGCGAGGTACTTCTCCCACGCCCACTTGTACTTGAACGGCACCAGCTGGTTGACGTCGGCGCCGCCGTTGATGATGCGCTTGTCTTCGACGCGCACGCGGCGCGTGCTCTGAGCGACCTGCGATCCGTTATGCCGCTTCGCATCGTGGCCGGCCTGCGGCGCAGGCGGCGCGATCGCGACATCGGCAACGACGATGGCGGCTTGCACGCTCAGCAGCGGCGCAACATCGGGCCGCGCCATCGGCGGCTGAGCGGGCGCCGGTCGGGCCGGCGCGGCAGGAATATCGTCCCAGGACAGCATCTCAGTTCTCGCTTCAATACAGCTAGATAACTACTTGTACTGCCGCGAGAATCCACTGTTATTCACAAGCGGAATCTTACGGCCCTTGTGGATCGCTTGCAACGATTGACGCACTTTCGTCTTGACTTGAAAGCCTTTTTGTCGGTGTTCACGCAACAGCATCAGCCGCTGCGTGAACACTTCGGCGATCGATTCGATGACGACGATCACGCGCATCATGCTCAGCGGCGACTCATCTCACTGGCACGCTTCGCATTCGGGATCGTCGAGCGCGCAGAACTTCGGCGCGATCGCTTCCTCTTCCGCCGGTTGCGGCATGCCAGCATGCGATGAACGCGACGCAGCAGCATATGAGAAGCCCGCCTGCGACGCGCCGCCATCGATCGACACCGCGTTGAGCTGGCCGATCTTGTCGGTGGTCGACTTCTCGGCGCTGGTCGCGCCCAGCGTGCGCAGGTAGTAGGTGGTCTTCAGGCCGCGCAGCCACGCCAGCATGTACGTGTCGTGCAGCCGCTTGCCGGAGGCGCCGGCCATGTAGATGTTCAGCGACTGCGCCTGGTCGATCCACTTCTGGCGGCGCGACGCGCACTCGACGAGCCAGCTCGGCTCGACCTCGAAGGCGGTGGCGTAGATCGCGCGCAGATCGGCCGGCACCCGGTCGATCCGCGACAGCGTGCCGTCGAAGAACTTCAGGTCGGCGACCATCACCTCGTCCCACAGGCCGAGCCGCTTCAGGTCGCGCACCAGGTAGTCGTTGACCACCGTGAACTCGCCGGACAGGTTCGACTTGACGTACAGGTTCTGATAGGTCGGCTCGATGCAGGCCGACACGCCGATGATGTTCGAGATCGTGGCCGTCGGCGCCACGGCGACGCAGTTCGAGTTGCGCATGCCGTGCAGTTGGATCCGCTCGCGCAGCGCGCCCCAGTCCAGCGTCTCCGACAGGTCGACGTCGACGTAGCCGCCGCGCTGCTCGGCCAGCAGCTTCAGCGAGTCCTGCGGCAGGATGCCGCGGTCCCACAGCGAGCCCTTGAAGCTGGCGTAGCGGCCGCGCTCCTCGGCCAGCTCGGTCGACGCCCAGTAGGCGTAGTAGCAGACCGCCTCCATCGAGCGGTCGGCGAACTCGACCGCGTCGTTGCTGGCGAACGGCGTGCGCATCAGGTGCAGGCAATCCTGGAAGCCCATGATGCCCAGCCCGACCGGCCGGTGCTTCAGGTTGGAATTGCGCGCCTTGCCGACGGCGTAATAGTTGATGTCGATCACGTTGTCCAGCATCCGCATCGCGGTGTGGATCGTGTTCTTCAGCTTGTCCAGGTCGAGCACCCAGCGGCCGCCCTCATCGCGCATGTGCGCCACCAGGTTGACCGAGCCCAGGTTGCAGACCGCGATCTCGCTATCGCCGGTGTTCAGCGTGATCTCGGTGCACAGGTTCGAGCTGTGGACGACGCCGACGTGCTGCTGCGGCGAGCGTACGTTGCACGGATCCTTGAACGTGATCCACGGATGGCCGGTCTCGAACAGCATTGACAACATCCGGCGCCACAGCTGCACCGCCGGCACCTTCTTGAACAGCTTCAGCTCGCCGCTGGCGGCCCGCGCCTCGTAGCGCAGATACGCCTCCTCGAACGCCTTGCCGTACTTGTCGTGCAGGTCGGGGCAGTCGGCGGGTGAAAACAGCGTCCACTCGGCGTTCTCCATTACGCGCTTCATGAACAGGTCCGGAATCCAGTTCGCGGTGTTCATGTCGTGCGTGCGGCGCCGGTCGTCGCCGGTGTTCTTGCGCAGTTCGAGGAATTCCTCGATGTCCAGGTGCCAGGTCTCCAGGTAGGCGCAGACAGCGCCCTTGCGCTTGCCGCCCTGGTTGACGGCCACCGCCGTGTCGTTGACCACCTTCAGGAAGGGGACGACGCCCTGGCTCTTGCCATTGGTGCCGCGTATGTGGCTGCCCAGCGCGCGCACCGGCGTCCAGTCGTTGCCCAGGCCGCCGGCATACTTGGCCAGCAGCGCGTTTTCCTTGATCGCCTCGTAGATGCCGTCCAGATCGTCGGAGACGGTGGTCAGGTAGCACGACGACAGCTGCGAGCGCTGCGTGCCCGAATTGAACAGCGTCGGCGTCGAGCTCATGAAGTCGAACTTCGACAGCAGCTCGTAGAACTCGATCGCGCGGGCCTCGCGGTCGATCTCGTTCAGCGCCAGCCCCATGGCTACGCGCATGAAGAAAGCCTGCGGCAGCTCGATGCGCACCTCGTCGATGTGCAGGAAATAGCGGTCGAACAGCGTCTGCAGGCCCAGGTACGAGAATTGCAGGTCGCGATCGGCCTGCAGCGCCTCGCCCAGCCGCTTCAGATCGAACTGCTGCAGCTTGTCGTCGAGCAGCCCGGCTTCGATGCCGCGCTTGACGAACAGCGGGAAGTACTCGGCATAGCGGGCGCGCATCGCTTCCTGCGGCACCTCCTCGCCCAGCACTTCGCGGCGAATCGTATGCAGCAGCAGCCGGGCGGTGACCTGGCTGTAGGCGGGATCCTTCTCGATCAGCGCGCGGGCCGACAGGATCGCCGACTTATGCACTTCCTCCAGCGGCACGCCGTCGTACAGGTTCTTGATCGTCTCGCCGAGCACTGCGTCGACGCTGACGACGTCGCCCAGGCCGGCGCAGGCCGACGCAATCAGGGCACGCAGCGTGTCCAGGTCGAGGGGCTTGCGCAGGCCGGCGTCGGTGACGTGCAGGACCGGGCGCTCGGCCTCGACTCGCTCCTTGGCCTTGGCGGCGCGCTCCTGCGCGCGGCGCTCGCGATACAGCACGTACGCGCGCGCCACTTCGTGCTCGCCCGAGCGCATCAGCGCGAGCTCGACGTGATCCTGGATGTCCTCGATATGGAACGTGGCGCCGCCGGGCTTGCCGCGCATCAGCGCCGTGACCACGGCGTGCGTCAGCTGGTCGACCAGTTCGCGCACGCGCGCCGAGACCGCGCCGTGGCCGCCGTTGACGGCGAGGAAGGCCTTGGTCACCGCGATCGCGATCTTGCCGGGCTCGAAGCCGACGACCGAGCCGTTGCGGCGGATGACTCTGAAATCGACCAGCTGAGCCGACAGCTGCTGGTGCTGGTTGAACGATGCAGCCGCGGACGCGTCGGCCGTCCCTGCCGACGGCGAATGGGGGACCGGGGTCGATTGCGCTTTTTCAGCGACCCATTGCATGAGCACTTCCTCCGAGAGACGTTGCTTGAGGAGCCCCCGCTGCGGTGCGGGAACAGCCGATCGAGGAGGTTCGCGACGGATCGCCCGACAAGGCGCGGCGACCGCGGAACACTAGATATAGTGGGTTTTATCGGAAACAGGCCCAATTCTAGTGGCTGACACCGGGCTCGGCAAGCGCACAGCGCGTTCCATGCGATGCGTGCGCCGGAAAGCCGCGAACCGTCTGGATATAGAAATGCGAAGCTCGCATTCATGCGGTCTGCCGGCGCAAATCAGCTCGCAACGCGCATGCAGCCGTGCTATAGCCAGCGTTGCGCGGCCGCCTCAGGCGGCGATCAGAAAGGCCTCTGCAAACCTCGCGCCTGCGGCAGCGCCAGCACGCGCGCCCAATCGAAACAGGGGCCCGGATCGAGCTTGCGACCCGGCGCGATGTCGCTGTGGCCGGCCAGCCAGCGCAGCGGATAGCGCCCACGCAGCCGCGCGATCAACGTCGCCAGCCGCCGGTACTGCGCTTCGGTGAAGCGATGCTCGCCGTCGCCTTCGAGCTCGACGCCGATCGAGAAGTCATTGCAGCGCTCGCGCTCGCCGAAGCGTGATGCGCCGGCATGCCAGGCGCGCGCATCGCCGGCGACGAACTGCAGCAGCTCGCCGCGGCGCCGGATCATGAAATGAGCCGATACCCGCAAGTCCTGCAGCGGCGCGAACGCCGGATGCGCGTCGACGTCGAGCCGGTTGGTGAACAGCCGCTCCACCGCATCGCCGTGGAATCGGCCGGGCGGCAGGCTGATGTAGTGAATGATCAGCAACTCGACCGGCATACCCGGCGGTCGCGCATCATGATTCGGCGACGGCACGCGGCGCGCACGCCGCAGCCAGCCGCCGGGCTCGGGGAGCCAGTCCGATGGAAGCGGCCGCTCCGGCGCTCGCGTCAACTGAGGCCCAGCCGCTGCATCCGGTAGCGCAGCGCGCGGAACGTGATGCCCAGCAGCCGCGCGGCAGCCGTACGGTTGTAACGGGTCTTCTCGAGCGCCCGCTGGATCGCGTCGCGCTCGATCTGATCGAGGTAGTCGGGCAGCGACTCCGGTACGCCGTCCTCCGACACGCGCACCGGCCTGCGCTCCAGGGCCGCCGCGCCGGCGGCCGGGGTGGAGGGCGCTGCGGCCGCATGCGCCTCGCCGTCGGGCGCGTCGGCGCGTTCGTTCTCGTTCGCCTCGGAGACGATGGGCTTCAGCCCCAGGTCCTCGACGTTGATGACTTCACCGTTCGAGAACGCCAGCGCACGTTCGAGGATGTTCTCCAGCTCGCGCACATTGCCCGGGAAGCGGTAGCTCTGCAGATAACGCAGCGTGACCGTCGACAGGCGCGGCGAGGCCATGCCGCCGCGCTCGGCCAGCCGGCCGAGAATCGCCGCCGCCAGCGCCGGAATGTCGTCGAGCCGCTCGCGCAGCGGCGGCAGGCGCAGCTCGATCACGTTCAGTCGATAGAACAGGTCCTGGCGGAAGCGGCCCGCCGCGACGCATTGGGCCAGATCCTGGTGCGTGGCGCTGATGATGCGGACGTCGGCGGCTTCCTCCACCGTGGCGCCGACCTTGCGCACGCGCTTCTCCTGGATCGCGCGCAGCAGCTTGACCTGCATCGCCAGCGGCAGGTCGGCCACCTCGTCCAGAAACAGTGTGCCGCCGGCGGCGGCCTGGAAGAAGCCGTCGCGGTCCTGGTCGGCACCCGTGAACGCGCCCTTGCGGTGGCCGAAGAACTCGGCTTCCATCAGCGTCTCTGGAATGGCGCCGCAGTTCACCGCGATGAACGGTCGATCGGCGCGCGGCCCCGATTGATGGATCAGCCGCGCCGCCAGCTCCTTGCCCGAGCCCGACTCGCCGGTGATCGAGACCGGCGCCATGCTGCGCGCCAGCCGCTGGATCTGCGCGCGCACTTCGCGCATCGCTTCGGAGTCGCCCAGCAGCTGCCGCAGATCGGCACCGGCCGACGCGGCATTCCCGGTGGCACCGGCCTGCGCCGGCAGCTGGATCGCGGATCGCACCAGGCTGCGCAGCGCATCCAGCGCCACCGGCTTGGCGAGATAGTCGAAGGCCCCCGACTTCAGCGCCGCGACGGCATTCTCGGCGCTGCCGTAGGCAGTGATCACGGCGACCGGCGTCTGCGGGTAGCCGCGATTGATGCTGCCGACCAGCGCCAGGCCGTCGCCGTCGGGCAGCCGCATGTCGGTCAGGCACAGCGCGTAGGCTTGCCGCTCGAGCAGGCTGCCGGCCTCCGCCAGCGAGCCGACGCAGTCGACGTCGAGCCCCATGCCGACCAGCGTCAGCTCGAGCAGCTCGCGCAGATCGGCTTCGTCGTCGACCACCAGCACGCGCGGCGGCTTGCCGGGGCGGGCGGGCGGGCGCAGAGCGGCTGAGGGATCGGTGGCTTCCTTCATCGACGGATCACGGGTCAAGGAGTCGTAGTCGCAGCAGCGGCGCCAGCGAGCTCGATCACGAACGCGCCGCGGCGCCGCTGCGGCGGCCGGGCAGCGTCATACCGGATCGTCGCGGCGTTGGCGGCGCACAGTTCGCGGGCCAGGTACAGACCCAGGCCGGTACCGCGATGATCGGTCGTGAAGAAAGGTTCGAAGACATGCTCCAGCATCTCGGGGGCCAGGCCCGGGCCGTCGTCGGCGACGGTCAATTCTAATCGATGGGGCGCGCACTGACGCCAGCCTATGACCACCGCGGCTTCGCCGGTCGACGCATAGCGCAGCGCATTGCTCAGCAGGTTCAGCAGCACCTGGCGCAAATGGTTCGAGTCGAACGGAATCGGCTGCTCCGACTCGAGCCGCACCTCGATGCGGCGCGGATCGGCGCCGCTGGCGGCGACGAACTCCGGCAGCAGCGTCTTCAGGAACGCCGCCAGATCGATCGATTCGACTGCGGCGCGCTCGCGGCGCGCGATCGACAGCACGTCCTCGATGATCCGGTCGATACGCACCGTATTAGCTTCCACGATGCCGGCCAGCCGGGCCAGCGCCGGCTCGGGCAGCTGCTCGGCCAGCAGGCTGTTCGCATGGCGGATGGCCGCCAGCGGATTGCGGATCTCGTGCGCGATCGACGCCGACAGCCGCCCCATCGAGGCCAGCTTCAGCTGTTGCGCGCGTTCCTCGATGCGGCGCTGATCCTCGATCATCACCACGGTGTCTGTCCCGGGTTCCGACGCGCTCAGGAAGCGCAGCCGAAGCGGCACGCGCGCACCGGCGCGGTCCCCGCCAGTCACGGAGAACTCACGTTCGACGCTGCGCGCCGGCTGCGCGCGCCAGGCCGTGTAGGCATCGTGCAACACCATCGGCAGCCGCGCGCCCGCGGTCTCGCCATCGCCGATGCCCAGCAGCATGCGCGCGGCCGGATTCATCGTGCGGATGGCACCCTTGCCGTCGACGATGAGCACGCCCTGCTCCACCTCGGAGACGACGCGCGAGGTCAGCGCCAGCTGCAATCGCAAGTCCTCGCCGCGGCGCCGCGCGATCTGCTCCTGCGCATGCAGGCGCGTGGCCAGCCAGTTGATGGTCATGGCCGTGGCGAAGCACGCGATGCCGACGAAGCCGGCCAGCGCCAGCGAGCCGCCGTCGCCGGGGCGCGACAGGACCGGCCAGGCGGTCTCGCCGAGCACCAGCAAGGTGGCCACCGCGGCGAACAGAGCCGCCAGCCGCCGCGTCGACACGACGGCCGCGCCGGCCACGGCCACGATCACCAGCACCACCAGTCCGCTGCGCAGGCCGCCGGCGGCATGCATCAGCGTCGACAGCGCGAACAGATCGGTGAGCACGTGCAGCACCAGCACCGGCTGGAAATACGGGCGCAGCCGCTGCACGGTGGACAGATACAGGATCGCTGCCAGCAGATAGACGACCGCGCCGCGCTCGAACAGCATCGGATCGTCGATCTCGGTCGAGAAGCCGCCATTGTCATGCAGCGGGACGAAGGCCAGCAGCAGCAGCGCGACAGCGACCCGGCTGGCCGCCAGCCAGCGCAGCGAGACCCAGTGCGACTCGGCGATCGCCGTGCGCGCGCCCGCGCCCGAGGCAATCGAGCGCAGCGGCGCGATCAGGCTGGAGTCACGAGCGATGGAGAGCATTCGGCTGAAGGTTGGCGGCTGAAGTTTCGGCGGCTCAGGGGTCGATCTGGTCGGCATCGCCCGCCGCGTGTGGCGGCGGCCACAGCCATCCTGCGCGAGCTTGCCGGGCATTGCAAGCCGCCACGGGCAGGCGGGCGGCCAGGCGGTATGTGCGGCCGGCTCGTTCGTCGCCATCCGGCTGCCGCACTCGCCGATCGTCGGGTTCAGACGACCGTTCGCCGGGCGCCGGCGGCCGTCCCGGCGAAGAGGCGGTCTCCGCGCCCCGGCGCCACGGCGGCTTAACATGCGTTCCGCCGCACCACCAATCGCCCGTCCAGGATCCCGCCAGTGCCTCGTCCTTCCGCGCCGCCGCGCAACCACCTCGCCGCGATGATCGCCGGCCTGCTGCTGTTCGTCGCGCTGGCGGCATCCATCCAGCCCGGCAGTCCGCTCGACCAGCTCGACAGCGCGCTGACTGCCTCAGTGCGGGAACTGGCGAGCGAGCGCCTGCTGCAGTTCGCCCACCTCGCGACCCGCGCCGGCGATACGCTGACCATCACGCTGCTCGGCATCGCCATCGCCGCGGCGCTGGCGGTGCGCCGGCGCTGGACCGCTGCCGGCATCTGGGCGCTGACGCTGGCCGGCGGTGCGCTCGTGCATCGCGGCCTGAAAGAAGTGTTCACTCGCGTCCGCCCGCCGCACGACCATGGGCTGATCGTCGAGAGCGGATGGAGCTTTCCCAGCAATCATGCGTCGATGTCGATGATCGCGTACGGCATGCTCGCCTGGCTGCTGCTGCACTATCTGCGCGGCCGCGGCCGCCTGCCGATCCTGCTGGCTACGGCCCTGCTCGTGCTCGCGATCGGTGCGAGCCGCGTGCTGCTGCAGGTGCACTTCGTCACCGACGTCCTCGCCGGGTATGCGTCGGGCGGCGCATGGCTGGCGGCCGGCATCGCATGCATGCGCGCGGCAATGCAGAAGCACCGCGACAGCGCTGACGGAACATGACCGGAATGCCGCTCGATTAGGGCATACTCGACGGATGGATCCACGTTCTGCTTCGCCGTCCGGCGGCTGGCTTCTGGCGTGCCTGTGCGCAGCCTGGTGCGGCACATGCCGCGAATATCGCGCCGTATTCGACGCGCTGGGCGCCGACCCCGCGCATGCCGACGTCCGCTTTCTGTGGATAGACGTCGAAGACGATGCCGAGCTGCTCGGTCCGGTCGACGTCGAGAACTTCCCTACGCTGCTGATCGGCGACGCGGCGGGCGCGCGCTTCTTCGGACCCTTGCCGCCGCGCGCCGAGCAGACCGCACGGCTGCTGGCAGCCTTGAAAGCCGACAATTCAGCGCGGCCCCTCGACGAAGAGCTGCATGAGCTGCTGAGCCGGCTGCATCGGCTGCCGGCCCCAGGCTAAGGCGCCAGCGCGCGCAGCAGCTTCTGGCCCGCGCGCCCGCTGGCCTCCATGCCCAGGCGCGCCTGCTCGGCGCGGATCGCGGCGCGGCTGCGCTCGCCGAGCATGCCGTCGACCTCGCCGATGTCGTGGCCGCGCGCCAGCAGCCGGCGCTGCAGCTCGCGGCGATCCGCCCGCGAGAGTCCCGGATCATCGGTCGGCCACGGCGTCGCGAACCCGCCGGCGCCGCGCAGCCGGTCCGACAGATGCGCGATTGCCAGGCCGTAGCTCTCGGCGGCGTTATAGCTGTACAGCGCATCGAAGTTGCGCGTCACCAGAAACGCAGGCCCCTGCGCGCCGGCGGGCGCCAGCAGCCCGTAGGGACCGCCCTTCGGCAGCGCGCCGCCGTCGACCCGCCGCACGCCGCGCGCAGTCCACGTATCGACATCGCGCTTGACGCGCCGCCCTTCACCGGCCAGCTCGAAGCCCGGCGGCAGCCGCACCTCGAAACCCCATGGCATGTCGCTGCGCCACCCTGCCTTCTGCAGGAAGTGGGCCGTGGATGCCAGCGCATCCGGAATACTGTCGATCAGATCGCGGCGGCCGTCGCCGTCGAAGTCGACCGCCAGCCGCTCGAAAGTGCTAGGCATGAACTGCGTATGGCCGAACGCGCCGGCCCACGAGCCGCGCAGCCGCTCGGGCGCGACGTGGCCAGCCTGCAGGATGCGCATCGCGGCGAACCATTCGCCGCGGAAGTACGACTGGCGCCGTCCGAAACACGACAGCGTGCCCAGCGACTGCAGCAGCGGCGAGCTGCCGAAGCTCTGGCCGAAGTTGCTCTCGACGCCCCACACCGCAACCACGGTCGCCGGATCGACGCCGTAGCGCTCGCTGACCGCCTGCAGCGTGTCGCCGTGCCGCGCGAGCCGTTCGCGACCCTGCTCGACGCGCTCGTCATCGACGAGCGCAGCCATGTAGTCCCAGATCGGGGTGCGGAACTCCGGCTGGTTGTCGAGCTTGTCGAGCACGCTGGGATCGGGCTCGAGTCCCTGCGTCAGGCGCGAGAACGATGCGTCGGAAACGCCGGCGGTCCGCGCCTGAGCACGCAGCTGATCGACGCAGCGGCCGAACTCCGCGGCCGACTGCGCAGACGCCGTCGACGGCAGCAGAGCGACCGGCAGAGCGACCGGCAGAGCGACTGGCAGCGCGATCGGCAAGGCGAGCAGCGGTGCGAGCAGCGCAGGCAGGAGACGGCCCGCACGACCGTGCGGGCGGCGACGCAAGCAAGGAAAGCGGAGACGAAAGTGCATACGCAATGATTTCACATTTGCGCCGCACACCTGTGCATGAACCCTCGCGTGCGCGCAGCGGACGCGTCGCCGCGACGATATGACTTCGCTATGGACCGCTTGTCATTTGTATTGGCCGGCGCGCTCACCCCCGCCAGATAATCGACGCCGTCATCCGCGATCCCGCCAGTAGGAGCCTTCCATGCGCACCCGCCACTGCCTGACGCTGTCCTTCTGTCTTCTGCTCGGAGTCGCTCAAGCGGCCGCCGCCCAGGGCTACCCATCGAAGCCGATCACGATCGTGGTGCCGCTGACGGCGGGCGGCCCTGCCGACATCGTCACGCGGCTGGTCGCCCACAGCCTCGCCAGCGATTTCAAGCAGCCGGTCGTCGTCGAGAACAAGCCGGGCGCGGGCGGAAACATCGGCGCCGCGCTGGTTGCCAATGGCGCCGCGGACGGCTACACGATCCTGTGCGCCACCGACACGCCCGTGACGGTGAACCCGGCGCTCTACAAGAAGCTGTCCTACGATCCCGTGCGCCAGCTCGCGCCGGTCGCGCTGCTCGCCACCTTCGCGCAGATGCTGGTCGTGCATCCGAGTGTCGCCGCCGACTCCGTGCCGGCCTTCATCGAGCTGGCGAAGCGCAAGCCGGTGAGCTTCGCCTCGGGCGGCAACGGCAGCCCGGGCCATCTCACCGGCGAGTACTTCGCGCAGCGCGCCGGCGTCAAGCTGACCCACGTACCCTATAACGGCAACTCGCAGGCCGTCAACGATCTGCTCGGCGGACAGGTGGATGCAGGCTTCCTCGCGACGCCAGGCGTGCTGCCGCACGTGAAGGCAGGCAAGCTGAAGGCGCTGGGCGTGACCAGCGCCGGCCGCTCGGAGATGCTGCCCGACGTACCCGCCGTCGGCCAGGCCGGTCCAGCCGGCTTCGAAGCCAGCTTCGCGCTGGTCTGCCTGGCGCCCACCGCCACGCCCGCAGCGGTCATCGAACGGCTGAACGGCGCCATCGATCGCGCTCTGGCCAAGCCCGAAGTGCGCACGCGGCTGGCAGCGCTCGACATGGCGCCGGCAGGCGGTTCACCAGCCAAGGCAGCGGCCTATCTCGATCACTACCGGACGCTGTGGAGCGATCTCGCGCGAAAGCTGAACCTGCAGCTCGATTGACGAGGAGCCGGATCGACGAAGCCTCAACGGGCTGCGCGATCAGGCATCAGATCGCGCAGCCGTTCTGCTTCAGTACGCGGATGAAGGCCTCGAGCACGCGCGACTGGTTGTCAGCGCGCCAGGCCACCGATATCTCGATGGAGCCCGGCTCCGCGCAACGCACGAACACCAGCTGCTGCTCCCAGCCGGTCAGACAGCAGGCCGGCGCCAGCGCAACGCCGGCACCGGTAGCGACGAGGGACAGCACGACCGGGATCTGCGCCACCTCGCGAACCTTGGTCGGCACGTAGCCGGCCTTGCCGCACATCTCCAGAACCTGGTCGTAGTAGCCGCGTTCCGGAAAGCGCGACAGCGTGATCAGCGTCTCGCCTTCGAGCTCGCGCAGCGGCAGACGCTTGCGGCCGGCGAGGCGGTGCTCGCGATCGACGGCGATCGCCCAAAAGTCCTCGCGCAAGGTGCGCAGCTGAAGCTCGCTCTTGTCCACGTTCAAGGGACCCCAGCGCGCGGGAATGTCGAGCAGCGCCACGTCCAGCGCGCCGCTCGCCACGGCCAGCGTCTGCTCGGCGGACGTCATCTGCCGCAGCTCGATCTCGACGCCGGGATACTGCTGATGAAAGCTGCGCAGATAAGGCGACACCAGCGGCAGCATCGCCGCGCTCATGAAGCCTATCGCCAGATGGCCCTGTTCGCCGCTCGCCAGGCGCTTGGCTTCGGACACCGCCTGGTCGACCGATTCGAGGATCACGCGCGCCCTCACGAGCAGCGCTTCGCCGGCCTCGGTCAAGGTCACCTTGCGGAAGCGCCGGTCGAACAGACTGAAGCCCAGCCGCGCTTCGAGCACCTGGATCTGCTGGCTGAGCGGCGGCTGCGAGATATGCAGCCGCTCGGCAGCCTTGCTGAAGTGCCGCTCCTCAGCCACCGCCACGAAATACCTGAGGTGCCGGAATTCCATTGCATATCCATTCGATATGGAATCCAACGAAATATATATTTGTCATCTGATCGGGGCAAGACAAGAATGAGTTCATGAAGACCTCGTTCACGCTTCGTCAACTCGACGATCCCCGCATCGCGGAAGCGGATCGCATCCTGCAGGACTGCGTCCACTACGGGTTCTGCGTGTCGGTGTGTCCGACGTATGTGCTGACGCGCGACGAGGATGAATCGCCGCGCGGCCGCATCGACCTGATCAAGGAAATGCTCGAGTCCGGCACGGCCCCCAAGGCCGAGACGGTCCGGCACGTCGACCAGTGCCTGTCGTGCCTTTCCTGCATGTCCACCTGCGCGGCAAGCGTGGACTACGCGCATCTGGTCGACACGGCCCGCGCGCACATCGAGCATCACTACCAGCGGCCGCTGGGCGACCGCCTGATGCGCTGGCTGGTGGCGAGCACCATTCCGCATCCGAAGCGCATGCGACTGGCTTTGCACGCGGCGCGTGTCGCACGCCCGCTGAGCGCATGGCTGCCGCATCGGCTCAGGAACATGGTGGCGATGGGTGCGGACGGCAGCGGCGGCGGCTCGAAATCGGAGAGCGCACAGCGGCCCCCGGGCGACGCCGGTCTCGAGTTCGATCGCGCTCTGCCCGCCAAGGGCCAGCGGCTGCTGCGCGTCGCGCTGATTCCCGGCTGTGCGCAGCAGGTGCTGGCGCCGCAGATCAACGAGGCCACCATCAGGATACTGCGGCGCCACGGCTGCGAAGTCGTCGTCGCCGGCACTCGATGCTGCGGCGCGCTCGAACTGCACATGGGCAGGGAGGCGTCCGCCCGGCGCGCGGCGGGCGAAACGCTGGACAAACTGCAGTCGATCGATCGCGAGCGGCCGCTGGATGCGATCGTCGTCAATGCGTCCGGCTGCGGCACGACGATGAAGGACTACGGACACATGATGGCCGGCGTGCCCGGCACCGCCACCGCAGCGGCCGCCATCGGCGCGCGGGTCAAGGACATCAGCGAGGTGCTGGCCGAGCTGGGCCTGCGTCCGCCGGTGCGTCGGACCGGCCTGCGCGTTGCCTACCACGACGCCTGTTCGCTGCAGCACGGGCAGAAAGTTTCGCGCCAGCCGCGGCAGTTGCTCGCAAGCGCGGGCTTCGAGGTGCTGGACGTACCGGAGCGGCATTTCTGCTGCGGCTCGGCTGGCACCTACAACCTGCTGCAGCCGCAAACCGCCGCTGTGCTGGGCGACCGCAAGGCCAG
>JBFWXS010000022.1:0-7896 GCA_050187175.1 Burkholderiaceae bacterium
CTGCGGAATGATCCGGTCCTCCCGGCCGTGGACGATGAGCGTGCGGTGGGGGATGGCCCGCAGCGTCTCGTCTGGCTGCCGCATCGCATCGACCCAGCGCTGGCGCGGCGCCGCGAACATTCTTGCGTAGGTCTGCTGGACCCCTTCGACCATCGATGCGCGATAGCGCATCTCTGCGAGCTCCGGTGTGACCAGGCTATGGTCGTACGCCATCAGCTTCATGATCCGAGTCATGCCTTCGACCGAAGGCGTATAGGACCACAGCTCTTCGAGGCCCGCGCTGATGCGGCCCTGCGTGCCGCTGGCGCCCATCAGCACGCACTTGTGAACGCGCTCCGGGGCCGCCACCGCGAGCGCGACGGTCAGCGAGCCCCCGAACGAGTTGCCGACGAAACTGGCCTTCTCGATGCCGAGCGCATCCAGCAGCGCGACGATCTGCGCGACCCACGTGTCCATCAGGCTGTACGACTGGTCGTCGCGCCTTTCCGTGAAGCCGAAGCCGACCAGGTCCGGCGCCACGACGCGGAAGTGCTCAGACAGCGCGGGCATCTGGCCGCGCCAGTTCGCCCAGGCGCTGACCCCGGGACCGGAGCCGTGCAGCAGGACGACCGGATAGCGGCTGCCATGGCCGCTGCCGCTGCCGCTGCCGCTGCCGCTGCCGCTGCCGCTGCCGCTGCCGCTGCCGCTGCCGTAGTCATGATAGTTCGTCGCGAACGCCCCGGTCCGCACGCTGCGGCCGATCTCCGGATTGGCGGTGCCCATCGGCTAGCCCTCCCCGGTCCGGCCCATGTCGGGCCACAGGCAGAAGCCGAGGGCGGTCTTGACGTGATGCGCCGGAATGTAGTCGAGCTTCCTGCCCGCCCAGCGGCACGCGCCGGCGGCGACGATCCATGTACGCAGCTCGCCCGTCCCGCCACGCAGCGTGGCCGAATCGAAGGTGAACAGTTGCGTCAGCTCCTCGCTCTCATTGGCCTCGATGCGGTCGAACACCCAGGCATCGAGCGGCTCGTCCACCCATCCCGCCCGCGGTCCGAAGGGATCGTGCGACATGCCGCCCGAACCCATGATCGCGATGCGCTCCGGCCGCTTGCCGCAGATGTCCGCCAGCGCACGGCCGAGGTCCCAGCAGCGCCGTGCGCTCGGCAGCGGGGGATAGTTCGCGTTCAGGATCAGCGGAACGATGGGGACGTCCAGCTTGGGCACGATGCGCGTGTACGGCAGGATCACGCTGTGCGAGAAGCCCATCTCCGGATGCCGGCGCCCCTGCGCGACGAACTCGCGGCAGACCGAGATGTCGAAGCCCCGCTTCACCAGGCCCTGCGCCAGCGCATCGGCGAGCTCCGATTGAATGCCGATCTCGACGCGCGACTTCTCCGGCGGCTCCTTCAGGTACGGCGACGCCGATGCGCCCCAGATCGAAGGGCCGCTGAACAATGCGAAGGTCGGCGTGTTCGCGCTGCCGAAGACGTCGTCGTGATCGTCGCCGACCGCGATGATCGCATCGGGCCGATAGGCTTCGAGCTCGCGGCCGATGCGCGCAAAGGCCGCGTCGATGCGCGCGATATAGGACTCGATGAGCTCTCGCGTCTCCAGCTTCGCGGTATGCGGCTGGGAGGCTTTCGTGTAGTCCGGGATCGACGCGTAGACCGACGGCCAGACGTCGGCCGGGCAGAACATGCCGGGAGCATGCGACGTAGCGAATCCGAAACCTATCATCAGGCGTCTCCTGCAATGGCCGTTCCGCCGAGAAGAAAGCGCAGGACCTCGCGGTTGTGCGTTTCGTGGTTCTCGAACTGCGCCCAGTGGCCGGTGTTCTCGGCGCAGAAGAACGACCCGCCGGGGATGGCTCGCGCCAGCCGGAGTCCGACCGGCGGCGCAACGAAGTTCTTGTCGCCCCAGTAGACGAGCGTCAGCGCTTCGATCCGCGCCGCCAGCTCGTCGGTCACGACGTGCGCCTGCGGTTCGGGGCCGCCCAGATAGTGCTGAGTCAGCCGCTGCTGCACCGCGTTCAGCTCGGGATCGTTGTAGAACGAATGCCGGACCGCGACCGCTTCGTCGGGAATGATCGACGGATCGGCGACAATCCGCTCCAGCCGCTGACGGACCATGCCCGGATTGGGATCGCGCAGCACCGCCAGCGTGCTGTCGCGCAGGGCCAGCAGACCCGGATCCTCGTGAGATCGGCTATCGCCACCCGGCACATATCCCATCGGTGTGGTCAGCACCAGCTTCGCCACCCGTTGCGGATGCGCGAGCGCGAACAGCATCGCGACCCAGCCGCCGAGCGATTGCCCTTCGATGTGCACGCGCTCCAGCGACAGGCAGTCCAGTACGTCCGCGACCTGGTCGACCAGCGGTGGCAGGACGGCCGGCTCGAAGCCGCTGGTCTGCGACCTGCCGTGCCACAGCAGATCCATCGCGATCACGTGGAAATGTTGCGACAGCGGCCCGATGTTCTTGATGTAGTTCTCCGCGTGTCCGCCGGTTCCGTGCAGCAGCAGCAAGGGCTCGCCTTCGCCCGCCTCGATGATGCGGGTCGAGTAGCGCCCCTTGATCCGCCTCACCTCCGCGCCAAGAAGTTCCACCCAGTAGCTCGCCAATTTCCACCCCACCTCGTCAATGCGGTGACTCGTCCCGCCGATGCATCGCATCGCACGGGACTGCTCCGCTGGCACAGCCCGATTGCAAGCGGCTTCAGCGCGATCGCCTCCGTTTGGCCTGCAGTTCCTGGCGCGGGGGCATCACCTCATAGATGCCCTTGCCCGTACGCGCGACGTGTTTCTGCAGCAGCTCCTTCGCGCGTTCCGCATCGCGGGCGAGCACCGCATCCATGATCTGCTTGTGTTCCTGCGCGACGTTGCGCTGCGACGGATTCTTCTTCAGGAACAGACGCCTGTAGCGGTTGTTGTGGTCGTGCAGGACCTCGCAGAACATCAGCAGCAAGGGCATGCCGCAGGCCGATATCAGCGCCATGTGAAAGTCGCTGTGGGCGATCTCCCATTCCTCGAGCCGCCCGAACTCGTCGCTGCGCTGCTCGATGCGAGTGAGCCGATGGAAGATCGCCACCAGCCGGTCTTCCCATTCATCGTCACCGTTGCGGACCGAGGCCTCGATGGCCAGCCCTTCGAGATTGCAGCGCAGCGACGTGATCTCGGCGATGTTCTCGCGCGAGACTTCGGAGATCCGGAATCCATGATTCTCCTGGCCTATGACCAGTCCCTGCGCCGCGAGCCGCGACAGCGCTTCTCGAACGGGGCTCAGGCTGATGCCGAACTGCGCACGCAGCGCGTCGATGCGCACCTTCGAGCCGGGACTCAGCACGCCGTTCAGGATGTCCGACCGCAGATGATCGGTCAGGTACGAAGCCAGCGTGACGCCGTCCGGCTTGGAGCTCGACAGCTCGATTCGTTCAGATTGCTTGGCGCTCGAAGAGCCCTTCGGTGGCATCAATGTCCCCGCAACATTCAAACCCGATCGCCGCATTACACCGCAAATCACCGGAACCGAATAATCAAGAACAACCAGAATAATCGATTCTTTCTTCAACAATTGACGAATTCATAATAATCGCTTACCGTTTGAAATGGAAGTGCCGACACGGATCATTTCTGAGGAGACACGCAATGCGGCTGAAGCTATTCGCAGCAACGTTCGTCAGCGCCCTGGTCACGGTCTGGGCCAGTCAGGTGAGTGCGGAGACCCGCCTGCGCCTGCTATCGAGCTTCGACAATCTCAATCCCAGCGTGCTCAGCGCGGACGCATTCATCGCGTCTGTCGCTGCGCGCAGCGGCGGCGAATACAGGATCTCCCGCACCGGCCCGGAGGCCGTGCCGGTCGGCGAGCAGCTCGAGCCGACCAGCTCGGGCGTGTTCGACCTGCTGTTCACCAATGGCGCATTCCATGCGGGCCGCACGGGCGTCGGCATGGTCATCGATTCGCTGAAGACCGATCTGGAGCTGCGCTACAGCAGCGGCCTGGTGGAGTATCTGGACAACTACTACCAGAAGGCGCACGGCGTGAAGCTCATCGCGCTCAGCTCCGGCTCGGCGTATCAGTTCCTTCTGAGGGATCCGGTGGCTGCCGACGGCGGGCTCAAGGGTCGCAAGATCCGCAGCCTGCCGCAGTACGGCAAGCTGATCGAAGCGCTCGGCGGCGTGCCGGTCACGCTTGCCCCGACTCAGATGTACTCGTCGCTCGAAAAGGGCGTGATCGACGGCGTCGGCTTCCCGCAGACGGCCGCGACGCAGTACAAGCTGCAGGAAGTCATCAAGTACATAGCGGAGCCCACGTTCGGCGCCACGCACATCATGATCCTGATGAACCTCCGCAAATGGAACGCGCTGCCGCCGGACGTGCAGAAGATGTTCCTCGAAGAAGGGCGCACCTGAGCCACGCTCTATACGCGCTACAACTTCTGGATCTCGAACGTCGACGTCGCGAAGCTGCGCCAGGCCGGCATCAAGACCACGAGCTTCTCACCGGAGAACGCCAACAAGGTCCGCACGACCTACAACGACGGCCTGTGGGAAGCTGCCACCCGCGTCTCCGGCGACGTGGTGCGCGACTTCCGCAAGTTCGTCGAGGCCAAGAACCTGCTGAACCAGTGAATCCGGCGCCGCGCCGGCAAGCATCGGTCGTCCGGACTTCGCCATGACTGCGTCCCACCGGCTCTATCGCAGGTTCGCGACGGTGAACTGCTGGCTCGGCGCCGCCGCCACCGGGCTGATCATGATGTTCTACGGCTACGAGGTGGTCGCCCGGTATCTGTTCAACGCCCCCACGCTGTGGACCGTCACGACCTCCGGTTATCTGATGCTGGCAAGCGTTTTCCTGGCGCTGCCGCTGATCACGCTGGAGCGTCTGCACGTCGAGTCGACGTTCCTGATCGAATCGGCACCGAGGCGCTCACGACCGGGGCTGCGCCTGCTGGCGCTGCTCATCTCCGCCGGCTACTGCCTGCTGGCCGCGTGGATGACGGCCATCGTGGCGATCGATTCGGCGCGGTCCGGCGTGCTGACCAATGACGCGCTGACCGCACCCAAATGGATCCTGGACGCCTTCGTCGCCTACGGCTACGCCACCGCCGCGATCGCGTTCATCTTCCTGGCCTTGTCCAGATCGTGGCGGACTCCGCCCGAGTCGCCTCACCTCGCCGCCCATCCCGAAGCCTAGCCGGCATCCGTCCTGGCCGGTCTCATCACAGAACAGGCAATCACGCTGACCATGGACCCAGGCATTCTGCTGATCGGTACCGTCGTCGTCCTGGCCATCCTGGCATCGGGCATTCCGTTCTTCGTCGGCTTCATCGTGATCAACGCGACCGGGCTGCTGCTGTTCTTCGGCACGGCCAGCGTCGGCCTGTTCACGAACAGCATCGTGTCCACGCTGACCAACGAATCGCTGATCTCGATTCCCATGTTCACGCTGATGGGCGAGTTCCTGTTCCGGTCCGGCGCGGTCGACGCGCTGTATGACGCGATCAACAAGCTGATCGTGCGCTCCCGCATCCGGCTCTACATTCTCGGCCTGTCGGTCTCCGCAACGCTCGGCTCGGTTTCGGGATCGGCGATCGCCGACGCGGCGATGTTCTCCAAATCGCTCTATCCCGCCATGGTTTCGCGCGGATACAACCGGCAGATGTCGGCGGGCCTGATCCTGGCCGGTGCGATCCTGGCGCCGGTGATTCCGCCCAGCATCCATGCGGTGCTGCTCGGCACGATCGCGAACGTCTCCATCGCCGAAATGCTGCTCGGCGGCATCGGCCCCGGCCTGCTGATCACGGCGGCCTACTTCGTCTACATCAAGCTGCGCGTCTGGAGAGATCCCAGCCTGGCGCCGGCGGGCATCCAGGGCGAGGCCGTCACCGCGAAAGGGGTCCGTCAAGCCGTCGTCGGCCTGATTCCGTTCACCAGCATCCTCTTCCTGGTGATGGGCCTGATCATGTTCGGGATCGCGACGCCCGACGAATCCGCCGCGGTCGGCGCCATCGGCTCGATGCTGATGGCAGCCTACTACCGGAGGTTCACGCTCAGGCTGCTGTGGGACTCGCTGATGGGCACGGTCCGCATCAGCAGCATGATCTTCGTGGTCGTGGCAAGCGCCAGCCTGTTCGCACAGCTGCTCGCGTTCACCGGAGTCACGCACGGCCTGGTAGGCATCCTGTCCGACGTCGAGCTGAACCAGTGGGTGATCTACACGCTGATGCTGGTCATCGCCGCGCTGTGCTGCATGTTCATCGGCCCGCTCGAGTTCATGCTGATCGCCATTCCGATCTACAGCCCCATCATCGCCAAGTTCGGCTGGGATCCGATCTGGTTCTACAACATCCTGCTGGTCGTCCTGGTCACCGGCGGGCTGACGCCGCCGATGGGGATGGCGGTGTTCGTTTTCCATTCGGTGACCCGCGAACCGCTGGGATGGCTGTTCCGGGCGGCCGCTCCGTGGGTCGGCGTGATCGCGGTCTGCGTCTTCATCCTGACGCTGTTCCCGCAGATCGTCCGGCTGTTCATCTTCCGCTGAGCCGGCAGCATGCGTTGCCGGCTGCCGCACGATTCTTCAGATATGCAAGGACGGGCCATGTCATGAGCGCCACCAGCGACGAAACGCAGACGATGCCGCGCTCCAGCGAGCTGCGTGTGAATCTCTCCGACGCGGCCTTCATCGAAGACCCCTATCCGGTCTATGCGCGATTGCGCGCCGAAGACCCGATCCACGTCATCGGCGACAAGGTGCTGATCTCGCGCTATGCCGACTATTGCGCGATCTGCACCGACAAGCGCATGAGCAACGACCGCAAGGAGATCTGGGAAAAGGCGGTCGGAAAAAACGTCATCTACGAGCATCGCACCACCACCCTGAACTTCCGGGACCCGCCCGACCACACCCGGCTGCGCCGCCACATCTCGCGCTTCTTCGTGCCGCCGAACGTCAGATCGTTCGAGCCCTTCATCCAGAGCACCGTCGACGAGCTGCTGGACGCGATCGAGGAGAAGGGGGGCGGCGACCTGGTGAAGGACTTCGCCTTTCCGCTGCCGGCGATGGTCATCGGCGAGCTTCTCGGCATTCCGAAAGAGATACGCCACAACTTCTACAAGTGGGGCGAAGTCTCGGCCGCGACGCAGGAGCCCCACGTCCGGCCGCAGGTGATCACCGACGGCATAGCGACCTACGACGAGATGCTGGCCATCCTCGGCGAGCTGGCGGAACAGCGGCTGCGCGAACCGCGCGGCGACCTCATCAGCGCCATGGTGGCGTCGGTCGGACTGAACGACGGCATGACCATGAAAGAGGTGCTGCACAACGCAGCCTTCATGGTGAACGCCGGCCATGAGACGACGATGAACACCATCCTGAACGGCCTGAACGCACTGTTCCGGTTTCCGGACCAGATGTCGCTGCTGCGCGGCGATCCCGGCCTCATCGAAACCGCGGTCGACGAGATGCTGCGCTACGACAGCCCGGTGCAGATGAACCGGCGCATGCCCAAGGTCGACGTCGAGATCGGCGGCAAGAAGATCGCGGCGGGAAGCGACATGCTGATGGCGATCGGCTCCGCCAATCGCGACGAAGCGCAGTTCCCGCAGGCCGACCGCTTCGACGTCAGGCGCACGCCCAACCGGCACGTGGCGTTCGGAACGCCGAACATCCACTTCTGCATGGGCGCCCCGTTCGCGCGGCTCGAGGTCCAGACGGCGATCAACGCGCTGCTGAAGAAGTTTCCGCGTCTGGCGCCGGCGAGCCCGCCGGTACGCTCCAAGCGGCTGCGCTTCCGCGGCTTCGAGCAGATGCAGGTGACGGCATGACGGCGCAGCTCAGCGGGAAGGTAGCCGTCGTCACCGGCGGCAGCGGCGGACTGGGCAAGGCGATCGCGCGCGGACTCGTCGCCGAAGGGGCGGC
>JBFWXS010000022.1:7996-64633 GCA_050187175.1 Burkholderiaceae bacterium
CATCGCCGAGGACGGCGCCGCTGCACTGGCCGATGAGCTGCGCTCGGCCGGCGCACGCGCGATCGCGGTCAAGGTGGACGTCGGCGACCCCGATCAGGTCAAGGCCATGGTCGAACGGACGCTGCAGGCCTTCGGCCAGCTCGACATTCTCGTCAACAACGCCGCCATTCCGACCGCCAGCCCGTTCATCGATCTGACGCTGGACGACTGGCAGCGCACGCTGCGGACCAATCTCACCGGACAGTTCCTTTGCGCACAGGCCGCGCTGAGACCGATGCTGAGCCGCTCGTACGGGCGCATCATCAACATGGCCTCGATCTCCGGCCACCGCGGCCAGGACGGCCGGACCGCCTATGGCGTCTCCAAGGCCGGCGTCATCCACATGACCAAGGTCATGGCGGTCGAGCTTGCCGGCCGCGGCATCGTCGTGAACGCGATCGCGCCGGGGCCGATTCTCACCGACCGGATTCGCGAGCGCGTCTCCGTGGAGGCACGCAATGCCTACAGCGCGCTGCTGCCGCAGCGGCGCTACGGCCTGCCCGAGGAAGTGGCGAACGCCGTGGTCTTCCTGGCCTCGGACGCCTGCGGCTTCATCGCCGGCCACACGCTGAACATCGACGGCGGCGCCTATGCGGTCTGGCCCGCCGGCATGAGGACCTGAACACAGGAGGTGACCCATCATGACGCTACGCCCGCAACAACCGAAGACGCCCTACAGCGCGTACAGCTTCAGAGAGGTTCCGCCGGAAGATGCCGAGCTGACCCACGTCGGCCCGGGCACGCCCTGCGGTGAATGGATGCGCCGCTTCTGGAATCCGGTGGCCTACTCGCACGAGATCACCGACCTGCCGTTCAAGGTCCGCATCCTCGGCGAGGATCTCGTGCTGTTCCGCGACGGCACCGGCCGGCTGGGCCTGCTGCAGGCGCACTGCTGTCACCGCGGCACGTCGCTGGAGTTCGGCATCGTCGCCGAGCGCGGCCTCCGCTGCTGCTATCACGGCTGGCTGTTCGACGTGGACGGAACGATCCTGGAAATGCCCGGCGAACCCGCGCAGGCGGCGGCCGGCAAGGCCGCCATCTATCAGGGCGCGTATCCGGTGCACGAGCACCAAGGCGTGGTCTTCGCTTACCTGGGCCCGCCCGAGAAGAAGCCGTCCTTCCCGATGTACGACTGGTGGGGCTGGGAAGGCGACTCCGTCGTGCCGGGCACGCGCCACTACTTCCCGTGCAACTGGCTGCAGGTGAAGGAGAACGCGATGGATCCCGCGCATCTGTCCTTCCTGCACACGATCAGCAGCGGCCGCCAGTTCTCGCCTGCGTTCGGCAAGCTGCCCGAGGTCGAGTACATCGAGACGCCGAACGGCATGGCCTACGTGACGAGCCGCAGGATCGGCGACAACGTCTGGGTGCGCATGACCGAATTCCTTTACCCGAACATCCATCAGGTGCCGACGCTGCTCGAGGACGGAACGGTGCCGCACCCGCCCGGCTTTCCGCGCACCTCGATCTGGTCGGTGCCGGTGGACGACGTCAATACCGTGGTCCTGCCCATCCTGCACGTGCGCGCGGGCGACCCCGCCCCGGTCGGCCTGCCGTTCGGCCAGGACGCATCGCGCTCCTATGAAGAGCGGCAGCGCCAGCCCGGCGACTATGACGCGCAGATCGGGCAGCGGCCGATCGCTCGCCACGCGCTGGAGAACCTGCGCACGACGGATGTCGGCGTGGTGATGCTGCGCCGGCTGATCCGGAGCCAGATCCAGGCCGTGCAGAACGGCCAGGACCCCAAAGGCGTCTGGTGGGACGACCGCGGCTTCGAGCCGACCTGCGCGAACGATACCGTCATCTACGCGCCCGCTGCGCCGACCGCCGATGAAGACCGCGAGCTGATGCGCAGTCTGGGCCGCAAGGTCGCCGACGAGATCCGCCGCGATCCGACGCGGCATTTCCATTCCAGGTGGACCAATAGCGACAAGTACGAGACGGCGGCTGCCCTCACCCGCCCGTAAATCGATCCAGCTTCCGCCGATCCCGCTTCGTCGGCCGCCCGCTGTCGATCGCCAGCGCCGGATCGGCGGTCAGCCGCCGCGCCTGCTGCCGCGCGGCCCGCCGCTGCTGCGACTCGGCGCTTTCCTGATACAGCTGCTGCGCGACGCTGGCCGGGCCGCGCTGCTCGAACAGCGCGAGCACGCGGATCTCGAGCTCGTCGTCGCCGGCGCGCAGCCGGATCTGGTCGCCCACGCGGACCGGACGCGACAGCTTCACGCGCTGGCCGTGCACCTGCACGTGGCCGGCGTCGATCGCCTGCTGCGCCAGGCTGCGCGTCTTGAAGAAGCGCGCGGCCCACAGCCATTTGTCGATACGCACGCCGGCGCCGGGAGTTTGAGGGTCTGACATCGTCGGAAGCGGACTTTTCAATTATCGTAGTGTGCCGCGAACGGCCGGCGCGATGAAGAGACCGCAACGATGAGCAGCATTCCTTTCAAGCAGCGTTATTTCGAGGACTACCGTGCCGGCGAGGTGGCCGAATTCGGCGACTACCTGGTCACCGAGCAGGAGATCATCGACTTCGCCCGCCGCTACGATCCGCAGCCGTTCCATGTGGACCCGGAAGCGGCGCGGCATTCGATCTACGGCGGGCTGATCGCCAGCGGCTGGCTCTCCGGCTCGATCCTGATGCGCATGCTGGTCGACAACTACGTGTCGCCGCTTTCCAGCATGGGCTCGCCCGGCATCGACGAGCTGCGCTGGCTCAAGCCGGTGCGCCCCGGCGACCGGCTGCGCATGCGTATCTGCATCATCGAGACGCGGCGCTCGCAGAGCAAGCCCGATCGCGGCGTGGTGCGCGCGCGGCAGGAGCTGCTGAACCAGGACGGTGACACGGTAATGACCATCGTGACGCTGGGCATGTACCAGTGCCGTCATCCCGAGGCGCCGTAGCACGTCACGGCGTCGGCCACGGCCGCTGCGGCGGCCGCAGCTGCTCGATCAGCCGCGCCAGCCGCAGCACGCCGGCGTCGTCGAAGCGCTGGCCGATCAGCTGCACGCCGATAGGCAGACCGTCCGCGCTGTAGCTCCAGTTCAGCGACGCGGCCGGCTGCTCGCTCATGTTGTAGGCCACCGTGAACGCGATATGCGGCAAGGCATTGCGCGGATCGTTGCCCGGGCACGCGTAGTCGGCCTCATAGGCGAGGATGGGCGAGACCGGCGACAGCACGAAGTCGAAGCCGCCCACGGCGCGCACCGCGGCCGCGCGCATCGCGACGACCTGCGTGTACGCCGCCATGACCTGCGCGCCGCTGAACGCACGCGCGCGCCAGCTGCACCATTCGACGATGAAGGGCAGCACCCGCGCGCGCTGCTCGGCCGGCATCGCGGCCACGTCATTGTACGAACGGGCCTCGAAGAACATGTTCATGCCGTCGAGCATCTCGGCGTTCATGAACGAGGGCATGGGCTCGACGATCGCGCCGGCCTCGCCCAGCGCGCGCGCCGCCTGCTCGCAGGCCGCCCGCACCTCGGGATGCACCGGCAGGCCCGCGCCCATGTCGGTCAGCAGCCCGATCCGCAGTCCGCGCGGCTGCAGGCCTTCGAGCAGCCCGGCATAGTCGACCGGCTGGTACGGCAGGCTCATGAAGTCGCGCGCATCGGGCCGCACCAGCGCGTTCATCAGCAGCGCGGCGTCGCGCACGCTGCGCGTCAGCGGACCGGCGACGCGGCCCATGTACGGCGGATCGATGGGCACGCGGCCCAGGCTGGGCTTGAGCCCGACCAGCCCGCAATGCGTCGCCGGCAGCCGGACCGAGCCGCCGATGTCGGTGCCCACGTGCAGCGGGCCATAGCCGGCCGCCGCGGCGGCCGCGGCGCCGGACGACGAGCCCGACGGGTTGCGGTCCAGCCGCCATGGATTGCGCGTGATGCCGTGGATGGACGACAGGCCGGACGACAGCATGCCGAAGTCCGGCATGGTGGTCTTGCCGAGCAGCACGCAGCCGGCCTCGCGCACGCGCGCCGCCGGCGGCGAATCCTCGGTCTTGGGAGTGAGGTCGCCGGCGCCGGTGCCCAGCGGTGCGGGATCGCCCGCGGTGTACAGGTTCTCTTTCAGCGTCACCGGCACGCCGTCGAGCAGCGACAGCGGCTCGCCGCGGCGCCAGCGCGCCTCGGCCTCGCGCGCAGCGGCCAGCGCGGCCTCGTGCCGCACGACGTACATCGCGTTCAGTTTGGGCTCGCAGGCGTCGACGCGTGCCAGCGCCGCGCGCGCGGCCTCGACGGGCGACAGCGAACCGTCGGCGAAGGCCGCCGACAGCTCGGCGGCGGACAGCAGATGCAGATCGGTCAAGGGGTCTCCTCCGGCGAATCGTCGGGGGCGCCCCTTGCGTACGCGCCGGCTCAGCGCGGCAGGTCGGAGGCGCCCATCAGGTATTCATCCACGGCGCGCGCGCACTGGCGCCCTTCGCGGATCGCCCAGACTACCAGCGATTGGCCGCGCCGCATGTCGCCTGCGGCAAACACCTTGTCGACATTGGTGCGGTACGAGTCGGCGCCGTCGGTCGTCGCCTTCGCGTTGCCGCGGCCGTCGCGCTCGACGCCGAACGCGTCGAGCACCGTCGCCACCGGCGCGACGAAGCCCATCGCGAACAGCACCAGATCGGCGGGGATCTCGAACTCGGAGCCCGGCACTTCGGCCATCTTCATCTGGCCGGTGGCCGGATCCTTCTGCCAGTCGACGCGCGCCGCGACCAGCGCGGTGACGCGGCCCTCGGCGTCGCCCTTGAATGCCTTGGTGGTCACTGCCCAGTCGCGCTCGCAGCCCTCCTCGTGCGACGACGAGGTGCGCAGCTTGTACGGCCAGTACGGCCAGGTCATCAGCTTGTTCTCGTGCTCAGGCGGCTGCGGCATCAGCTCGAACTGCAGCACCGACGCGGCGCCCTGCCGGTTGCTGGTGCCGACACAGTCGGAGCCGGTGTCGCCGCCGCCGATCACGACGACGTGCTTGCCGGTGGCCAGCAGCTGGCCGGGCACGGTGTCGCCGGCCACCGTCCGGTTCTGCTGCGGCAGGAACTCCATCGCGAAGTGCACGCCGTCGAGCTCGCGGCCCGGCACCGGCAGGTCGCGCGGCATCTCGGCGCCGCCGCTCAGCACCACGGCATCGAACTCGGCCAGCAGCGCGTCCGGGCTCAGCTGCTCGAGCGCCAGATTGCCGATGCCGGGGGGCAGCGGATCGCGGCCGACGAAGACGCTGGTGCGGAACTCGACCCCCTCGGCCTCCATCTGCGCCGTGCGGCGATCGATGTGCGATTTCTCCATCTTGAAGTCGGGGATGCCGTAGCGCAGCAGGCCGCCGATGCGGTCGTTCTTCTCGAACACCGTCACGTCGTGGCCGGCGCGCGCCAGCTGCTGCGCGCAGGCCAGCCCCGCGGGACCCGAGCCGATCACGGCCACCTTCTTGCCGGTCTTGGCCGACGGCGGCTGCGGCTGCACCCAGCCCATCTCCCAGCCCTTGTCGATGATGGCGTGCTCTATCGACTTGATGCCCACCGGATCGTTGTTGATGTTCAGCGTGCACGAGGCTTCGCACGGCGCCGGGCAGACGCGGCCGGTGAACTCCGGGAAGTTGTTCGTCGAATGCAGCGTCTCGAGCGCAAGCTGCCAGTTGCCGCGATAGACGAGGTCGTTCCAGTCCGGAATGATGTTGTTGATCGGACAGCCGCTCTGGCAGAACGGAATGCCGCAGTCCATGCAGCGCGCGCCCTGCGTGGCGGCCTGTTCGTCGCTCAGGTGCAGCACGAACTCGCGGTAGTGACGCAGGCGGTGCCCGGCGTCCTCCGCCGCCTCCTGCAGACGCTGGTACTCGAGAAAACCGGTGACTTTACCCATGTGGCTGCTCTCGTTCGCTTCGCTCTGATATCCCGACTTCGGTCCCGACTGCGGTCCGCGCCCCTCAGGCGACGGACCTCTCCTGGCGCTGCTGCTGCTCGCGCTGCGCATGCAGCTCGCCGAGCGCGCGCTTGTACTCGCTCGGGAACACCTTGACGAACTCGGTGCGGCTGCGATCCCAGTCGTCCAGGATCAGCCGTGCGCGTTCGCTGCCGGTCAGCCGGAAGTGCTTCTCGATCAGCGTCTTCAGGATGATCTCGTCGCATTCGCCGCGATGCCAGATCGCCGGATCGGTCTGCACGAGCTGCTCGGCGGTGGACAGCACCGCGTCCAGCTCGACCGACGCGTGGTTGCAACGCGCCTCGAAGGCGCCGGCCGGATCGTAGACGTAGGCGATGCCGCCCGACATGCCGGCCGCGAAGTTGCGGCCGGTGGCGCCGAGCACGATGACGGTACCGCCGGTCATGTACTCGCAGCCATGGTCGCCCGTGCCTTCGACGACGGCGGTCGCGCCCGAGTTGCGCACGCAGAAGCGTTCGCCGGCCACGCCCGAGAAGAAGGCCTCGCCGTCCAGCGCGCCGTACATGACGGTATTGCCGACGATGATGTTCTCGTCCGCGCGGCCGCGGAAGTCATTGGTCGGCCGCACGATGATGCGTCCGCCGGACAGTCCCTTGCCGACGTAGTCGTTGCCCTCGCCGACCAGGTCCAGCGTGATGCCGTGCGCCAGGAACGCGCCGAAGCTCTGGCCCGCGGTGCCCTTAAGCTGCACGTGGATGGTGTCGTCGGGCAGGCCGTCATGGCCGTAGCGGCGCGCCACCTCGCCCGACAGCATGGTGCCGACGGTGCGGTTGACGTTCTTCACCGGCAGGATGAACGACACCTTCTCGCGCCGCTCCAGCGCGGGACGCGCCAGCTCGATCAGCTTGTTGTCGAGCGCATGGTCGAGGCCGTGGTCCTGCTGCGTCGTCTGCCGGCGCGGCGTGTCGGCCGAGCGGGCCGGCTGCACGAACAGCCGCGAGAAATCGAGCCCCTTCGCCTTCCAGTGCTCGATGCCCTTGCGCGTGTCGAGCAGGTCGACGCGGCCGATCAGGTCCTCGAAGCGGCGGATGCCTAGCTTCGCCATCAGCTCGCGCACTTCCTCGGCGATGAAGAAGAAGAAGTTGACGACGTGCTCGGGCTTGCCCTGGAACTTGCGGCGCAGCACCGGATCCTGCGTGGCGACGCCGACCGGGCAGGTATTCAGATGGCACTTGCGCATCATGATGCAGCCCTCGACGACCAGCGGCGCCGTCGCGAAGCCGAACTCCTCGGCGCCGAGCAGCGCGCCGATGACGACGTCGCGGCCGGTCTTCATCTGACCGTCGGCCTGCACCACGATGCGGCTGCGCAGCCCGTTCAGCACCAGCGTCTGCTGCGTCTCGGCCAGCCCCAGCTCCCACGGCGTGCCGGCGTGCTTGATCGACGACAGCGGCGACGCGCCGGTGCCGCCGTCATGGCCGGCGATGACGACGTGGTCGGCCTTGGCCTTGCTGACACCGGCCGCCACCGTGCCGACGCCGACCTCGGACACCAGCTTGACCGACACCGAGGCGCGCGGGTTGGCGTTCTTCAGGTCGTGGATCAGCTGCGCCAGATCCTCGATCGAGTAGATGTCGTGATGCGGCGGCGGCGAGATCAGGCCCACGCCCGGCACCGAATAACGCAGCTTGCCGATGTAGTCGGAAACCTTGTGGCCCGGCAGCTGCCCGCCTTCGCCGGGCTTGGCGCCCTGCGCCATCTTGATCTGCAGCTGGTCGGCGCTGGCCAGGTACTCGGCGGTGACGCCGAAGCGGCCCGAGGCCACCTGCTTGATCTTCGAGCGCAGCGAGTCGCCGGCCTTCAGCGGGATGTCGACCTCGATGCGGCCGCCGCCCAGCAGCGAGCCGATCGAATCGCCGTCCTTGACGGTCGAGCGGCCGGCCTGCATCTCGGCGCGATAGCGCAGCTCGTCCTCGCCGCCTTCGCCGGTGTTCGACTTGCCGCCGATCCGGTTCATCGCCACCGCCAGCGTGGTGTGCGCCTCGGTCGAGATCGAGCCCAGCGACATCGCGCCGGTGGCGAAGCGCTTGACGATGTCGACGGCCGGCTCGACCTCGTCGATCGGCACCGGCGTGCAGGCGTCGAAGCGGAACTCGAACAGCCCGCGCAGCGTCATGTGCCGGCGGCTCTGGTCGTTGATCAGCTGCGCGTATTCGCGGAAGGTGCCGTAGTTGTTCGAGCGCGCGGAGTGCTGCAGCTTGGCGATCGAATCGGGCGTCCACATGTGGTCTTCGCCGCGGATCCGGTACGCATACTCGCCGCCGGCGTCGAGCATGCTGCTCAGCGTCGGATCGTTGCCGAAGGCCGCGCGGTGCAGGCGGATCGCCTCCTCGGCGATCTCGAACACGCCTATGCCCTCGATGTTGCTGGGCGTGCCGCTGAAATACTTGTCGACCACGGCGCGCGACAGGCCGATCGCCTCGAAGATCTGCGCGCCGCAGTAGCTCATGTAGGTCGAGATGCCCATCTTGGACATGACCTTCATCAGGCCCTTGCCGATGGCCTTGACGTAGTTCTTGACCGCCTTCTCGGGCGCCAGGCCGCCGACCATGGAACCGTGCAGCTCGGCCAGCGTCTGCATCGCCAGGTACGGATGGATGGCTTCGGCGCCGTAGCCGGCGAGCAGCGCGAAATGATGCACCTCGCGCGCCGAGCCGGTCTCGACGACCAGGCCGGTGCTGGTACGCAGCCCGCGATTGACCAGATGCAGGTGGATCGCCGACGTGGCCAGCAGCGCCGGGATCGCCACGCGCTCGCGCGACAAGCGGCGGTCGGACACGATCAACACGTTGAAGCCCGAACGCACCGCATCCTCGGCCTCGGCCGCCAGCGAGGCCAGCCGCGCCTCGATGCCTTCCTTGCCCCAGTCGACCGGATAGCAGATGTCGAGCTCGTACGACTTGAACTTGTCCGCCGTACAGCGCTCGATATGGCGGATCTGCGCCATGTCGTCGAAGTCGAGGATGGGCTGCGACACCTCGAGCCGGATCGGCGGGTTGATGTTGTTCAGATCCAGCAGGTTCGGCCGCGGACCGACGAAGGAGACCAGCGACATCACGAGCTGCTCGCGGATCGGATCGATCGGCGGGTTCGTGACCTGCGCGAACAACTGCTTGAAATAGTTGTACAGCGGCTTGTTCTTGTTCGACAGCACCGCCAGCGGCGAGTCGTTGCCCATCGAGCCGACGGCTTCCTCGCCGGCGATCGCCATCGGCGACATCAGGAACTTCAGGTCTTCCTGCGTGTAGCCGAAGGCCTGCTGCCGGTCGAGCAGCGACGCGGCCGGTTCGGTGCCGGCGCCGTCGGGCGCGGTCACCGTATCGAGCTCGTCGAGCTTGATGCGGATCGCCTCGATCCACTCGCGATACGGCTTGCTGTTGGCCAGCTGCTGCTTCAGCTCGGCGTCGTCGATGATGCGGCCCTGCTCCAGATCGATCAGGAACATCTTGCCGGGCTGCAGCCGCCACTTCTTGACGATACGGCCGTCGGGAATCGGCAGCACACCGGCTTCCGAAGCCATGATCACCATGTCGTCGTCGGTGACGCAGTAGCGCGCCGGCCGCAGCCCGTTGCGGTCGAGCGTGGCGCCGATCTGCCGGCCGTCGGTGAACGCGATCGCGGCCGGGCCGTCCCACGGCTCCATCATCGCGGCGTGGAACTCGTAGAACGCGCGCCGCTTCGGATCCATCAGCGTGTGCTGCTCCCACGCCTCGGGGATCATCATCATCATCGCGTGCGCGATCGAGTAGCCGGCCATCACCAGCAGTTCGAGACAGTTGTCGAACGTGGCGGTGTCGGACTGGCCGGCGTAGACGATGGGATACAGCTTGCGCAGGTCGTCGCCGAGCACGGGCGACTTCATCACGCCTTCGCGCGCGCGCAGCCAGTTGTAATTGCCCTTGACCGTGTTGATCTCGCCGTTGTGCGCCACCAGCCGGTACGGGTGCGCCAGCGGCCACTCGGGAAAGGTGTTCGTCGAGAAGCGCTGGTGCACCAGCGCCAGCGCCGAGACGACGCGCGGATCCTGCAGATCGCGGTAGTACTGGCCGACCTGGCCGCACAGCAGCAGGCCCTTGTAGACGATGGTGCGCGCCGACATCGACGGCACGAAGTATTCCTTGCCGTGCGCCAGCTTCAGCTGCTGGATCGCATGGCTGGCCATCTTGCGGATGACGTACAGCTTGCGCTCGAGCGCATCGGTGACCATGACGTCGGGGCCGCGGCCGATGAAGACCTGGCGGATCACCGGCTCCTTGGCGCGCACGGTCGGCGACATCGGCATCTCGCGGTCGACCGGCACGTCGCGCCAGCCGAGCAGCACCTGGCCCTCGGCACGCACGGCGCGTTCCAGCTCCTGCTCACAGGCCAGCCGCGACGCGTGCTCCTTCGGCAGGAAGATCATGCCGACGCCGTACTCGCCGGCCGGCGGCAGCGCCACGCCCTGGCGTGCCATCTCCTCGCGAAAGAACTGGTCGGGGATCTGGATCAGGATGCCGGCGCCGTCGCCCATCAGCGGGTCGGCGCCGACCGCACCGCGGTGGTCCAAGTTGCAGAGGATCTGCAGCCCCTGCTCGATGATGCGGTGGCTCTTCTTGCCCTGGATGTGAGCGACGAAGCCGACGCCGCAGGAGTCGTGCTCGTTGACCGGGTCGTACAGCCCGATGGCGTCAGGCTTGTCGGTGCAGGGATTGTCGGTACGGCGATTGCCGGTGCGGGGATCCTCGGTGCCGCGATCGCCGGTGCCCGGGCGGCCGGTGCCGGCCGTGGCCGCGGGAAGACTAGTCGCGGGCGCAGGACCCGAGGACAGGGGGCTGTGCGAAGCGTTCATGTGCCGACTCCAGACCGAGAGAAACCGCTGCCCGGCCGCCGGGTGAGCCTGTGGCCGAGCTGTCAGCGCGCACAGTTCCCCTTCGGCTCCGTTTCAGCGGTCTAAGCCCGCTTTAAGTCCGATACATGAACCAAATTGGTGAGTACGCGCACGTTTTTAGTGCATCGCCCTTTCGCGAGGCCGCAGGGCATCCAGGGACGCCATCGCATCGGAGCCGCTTGCCAGGCTGGCCGGACGCGTTTCCGCGGTGCAGCGAAAGAAACGAAGTCGAACTTTGCAGTATACCCCGCCACTTCCGGCTGTCAAAGATTCTGTTCATGACAGCTACCCGCAGGATCCATGCCGGCCGGTACGGCAATCGCCCTGCTAGCAACAGGCCCTTAACTTATGAGACAAATTTGTCTCATAAAATACGCGCCCTGCTAGCCGCCAGAACCCATACATCCTCGGCGCGGCCACGGCCCTGCTGCGTTTCCGGGGCTGCGGCACCGCCTTCGCCTCCATCTTCCGTCAAGTCCATCATGCCTGTCACCCTCCGACGCCTTCGCCTGCCGGCCGCCTTGCTGATGGCCGCGCTCGCCCTGTCCGCCTGCAACCGCGGCGGCGACGCCCCAGCCGCCGCCGCAGGCGGCGCCCCGCCGCCGCCCGCCGTGGGCGTCGTCACGGTCAACCCGCAGGCCACACCGGTCACCGCCGAGCTGCCCGGCCGCGTCGATTCGACGCGCATCGCCGAGGTCCGCGCCCGCGTACCGGGCGTGGTGCTGCAGCGGGTGTTCCGCGAAGGCAGCGACGTCAGGGCCGGACAGCTGCTGTTCAAGATCGATCCGCAGCCGCTGCAAGCCGAGCTCGACAGCGTGCTGGCGGCGCAGCAGCGGGCAGAGGCGGCGCTGTACCAGGCCCGCGTGGTCGCCGAGCGCTATGAGCCGCTGGTCAAGGCCAATGCGATCAGCAAGCAGGAATACGACAACGCGGTGGCGGCGCAGAAGCTGGCACAGGCCGACGTGGCCGCGGCGCAGGCCGCCGCGCAACGCGCCCGGCTGAATCTGGGCTATGCCACCGTGAACGCGCCTATCTCCGGCCGCATCGGCCGCGCGCTGGTAACCGAAGGCGCGCTGGTCGGCCAGGGCGAAGCCACGCCCATGGCGCTGATCCAGCAGTTGAACCCGATCTACGTCGACTTCACGCAGCCGGTCTCCGAACTGGCCCGGCTGCGCGCGGCCTTCGACGCCGGCAGCGTCAAGCAGCTCAGCGGCCGGCAGGCGCGCATCACGCTGCGGCTCGATGACGGATCCGAATACCCGCTGACCGGCCGGCTGCTGTTCTCCGACGTGTCGGTGGACCGCAGCACCGGACAGGTGAGCCTGCGCGCCGAGTTCCCCAACCCGCGCCAGCTGCTGCTGCCCGGCATGTACGTGCGCGTGCGGCTCGAGCAGGGCATCAACGAGACCGCGCTGCGCGTGCCGCAGCAGGCGGTGCAGCGTGCGGCCGACGGCAGCGCGAGCGTGTACGTGGTCGGCGCCAATGGCCAGCTCGAGACGCGAACGATCAAGACCGGCTCGGCGTTCGGCGACGAATGGATCGTCACCGAGGGGCTCAAGGCGGGCGACACGGTGGTGGTCGAGGGCTTCCAGAAGATCCGGCCGGGCGCACCGGTGCAGCCGGTGCCGTGGCAGCGCGGCGGCGCGCCGGGCCAGCCCGCACCGGGCGGGCAACCGACCGGAGGACAAGCGACCGGCGGACAAGCGACCGGCGGACAGCCGGCCGGCGCGCCCGGGGGCGCCCCGGCCGCTCCGGGGACCGCCCCCGCCGAACCGGCGAGCAAGCCGGCCGAGCCCGCGGGCGCAGCCGCGCCGCCCGCCGAGCCGGCCCGGCCCGCCGCCGACGCGTCCACCGGCGGCGGCGCGAAGCGCTGACGCGGCGACGCCCCGAACTCCCACGAAGGCTCCGACATGCCTCAGTTCTTCATCGACCGGCCGATCTTTGCCTGGGTGGTGGCGCTGTTCATCATCCTGGCCGGCCTGCTCGCCATCCCCAACCTGCCGGTCTCGCAGTACCCGTCGGTGGCGCCGCCCAGCGTCTCGATCTCGGCCACCTATCCCGGCGCCTCCGCGCAGACCGTCGACCAGGCCGTCACCAGCCTGATCGAGCAGGAGCTGAACGGCGCCAAGGGCCTGCTGTACTTCGAGTCGCAGAGCAACTCGTACGGCCGCGCCGAGATCACCGCCACCTTCGCGCCGGGCACCGACCCCGACCTGGCGATGGTCGACGTGCAGAACCGCATCAAGAAGGCCGAGTCGCGGCTGCCGCAGTCGGTGATGCAGATGGGCCTGCAAGTGGAGAAGGCCAGCAGCAACTTCCTGCTGGTCGCCACGCTGTCGTCCAAGGACGGCCGGCTGGACCAGATCGCACTGGCCGACTACATCACGCGCAACATCATCAACGAGATCCGCCGCGTCCCCGGCGTCGGCAAGGCCGAGCTGTATGCCGCGCAGCGAGCGATGCGGGTCTGGATCGATCCGGCCAAGCTGGTCGGCTACGGGCTGACCACTGCCGAGGTGAACAGCGCCATTGCCGGCCAGAACGCGCAGGTGCCGGCCGGCCAGCTCGGCGACCAGCCGGCCAGCAGCACGCAGCAGATCAGCGCATCGATCGTGGTGCGCGGCCTGCTGGCCACGCCGGACGAATTCGGCGACATCGTGCTGCGCGCGAACCCGGACGGTTCCAGCGTGCGGCTGCGCGACGTCGCGCGCATCGAGGTCGGCGCCGAGACCTATCAGTTCGGCTCGCGGCTGAACGGCCAGGAGAGCGCCGCGGTGGCGGTGCAGCTGGCGCCGGGCGCCAATGCGCTGGCCACGGCCACGCAGGTACGCGCCAAGCTGGAGGAGCTGTCGCGCTACTTCCCGGCCGGCGTCAGCTATGCCGTTCCGTACGACACCGCGCCCTTCGTCAAGGTATCGATCGAGCAGGTCGTCTACACGCTGCTCGAAGCGATGGCGCTGGTCTTCCTGGTGATGCTGCTGTTCCTGCAGAACCTGCGCTACACGCTGATCCCGGCGATCGTGGTGCCGATCGCACTGATGGGCACCTTCGGACTCATGTTCGCGGCCGGCTTCTCGATCAACGTGCTGACCATGTTCGGCATGGTGCTGGCCATCGGCATCCTGGTCGACGATGCGATCGTGGTGGTGGAGAACGTCGAGCGCATCATGGCGACCGAAGGCCTGCCGCCCAAGGAAGCGACGCGCAAGGCGATGGGACAGATCACCGGCGCGATCGTCGGTATCACGCTGGTGCTGGCCGCGGTGTTCCTGCCGCTGGCCTTCATGTCGGGCTCGGTCGGCATCATCTACCGGCAGTTCTCGCTGTCGATGGCCGCGTCCATCCTGTTCTCCGGCTTCCTCGCCCTGTCGCTGACGCCGGCGCTGTGCGCGACGCTGCTCAAGCCGATTCCGCCCGGGCACCACGCCGAGAAGCCCGGCTTCTTCGGCTGGTTCAACCGCGGCTTCACGCGCACCAGCGACCGCTATCAGGGCTGGGTCGCGCGCATGGTGCGCAAGGCCGGCCGCTACATGATCGTCTACGCGGCCATCCTGGTGGCGCTGGGCGTCATGTACTCGCGGCTGCCGTCGTCGTTCCTGCCGGTGGAGGACCAGGGCTTCGTCATCACCGACGTGCAGCTGCCGCCGGGCGCGACGCTGAACCGCACGCGCGAAGCGGTTGCGCAGATGGAGAAGCACTTCCTGTCGCGGCCCTCGGTCGAGACGGTGGTCTCGATCACCGGCTTCAGCTTCTCGGGCATGGGGCAGAACGCCGCGCTCGCGTTCACGGTGTTCAAGGACTGGTCGCAGCGCGGCCCCGAGGAGTCGGCGCAGGCCGAAGCCAACCGGGCCAATGGCGCCTTCTTCATGGGCGTGCGCGATGCGCAGATGTTCAGTCTCGTGCCGCCCGCGATTCCCGAGCTGGGCACCGCCAGCGGCTTCTCGTTCCGGCTGCAGGATCGCGGTGGCGTCGGCCACGAAGCGCTGCTCGCCGCGCGCAACCAGCTGCTGGCCGAGGTGGCGAAAAGCCCGATCATCGCCTATGCGCGCGTCGAAGGGCTGGAGGACGCGCCGCAGCTGGAGCTGAACATCGACCGGCAGAAGGCCAGCGCGCTCGGCGTGCCGTTCTCGAATATCGCCGCCACGCTGGGCACGGCGCTCGGCTCGTCGGTAGTCAACGACTTCGCCAACGTCGGGCGCATGCAGCGCGTCATCGTGCAGGCCGACGTCGCCAGCCGCATGAAGCCGGAGGATCTGCTGACGCTGAACGTGGCCAATGCGCGCGGCGGTCTGGTGCCGCTGTCGTCGTTCGCCACGACTTCGTGGCGGACCGGTGCGGTGCAGCTGAACCGCTATAACGGCTACCCGACGGTCAAGCTTTCCGGCGACGCCAAGCCCGGCTTCAGCACCGGCCAGGCGATGGCCGAGATGGAGCGGCTGGTGGGCCAGCTGCCGGCCGGCATCGGCTACGACTGGACCGGCCAGTCGCTGCAGGAACGGCTGTCGGGCGCGCAGGCGCCGATCCTGCTCGGGCTGGCGATCCTGGTCGTGTTCCTGGTGCTGGCCGCGCTGTACGAGAGCTGGTCGATTCCGCTGTCGGTGATCCTGGTGGTGCCGCTCGGCGTGATCGGCTCGGTGCTGGCCGTGACGCTGCGCGGCATGCCCGACGACGTGTTCTTCAAGGTCGGCTTGATCACGATCATCGGCTTGTCCGCCAAGAATGCGATCCTGATCGTCGAGTTCGCCAAGGATCTGTACGCCGAGGGCAAGAGCGCCGTCGACGCCACGGTGGAAGCGGCGCGGCTGCGCTTCCGGCCCATCCTGATGACCTCGCTGGCCTTCATTCTCGGCGTGCTGCCGCTGGCGATCGCCAGCGGCGCCAGCTCCGCCAGCCAGCAGGCGATCGGCACCGGCGTCATGGGCGGCATGATCACCGCCACCATCCTGGCCGTGTTCCTGGTGCCGGTGTTCTTCGTCGTCGTGCTCAAGCTGTTCGGCCGCCGCCGTGCCGACAGCGAGCCGGTTGCCGCGAAACCGTCGGTATGAACCTTGCCGCCCGTATCAGCTTTGTCGTCCGTATGAGCTTTGCCGTCCGCAAGAGCCTTGCAGCCCCTATCAGCCCAGCCGTCCGCATGAGCGCAGCAATGATCGATCCGATGCGTCCCACCCTCGCCCCGTTCCGTCCCGCTCTGGCCGCGCTGGCACTGCTGGCGGGACTCGCCGGCTGCTCGATGGCGCCGGTCTACGAGCGTCCGCCCGCGCCGATCGCCACGCAGTGGCCCGGCGCCGAAGCCGCGGACGGCGCCGGGCAGACGCGCGCCGTCGCCGACATCGGCTGGCGCGAGTTCTTCCGCGATCCGCGGCTGGCGCGGCTGGTCGAGCTGGGGCTGGCCAACAACCGCGACCTGCGCGTGGCCGTGCTCAACATCGAAGCGGCGCGCGCGCAGTACGGCATCACGCGCGCCGACCAGCTGCCGACGGTCGGCGCCGGCGGCAGCGTGTCGCGCCAGCGCGTGCCGGCCGATCTGTCGCCCACCGGCCAGTCCGGCATCAGCGACCAGTACCAGGCGACGCTGGGCGTCACCGCCTTCGAGATCGACCTGTTCGGCCGTGTGCGCAATCTCGGCGACGCCGCGCTGGCGCAGTTCCTGTCGACCGGCGAAGCGCGCAAGGCGATGCAGATCAGCCTGGTGGCCCAGATCGCCGATGCGTACCTGACCGAGCGCGCCGCCGACCAGCGCATCGAGCTGCTGCAGCGAACGCTGGGCTCGCGCGAGGAATCGCTGAAGCTGGTCACGGTGCGCTACGAGGGCGGCGCCGCCTCGGAGCTCGAGCAGCGCCAGGCGCAGGGTCTGGTCGCCGGCGCGCGCGCCGATCTGGCCGACGCGCGCCGGCTGCGCGCCCAGGCCGCCAATGCGCTGACGCTGCTGATCGGACAGCCGCTGCCGGCCGATCTGCCGGCACCGCTGACGCTCGATCAGCAAGGCCTGATCAGCGAGCTGCCCGCCGGCCTGCCGTCGCAGCTGATCGAACGCCGCCCCGACATCGCGGCGGCCGAGCAGCAGCTGCGCGGCAGCTACGCGAACATCGGCGCGGCACGCGCGGCCTTCTTCCCGCGCATCACGCTGACCGGCGCGCTGGGCACCGCCAGCAGCGAGCTGGACGGCCTGTTCGGCCGCGGCTCGGGCATCTGGAGCTTCATGCCGCAGATCAGCCTGCCGATCTTCGACGCCGGCCGCAACCAGGCCAATCTGGACCTGGCCACCGTACGGCGCGACATCGCGGTGGCGCGCTACGAGCAGACCATCCAGTCGGCGTTCCGCGAAGTCTCGGACGCGCTCGCGGCGCGCGGCACGCTGGACGAACAGCTGCAGGCGCAGCAGGCGCAGCTGGAGGCGGCGCAGCGCACGGTCGAGCTGTCGGACCTGCGCTACCGCAGCGGCGTCGACAACTATCTGCAGCTGCTCGACGCGCAGCGCGGACTGTACGCCGCCGAACAGGCGCTGCTGGCGACGCGGCTGGCGCGGCTGTCGAACCTGGTCGCGCTGTACAAATCGCTGGGCGGCGGCTGGAACGAAGGAAGCGGAAGCACGTCGTGAGCACCAAACGCGAGAAGATGCTCTGTTCGATCGCCGCCGTGCTGACCGATCAGCCGCGGCTCACGATGGAGCAGGTGGCGCAGGCGATCGGCATCAGCCGCGCCACGCTGCATCGGCTGTTCCCCAATCGCGACGCCGTTATCGAGGAACTGGCGCAGCTGGCGCTGGCGCGCAGCACCGAGGCGATCGACGCAGTCGCCCCCGAAGAGGGACCGGTCGACGAAGCGCTGCGCCGGCTGGTCGATTCGTTCTTTCCGCACGCCGAGCTGTATCTGTTCCTGAACCGCACCAAGCAGCAATGCGGCGCGAACAGCCGCTACGACGCCGAATGGGCGCCGCACGAGGAGCGCATCCGCAACCTGTTCCGGCGCGGCCAGGAAGACGGCACGCTGCGCATCGACATGCCGGCGCAATGGATGCTCGACGCGCTGGCGGCACTGCTGTTCGCGGCCGCCGAGTCGGTGCGCGCCGGCCGGCTGGCCAGCGCCGAAGCGGCGACCATGGTCAGCGCGATGCTGCTGGACGGCACGCGGCGGCGCAGGATCGTGCACGCGCGGGTCGGCTAGGAAGCAGGCTGGACAGCCTGCCGGGCAGGCAGCCAGTCAGCCGGGGCCAGTCAGTCGGCCCGCCTCAACGCGGCTCCGGTCCGTCGTCCTGCACCAGCGTCGGCTGCAGCGCATCGCGGCCGTACAGGTCGGGGAACCATCGCCGCCACAGCCCCACCGCGGCCAGCGTGCCGAGGCCGCCGAGTGCCACCGCCGGCACGACGCCGATCAGCGCCGCCATGCCGCCGGCGCGGAACTCGCCGAGCTGGTTCGACGCGCCGATGAACATCGAATTGACGGCGCCGACCCGGCCGCGCATCGAGTCCGGCGTCTCGAGCTGGATCAACGACTGGCGAATGACGACCGACACCATGTCCGCGCCGCCGAGCAGCACCAGCGCCGCGAACGACAGCACGAACGACGACGAGACCGCGAACAGCAGCGTCGCCAGCCCGAACACCGCCACGGCGAAGAACATCTGACGCCCGACGCGGCGTTCGAGCGGAAAGCGCGCCAGTGCGAGCGCGACGATCAATGCGCCTATGCCTTCGGCGGAGCGCAGCAGGCCGACGCCCCAGGCGCCGGTATGCAGGATGTCGCGCGCATAGACCGGCAGCATGGCCGAGGCGCCGCCGAGCAGCACCGCCATCATGTCCAGCGACATCGCGCCAAGCACCACCGGATGGCTGCGAATGAAGCGCAGCCCGCCGAGCACGAAGGCCAGGCTCGGCGGATCGCGCGTCAGCTCGAAGCGCACGCCGCGGATGATGCCGATCAGGACGGCAGCGATCAGTCCCAGCACGGCACTGATGCCGTACGCGAACTGCGGGCCGGCGGCATAGATGAAGCCGCCCACCGCCGGCGCGACGATCACCGCCCCCTGCGTGGCCGACGAGGACCAGGCCACCGCATGCGGCAGCAGACGCGCCGGCACGATGCGCGACAGCATCGCCGAATGCGCCGGCATCTCGAACGCGCGGCCGGTGCCGATCAGCACCGCCAGCGCGAACAGCGCGGCCGGCGTCAACGATCCGTACCAGCTGCCGATCGTCAGCAGCGTCATCCACAAGGCCTTGGCCGCCATCGCCACGGTCAGCACGCGCTGCCGCGAGAATCGATCCACCACATAACCGGCCGGAATCGCGAACAGCATCGCCGGCAGGAACTGCGCCAGCCCTATCAGCCCCAGATCGAGCACGTCGTGCGTCATGTCGTACAGCTGCCAGCCGACAGCGACGATCTGGATCTGGCTGCCGGCCATCGACGCGATGCGGGCAAGCCAGTAGCGGCGGAAGGCCGGTAGCGCGAACGGACTGTCGGAGGCGGCCATCAAGCGGGAAGCGCCGCGCGGGCAAAGCTGCGAGCCGGCGAACCAGCGCGAAGGAGACTGAGCGCAGCCACATTCATTCTGTGTCGCGGCGTCTGTCTGAGCGGAGCTCCCGAAGGGAGCGTAGCGAGTTACGCCGCGCCAGCCCCCAGGCGAGCAGCACAGGGAAGTCGGCCCAAAGGGCCGACCGCCGTATCCATCGCGCCTCCCAGACCCCGCGGCTGCCGACCGCTCCTGGTGCCATGGTGCCACGCGGCGACACGGTCACGTCCCTCCACCGAACAGGCGCCGATGCTCCCGTACTGCGAAGCGATCCGTCATGCCGGCAATGTAGTCGACGATCGCCCGCTCGCCGATCGCATCGAGCCGCTGCCTGTGCTCGTCCGGCAGCAGCGACGAATCGTCCAGATAGCGGGCGAACAGTTCGCGGACGATGCGGCGCGCCCGCGACATCACCTCGGCGACGTGCGGATGCCGATACAGATTGACGTGCAGAAAGCGCTTCAGCTGCGCCGAGCGCTCGGCCACGTCGCCCGAGAAGCCGACCAGCGCCGGCGCGGCGCGCACCTCGTCGAGGCTGCGCACGCCGGATTCGGCGATGCGCCGCCGCGTCTCGTCGATCAGGTCGGTGACCAGCTCGTTGATCATGCGGCGGATCGTTTCGTGCACCAGCCGGCGCCCTGCCAGGCCCGGATGCAGTTGCAGCACCTCGCGCCGATGCCGCTCGAACAGCTCGATCTGCTGCAGCTGGCCGACATCGATGAGGCCCGAGCGCAGGCCGTCGTCGACGTCGTGATTGTTATACGCGATCTCGTCGGCCAGGTTCGCGACCTGCGCCTCCAGCGACGGACGCTGCCGGCGCAGGAAGCGCTCGCCGACGTCGCCGAGCCGCCGCGCATTGGCGGGCGAGCAGTGCTTGAGAATGCCCTCGCGCGTCTCGAAGCACAGGTTCAGTCCGTCGAACGCGGCATAGCCCTGTTCCAGCTCGTCGACGACGCGCAGCGACTGCAGATTGTGCTCGAAGCCGCCCCACGGCGCGGCGCATTCGTTCAGCGCATCCTGGCCGACGTGGCCGAACGGCGTGTGCCCCAGATCGTGGGCCAGCGCGATCGCTTCGACCAGGTCCTCGGACAGCCGCAGGCTGCGGGCGATCGAGCGCGCAATCTGCGCCACTTCGATCGAATGCGTCAGCCGCGTGCGGAACAGGTCGCCTTCGTGATTGACGAAGACCTGCGTCTTGTACTCGAGCCGGCGGAAGGCCGTGCAATGGACGATGCGATCGCGGTCGCGTTGGAACGCATTGCGGCCGATGGCAGGCGGCTCCGCGTAGCGGCGCCCGCGGCTGCGCGCCGGATCGGCCGCCCACGTCGCCAGCGGCGACGACGACGGCGATCCGGCCTCGTTCACGTTCAGGCCGTGCCCGCGGCCAGCGCAGCGCGCAGCGCTTCGTCGGGAACGCGCCGCACGATGGCCTTGCCCAGCCGTTCGAGCACGACGAACTTGGGCGTGCCCTGCGTGGCCTTCTTGTCGACGCTCATCAGCTCGACGTAGCGCTCGGCCGGCCAGGCCGGACCGTGCACCGGCAGCCGCGCAGCGGCGATCGTGCCGCGCAGCCGCGCCACCACCGCGGCATCGATGTAGCCGAGCTGCGCCGACAGTTCGGCGGCCATGACCATGCCGGCGCCGACCGCCTCGCCATGCAGCCACTCGCCATAGCCCAGGCCGGCCTCGATCGCATGGCCGAACGTATGGCCGAAGTTCAGCGTGGCGCGCAGATCGGCCTCGCGTTCGTCGGCGGCCACCACCGCGGCCTTGATTTCGCACGAGCGCAGGATAGCCTCGGACAGCGCACCGGCATCGCAGGCCAGCAGCGCCGGCAGATCGGCTTCGAGCCGCGTCAGATAGTCCGGGTCGGCGATCGCGCCGTGCTTGATCATCTCGCCGAGCCCCGCCGACAGCTCGCGCGGCGGCAGCGTGCGCAGCGTACCGACGTCGGCAAGCACCAGCCGCGGCTGGTGGAAGGCGCCGATCATGTTCTTGCCGAGCGGATGATTGATCGCCGTCTTGCCGCCGACCGACGAGTCGACCTGCGCCAGCAGCGTGGTCGGCACCTGCACGAAATCGACGCCGCGCTGGTAGACGGCCGCCGCGAAACCGGTCATGTCGCCGATCACGCCACCGCCGAGCGCGATCAGCAGACAGTGCCGGTCGAAGCGATGTTCGAGCAGCGCATCGAAGATCCGGTTCAGGCTGTCCCAGCTCTTGAACGCCTCGCCGTCGGGCAGCCGGATGCTCAGCTTCGCCGCGGCGCCGTCCAGCGCGGCGCCGAGCCGGGCTTCGTACAGATCGCCGACGGTGTCATTGGTGACGATCGCGACCTGCCGGCCCTGCGCCAGCCGCGCCAGCTCGGGATGCCCATCGACCAGGCCGGTGCCGATCAGGATCGGATAGCTGCGCGCGCCGAGCGAAACGCTCAGCTGCCGCGGCGAAGCGCTGACACTCATGAGGAGGCCCTGAAACTGTCGGGGAGACGGCGGATTATATCGACCACCAGGTCCTCGACCGGCTGGCGCGCGCTGGTCACGGTCAGGCCGGCGGTCTCGCGGTACAGCGGCTCGCGCAACGCCAGCAGCTCGGCGATCCGCTTGCGCGGATTCTCGGTCTGCAGCAGCGGGCGAACGCGGTCGCGCCGCAGCCGCTGCCACAGGTCGCCCGGCGAAGCGCGCAGGAAAATGACCAGTCCACGCTCGCGCAGCATGCGCCGGTTCTCCTCGCGCATCACCACGCCGCCGCCGGTGGCCAGCACGATGCCGGGCATGCGGGTCAGCTCGTCGATCAGCGCGGTCTCGCGGCGCCGGAAGCCGTCTTCGCCTTCGAGCTCGAAGATCGTCGGGATGGGTACGCCGCAGCGCTCCTCCAGGACCTTGTCGGCATCGAAGAACGGCCGGCCCAGCATCTGCGCCAGCCGGCGGCCGACGGTCGATTTGCCTGAACCCATCATTCCGATCAGGAAGATGGCGGGAGGAGTGGCAGCGGAATCCATGAGAGCGGCAGCCTGCGGCGCGGGAAGCAAGCCGCAAGCATGACACATCGAAAAGCGAACGGCCGCCCGAAGGCGGCCGTGACGAAGGGTCTGGACCGGGACCGAGCCCGGCGCGGGGCTCGCCTTACGGCGTGATCGGCCCCGGACTGAAGGTGTCGGCCGTGTAGCGGATGCCGAACGCGTAGATGCGCTCGGCGCCGCCCACCGGCGTCACGCTCAGCCGCACCTGGCCGCTGCCGCCGGTCGCCGAGCACTTGCTGGGATCGCCCTTGATAAACAGGCTGTGCTGCGATCCGCCGATGCGCGTGGTGTTCGGCACGGTGGACGGCGACAGCGTGTCTATCGTCGCATTGGTGGCGCTCGCGCTCAGCGTCGAGCCCGCCGCGAGCGGATTGTTGTTGATGTCATGCAACTCGAAGTCGACGCGACGCACCTCGGTCACCAGCCGGTACTCGGTGGCGCTGGTGGCGCGGCACTCGAACACCAGCTCCGAAGGCAGTATCGGCGTCTCGACGTTGATCGAGCTGAACACCACCTCGGCCGAGCGGCGAACGTGCGCGTCGCCCCAGACACCGTCGGCCACCGGCGAGGTCTGCCCGTGCTCGATGAACTTCACCAGCCGGTCGCCGCGCGCCAGGTTGAACGTGCTGCGATCCGACAGCTCGGTGTTCAGGAACACGTCCGGCAGGTCCTCGAAGGCTTCGCCCGCGTCGTACACGCCATTGGCGTTCGCGTCGCTGAACGTCTCCTTGCCCACCGCATAGGCCAGCACGGTCACGCGGCAGTTGTTGTGACGCTGCGCACCCGTGTAGCCGAAGGGCCGGAACTCCTGGCTTTCGAGGTCGACCGAGCAGACGCCGTTCTCGGTCTGGCATGAGCCGATGCTCGAGGCGCCGACGCGGCCGCCCTCGGTAATGAAGTTCACCGTCGTGCCGTCCGGCACGGGGTTGCCGAACTGGTCGCCGGCGCGGGCGTTGATCTTCGTCGTAGTGCCGTCGAAGTTGCAGCCGTGGATATTGAAGGTCTCCACCGACAGCGAGAAGAACTTCTGCGTCGGGTCGCCCGAGCTCACCGACAGCTGGATCGACTGCGCCGAGTAGACGTTGCCGTCGACGTTCATCGACGCCGTCACGCGGACCGGCGTGGGCACCGTGCCGGCGGAGACGACCGTGCTGACCATGCCATTGGCATCGGAGACTGCCGTCAGCGGCGCCACCGACAGGCCGCCGGTGGTGACGGTCGGCGCGAAGTTGACCGTCGCGCCCTGCCGCGGCTGGCCGAGCTGGTTGACGACCTGGAAGGTCAGCACCGACGTGCTCTCGCCTATCGTGCCGCCCAGCTTGAGCGTCTGCACCGAGGCCTGCTTGAACGTGATCGTGCCGGCCTGCGGGCTGGTATCCGGCACCACCGAGAAGTTCAGGTTGACCTTGCGCTCGAACGCCTCGACGATGACCGCGGCCGTCAGCGTTCCCGCGCCGACCGCCAGGCCTTCGATGGTCAGCGTGGCGACGCCGCTGGCGTCGGTCAGCGCGGTGCCGATGGCGGGGTTGAGGCGCGCCAGATCGGCGGGCGCGGTGAACGTGACGACCACGTTCGGCACCGGCGCGCCGGCCGAGTTGATCACCGCCGCCTTGACCGTGCGCACCGCGCCGATCGGCAGCGTGTTAGACACCGCCGCGCCGTTGAGAATCTGCAGCGTCACGTACGGCGACAGGCCGCTGCCCGGCGGATACGGATCGATCGGCGTCGTATTGCCGCCGCCTTCGCCCTTGGCGCCGCCGCCGCCGCAGGCAGCGAGCAGCAGGCTCAGGCAGACCGTGGCGAAGAGCGCGAACAGTCGCTTCACGGACAGCGGGTTCCGGATGTCGTTCATGAAAGGATCTCGGTTTGTCTTGGTCAGGGCGGAATGCATTGCGCCGATCACTGGGCCAGCGCGGTTTCGGTGACGACGCGCGGCGTCAGGAACACGAGCAGCTCGGTCCGGTCATTGGTGCGCTCGGTGTTCTTGAAGGCATTGCCCAGCACCGGGATGTCGCCCAGCAGCGGCACCTTATTGACGCGGTTGCGTTCGGTCTGCTCGTAGATGCCGCCGATGACCACGGTGCCGCCGTTCTCGACCAGCACCTGCGTCTGCACGCGTCGCGTGTCGATGGCGACACCCGTGGGCAGCAGTTCGGCGGCATTGTCGCGGCTCACTTCCACCGCCAGGATGACGCTGCCCTCCGGCGTGATCTGCGGCGTCACCTCGAGCTTGAGCACTGCCTTCTTGAACTGGATCGCCGTGGCGCCGCTGGAGGTCGCCTGCTGATACGGAATCTCCTTGCCCTGCTCGATCACCGCCTTGCTCTGGTTGGCGGTCAGCACGCGCGGGCTGGAGATGACCTTGCCGCGGTTGTCCGCCTCCAGCGCCGACAGTTCGAGATTCAGGAAGCGCGTCAGGCTGGATCCGAACAGGCTGATCGCGAAGCTGGCCGGCGAGGCGCCCGAGATGCTGGCCGCCGGCAGGTTGACGAAGTTGGTATTGGCCAGCGCCGTCGGACGGCCCAGGCCGAGCGCATTGACGCCTTCCAGCGTCGAGCCGTTCTGCGACGACAGGTCGGTGATGCCCGACAGATTGCCCGAGATCGTCGAATAGACGCCGCCGAGCCGCGAGCCCGCCCCGTAGACGGGGAAGTTGTAGGCGGTGGGCTGGCCGGTGACCGGATCGACGATGCTGGTCGTGCGATAGATCGTCGACTTCATGTCGTTATAGCCGAGCCGCACGCCCAGGTTGCGCGTGAAGCGGTCGTCGGCCTCGACGATGCGCGCCTCGATCAGCACCTGCCGTACCGGAATGTCGATCTGCGCGATGACGCGGCGCACGTCCTCGAGGCGCAGCGCGGTGTCCTGGACGAACACCTTGTTCGTCCGCTGGTCGATGACCACGCTGCCGCGCTTGGACAGCACGCGCTGCTTCTCGTCGGACAGCAGCTTCTGCAGCACCTCGGCCTTCTGATAGTTGAGCTGGAAGGTCTCGGTATGGACCGGTTCGATCTCCGCGATCTGCTGGCGCGACTCCAGGTCCAGCTTCTCCTTGGCGGCCATCTCCTCGGCCGGCGCGATCATGATGACGTTGCCGTTCTTGCGCTTGTCCAGGCCTTTGCTCTGCAGGATGATGTCGAGCGCCTGGTCCCAGGGCACGTCCTTCAAGCGCAGCGTCAGGCTGCCGGCGACCGAATCGCTGGTCACGATGTTCAGCCCGGTGAAGTCGGCAATCACCTGCAGCAGCGCGCGGATGTCGACGTTCTGGAAGTTCAGCGACAGGCGGTCGCCGCGATAGCCGGGCTGCGAGCCCGGAATCAGGCGGTTCGGATCCTCGCGCACCGCCTTCACCTCGACGACGAACTGCGTCTCGCTCTGGTAGGCGTTGTGCTCCCACTGTCCTTCGGGCTCGATGACCAGCCGCGTGCCGCCGCCCTGCTCGAAGGTGCGCACGTTCTTCACCGGCGTGCCGAAGTCGGCGACGTCCAGGCGCCGCCGCAGGTTCTCGGGCAGCGAGGTGCGCGGGAAGTCGACGACGATGGTCTGGCCCTGCTGGCGGATGTCGACGCCCACGCCGTTGTCCGACAGCTCGACTACCACGCGGCCTTCGCCGTCCTTGCCGCGGCGGAAATCCACGTCGCGCAGCGAATGCTGGGCGCCGTCAGCCGGCTTGGCGAAGGTATAGGCCGTGCTGGCCTGCTGCTGCCCGGCGGCAACGATCGGCTCCAGCGCGACGATCAGCGTGTTGCCGTCCAGGCTGGTCTGGTAGGACAGCGGCCGCTTCAGGTTCAGCACCAGGCGTGAGCGGTTGCCCGCCTGCACGATGGACACGCTGCGCACATCGCCCTGCGGCAGCTCGATCGAACTGCGTCCGGCCGAGTTGTCGGTATCCAGGAAGTCGAAGGCGATGCGCGGCGGGTTGGAGACCGAGAAGCCGGCCGGCGCCACGCCGAGCGGATTCTTCAGCGCGATGCGCAGGTAGGTCACGTTGCCCTGCTGCGCGCTGTTGACCGATTCGATCGCGTTGCCCTGCGCCAGCGCCGGCCGCGGCGCCAGCAGCGTCAGCGCCAGGCAGAAGGCGAACAGGCAGGCCGCGAACGAACGCAGCGGCCCGGAGAGCGGCCCTAAGAGCGGCTCAAGGAGCGACTCGAGGACCGGCGCGCGGTCGATGATTGTTTGTTGATTGATCGTCATTTCTTCTCGCCGCCTTCCTGGAGCCGCAGCGCCGATTCACGTTCGACCCAGTCGCCAGCGGCGTCCTGGACCAGTTCCTTGAGCATGACTTCGGTTTCGCTGATTCGAGTGATCTTGCCGAAGTTCTGACCGGCGTAATTGCCCACGCGCGCCTGGTAGACGACGCGGTCCACTTCGAGCAGCGCGTAGTCCAGGCGTCCGTTCGACAGGTGCCCGACCATCCGGATCATGTCGAGCGGATATGCTTCGAGGACTTCGCGGCGCCGGTTCAGATCGGGCTTGAGCCCCTCACGCGCGAGCTGCTGGAACTTCTCGATAGCCAGCGCCAGCTTCTCGGTGGAGAACGGGTCCACCGTGTTCGAGTTCTCGTAGCGGAACGGCGCGAAGCGCTTCGGCTCGGCGATCTTCTCGGTGACCGGCTTGACCGTCGCGCGGACCTCGTTCATCCAGTTGATCAGCTCGCCGTGGTCCTCGCCGCAGCCGGTCAGGGCCGCCAGCAGAGGCAGCGCCCACAGGAATCGGGTCATCATGGCAGCCTTCACTTGGCGCCCCCTTTGGCCTTGGCCTTCGCGGCGGCTTCCTTGCGCCGCTGCTCGGCCACTTCCTCGGGATCGAGGTAGCGGAAGGTCTTGGCGATCGCTTCCATCGTCAGCATGCCGGCCGGCGGCGCATTGGCCGCGCTCGAGCCGCGCGCTTCCGGCAGCACGATCTGCATGTCGTTGAGCGTGACGATGCGCGGCAGGTTGGCCACGTCGCTGGTGAAGGCGCCGAAGTCGTGATAGCTGCCCGACAGCTTGATGTGGATGGGCAGCTCGGCATAGAAGTCGCGCACCACGACCTGCCCGGGCTTGAACAGCTCGAACTGCAGTCCGCGGCCGACACCGGCCTGGTTGATGTCGGACAGCAGCGCGTCCATCTCGGCCTTGCTCGGCAGCTGCTTCTCGAGCAGGTTCACGTACTGCGACACCTGTTCCTTCTGCTTGCGCAGCGCTTCCAGGTTGACCGCCTGGCGCATCTTGTCGGTGAACTGCTGCTTCAGCGTCACTTCCTCCTGACGCGCGGTCTCCAGCTCGTCGAGCTGCCCGCTCCAGTACAAGGCGTAGGCCAGCCCCAGCACCAGCACGACCAGGCCGGCCAGCAGCGCCGCTCGCGGCACCAGCGGCCACAGGCCCGGATGCCGTCCCTGCAGTCCCTGGAACTGGGCGCCGAGCTGGCTCAGATCGATGTTCGCGTTGAATTTCGCCATGACTTACCTGCCCGCATTGGCGGCGGACGCGAGCGGCCCGGTGGCACTGCCCGCCGCGGCGGTCTTGGCCGCCGCGTTCGCGCCCGGCTTGGCCTGCGCGTCGGGTGCCTCGTTCGACTTGACCACGGCGTTCAGCGCGAACTCGTAGACACGCCGGCCTTCGCGGGCATTGGGGCCCTGCTGGCCGCCGAGCCGCGTCGCCTTGATCTCGATGAGCTCGGGGCGTTCGAGCCACGGCGTGTTGTTGGCCAGATTGCGCAGCAGCTCGGACACACGCTCGTTCGACTGCGCGTAGCCGACCAGCGTCACCTTGCGCTGCTCCTGCCGCATCTGCTTCAGATAGATGCCTTCGGGCACGTTGCGGACCAGCTCGTCGAGCAGATGGACCGGAATGGTCCGGTTGGTCTGCAGGCTCTCGACCGCTTCCTGCCGCGAACGCAGCGCGTCGATGTCGGCGCGCAGCGAGGCAATCTCCTTGATCTGCGCGTCGAGCTTGGTGTTCTCGGCGCGAATGAAGGTGTTGCGCGCACGCTGGTTCTCGATCTGCTGATCGATGACGAACGCGACCAGCATGGCCGTGCAAGCAGCCAGCAGCGCGATCAGCGCCAGCAGGCCGACGAAGTCCTTCTTGCGCCGCTCACGCCGCAGTTCGCGGTGCGGCAGCAGGTTGATGCGGGCGATCATTCGTCGAACCTCCGCATCGCCAGTCCGGTGGCGATCAGCAGCGACGGCGCATCGGCGCGCAGCTGCCGCTCGCGGATCGAGTCAGCCACTTCCATGCCCTGGAACGGACTGAGGATCTCGGTGGGCACCTGCATGCGCTCGGCCACCGCCTCGGCCAGGCCGGGCACGACCGACGAGCCGCCGGCGAGATAGATCTGATCGACGCGCGTGTACGGCGTCGACGTGAAGAAGAACTGCAGCGCCCGGCCGATGTCGGTGGTGCCCTGTTCGATGAACGGCTGCAGCAGATCGCGCTGATAGTTCTCGGGCAGATCGCCGGTGCGCTTCTTGACCTCGGCCTCCTCGGGGGTGAGCCCGTACAGCCGCACCAGGTCCTGCGTCAGCTGCTGGCCGCCGAAGGCCTGCTCGCGTTCGAAGATCGTCTGCCGGTTCAGCACCACGGTCAGCGAGGTGGTGGTCTGGCCGATCGAGAACACGGCGATGATCTGGCCCTGCCCATTGTTCGGCAGGAACTCGGTGACGTGGTCGACGGCGGCGCGCAGCGCGTACGGCTCGACATCCATCACCACCGGACGCAGGCCCGCCATCTCGGCCACTGCCACGCGGTCGTCGACCTTCTCCTTGCGCGAGGCCGCCAGCAGCACGTCGACTTCGTCTTCCGAGTTCGAGGCCGGCCCGAGAAGCTGGAAATCGAGGTTGACCTCGTCGATCGAGAACGGAATGTACTGACTGGCCTCGGTCTCGACCTGGACCTCGTAGTCTTCCTCGCGCATGCCGGCCGGCAGCATGATCTTCTTGGTGATGACCGCGCCCGACGGCAGGGCCAGCGCCGCTTCCTTTGCACGACTGTTGCATTTGCGCAGCGCGCGCAGCAGCGCATCGGCGACCGGTTCGGTCTTTTCGATGTTGCCGTCGACGATAGCGCCGCGCTCGATCGGTTCGATCGCATAGCGCTCCAGACGCATCGGCGTGCGCTGGCCTTTGGTCAGCTCCACGACCTTGACGCTGGATGCGCTCAGATCGATGCCGACCAAGGGGGGAGCAGCTCGGCGAAAGAGACTCGGGAAACTGACCGCCACGAGACGCCTCGAAGGGTAAAAAAATCCTTAAATACTAAGGATTTACATCACTTTTAGATAATTTGCTTGAGATGCTAGCAACTCGCTCGATTTAATGTAAAGCGTTTTGTGGAAAAGTTCGCAGCCCCCCGGCTCCTTCTGTCGTACGGCATCGACCATCCAGCCGGCGACCTGACAGGGGGGACCATGAACGGTTGATCGCGACCGCTGGCCGGCGGCTCGGCAGCGCTCGGCAGCGGACCGATGGACCCGGTCGGCAAGCTGCGTCCGCTCGGGTCCGCCGGTGGCGCGTTCGTGGCCTCTTGATGGCCCGCAGCGGGCAGGCTCCGGGCAGACGCCGGGCACGTGCCAAGCCGAGCCGATTGCGTCAGTGAACTGTCGGAGCCCGCCGGGGGAACCGTATAGAATCCAAGCCACCGCTGCGACGCGGGCGCCCGCCCCGCTGATGCGCATGAGCCGAACCAAGCCCAGCCGCCGCACCCGTTCATCGAAACCGCCGTCGAACCGCCTCCGCCTCGCCCTGACGCTGGCGGCGATTCCCGTGGCGGCGCTGCTGTCGGGCCTGCTGCTGATCGCCCTGGCGCTGGTGCTGGCCAATGACCGGCTGCCGCCGCTCGACGCGCTGATCGACTACCGGCCGCGCATCGCGCTGCGCGTCTACACCGCCGACGAGAAGCTGATCGGCGAGTTCGGCGAGGAACGCCGCACCTTCGTCCGCATCGAGGACGTGCCCGACGTCATGAAGCAGGCCGTGCTGGCCGCCGAGGACACGCGCTTCTTCGAGCACATCGGCATCGACCTGAAAGGCGCGGCGCGCGCCTTCGTCGCCAACCTGCTGGCCGGCGGCACCGAACAGGGCGCCAGCACGATCACGATGCAGCTGGCGCGCGAGTTCTATCTGTCGCCCGAGCGCACCTATACCCGCAAGATCTCCGAGATCCTGCTCGCGCTGCGCATCGAGGAGAGCCTGAGCAAGGAACAGATCTTCGAGCTGTACCTGAACCAGATCTACCTCGGCAAGCGTGCGTACGGCTTCGCCGCCGCATCGCAGACCTACTTCGGCAAGCCGCTGAAATCGCTGACCGCCGCCGAGGCGGCGGTGCTGGCCGGTCTGCCGAAGGCGCCGTCGCGCTTCAATCCGATGGTCAACCCCAAGCGCGCGATCGAGCGCCAGCGCTACATCCTGCGGCGCATGCACGAAGCCGGCTTCCTCACCGACGACGGGCTGCAGGCCGCGCTGGACCAGTCGCTGAACTTCGTGCCGCCGCGCGCCGACTACCCGGTCCACGCGCCGTACGTCGCCGAGCTGGCGCGCCAGCTGACGTTCGAGCTGTATCGCGAGGAGACGTATTCGGCCGGACTGAAGGTCTACACCACCATCCTGGCCGACGACCAGCAGGCCGCCAATGCGGCGCTCGAACAGGGCGTCCTCGACTACGACCGGCGCCACGGATTCCGCGGCCCCGAGCGCTTCCTGGACCTGCCGGCCGAGCAGGCCGCCGCCGAGGAAGCCATCGATGCCGCCATCGGCGAGCAGGACGACATCGGTCGCTTCGAGGCTGCCGTCGTGCTGTCGGCCAGCCCCCGCAGCGTCGTCGTCTCGCGCGGCCGCGAGGCCACGTTCGCGATCGGGCCCGAAGGATTGAAGTTCGTCGCCGGCGCGCTCAGCGATCGCGCTCCCGCGGCGCAGAAGCTGCGCCGCGGCGCGGTGATCCGCATCGTGCGCAATGCCAAGGGGGTGTACGAGATCGGCCAGCTGCCCGAGGTGCAGGCGGCGCTGGTGTCGATGAACACCTATGACGGCGCGGTACGCGCGCTGGTCGGCGGCTTCGACTTCGAGCGAAACAAGTTCAACCGCGTGACGCAGGCATGGCGTCAGCCCGGATCCAGCTTCAAGCCGTTCATCTATTCGGCGGCGCTGGAGAAGGGCTTCATGACGACCACCATCATCAACGACGCGCCGGTGTTGATCGACCCGGCCCGCACCGGCGGCCAGCTGTGGGACCCGAAGAACTACGACGGCAAGTTCGAGGGCCCGATGCGGATGCGGACCGCGCTGGCCAAGTCCAAGAACATGGTGTCGGTGCGCCTGCTCGATTCGATAGGCACGCAGTACGCGCAGGACTACATCTCGCGCTTCGGCTTCGATCCGGAGCGCCACCCGGCCTTCCTCACCATGGCCCTGGGCGCCGGCTCGGTCACGCCGTGGCAGATGGCCGGCGCGATCTCGGTGTTCGCCAACGGCGGCTACCGGATAGAGCCGTACATCATCGACCGCATCACCGACAACCAGGGACGCGTGCTGGCCCGCGCCCGGCCCGGCCTGGCCGGCACCGAATCGCTGCGCGCCATCGACCAGCGCAACGCGTTCCTGATGGACAGCATGCTGCGCGAAGTAGCGCGCTCGGGCACCGCCGCGCGCGCGCAGGCCACGCTCAAGCGCAGCGATCTGGCAGGCAAGACGGGCACGACCAATGATTCGTTCGACGCCTGGTTCGCCGGCTACCAGCCGAAGATCGCCGCCGTCGCCTGGGTCGGCTACGACCAGCCGCGCAAGCTCGGCGACCGCGAGACCGGCGGCGGCCTGGCGCTGCCGATCTGGATCAACTACATGAGCCGCGCCCTGCGCGGCGTACCCGAGCAGCCGATGCAGGTACCGGCGGGGGTCATCCAGCAAGGCGGCGACTACTACTACGCCGAGACGCGGCCCGGCCAGGGCGTGGCGTCGCTGGGCGTTTCCGAAGACGGCGTAGCGGCCGGATCCGATGCGGACATGATTCGCGACCAGGTGTTCTAGGCCGGCTTCAGCCCTGCAACGGCTGTTCGGCCATCCAGCTGCTGAGCCACTGAGCTGCCCGACCGCTCAGCCTCTCTCTGCCTTCCGTCGAACGCCACCGATGTTGCTGGAGCGGCAGGCGGGACCGGTGGGCGGGCGGTCTGTGCGGCGCCGAGCAGCGCAGCCTGGGGGCGGCGCGCGCAGCGCGCTTCGTCTTCTGTATCGCGGCATCTGTTTGAACGGAGCTCCCCGAAGGGGAGCACAGTGAGTTATGCCGCGCCAGCCCTCAGGCGAGCAGCACAGGGAAGTCGGCCCAAAGGGCCGACCGCCGCACCGACCGCCCGCCCACCGGTCCCGCCTGCCGCTCCCGCGCACACCGTGGAATTCATCCGCCGAGCATCACCGAACTCCCAGCCTGCTCCGACACACACCGCGACAAACACCCCCACATGTCCTCGCCGCTGCGCGTATCAACCCAGCGCTCGCCATCGCGCCGAAAGTGGAAGCCGCCCGAGCGCGCCGCGATCCACAGCTCGCGCATCGGCGCCTGGCTGTTGACGATGACGCGCGAGCCGTCTTCGAAACTCAGCTGCAGCACCTGCCCGCTGCGGTCGATTTCCACGTCGGCACCGCAGGCGTCGACGGCATCCTCGATCGCGTCGAGGGTTTGGTCGACGAGTTCCAGGAACTGTTGTTCGGTCATGCTAGACTGGCCTCGCTTCAGGAATCGGTTGTGGCGCGCCTTCATTCTAAATTCCCCCGCATCACCATGATCGCGGCGCTCGCCGCAGCGGCGGCGCTGGCCGGCTGCGGGCAGCGCGGGCCGCTCTATCTGCCCGATTCGCCGCCGAAGAAGCGATCCGCGCTCGAGCTCACGCCGCCGGCCGCGCCGGCGCCCGCTTCGGCTGAGCCGCTCGCCGCCCAAGCTGAGCCGCTCGCCCCCCGATCCGCACCCGCCTCATCCGCATCAGTCCCATCCGCGCCCGGCTGACCGCCGCCGCTCCCGCGACCCTTCTTTCGTCCCGTCACCTCATGGATGCGTTCACCTACCGCCGCGGCGAGCTGCACGCCGAATCGGTCGCGCTGGCCGACGTCGCCGAGCGCTTCGGCACCCCCACCTACGTCTACTCGCGACGTGCCATCGTCGAGGCGTTCGGCGAGTTCCGCGATGCCGCGGCCGGGCGCAATGTACTCGTCTGCTATGCGCTGAAGGCGAACTCGAACCTCGCGGTGATCGATCTGCTGGCCCGCGAGGGCGCGGGCTTCGACATCGTCTCGGGCGGCGAGCTGCAGCGCGTGCTGGCCGCGGGCGGCGACGCGGGCAGGACGGTGTTCTCCGGCGTCGGCAAGAGCGAGGCCGACATGCGGCTGGCGCTGCAGGCGGGCGTACGCTGCTTCAACGTCGAGTCCGAAAGCGAGCTGCATCATCTGGACCGCGTGGCAGCCGGGCTGGGCCTGCGCGCCCCCGTGTCCCTGCGCGTCAATCCCGACGTCGATGCCGGCACTCATCCCTACATCTCCACCGGCCTGCGCGAGAACAAGTTCGGCATCGCGCACGAAGCCGCGCTGGCCGCGTACCGCACGGCGGCCGCGCTGCCGGCGCTGCAGGTCGTCGGCATAGACTGCCACATCGGCTCGCAGATCACCGAGATCGCACCCTTCCTGGCGGCGCTCGACAAAGTGCTCGAGCTGGTGGACACGCTGCACGACGAAGGCATCGTGCTGCGTCACCTAGACCTGGGCGGCGGGCTCGGCATCCGCTACAGCGACGAGACGCCGCCGTCGCGCGCCGCGCTGCTGGCGGCCGTGTTCGAGCGGCTCGACCGGCATCCGCGCGGCGCGCAGTACGAGCTGCTGTTCGAGTTCGGCCGCTCCATCGTCGGCAATGCCGGCGTGCTGCTGACGCGCGTCGAGTATCTGAAGGAGAACGGCGGCCGCCACTTCGCCGTCGTCGATGCGGCGATGAATGATCTGATGCGGCCGGCGCTGTACGAGGCCTGGCACGACGTGCTGCCGGTGCGGCGCGACGACCGCGCGCCGGGTTACGGGGCGTCGGGTTACGGCACGTCGGGTGACGCCGCATCGCGCGTGGGCGAGGCCGCGACGCGCGGCGCTGACGCGGCCTCGCGAACGGGCGGCGACACCTCGCGCCGCGTCGAAGCGGTCTACGACATCGTCGGCCCGGTCTGCGAATCGGGCGACTGGCTGGCGCGCGAACGCAGGCTGGCGCTGGCCGAAGGCGAGCTGCTCGCGATCGGCTCGGCCGGGGCCTACGGCATGGCGATGAGCTCGAACTACAATACGCGGCCGCGCGCGGCCGAGGTCATCGTCGACGGCGCGCAGCTGCATCTGGTGCGCGAGCGCGAGTCGATCGAGTCGCTGTTCGCGCTGGAGCGCCCGCTGCCGCGCTGACGGCACCCTCGCCGCGCAGCCAGCCGGCGAAGCCATCCAGCAGCAGCGCCAAGCCGGCGCGCAGCGTCGTCTCCGTATCGATCTGCGTGAACGGGCCGACCAGGAAGCGCGCGCCGTCGTGCCCGTCGGCCTCGGGGCGGCCGACGTAGCCGCGGATGAAGTCGCGGTGCTGCGCCGGCGTCTGCCTGTGCGCATCGGCGCTGCCGACCCCCACCAGGAACAGCATCAGCAGGTGATAGGCCATCGCCGCCTGCTCGGCGCTGAAGCCCCCCTGCTGCAGGATGCGGCCGACACGATCGAAGAAGGCCAGCCCCCAGTCGGTTTCGCCGGCGGCGAGCGTCTGGAACAGCCGGTTGCGGTTGTGCGTGGCCACATACGAGGCCACGCCCTTCCAGCGCAGCATCATCCGGCTGCTGATCAGCGCCACCGCTTCCAGGTCGCGGCGCCAGTCGCCGCTGGGCTGAGGCAGCGCCTCGACGCGTTCGCGATAGGCGATGTTGATGATCGCGCTGATCAGCTCGTCGCGGCTGCCCACGTAGTAGTGCACGAGACCGGGCGTGATGCCGAGCTCGCGCGCCAGCCGCATCATCGACAGCTCGGCGATCGATTCGCGCTGCGCCAGCCGCACCGCGCAGTCGATGACGGCGGCCCTTGACAGCTCCGGCGAGCCGTCGGGCTTGCGGGGACGGCGCCCGGCGCGGCGCGGCGCGGCGGACGGGATCGCGGAATCGTCGTTGACTCGGGCCATGGGCACAAGCATAGCTCGCTGGCTTTCACATTTATTTGACATCCTATCAATTTCACTCCAGAATTTATTTAATACACCATCAATTAATCGTGGAGACGAGGCATGAGCGCACAGGCGGACGGCAAGGTCGCGGTCACGGCGGGGCTGCGCGGCGCCTCGTGGAACGCGCAGCGGATGGCCGCGCCGTACACGGTGACGCCCTGCCCGCTGCCCACCGGCGACGGCCAGAAGGTGCTCGGCTTCCTGTTCGCGCGCGGCGGCGAACGCAGCGCGGCCTTCCTGATGCATCCGCGCGAGATGGTGGTGACGCACTACCTGGTGCCCGACGTGCTGGACGCCGGCTGGGCTTGCTGGGTGCAGGGGCCGCGCTCGATCGGCAACGATCTGCGGCTCGAGCACGAGATCGCGCTGCACGACGTCGCGGCGGGCATGCGGCATCTGCGCGAACTGGGCTTCGGCCGGATCGCGATGATAGGCAACAGCGGCGGCGCCGGCTTGTTCACGTTCTACAACCAGCAGGCGCTGCTGGCGCCGGAGCAGCGCATCGCGCGCACGCCCGGCGGCCGGCCCACCGGCCTGCAGGCGGCGACGCTGCCCGCTCCCGACGCGCTCGCGCTGGTTTCGCCGCATCCCGGCCAGGGCATCCTGCTGATGAACGGCCTCGATCCGTCGCTGACCGACGAGAACGACCCGCTGTCGGTGGATGCCGCGCTCGACCCCTTCGACCCTGCCAACGGATTCCGGCGGCCGCCTGAGTCCTCGTCGTACGCCGCATCGTTCATCGAACGCTACCGCGCCGCTCAGCGCGAACGCTGCGCGCGCATAGACGCGCATGCGCGCGAACTGCTGCAGCGGCGCGGCGCCGCGCGCCAGCGGCTGAAGCAGGCCCCGACGCGCGACGACAAACGCATCGCCAGTCATGCGCCGATCTTCACCGTGTGGCGCACCGATGCCGATCTGCGCTGCTGGGATACGTCGCTGGACCCTTCGGACCGGCTGGTCGGCTCGCTGTGGGGCGCCGATCCGGCGGTATCGAACCTCGGCAGCGTCGGCTTCGGCCGCGTCGTCACCCCGGAATCGTGGCTGTCGACGTGGTCGGGACTGTCGTCGAACGCGTCGCTGGCCAACTGCGCGCCCGCCGTCGAGCAACCGGTGCTGCTGCTCGAATACACCGGCGACAACTGCGTCTTCCCGTCCGACCTCGACCGCATCTACGCCGACCTGCGCAGTACGCGCAAGCAGCGGCATCGCGTGCGCGGCAATCACCACGGCATGCCACTGGCGGCCGGCGAGCCCGCGGGACAGATCGAAGCGGGCCGGCTGATCCAGGCCTGGCTCAACGATTCGACGGGCGGATGAGCGATCACCCGACCGATCCGGAACTCCCTCAACGACAAGCAGCGGACCCGGTCCGCACGCAGGAGACGACGATGAACAACCGACGACAGCTTCTGAGCGCCGCGCTGCTGGCGGCCTGCACCGCCGCACCGTGGGCCGCGGCCGCCCAGGGTTTTCCGTCCAAGCCGATCCAGATGGTCGTCTCGGCGCCGCCTGGGTCCGCCCCCGACATCATCGCGAGACTGCTGGCCGACCAGTATCGGCTGCGGCTCGGACAGCCGGTCGTGGTCGAGAACCGGCCGGGCGCCGGCGGCATCATCGCCATCAACGCGATGAAGGACGCGCCGGCCGACGGGCACCGGCTGCTGTTCGCCCAGGCGGCGGTGGTGGTGGTCACGCCGCTGACATACAAGGAAGCCCGCTACGACATGCTGCGCGATTTCGAGCCGGTGTCGGCGCTCGCCAGCACGCCGATGATGTTCGTCGCCCATCCGCCGTCCGGTCCGAAGAACTGGCAGGAGGCCGTCGCCCGGAGCCGTGGGCAGCCGGAGAAGCTGTCGCTGGGCAATCCGACGCGCACCTCGATTCCGCATCTGGCCGGCGAGCTGGTCGACGCGCGCAGCGGCGGGCGCTTCCAGCACGTGTCCATGAGCAATACCGGCCAGGGCATCCAGGCGGTGGTCAACGGCGACACGCAGATGTACGTCGACGGCGTGGCCGCCGTGCTGCCCATGGTCAAGGCCGGACGCCTGCGCCCGCTGGCGGTGACGGCGGATCGCGAGCTGCCTGGCCTGGAAGGCATTCCGCTGGCCAAGAGCGTGGTCCCTGATACCGTGGTCTCCGGCTGGTTCGTGCTGTTCGCGCCCAAGGGAACTCCGCAGCCGGTGCTGGAGCGCCTCAACGCCGCCGCGCACGAGGCGATGCATGCGCCCGAGGTCGTTGCCAGGATGTATGAGATGGGCAACTATCCGATGGGCGGCGGCCTGCGCGACGCGCAGAGCTTCGTCGCCGCCGAGCGTGATCGCTGGGCCGATGTGATCCGGCGCGCCCGCATCGCCGCGGAGTGAGCGGCGTGGCGCACCCGCACAGTTCGCAGCGCATCGGCGTCCGCGACGCGCTGCCCGGCGTCGTCTATCCGCCGGTCCACGCGCTGCGCCGCTACGTCGACGCCGGCGCGCTCGGCTTCGAGTCCCTGGCGGACGGACTGCGCGCCGCGTTCACGCGGCATGCGTCGCGCATCGCGCTCGATGGCCCCGCCGGGGCGGTCAGCTACGCGATGCTGGACGCCGATTCGGAACGGCTGGCCGCGGCGCTGCTGCGCCAGGGACTGGCGCCGCTCGATCGCGTCGTCTTCCAGATGAACAACTCGTACGAGCTGGTGACGCTGTGGGTGGCCTGCCTGAAGGCCGGGCTGATCCCGCTGTGCACGCTGGCGCCGCATCGCGAGCACGAGATCGGCTATCTGGCGACGCACGCCGACGCCGTCCTGCACGCCGTCGACGGCGACGACCCCAGGTTCGACGGCATCGGGTTCGCACGCGCCATGCAGGACCAGGTCCCCACGCTGAAGCAGATCCTGCGCGCACGCGGCCCGGCCGTTCCGGGCGTGCTGCAGCTGCGAGCACTGATCGAATCGATCGATGAGGCGCAGGCGCGGTGCGAGCTGGCCGCACTGTCATCGGATCCGTTTCAGGTCGCCGTGTTTCAGCTGTCGGGGGGCACCTCCGGCGTGCCCAAGATCATCCCCCGCTTCGGCAACGAGTACCTGGCGATGATGCGGCTGGTGGCCGATTGCAACGGCTACCGGCCGGACGACACGGTGTTCATTCCGCTGCCGATGATGCACAACCTGAACATGGGGTGCTTCCTCGGCCCCTTCCTGCTCAGCGGCGGCCGCGTGCTGGTCGCCCCCGATCTGCGGCCCGAGACGCTGATCGACACGATCCGGCGCTTCGCACCCACCTGGCTGGTGCTGGGCCCGCTGGCGGCGCGCATAGAAAGCGCCATCGCGGCCGGCGAACTGGACTTCTCGCAGGTGCGCGGCATCGTCGCGCCGAACGGAGCGCGGCGGCTGCGCGAGCAGCTGAAGGCCCCGGCCCTGCACATCTTCGGCATGACCGAGGGCGTGATCATGTTCACGCGCCCGGGCGAAGATCCGATCGAAGCACAGGATCGCACCGTCGGCCGCCCGATCAGTCCGCTCGACCAAGTGCGAATCCTGAAGCCGGGCACCGAAGAGGAAGCCGCTTCCGGCGAGGACGGCGAGCCCGCCTTCCAGGGTCCGTACACGATCCACGGCTACTACCGCGCCGACGAGCGCAATCGCGAAGCCTTCACCTCCGACGGCTTCTACCGTTCAGGCGATCTGATGCGCACGGTGACGATAGACGGCCGCACGTACTACGAGTTCCGAGGGCGGCTGAAGGACGTCGTCGACCGCGGCGGCGAGAAGATCAACTGCGAGGAAGTCGAGCGCGTGCTGCTGCGCCACCCGGCCGTCGCTGCCGTGGCCGTGGTCGGCATGCCGGACCCCGTCTACGGCGAGCGTCTGTGCGCATGTGTGATTCCGGCCGCGGGCCGCAGCGCTCCCGACATCGCGCAGCTCGGCGCCTTCCTGCAGCAACAGGGTGTGGCCAAGTTCAAATGGCCCGAACGCGTCGAAACCATGAGCGAGTTCCCCACCACGCAGTCCGGGAAGCTGAGCAAGCCGGCGCTCAAGCAGTGGGTCGCCGGACGAGTGACTGCCGAACGCACGATCGACGAGCGAGCGCTCGCCGCGCAACAAGGCCGACCGGCCGACGAGGAAGCAAGATGAGCACGACCTCCTCCCTGAGCATGACTCCGCCCCCGGGCACGACTCCGTTCCCGAGCACGACTCCGCGCCCGCCTGATCCGTCGGCGCTGCGGCTGGACGGCGTCCACCATACCGCGCGGCCCACGTGGAAGCTGCGCGAGACCATCGAGTTCTATCGCGACGTGCTGGGCCTGCCGCTGGTCCATGCGATCTCCGCGCGCGGCTGGGGGCCGGACAACCATCCCGACTTCCTGCACTTCTTCTTCGACAGCGGCAACGGCAGCACGATCGCTTTTTTCTACTACATCGGCGCAGCGCAGCCGGACTACACGCGGCCGGTCGACGACTACCGTTCGCGCGCCACGCATACGGCCTGGCGCGTGCAGTCCACCGGCGAGCTCGCCGCGTGGCGGCAGCGGCTGGAAGCGCGCGGCGTGCCGATCAAGTACCAGCTGCGCCACGAACTGATCGAATCGATCTACTTCAACGATCCGAACGGCTATCCGATCGAGATCACGCTGCCGCTGCGGCCCATGGGCGAGCTCGATGCCGTCGATGCGACGCGCACACTGGACGCAGCGATGGCGCTCGAAGACGCGCAGCGCGCCGCCGGTGAACGCTTCGCGTCGATCGACCAAGTCTGGCGAGGCAAGGCCGCCGGGCCCGCCGACCGGGCCGTCCTCCATGTGCTCGACGTGCCCGAGTTCGCCGCCATCGTCGCCGCCCTGCACCAGGATCCGCGCTGCGTGGTCGACGGGCCGAACGACGGCTATTGGCATATCGCTTCGGACGAGGCCATCGCGTTCGAGCGCAAGCCGCTGGGTTTGGTGCCGGCGCTGTGGAACGCGGCGCTGACCGGCGGCTACCAGGGCCGCATCGCACGCTTCGATCGGGACGGCCTGGAGCTGAGGCCCGGGAGCGCGGCATGAAGATCGCGATCATCGGCGGCGGCCCCTCGGGGCTGTATCTGGGCATCCTGCTGCGGCGGCGCGCGCCGGGCTGGCATGTCGAGGTGATCGAGCAGAACGCCGCCGACGCCACCTTCGGGTTCGGTGTCGTGCTCGCCGATACCGGCTTGCAGCAGCTGCGGCAGGCGGACGAGGCCTCGTTCGCCGCGATGACGGCCGCGATGCGCTATAACGACCGGCAGACGATTGTCCACAACGAGACGCCGATCGAAGTGACGCGGCAGGGCCGTGGCGGTGCGATCGAACGGCTGCAGCTGCTGACGGTACTGCGCGCGCAGGCAGAGGATGCCGGCGTGCGTATGCGCTTCGGCTGCCGCATCGACGCGAGCGCCCATCTGTCGCGCTTCGGCCTGGCCGACGCCGACGTCGTGGTCGGCGCTGACGGAGTCAACTCAATGCTGCGCGGCGAGTTCGAGGACCGGTTCGGCACGACGCGCCGCTTGCTCAGCAATCACTTCGCCTGGTACGGCACGCGCCGCGTGTTCGAAACGCCGGCGCTGGTGTTCCGCAAGCATCACGGCGGACACTTCGTCGCGCACTACTATCCTTATTCGGCAACGATGAGCACTTTCGTCGCCGAATGCGACGAGCTGACGTGGCAGCGCTGCGGCCTGGCGGCGATGACCGACGAGCAGCGCCAGCATCTGTTCGAACAGCTGTTCGCCGGCGAGCTGCAAGGCAAGCCGCTGCTGTCGAACAACTCGGTCTGGCGGCAGTTCCCCGTGATCCGCAACCGGCACTGGTCGCACGGCCGCTACGTGCTGATCGGCGACGCGCTGGCCAGCGCGCATTTCTCTATCGGCTCGGGCACGCGCATCGCGATGACCGACGCGATCGCGCTCGCCGAAGCGCTGCTGGCCGAGGCGCCGGACGTGCCGGCGGCGCTGCGCCGCTACGAGCGACGTCACGCGCCGGAGAAGCGCAAGCTGATCGAAGCCTCGGAGCGGTCGTTCGAGTGGTACGAACGCATCGCCGAATGGATGGACCGCTATACGCCGGAAGCCTTCGTCTACCACTTCATGACGCGCACCGGCCGCGTGGACGACGCGAGATTGCGCCGCGCGTTTCCCGACCTGATGAAGCGGCTGCAGGCCGCCGGCGTGCCCGGCGAGGCCACTTCGTAGCGCCGCTTCGCTGAAGACCGCCTCGCCGTCGGAGACCATCCGCTTCGCCGCAGGCCGAGGATCAATCCGGCGCCCCGTACCCGCCGCCGCCCGGCGTCTCGATGACGAACACGTCCCCCGCCGCCAGCTCGGCGCGATCGGCATGGCGCAACGTCTGCACGCTGCCGTCGCTGCGCTCGACACGCGCCGCCGCCGGCGCGCCCGCGCTGCCGCCGGCCGCGCCGAAGGCCGGATGGATGAAGCCATTGGCCAGGATCGAAGCCGTCATGGGCTCCAGGAAGCGCACGCGCCGGATGCCGCCGTCGCCGCCGCGCCAGCGGCCGGCGCCGCCGGAACCGGCGCGGATCTCGTAGCTGTCCAGGCGCACCGGGAAGCGCGCCTCGAGGATCTCCGGATCGGTCAGCCGCGAATTGGTCATGTGCGTCTGCACCACGGCCGTGCCGTCGAAGCCGCCGGTCAGCGTGCCGTGCTCGTCGAACACGCCGCCCGCGCCCGAGCCGCCCGATATGGTCTCGTAGTACTGGTAGCGCTCATTGCCGAACGTGAAGTTGCTCATGGTCGGCGGCCCCGAGGCCATGACGCCGAGCGCGCCGTACAGGCAGTTGGTGATGCACATCGAGGTCTCGACATTGCCGGCCACCACCGCCGCCGGGTAGCGCGGGTTCAGCACCGTGCGCTCCGGCACCACCACGTCCAGCGGCTTCAGGCAGCCGGCATTCATCGGGATCTCGTCGTCGACCAGCGTGCGGAACACGTACAGCACGGCGGCCATGGTGACCGCGAGCGGCGCATTGAAGTTGTTCGGCTGCTGCGCCGAAGTGCCGCTGAAATCCAGCCGCGCCCGGCGCTGCTCGCGATCGACGGCTATGCGCACGCGCAGCGTCGCGCCATTGTCGAGCGGCAGCTCGAACGCACCGTTCTTCAGCGCGCCGATGACGCGCTTGACCGAAGCCTCGGCATTGTCCTGCACGTGCTGCATGTAGGCGCGGACCACGTCCAGCCCGAACTGCGCCACCATCTTCGCCAGCTCTTCGCGGCCCTTCTCGTTGGCGGCGATCTGCGCCCGCAGGTCGGCCAGGTTCTGTTCGGGCCGGCGCGCCGGATAACGGGCCGATGCAAGCGCCGTCCGCAGCTCGGCTTCGCGCAGGCGGCCGTTCTCGTTCAGCTTGAAGTCGGTCAGCAGCACGCCTTCATCGTCGATGCTGCGGCTGTCGGGCGGCATCGAGCCCGGCGTGATGCCGCCGACGTCGGCATGGTGGCCGCGCGAACCGACATAGAACAGGATCTCGCTGCCGGCCGCGTCGAACACCGGCGTGATCACGGTCACGTCCGGCAGGTGCGTGCCGCCGGCATACGGATCGTTGAGCACATAGACGTCGCCGGGCCGCAGCGGATCGGCGCCGCCGGCCGGATGCGCGTCGATGACGGCGCGCACGCTGGCGCCCATCGAGCCCAGATGCACCGGCATGTGCGGCGCATTGGCCACCAGCGCGCCCGACGCATCGAAGACGGCACACGAGAAGTCGAGCCGCTCCTTGATGTTGACGGAGTGCGCCGTGTTCTGCAGCCGGTAGCCCATCTGCTCGGCCACCGACATGAACAGGTTGTTGAAGATCTCCAGCATCACCGGATCGGCGTCCGTGCCGACCGCGTGCTGCCGCGGCCGCGGCAGATGGCGTTCCAGCACCAGGTCGCCGGGCGCGCTCATGCGTGCGCGCCAGCCGGGCTCGACCACCGTGGTGGCCGTGGCTTCGGCGACGATCGCGGGTCCGTCCACCACGTCGCCGGCGCTCATCGATTCGCGGCGGTACAGCGGCGCGTCCTGCCAGCGGTCCTGCGTGAACATGCGCACGCGCGTGGCCGGTTCCAGCGCCGTGCCGCGCGGCGGCGGCGCGGCCAGCTCGGCGCCGCGGCCCGACACGCCTAGCGCCTCGGCCACCGCCGACTCGATGATCAGCGCGCGGCCGGGCATCAGGAACGCGAAGCGCTGCCTGTATGCCTGTTCGAAGGCCGCACGCAGCGAATCGGGCGTCGCATCGTCGCCGCAGGCCACCGGCAGCGCGGTATCGGTGCCTTCGTAGCGCAAATGCAGCCGCCGCTGCAGCCGCAGCGAGTCCGGATCCTCGCCCTGCGACAGCAGCTCGGCGCCTGCGGCGGCAGCCAGCGCGTCGAGCGCGCAGCGCGCCTCGGCCAGCCCGTCAATGTCGCAGGCACGCTCGATCGAGCGCTCGCGGATCGCCACCTGCTCGGCCAGCCCCATGCCGTAAGCCGACAGCACGCCGGCCAGCGGATGCGCGAGCACGAGCGGCATGGCCAGCGAGTCGGCCACGTCGCAGGCATGCTGGCCGCCGGCGCCGCCGAAGGTGGTCAGCGCATAGCGCGTGACGTCATAGCCGCGCTGCACCGAGATCTTCTTGATCGCATTGGCCATGTTCGCCACCGCGATGTCGACGAACCCCTGCGCCACCTGCTCGGGCGTCATCGCGCGGCCGGTTGCCGCGGCGATGCGCGCCGCCAGCTCGGTGAAGCGCTGGTGCACGATCGCATCGTCCAGCGGCTCATCGCCGCCGGGGCCGAACACCGCTGGAAAGAAGGCCGGCTGGATCTTGCCCAGCATGACATTGGCGTCGGTCACGGTCAGCGGCCCGCCGCGCCGATAGCAGGCCGGCCCCGGATCGGCGCCCGCCGAATCGGGGCCGACGCGCAGCCGCGCGCCGTCGAAATGCAGGATCGAGCCGCCGCCGGCCGCCACGGTGTGGATGCTCATCATCGGCGCGCGCATGCGCACCCCGGCCACCTGCGTGTCGAACTCGCGCTCGAACTCGCCGGCGTAGTGCGACACGTCGGTCGAGGTGCCGCCCATGTCGAAGCCGATCACGCGTTCGAAGCCGGCCGCCGCGCTGACGCGCGCCATGCCGACGATGCCGCCGGCCGGACCGGACAGGATCGAATCCTTGCCCTGGAACACCTGCGCATCGGCCAGTCCGCCATTGGACTGCATGAACTGCAGGCGCACTCCGTTCAGCGCCGCCGCCACGCGCTCGACATAGCGGCGCAGCACCGGCGACAGATAAGCATCGACGACCGTCGTGTCGCCGCGCGCCACGAAGCGGATCAGCGGCGACACCTCGTGCGACACCGAGATCTGCGTGAAGCCGATCTCGCGCGCGACCGCCGCGACGCGCTGCTCGTGCGCCGGATAACGATAGCCGTGCATCAGCACGACGGCGGTCGCCCGCAGGCCCGCATCGAACGCGCGCTGCAGCGATTCGCGCGTGCCGCGTTCGTCCAGTTCGGCCACCACGCCGCCGTCGGCGCCGATGCGCTCGTCGATCTCGACCACATCCCGGTACAGCTGCTCGGGCAGCACGATGCGGCGCTCGAACAGCCTGGGCCGGTTCTGGTAAGCGATGCGCAGCGCATCGCGAAAGCCGCGCGTCACCGCCAGCAGCAGCGGCTCGCCCTTGCGCTCGAGCAGCGCATTGGTCGCCACCGTCGTGCCCATCTTGACGACCTCGACGCGGCGGGCATCGATAGGTTCGTCTTCGGCCAGGCCCAGCAACCGCCGGATGCCTTCGACCGCGGCATCCTCGTAGCGCCCCGGGTTGTCGGACAGCAGCTTCGCGGTGGCCAGGCTGCCGTCAGGCCGCCGGCCGACGACGTCGGTGAAGGTGCCGCCGCGGTCGATCCAGAATTGCCAGCGTGCCGGGGAGGAAGAGGATGTTTCAGTCATGCGGGGAGAAACGCGCTCCGGTCATGGTCGCAGTATGCTGCCATGAGCCCTGATGCCGTCTGCCGCCCGGGTTGCCGACGCGGATGTTCCGCACCTCGACGAGCCCGCCACAACGATTGCATACGTCACTACCGTAGTCCAAGCGCGCGCAGCCAGCCATCAACCTGCCCGAAGGCGTCCCGCTGCCATTGCTCCGGACTGCGAATTCCGAGCGCCCGGGTGTCTTCGACGAAGCGGCGCACGCAGGTCGGCCCGAACCCATCTACCGAATCGAACTTGCCTGCGATGAATCGATAGCCGGCCACACCACTGGCATGCTCAAGCAAGGGCCGGCAAGCTTCGGCAAGCGCTTCCGGGCCACCCGGATAGTTACGGATGCAGTAGCATCGGACCTGCGATCGCAACCATCTGGTAGAAGCGCACAGCCGTCAACTGCCGGTACCTGCCGGACCAGCTGAAAGCGGCGAAGGGCCTTGCGCTGCGCATACCCCTGGGCGAGCAGCACTTCGGCCAGCATGGCGTACTCGCCGTCACCCAGGGCTTCGGCATCCAGGCCGAGGTCCACATCAAGGGTACCGACATGGGGCATGTCCTCGTCGTTGCCCAGCAGTAACCAGGGCACCGCTCCGCCCACAACGGCGAACTTGCCTTTGAAGCTGCCCAGGATCTGGCCAATCTCGATCAGCACGGCCTTAACCGCAGCCGTCGTGCGATCGTCGTAGTCACTGGCGAACTGGGGTTCGCGCGGTGTCATTTCCGCCACTGGAGCCTTTCCTGCCGAAGATGGTCGGCAGCTTCACGCCCCCGTTCGCCCGCCACGGTGAGATCCAGATAGGTCTGAACAGGGCTCGTGCAGATCACGCCCGGCGCGGGTTCCACAGTATCGCGAAACACACCCGGCTCCTCGAGCACCGTCACCGCCACGTTCTCGCCTTTCACCGCCGCCGAGAGCTTCAGAGCAACGCACAGCCGCGCCAAGCCTGTTTCGTCGGCATAGAAGTACTGAGTTCCTATACGGCCATACGGAGCGAGCCACTGGCCTGCCGAGAACGACGCCAGCGCCGTCAATCCGGCGTCCGGCGCTGGATGAAGCTCGCGCACGATCTTGTCGAACGCCTCGCCGTGCAGCGTGGTGTAGAAGTCATGACGTCTGCCAGCCGGCGGCTCATAGGCCTCACGCCAGGCATCCAGCAACGCATCGGGATCGGAGAGAAGCAGGCCCTCGTCAGACACTTGCGCCCACTCCCGGTCCAGCAAGCCGGAGCGCACATTGCTGACATGCCCCAGGCTGACTCCGGCCGCCTCGGCCAGCCCCACAACCCGCCATGCACGGGAAGGCTGCCGTAGCATCAGCCGAAGAATCTGCGCCGACTTAGGCTTGAACAAGGAACGAAGCTCCCGCCGCTCCGCGGCAGGCTTGCTGGCGACCTGGCGGTCGATGAAGACTCCGTCGAAAGCGAGACGGGCGTTGCCTTCGAGATCGACGAATCCGACTTCGTACTCGTCGCACAGGGCGCGCGTCTCCGGCGATAGATAGGGAGCGATGAACACGGGAACGGCGCCACTCATCTCTCGCGCGATATGGTCACGAAGCTGCAGCAGTGCCGGACGTACGTGCCGGGGCTGCCCGCTGGACTTCACCTCGCACACCAGAGTGTGGCGACGGCCCGACGCCTCCAGCCGAGCGACGAGATCTGCCCCATGACCTGTACCACGGCGCCGCACCTGCTCAACATCCAGATGGCCGATGATGGGCACTTGCTCCAGCAATCGGCGAAGCGCCTTGGCCGCTTCCTGCTCGATTTTCACCAAACCACTGGTTTTCAGCATATGTTGAATTTACCATTTTGAATGAAAATGGCAACTCAGATTTTCACCGTATAGCCGTTTTTCAGCAATTGATGAAATATGGCCGAGGGGGCTTACCCGTCCTTCCGTGCGCCGCTACTCACCCGACCGACCACTGACTGGCCGCGTCCGGACGCCCGCCCCCGCAGCAGCAGCCGCGCCCCCAGCAGCACCGCCACCACCACGGCATAGACCAGCGGCTCGCTCAGATCGTTCTTGCCGCCCTTGTGCCACGCATAGTGCAGCACGCCCAGGCAGGCCACCGCGTAGACGAGACGGTGCAGCGTCTGCCAGCGCCGTCCCAGCCGGCGCATCATCGCCTTGGTCGACGTGGCCGCCAGCGGCAGCATCAGCACGAAGGCGGCGAAGCCGGCAGTGATGAACGGCCGCTTGACGATGTCGGCCAGCATCGCCGGCACGTCGAACCACTGGTCGAGCCAGATGTAGGTAGCGAAGTGCAGGCAGCCGTAGAAGAACGCATAAAGGCCGAGCATGCGGCGCAGCCGCAGCAGCCAGGCCCAGCCGAGCAGCCGCCGCAGCGGCGTCACCGACAGCGTCAGGCACAGCATGACCAGCGTCCAGGTGCCCGTCGAACGCGTGACGAACTCGACCGGATTGGCGCCGAGCCCGTCGTTGAAGCCGAGCCAGAACAGCCGCGCCAGCGGCAGCAGCGCCGCCGCGAACACCGCCAGCCGTACCGCGTCGACGGCCGCCGCGGTCGGATGGGCGACGCTCGCGGCGCCTGGCGAGGGACTGCCGCGCACGCGCCTTCAGTAGTTCTTGACCAGATCCATGCCGGTGTACAGCGATGCGACCTGGTCGGCGTAGCCGTTGAACGGCAGCGTCTTGCGCTTGCGCTGCAGGAAGCCGTCCTCGCCTATGCGCCGCTCGGTGGCCTGCGACCAGCGCGGATGATCGACCGCAGGATTGACGTTCGAGTAGAAGCCGTACTCGTGCGGCGCGGCGCGCTGCCAGCTGGTGGTCGGCTGCCGCTCGGTGAAGCGGATCTTGACCAGCGACTTGCCGCTCTTGAAGCCGTACTTCCACGGCACGACGATGCGCACCGGCGCGCCGTTCTGGTTGGGCAGCACTTCGCCGTACAGGCCGACGGTGAGCAGCGTCAGCGCATGCGCGGCCTCGTCGATGCGCAGGCCTTCGATGTACGGCCAGGCCAGCACCGACGAACGCACGCCGGGCATCTGCGCCGGATCGGCCAGCGTCACGAACTCGACGAACTTCGCATTGCCGGTGGGCTCGACCCGCCGCATCAGCTCGGACAGCGAGTAGCCGACCCACGGGATGACCATGGACCAGCCTTCGACGCAGCGCATCCGGTAGACGCGCTCCTCGAGCGGCGCCAGCTTCAGCAGCTCGTCGATGTCGAACACGCGCGGCCGCGCGACGGCCCCTTCCACGGAGACGGTCCACGGCCGCGGCCGCAGCGTCTTCGCGTACCGCACCGGATCGTCCTTCTCGGTGCCGAATTCGTAGAAGTTGTTATACGTGGTCACGTCCTTGTGCGACGTGGCCTTCTCGACGGTCGACAGCGTGCTGGGCCGCGTCTGCAGCTTGCCGCCGGCGACATTGCCGCCCGCCGGCTGGCCGGCGCTCCCGGCCGGCGCGCGCGCGCCGCCGGCCTGGGCCAGCGCCGCGCCGGCGGCCGAGAAGTACGCGGCGCCGGCCGCAGCGGCCTGCAGCACCTCGCGGCGATTCCGGTACAGGCTCCGCGGCGTGATTTCCGACGGCTGGGGGGCGTGGCGGGGGCGGCTGCGCAGCAGCATGGCAAGGTTCCTCCGCGGCCTGGGTCGAAGGCCGAAGACGCTACCTTACCGCGGGCGCGAGCCGCGCGCACGCAGCGGCCCGACCGGCGTCGCGCCTACTGCGACAGGCCGCGCAGAACCCGCGCGCGCTTCAGCGCAGGCCGGCGATGTAGTCGGAAACGGCCTTGATCTCGCGGTCGGACAGGCGATCGGCGATGGCCGCCATAGGCGCGCTGTTCCTGCGCGCGCCCTGGCGGAACGCGACCAGCTGAGACTCGGTGTAGTCGGCGAACTGGCCGTGTAGCCGCGGATACTGGGCCGGGATGCCGGCGCCGGTGGGGCTGTGGCAGCCGGCGCAGGCCGGCACGCCCTTGGACGGCACGCCGCCGCGATAGATCTTCTGGCCCAGCTCGACCAGGTCCTTGTTGCGCGCGGCGGTGGGTTTCAGCTTCTGCAGCGCGAAGTGCGCCGACACGTTGCGTATGTCTTCCTCGGACAGCTGCTGCGCGAACGCGGCCATGACGGCGCTCGGGCGATCTGCTTCCTTGGCGCCGGCCTTGGCCCTGAAGTCGTGCAGCTGCTTGATCAGATAGTCGACGTGCTGGCCGGCCAGCTTCGGGTTGGCCGGGATCGTGCTATTGCCGTCAGCGGCATGACAGGCCGCACAGACTTCCTGCGCGACCTTCGCGCCCTTGTTCGGATCGACCTTCGCGGGCGCCTGCGCGAGGGCGGCTCCCGCGGTCAGGGACAGCGACAGAACAGCGATGGCCAGCGGCTTGGTTCGGAGCATGACGGACCCAAAAGGAACGGCGGACGCGACAAAGCGCCCGATACAAACTCCGGATTGTACAATAGCCCTCCGGCGCCAGTCATGCCGTCTGGCGCGCCCCCCTCTCTCCGAAAGCGCCGTGGCCCTCTCGCTGCTGACCGCCCGTTTCGCCACGACCGTCGTCAAGCTTGCGCAGCTGCCCGCCGACGGCGGCGTACCCGAAGTCGCGTTCGTGGGCCGATCCAATGCCGGCAAGTCGTCCGCCATCAACGCGCTGTGCCAGCGCCGCCGGCTGGCCTTCGCCAGCAAGACGCCGGGCCGCACGCAAGCGCTGAACTACTTCGCCGTCGGTCCGGAGAAGCTGCCGCCGCAGGGCTATCTGGTCGACACGCCGGGCTACGGCTTCGCCACCGCCCCGCTGGAGATCAAGCGCGCCTGGGACGGGCTGGCCGGCCGCTACCTGTCGCAGCGCGACGCGCTGGCCGGCGTCGTGCTCGTGCTGGATATCCGCCGCGGCCTCACCGACCTCGATCGCACGCTGCTCGGCTGGGTCCGCGCCGAGGCGCCCATCCTCGGTCTGCTGACGAAGTGCGACAAGCTGAACCAGTCCGGCCGCGCCGCCGCCATGCGCGCGACCGAAGCGGCGCTGGTCGAGCTGGGTCTGCCGAACCCGCTGACTCTGCTATCGTTTTCGGCGACCGAGCTGATCGGACTGGAGGAGGGGCGCGAGTTCATCGGCCAGTGGCTGAGCGCGCCGGCCCGCCCGTCGGAGCCGGATCCGCCGTCCGCGAAGGAATGCTAACCATGACCACCCCCGTGTCACCGTTCCCGCAACGCTTTCCCGCCACCCGCCTGCGCCGGCTGCGCCGCGACGACTTCACGCGGCGCCTGGTCCGCGAGCACCGGCTGGCGGCCGACGATCTGATCTATCCGATCTTCATCCTCGACGGGCCGTCGCGGACCGAGGCCGTGCCGTCGATGCCGGGCGTCGAGCGCCTCTCGATAGACCGGCTGCTGCCGGTCGCCGAGGATTGCCTGCGGCTCGGCATCCCCGTGCTGGCGCTGTTCCCGGTCATAGACCCGGCGCTGAAGACGCCGGACGGCATCGCCGCCGCCGACCCCGAAGGACTGGTGCCGCGCGCCGTCGCGGCGCTGAAGCAGCGCTTCCCCGAGCTCGGCGTGCTGACCGACGTGGCGCTGGACCCGTACACCAGCCACGGCCAGGACGGCGTCATCGACGACGACGGCTACGTGATCAACGAACCCACCGTCGAGATCCTGGTCAAGCAGGCGCTGGTGCAGGCCCAGGCCGGCGTCGACATCGTCGCGCCGTCGGACATGATGGACGGCCGCATAGGCGCGGTGCGCGAAGCGCTCGAAGGCGCCGGCCACATCCACACGCGGATCATGGCGTACTCGGCGAAGTATGCATCCGGCTTCTACGGCCCGTTCCGCGACGCCGTCGGCTCGGCCACGAACCTGGGCAAGAGCAACAAGAAGACCTACCAGATGGACCCCGGCAACTCCGACGAGGCGCTGCGCGAAGTCGCGCTCGACCTGCAGGAGGGCGCGGACATGGTCATGGTCAAGCCCGGCATGCCTTACCTCGACATCGTGCGCCGCGTGAAGGACACGTTCCGCTGTCCCACTTTCGTTTATCAGGTCAGCGGCGAGTACGCGATGCTGAAGGCTGCCGCGGGCAATGGATGGCTGGACGAGCGGACGGTCGCGCTGGAAGCGCTGCTGGCGATGCGCCGCGCCGGCGCCGACGGCATCCTCAGCTACTTCGCGCGCGACGCCGCGCGCTGGCTGCGCGAGAACGGCTGAGCCTGCCGTGCAGTTCGTGCTCGTCAGCCCCGGCGCCGCGCGGGCCCTGCCCGAGCCGCCCGAGCAGCTGCCGGCGCACGGCTTCCTGTGGTGCGACTGCGTCTATGACGACGGCCGCGCCTGGCTGGAGCCGACGCAGCGGCTGACCGGCGTCACCGTGTTCGACGACCACCTCAGCGATTCCGAGAACCCGAACCATCCGTCGTACTTCGACTCGACCAACGACTACGAAATGATCGTGTTCCGCGGTCTGGCCACGCCCGACGAGGACCTCGACCCGAACGACGTGATCCACATCCGCACGCGGCCCGCGGTGTTCTTCCTGTTCCCGGGCCTGCTGGTGACGATCCGTTCGCCGGAGAACCGGCAGATCCCCGCGCTGCGCGAGCGGCTGCTGGCGGCGGCGCGCAGCCGCACCCGCCTGCCCGAACTGCCCGAAGCGCTGATGCTGCGCATCGTCAATGGCCTGGTCGACCGCTATCTCGATCTGCGCCAGCCGCTGTCCGAACACCTGGAGCGGCGGCAGCGCGAGCTGCTCGACCCGCGCCGGCCGTTCCGCGACTGGTATGCGCTGCTGCAGAGCCGCCGCGAGATGCAGCGGCTGCAGGACCTGTGCGAGGAGCAGCTCGACGCGATCCAGGAATGGCGCGACGAGCGCGCCGAACGCACCGAAGCGCCCGGCTCGGCGGGCAAGGGCCTGCACCAGCTCAGCGACGCGCTGCTGGTCCGCACCAGCGACGTCGTCGAGCACATCCACCGCGTGCTGAGCCACGCGCGGCGGCTCGAATCCTCGGTCGAGAGCGCCGTGCAGCTGCACTTCTCGTCCACCGCGCATCGCACGAACGAATCGATGCGCACGCTGACCGCGATCACGGCGGTGTTCATGCCGCTGACGCTGATCACCGGCATCTTCGGCATGAACTTCGAGTTCATCCCGGGCCTGAAGGCTCCGTCCGGGTTCTGGTGGACGCTGGCCGCGATGGTAGTGATCGGGGCCGCGCTGCTGATCTATCTGCGCACGCGCGCGATGATCAGCAGTGCGTCGCTGGTCGATCGCAAGGGGCGCAGCGCGCGCAAGCGCGGCGCGGAGGGGCGTGAAGGGCGTGATACTCGTGGTGCGCGTGAGGAGCGTGATACGCGTGATACGCGCGACGGGCGTGACGGGCGGGGCAGCACCGCGCTGGGTCCGCAGGAATAGCCATGACCATCTCCAGATTGACGCTGACGAAGCTGCGCGGCTTCGCCGCCGTGGCCGAGCATGGCAATTTCCGGGCCGCCGCGAACGCACTGAGCGTCTCTCAGCCCGCGCTGAGCGCGCACGTCGCGGAGCTGGAGGAGATGCTCGGCGTCCCGCTCTTCCATCGGACCACGCAGCGGGTCGAACTGACCGACGAAGGCGCTCGGCTGCAAGCCAAGGTGCACCGCATCCTGCGCGAGCTGGAAACGATCGAGGACATCCGCCAAGAGGCCCAACTGCAGCGCGGGCGCATCACCGTCTCGTTCCTTCCCAGTCTCGCTACCCACCTGTTTCCGCAGAGCCTGGCCAACTACAGCGCCAGCTATCCGAACATCAGCGTCTCGGTCATCGACGAGCCGGCCGATCGGATGGTCGAGACCATCCGCCTCGGCAACGCCGATTTCGGCATCGGATCGGAACCGCTCGATCTCGAAGGATTTCGATTCGAGAAGCTCGCCGAGGAGCCGTACTCGCTCATCTGCCGCTCCGATGACCCGCTGTCGAAGGCAGCCTCGATACCCGCGAAAGCACTTTCGGATCTGGATCTGGTGGTGGTAAGAAGCTCCCCGAACGCCGTCGACTATCTCACCCGCTTCTTCTCCGCCATCGGAACACCGCTGAAGCCCAGATACACCGTCAACTTTCACTACACGCTGGGCGGCCTCGTCCATGCGGGCATCGCGCACGGCTGCCTTCCCAGCCTCGGCCTGGGCATGACGGGGATTTCATCTCTCGTCGCCGTACCGATCGTCAAGCCGCGCGGCGTCCGCACTATCGGAGTCCTGATGCGCAACGGCGACAATCTGTCGCCCGCAGCGCAGGCCTTTCTGAAAGTGGTCAAGGAAGTGCTGCATACGCAGAAGCTCGGCCTGAAGGGCCTCGAAGGCAGCCGGCCGGCGGCCGCTGGACACCGGGGCCGCCGCTAAGAAGAGCCTCTGATACCTGGTGCCTGCGCGGCGCCTGCCTGCGCGACGCCTGCCACCGCGGCGCCTGCCACCGCGGCGCCTGCCACCGCGGCGCCTGCCTCGGCGGCGCCTACGCGATCGGCCACTGCGACTTCACGCGGGCGCCGATTCGTTCCAGCACCCGCGGCGCTGCATCGCCCAGCTCGGCAAGAAGCGCCCCCACGTCTATCGTCTTCAGGCGCCGGTTCTCGACGACGACCGTTCCGTTCACGATGACCGTCTCGACCAGCCGGCCGGAACCGGAATAGACGAGATTGGCGACGGGATTCGCATGCGGATTGGGATGCAGCTCGATGTTCCGCGCATCGACGACGATGATGTCCGCCCGCTTTCCCGGCTCGATCGAGCCGATCTCATCGGCCCAGCGCAGAGCATGCGCGCCGTCTATCGTCGCCATCTCGAGGGCCTTGAAGCAGCTGATCACGACGTCCGCGCGCCGGGCATCCTTGTGGGCCGCCGCGGTCATGTGCATGTGCCGAATCATGTCTAGCGTCCGGCTCACGGTGGCCGCGTCGCTGCCCAGGCCGATCGTCATTCCGGCGTCGAGCATTTCCGGAATGGATCCGTGTCCGATCACACCGAGTCCACCCAACGTGCTGGTGCCGGGACAGTGGACGCCTTTGACCTCGTTGCTCACCAGCAGCGCGATCTCGTCCTCCGGAAGATAGCCCAGGTGCGTCAGCGACAGCCTGGGGCAGAGCAGGCCCAGATCGCGGTAGCGGTGCAGCGGGGCGGTCGCGCCCGGCGCCTTGGGCAGCACCATGTGGCCATGGATGCTCGTGTCGTAGCGGTCGGCCAGCGACCTGACCGCCAGGCACAGGCCGTCGGACACGCGCCGGGAATCGGTCAACGTGAAGCCGGCTCGCAACCGCCCGTCCGCGGCGCCGTTCCATCGGTCGACGAAGGCTTCGGCTCTGGCCGCGACCGCCGCCCAGTCCCCACCGGGGCCGGGTATCGGCGCCCCGTCCTCGACATCCACTGATTCGAGCGCGAGCACGCCGCGGATGCCCGCATCCCGTGCTGCGCGCGCCACGCCTTCACCCTGGATGCTGCCGGCGTCATTGAAGCATGTCGTGCCGCTCAGCAGCATCTCCGCGAACGTGGCGGTCGCATTCAGGTAGGCCTCTTCTTCCGTCAGCACGCGCTCGTACGGCTGCACGATGTGCTTGATGCGGGGAACGAAGGGCAGATCGTCCGTCGACCCCTTGGTCATGTAGTGGACCGGATGGTGATGCGCATCGATGAAGCCCGGCAGCACCAGATCATCCGCGGCATCGATCGTTCTCGCCGCCGAGAAGGCCTGCCTGACCTCATCGCGCTTGCCCAGCCCGGCGATCCTGCCGGCATCGACCGCGATGCTGCCGTTGCGGATGATCCGCCTCGCCCCGTCGAGCGTGACGATGGAGCCGCCGTCGATGATCAACTCTACGTTCTTCTTCATCGGTCCGGGCTACTCGGCCGCCGTGATCTTTCCCAGCCTGATCTGCTCGCCCCGCCAGACGAGCTCCCTGGCTAGATGCTTCTCGAAGTCCTCCGGATCCGAGGCCTTCCGTTCGTAACCGAGATCCACGACGTAGCGCTTGGCGCTGGCGGAATCCATGATGATCTCGCGGACGTCGTTCGCGATCTTCCTTCTGATCTCCAGGCTCGTTCCGCGCGGCGCGTACATGCCTAGCCAGGGCTTGGGATCGAGATCCTCCATGCCGAGCTCGGTCAGCGTCGGGACGTCGGGGTAGGACGGACTGCGCGAGGAGCCGCCGATCGCGAGTGCCCTGAGACGGCCGTTCTTCACGAACTCGACCGAAGCGCCGCTGCCGGCCAGGCCCAGCATCACCTCTCCCCCGATGACGGCATGCATCGACGGCGTCACCCCCTTGTAGGGCACCTGCGTGAGCTTCAGGCCGTGCCTGGCGGCCATGTACTCGAAGAACACGTGCGACTGGCTGGCATTGCCGAACGAAGCATACGGAATGGGGACGGGCGAGGTTCTCGACTTGTCGAGCAGCTCGGCCATCGTCTTCACGCCGAGGCTGGGATGCGCCACTACGACGAACGCGAATCCGACCACTTGCGTCACCGGCGACAGATCGCGGACCGGATCGAACGCCATCTTCGTGAACAGATCCTGGAACAGATGCGGATTCGCGGTAGTCGTCGCATCCGAGGTGAACAGCAGCGTGTGGCCGTCGGCGGGTGATGTTGCAACGTGCTTGGCCGCGATGTTCGTCGAGGCCCCCGGACGATTCTCGACGATGACGGGCTGCTTCCACTTCGCCGAAAGCCGCTCGGCCAGCTGGCGCGCCAGCACATCGGAACCGCCGGCGGCGTACGGCGAAACGATCCTCACTGTCTTGGTCGGGAACTCCTGCGCTTGCGCGGCCGCGGTAGCGACAGCGAAGACGGACATTGCGAGCACCAGCTTCAGCGGCTTCACGGAAGGCCTCTGTTGTTCAATAAAAATCTTATTGAACTATCGTTTTGATAAGTTGTCAACGAATCAGAAGAAACCCAGGGACGCTGAGCGAACAGGAACAGCGAATGCACGAATGCGGCCGCAACACGATCCGGACGGCTGTGCTACAGATCGAAGGAATCGATCCAGCGGCGCGCTGAAATGCAGTCCCGCCGTACGCTGGTGGGAGACCGTGAAGTTCGCTCGGACCTGGGCCCGTCAGCCTTCAGGCCGCGCCTTCGCTTGCCGCTGCCGCGCCGGCCGCGTCTCCGCCAGCACCCAGCTCGCATACGCCGGCCACACGGCATCCGGCGCCACCGTCACCAT
>JBFWXS010000022.1:64733-76171 GCA_050187175.1 Burkholderiaceae bacterium
CCTTCCATCGGGTAGTAGACACCCGATACGAAGATCATGGGCGTCAGCGCCAGCGTGAAATAGTAGGTGAAGAAATCGTAGTTGCGGGCCAGCGCATTGAAGCACAGGCCGATCGCGCCGAAGCACAGCCCGGTCAGCGCGACCACGGGCAGCACCAGCGGCAGCGTCGGCTCGCGCGAGACGCCCAGCACCCAGACGACGGCGATGATCGCCAGCCCCGAGAACACGCTCTTGGTGCCAGCCCACAGCCACTCGGCGATCACGATGTCGTCGAGATTCAGCGGCGCGTTCATCAGCGATTCCCAGGTGCGCTGCACGTGCATGCGCGAGAACGCCGAGTACAGCGACTCGAAGCTGGCCGCCATCATCGTGCTCATGCACATGGAGCCGGCGGCCAGGAACAGGATGTACGGCACGCCGTCGACCTGCTGCAGCAGGCGGCCGAGGCCGTAGCCGAAGGCGACCAGCACGATCAGCGGATCGGCGACGTTGCCGAGCACGCTGGCGGCCGCGAGCTTGCGCCAGACCAGCAGATTGCGCAGGTACACCGGCACGAAGCGGGTCGAGAAGCGAGGCGGTGCGTACAGGCCCATTCGGCGTCCGGGTGCGGGTCGAGGCTATGCCGTGGCTTCAGTCGCGCAGATCGCGGCCAGTCAGCTTGAGGAACACGTCCTCGAGATTGGCCGGCCGCTGCAGCGCGCGCAGCCCGCCCACGGCGGCCGCTGCGGCGGCGGCGCTCTCCAGGCTGCGGCAGTACAGGAACGCGGTCTCGCCGACCAGCTCGAAGCGCGCCGACAGGCCGCCGGCGGATTGCGCCACCCATTGCTCGACGCCGTCGCCGGTCACCTCGACCACGTGCGGCTCGATCTCGCGCGCGATCAGCGCCTGCGGCGTGTCGAGCGCGATCAGCTTGCCGTGGTCGACGACGGCCAGCCGATGCGCGAGCCGCTCGGCCTCTTCCATGAAGTGCGTCGTCAGCACGATGGTCTTGCCGCGCGACAGCAGCCGCTTCAGCCGCTCCCAGATCAGATGCCGCGCCTGCGGGTCGAGCCCGGTGGTCGGTTCGTCGAGGAACAGCACCTCCGGGTCATTGACGAGCGCGCGCGCCAGCGTCAGCCGGCGGCGCATGCCGCCCGACAGCTCCTGGATGCGCGCGTCGCGCTTGTGCGCCAGGCCGGCGAAGTCGAGCAGCTCGTCGAGCCGCGCCAGCAGCTGCGACTTCCGGATGCCGAAGTAGCGGCCGAAAACGATCAGGTTCTCGGCCACCGTGAAATCGGGGTCGAGCGCATCGCTCTGCGGCACCACGCCGACGCGCGCGCGCGCCTGCCGCGCCTGCTGCGGGATGGGCAGGCCGAGCAGCTCGATGCGGCCGCCGCTGGGCTCCACCAGCCCGAGGATGGACTTCAGCGTCGTGCTCTTGCCGGCGCCGTTCGGGCCCAGCAGGCCGAAGCATTCGCCGCGGCGCACGCTGAAATCCAGGCCCGCCAGCGCCTGGAAGTCGCCGAAGCGCTTGCTGAGCCCGTCGACGGTGAGCACCGTGCCGGTCAGTACGTTGGCAGGCATCGCGGCTGAACGGTCATCGGCAAACCGGCCTTCATCGCGTCGGCGCGCATGTCGGCGTCGGGGCTCCTCATCGCTGCGGCAGGATCGGTTGTGGCCGGTAGGAAGTGGTCGGGCAAATGGCAAGGGCGCGCTGCGGTCGCTAGGACCGCCCGCGCGCCCCGGGATCGTCTGTCCGCGGCATCTCCCCGGCCTTACAGCTTTGCCGGGGCCGCCGCGACCGACGTTCAGCTGGCGCTCTGCGCCGTCTCCGCCTGCGCCTGTGCCGGCTCTTCGGGCCTGTCCATCAGCTCGACCAGCGCCATCGGCGCCGCGTCGCCGACGCGGAAGCCGAACTTCAGGATGCGCAGGTAGCCGCCGTTGCGCTTGGCATAGCGCGGGCCCAGCTCGTCGAACAGCTTGACGACCATTTCGCGGTCGCGCAGCCGGTCGAACGCCAGCCGGCGGTTGGCCAGCGACGAAGTCTTGCCCAGCGTGATGATGGGCTCGACGACGCGGCGCAGCTCCTTGGCCTTGGGCAGCGTGGTCTTGATCAGTTCGTGCCGCAGCAGCGCATTGCACAGGTTGCGCAGCATCGCTTCGCGATGGGCGCTGGTACGGTTAAGTTTGCGTAGTCCGTGACGGTGACGCATATTCGATTCCTCGCGTGCTCGCCTTCTGTTCTGTTACGGGCGCTCGAGACCGGCCGGCGGCCAGTTCTCGAGCTTCATGCCAAGGGTCAGTCCGCGCGAGGCAAGCACTTCCTTGATCTCGTTCAACGACTTGCGGCCCAGGTTCGGCGTCTTCAGCAGCTCGTTCTCGGTGCGCTGGATCAGGTCGCCGATGTAGTAGATGTTCTCGGCCTTCAGGCAGTTGGCCGAGCGCACCGTCAGCTCCAGATCGTCGACCGGGCGCAGCAGGATCGGATCGATCTGCGGGCCGCGGCCGCCGCCGACCGAGGCAGCGACTTCCACCGCCGGCTCGGCGCCGCCTTCCAGCGCGGCGAACACCGACAGCTGCTCGACGAGGATGCGCGCCGACTGGCGGACCGCCTCTTCGGGCGCGATGACGCCATTGGTCTCGACGTCGACCACCAGGCGGTCCAGGTCGGTGCGCTGCTCGACGCGCGCGCTCTCGACCTGGTAGCTGACGCGGCGCACCGGCGAGAACGAGGCGTCCAGCACGATCTTGCCGATCGTCTTGGTCTCGTTCAGGCTGCGCATCGTACCCGGCAGGTAGCCACGGCCGCGCTCGACCTTGATCGACATGTCGAGCTTGCCGCCCTGCGTCAGCGTGGCGATCACATGCTCGGGATTGATGACCTCGACGTCATGCGGCACGTCGATGTCGGCCGCCGTGACCGGGCCCGGCGAATCCTTGCGCAGCGTGAGGAACACTTCGTCGCGGTTGTGCAGCTTGAAGGTGATGCCCTTCAGGTTCAGCAGCAGGTCGACGACATCTTCGCGAACGCCGTCGATCGTCGAGTACTCGTGCACGACACCCGAGATCTGCACCTCGGTGGGTGCGTAGCCGACCATCGACGAGAGCAGCACACGGCGCAGAGCATTGCCCAGCGTGTGACCGTAGCCGCGCTCGAACGGCTCCATCACGACGCGGGCATGCGAGGCACCGAGTTGCTCCACCTCGACGATGCGCGGCTTCAGCATGGCAGTCTGCATAGATATCCTCTCGATTAGCGCGAGTACAACTCGACGATGAGGCTTTCGTTGATGTCGCCGGCGATGTCGCCGCGATCAGGCATGTTCTTGAACACACCCTCCATCTTGTTCTTGTCCACCGACACCCACGACGGAAAACCGTTCTGGTCGGCCAGGTTCAGCGAATCCTGGATGCGCGCCTGCTTGCGCGACTGCTCGCGGATTGCCACGACATCGTTCGCACGCACGTTCAGCGACGGGATGTTGACGGACTGGCCGTTCACCAGCACCGACTTGTGGCTGACCAGCTGGCGCGCTTCGGCGCGCGTCGAGCCGAAGCCCATCCGGTAGACGACGTTGTCCAGCCGGCTTTCAAGCAGCTGCAGCAGGTTCTCGCCGGTGTTGCCGCGACGGCGCTCGGCCTCGGCGAAGTAGCGGCGGAACTGGCGCTCGAGCACGCCGTACATCCGCTTGACCTTCTGCTTCTCGCGCAGCTGCAGACCGAAGTCCGACGGGCGCGAGCCCGAGGTGCGGCCATGCTGGCCGGGTTTGCTGTCGAGCTTGCACTTCGTGTCCAGGCCACGGCGGGCGCTCTTCAGGAACAGGTCGGTGCCTTCCCGGCGGGACAGCTTGGCTTTCGGTCCGGTGTAACGTGCCACGTGATTTCCTCAGAGATACGCGAATCGCTTCGCGGTTAGTCCGTCTTTGGTGACCTGGCCTGGAGGCCTTTCAGGTGACGAACAGTGGTCTTCCGCCCGATTCGGCCGGCAGTGCCGGCCGGGCCCGGGTCGCGCGCCGGAACCCCTCCGGCTGCGCCTTGCCCTGTCGATACGGCGACGGGAAACCCGTCTTCAGATCCGGCGCTTCTTCGGCGGACGGCAGCCGTTGTGCGGGATCGGCGTCACGTCCTGGATCTGCAGGATCTTGATGCCCAGCGCGTTCAGCGCGCGCACCGACGACTCGCGACCCGGGCCGGGGCCCTTGATCTGCACTTCCAGGTTCTTGATGCCGCATTCCTGCGCCGCGCGGCCGGCGGACTCGGCCGCCACCTGCGCCGCGAACGGCGTGGACTTGCGCGAGCCCTTGAAGCCGGCACCGCCCGACGAGGCCCACGACAGCGCGTTGCCCTGGCGGTCGGTGATCGTGATGATCGTGTTGTTGAACGACGCGTGGATGTGCGCGATGCCATCCGACACGTTCTTCTTCGCCTTCTTGCGCAGGCGCGAGGCGGCGGCCGCCTGGGCGGCCGACTGGGATTTGGTAGCCATTTGGAGTCGACTCCGATCGATGCGTTCGGTTCAGCGCTGCTTATTTCTTCAGCGCGACGCCGGCCTTGCGCGGGCCCTTGCGGGTGCGCGCGTTCGTGCGCGTCCGCTGGCCGCGTACCGGCAGGCCGCGACGATGGCGCACACCGCGGTAGCAGCCCAGATCCATCAGCCGCTTGATCGACATCGAGGTCTCGCGACGCAGATCACCTTCGATGGTGAGCTTCGCGATCTGGTCGCGGATGCGCTCCAGCTCGGCGTCGTTCAGATCCTTGACCTTCTTGTCGAACGGAACGTTGGCGGCCTCGCAGATCTGGCGCGCGCGCGTCCGGCCGATGCCGTAGATCGCCGTCAGGCCGATCTCGGTGTGCTGACGGTCGGGGATGTTGATGCCCGCAATACGTGCCATGGATATTCCTCGTTCAGCCCTGACGCTGCTTGTGCCGCGGGTCGAGGCAGATCACGCGAACGACGCCGTTGCGCTTGATCACCTTGCAGTTGCGGCAGATCTTCTTGACGGAAGCCAACACTTTCATGATTTACCTCGCTACCCAAGTCGGCTGCCGCTTCGGCGACAGCCCGAATTTCGTTCATCCGGCCGGTGCTCGCCGGCACCCGCCCCTCATTTCGACCGGAACACGATCCGCGCCCTGGTCAGATCGTACGGCGTCAGCTCCACCGTCACCCGGTCTCCCGGCAGGATCCGGATATAGTGCATCCGCATCTTGCCGGAGATGTGCCCCAGAACCACGTGTCCATTCTCGAGCTTCACACGGAACGTCGCGTTGGGCAGGTTCTCGACGACCTCCCCCTGAACCTGGATGACGTCTTCCTTGCTCATCGAAACACGTCGCTCGGTTAAACGACACGCTCGTCCTCCCCGGCCGCAGGCCCTGCTGACACCCGCTAGGCACCGGCTCCTTTTGCCCCGGCCTTCTTCAGAAGACTCTCATACTGGTGCGACATCACATACGCCTGCACCTGCGCCATGAAATCCATCGTGACCACCACGATGATCAGCAGCGAGGTGCCGCCGAAGTAGAACGGCACATTCCACCTCAGGACCAGGAACTCGGGCAGCAGGCAGACCAGCGTGATGTAGATCGCACCAGCCAGCGTCAGCCGCATCAGGATCTTGTCGATGTACTTCGCCGTCTGTTCGCCCGGACGGATGCCCGGCACGAACGCGCCGCTCTTCTTCAGGTTGTCCGCCGTCTCACGGCTGTTGAACACCAGCGCCGTATAGAAGAAGCAGAAGAAGATGATGGCCAGCGCATACAGCAGGATGTACACCGGCTGCCCCGGCGACAGCGTCGCCGCCAGGTCGCGCAGCCAGCGCACGACCGGATTGGTGACGTCGCCGGACGTGAACCACTGCGCGATCGTCGCCGGGAACAGGATGATCGACGATGCGAAGATCGGCGGAATCACGCCCGACATGTTCAGCTTCAGCGGCAGATGCGAGGTCTGGCCGCCGTAGACGCGGTTGCCGACCTGGCGCTTCGCGTAGTTCACCGTGATCTTGCGCTGGCCGCGTTCGACGAACACCACCGCCGCCGTCACCAGCACCACCAGCGCGATGATCACCAGCGCCGAGAAGCCGCCCATCGATCCCGTGCGGATCAGCTCGCCCATGCCGCCGATGGCGCTCGGCAGGCCGGCCGCGATACCGGCGAAGATGATGATGGAGATGCCGTTGCCCAGCCCGCGTTCGGTGATCTGCTCGCCGAGCCACATCAGGAACATCGTGCCGGTGACCAGCGACACCACGGCGGTGAAGCGGAACGTCATGCCCGGCTCGATGACCAGCCCCGGCTGCGCCTCGATCGCGATCGCGATGCCGATCGCCTGGAACGTGGCCAGGCAGACGGTGAACCAGCGCGTGTACTTCGTGATCTCGCGGCGGCCCGCCTCGCCTTCCTTCTTCTTCGCCTCGAGCGCCGGCACCACGACCGTCAGCAGCTGCATGACGATCGAGGCCGAGATGTACGGCATGATGCCGAGCGCAAACACGGTGAAGCGCGACAGCGCTCCACCGGAGAACAGGTTGAACATTCCCAGGATGCCGCCCTGCTGGCCCTGGAACAGCTGTGCCAGCTGATCCGGGTTGATGCCGGGCACCGGAATGTGCGCACCGATCCGATAGACGATGAGCGCCAGCAGCAGGAACCACAGCCGGCGCTTCAGATCGCCGAACTTGCCCGCCTTGGCCAGCGCCGCAGGGTTGCTCACCACGTGTTGCGTTCCGCTCTCAGTGAACCGTTTGCGAACAGCTTAGGCGATCGAGCCGCCGGCCGCCTCGATCGCAGCCTTGGCGCCCTTGGTCGCGGCGACGCCGCTGAGGACGACCTTGCGCGTCAGCTTGCCCGACAGGATCACCTTGGCGCCGAGCGCCAGCTGCGGCACCACGCCCGCGGCCTTAAGCGTCAGCAGATCGACCTCGGTGGCCTCGAGCTTCTCGAGCTCGGACAGCCGCACCTCGGCGGTCGCGTCGCGCGACAGCGACGTGAAGCCGCGCTTCGGCAGCCGGCGCTGCAGCGGCATCTGGCCGCCCTCGAAGCCGACTTTGTGGAAGCCGCCCGAACGCGACTTCTGGCCTTTGTGGCCGCGGCCGGCCGTCTTGCCCAGCCCGGAGCCGATACCGCGCCCGACGCGCTTGGCGGCGTGCTTGCTGCCGGCGGCGGGTTTCAATTCGTTCAGTTTCATGGAACCTCCGGTGTCCTGACGCAAGGTGCTCAGAGCACCTTCACCAGGTACGACACCTTGTTGATCATGCCGCGGACCGACGGCGTGTCTTCCAGCTCACGGACCTGGTTCAGCTTCTTCAGGCCCAGGCCGAGCACGGTGGCCTTGTGCGTGCCGCGCGTGCCGATCGGGCTGCGAACCAGGGTGACCTTCAGCGTCTTCTTGCTCATTGCATTCTCCATGCCCCGCCGCATCCGGCGGCGCCGGCTCAGCCGAGGATTTCCTCGACCGACTTGCCCCGCTTGGCGGCGATCTCGGCCGGCGTGTTCAGGTTGCGCAGCGCGTCCAGCGTGGCGCGCACCATGTTGTACGGGTTCGACGAACCGTGGCTCTTGGCGACGATGTTGCTGACGCCCATCACCTCGAAGATCGCGCGCATCGGACCACCGGCGATGATGCCGGTACCGTCCGGCGCCGGCTTCAGCATGACCACGGAGGCGCCATGGCGACCCATCACCTGGTGATGCAGCGTGCCGCCGCGCAGCGGGATCTTGACCAGCTTGCGCCGCGCTTCGTCCATCGCCTTCTGCACGGCGACCGGCACCTCGCGGGCCTTGCCCTTGCCCATGCCGATGCGGCCGTCGCCGTCGCCGACCACGGTCAGCGCCGCGAAACCGAGGATACGGCCGCCCTTGACGACCTTGGTCACCCGGTTGACCGCGATCATCTTCTCGCGCAGACCGTCGTCGCGCTCCTCGCCCGCAGCCTTGCCCGCGACTTTCGCTTGAAGTTTTGCCATTTGAATTCGTCCCTAAGCCTAGAACTTCAGGCCTGCTTCACGAGCAGCCTCGGCCAATGCCTTGACTCGCCCGTGGAACCGGTAGCCTGCGCGGTCGAAGGCCACGCTGTCGATGCCCGCAGCCAGCGCCTTCTCGGCGATGCGCTTGCCGACCAGCGCCGCGGCGTCGACGTTGCCGCCCTTGCCGGACAGCTGCTGACGCACTTCCTGCTCGACGGTCGAAGCCGACACCAGCACACGCTCGCCGGCCTCGTCGAAGATGCTGGCGTAGATGTGCGTGTTCGTCCGGTGCACCGTCAGCCGGCGCGCCCGCAGTTCGCGGATCTTCAGCCGGGTCTGCCGGGCGCGGCGCAAACGGGATTGGTTCTTGTTCATCGCTCGAATCCTCAGAAGCAGCCCGTTGCTTACTTCTTCTTGACTTCCTTGAGCACCACGCGTTCGTCGGCGTAGCGCACACCCTTGCCCTTGTACGGCTCGGGGGCCCGGTAGGCGCGGATCTCGGCCGCCACCTGCCCCACCTTCTGCCGATCGGCGCCCTTGATGACGATCTCGGTCTGCGTCGGCGTTTCGGCCTTCACGCCGTCGGGCAGCGCATGCACGACCGGATGCGAGAAGCCGAGCGACAGGTTCAGGCTCGCGCCCTGGGCCTGCGCGCGATAGCCGGTACCGACCAGCTGCAGCCGCTTCTCGAAGCCCTTGGACACGCCATGCACCATGTTCGCGACCAGCGCGCGGTACGTGCCGCTCATCGCGTTCGCGTCGCGGCTCTCGTCGGCCGGCGGAAACGTCAGCGTCGCGCCTTCCTTGCTGATCGCGACCAGCGGATTGACGCGCTGGCTCAGCGTGCCCAGCGGCCCCTTCACGGTGATGCTGCCGTCGGCCAGCGTCACTTCCACGCCGGCCGGAATCGCGACCGGGTTCTTGCCTACTCGAGACATGTTCGCCGCCCTCCGTCAGGCCACGTAGGCGATGACTTCACCGCCGACGCCGCTGGCGCGCGCACGACGGTCGGTCATCACGCCCTTGGACGTGGTGACGATCGCCACGCCGAGGCCGTTCATGACCTGCGGCAGCGTGTCGCGGCTCTTGTACACGCGCAGTCCGGGACGCGAAACGCGTTCGATCCGGTCGATGACCGGACGGCCGGCGTAATACTTGAGCTGGACTTCCAGCTCATGCTTGGCGCCGTCACCCTTGACTGCAAACCCTTCGATGTAGCCCTCGTCCTTCAGGACTTGTGCAATCGCCACTTTCAGCTTGGACGACGGCATCGTGACTGAAGCTTTTTCGACGCGCTGCGCGTTGCGGATGCGCGTGAACATGTCCGCGACGGGATCGCTCATGCTCATAATGAATTCCTCGTTTCCAGCTCGCTCGTTACCGGCGCGCCGATTACCAGCTCGCCTTGGTCAGACCCGGCACCTCGCCGCGCATCGCGATCTCGCGAAGCTTGTTGCGGGCGAGACCGAACTTGCGGAACGTGCCGCGCGGGCGACCCGTGACTTCGCAGCGGTTGCGCAGCCGCGTCGGGCTGGCATTGCGCGGCAGCGCCTGCAGCTTCAGGCGAGCCTGATAGCGCTCTTCCTCGGACTGCGACTGATCGTTGATGATCGCCTCGAGCGCCTTGCGCTTGGCGGCGAACTTCTTGACCGTCGCCTGGCGTTTCAGGTCGCGGTTGATCAAAGCGAGTTTGGCCACTTCGGTTGCTTCCTCGATTGCGTTCGGGGCGGTCAGTTGCGGAACGGGAACTTGAACGCAGCCAGAAGCGCCTTGGCCTCTTCGTCGCTCTTCGCCGTCGTCGTGATGCTGATGTTCAGCCCACGGATCGCATCGACCTTGTCGTATTCGACTTCGGGGAAAATGATCTGTTCCTTGACCCCGATGTTGTAGTTACCGCGCCCGTCGAACGCCTTGCCCGAGACCCCGCGGAAGTCGCGAACGCGCGGCAGCGCGATCGTGACCAGGCGATCGAGGAACTCGAACATGCGCTCGCCGCGCAGCGTCACCATGCAGCCGATCGGATAGCCGGCACGGATCTTGAAGCCGGCGATGGCCTTCTTGGCCTTCGTGACGACCACTTTCTGGCCGGCGATCTTGGTCAGATCGGCGACCGCGTTGTCCATGACCTTCTTGTCGGCCACGGCCTCCGACACGCCCATGTTCAGCGTGATCTTGGTGATGCGCGGCACTTCCATCACGGACTTGTAGCCGAACTGCGCCACCAGACCGGGAACCACTTTCTCGCGATAGTGCTGTTGCAGGCGAGCCATTTCAGTATTCCTTCACTCTTGCCTCATCGACCCTCGTCGGCCTACTGCCGACGGTGGGGCCGCGTCTGCCATGCCGTGACGGCGGGCGCCGGCGGACCGGCGCAGCGTCATCACGCGCCGACCTGCTCTCCGTTGGACTTGTAAAAACGAACCTTGCGGCCGCCTTCCAGCGTGCGCAGGCCGACCCGATCACCCTTGCCGGTGACCGGATTGAACAGCATCACGTTCGACTGATCGATCGGCATCGACTTCTCGACGATGCCGCCGGTCTGCCCCTTCATCGGATTCGGGCGGACGTGCTTCTTGACCACGTTCACACCCTCGACCACCAGGTGCGCGTCGTCGACACGGCGTAGCACCGTGCCGCGCTTGCCCTTGTCGCGACCGGCGATGACGACGACTTCGTCGCCCTTGCGGATCTTCTGCATCAGATCACCTCCGGAGCCAGCGACACGATCTTCATGAAGCGCTCGGTCCGCAGCTCGCGCGTCACCGGCCCGAAGATGCGCGTGCCGATCGGCTCGAGCTTCGCGTTCAGCAGCACGGCGGCATTGCCGTCGAAGCGGATCAGCGAACCGTCCTGGCGGCGCACGCCCTTGGCCGTGCGCACGACGACGGCGTTGTAGATCTCGCCCTTCTTGACGCGGCCACGCGGCTGCGCCTCTTTGACCGAGACCTTGATGACGTCACCGATGCCGGCGTAGCGGCGCTTCGAGCCGCCCAGCACCTTGATACACATAACCGAACGCGCGCCGGTGTTGTCGGCGACGTCCAGCGTCGATTGCATCTGAATCATTTTTCCGTCCCAACTTAATCCGCTGCCCGCGAGATGCGAAGCGAACGGTCAGTCTTGGTCCCGTGGTTTGGGAAAAATCTGGGCCGACCCGGGGATTCGACGACCGGCGCGTTTTGGCGCAAGACGCTAGGGGTGACGACCAGAGCCAGAGATTATGGCAGAGAGTTTCGGGGTTTGCAACCGCTCAGGTTGTAGCGAGCAAAGGCATGGGTCGGGGGCGGTGGCTGGGCGAAGCGAGGCGAGGCGCCGGGCGGCGGGGGTCCGGGGTGGGCGTGGCGCTGATGCTTGCCCCTTTGCTTCGCAAAGGGGTTCCCTGCGATGCTCGGAAGCTTGGCCCACGGCGTAACTTATATGGACGCCTCCCGTGTGGCAAGCAAGATGTGCAGTTGGCTGGGCGGGTTCATTGCGATCTTATATCCGGCCTGT
>JBFWXS010000023.1:0-51428 GCA_050187175.1 Burkholderiaceae bacterium
TCGATCGCCTCGTAGCTGCCGCGCGAGGCTCCGGCTGGCGCGATCCCGCGCCCCACCGCTCCGCCTTGCAGATGGACCTCCGCCTCCACCGTCGGTCGGCCGCGTGAATCCCAGATGCGGCGGCCCAGAACCCGGGCAATGGTGGTCGTGCTCATTGGATATGCCTGTTCCAGTTGTCGCGCAGCGCGGCGATCGAATCGCCGGGCCTGTCCAATCCTTCGATCGCAAACCGGCGCACGAGCTCGCGGCGTGCTTCGTCGACGAGGTACTCCACCGGCGACTTGCCGTCGACGCGTGCCAGCAGCAGCGCCGGCAGCAGCGTGCTCGCGCGCTGCTCGATCGTCGCCCGCGGCTCCCATTGCACGCCGGCGAAGTACACATCGCTGAAAGCCTCGTAGCAGGCCAGATACGCGGCCTTGGTTTGCGGCCGCCAAACGCACTTGAGCAGCAGATGGTTCAGGCAGAACGCGACGTCGAAGGCCGGGTCGCCGTACGTCGCGCATTCGGCGTCGACGAGGATGGGCCCATGCGGGCCGACCAGAATGTTCTTAGGACTGACGTCGCCGTGGATCAGCGCCAGCCGCGTCGAATCAGTACGGCGGATAAGCGCGCCCAGCACGCGCGCCTGAGCCGGGTGCGCCAGCGCCGCCGCGGCGAAGTACGGCTCCAGCCGCAGCGCGGCGAAGTTCAGATGATTGGGAAACGCGGCCGCCACTTCCGGTCGGCCGGCCGTGGCCGCGTGGATCGCGACCAGCGCGGAGGCGACGGCGCGGGCCGTCGACGCATCGGCCTGACCGGCAAGCAGCTGCGACTTCCATACCGGGTAATCGGCGGGATCCAGAAAGTCCATCGCGAAGGCACGCGTGACGCGGTCCTGCCCGATAGGACGCGGCACCGAGCCGGGCACGATGGCCGCCGCGGTCCGCAGCCACGCGGCCTCGGCGTCGCTGCGTTCGATCGGCGCGCTCCAGTCGCTGGCCACTTTCAGCTTTGGCAGCGCGCGCTTGACGCACACGCTGCGGCCGCCCAGGTCGGCCCGTACGATCAGCGACGAGACGCCGCCGGCCAGCGGCGTGAACCGAGGCAGCTCGCCGGGCCGGGCCCAGCCGATCCGCACCAGCGCGCCCGTCAGTTCAGTCGCTTCGTCGGCGGTCAGGGCCGCGGCGTCCATCAAGACCGTATCTCCGGCAAACGGCCGGCATGCCGTGCGACGGCACGGCCCGGCGATCTGATTTTGATTTTAATGCACACGTGTGCATAATGCGGGCATTCTAGACTGCCCGCTGCGTGATCGTCAAACCGCCGGGAGGCCTCTTGACCCGACTGCCGTACCTCGAAACATCCGACCTGGCAGCGCAGGACCAGGATGTCCTGCAGCGCCCGTTCCGCCTGTGGCGCACGCTGGCCAATGCGCCCGCCGCCAGCCGGCAGTTCCAGGCAATGGTCGGACACCTGTGGCAGCACAGCGGCCTGCCGCGGCGACAGGTCGAACTAGCCATCCTGCAGGTGGGCTATGTCACGCGCGCCGAATACGAGTGGGTGCACCACATCCGGCTCGGCCTGCAGAACGGACTGGAGCCGCGCGACATCGCCGCCATCGGCGAAGAGACCGCGGGCCGCGCCACGCATCTGCCGGAGGCCGACCGGCTGATCCTGCGCGCCGCGCGCGAAATGACACCCGACGGCGAACTCGGCGATGCCACCTTCGACGCGCTGCGCACGCACTTCGACCATGAGCTGCTGCTGAACCTGCTGATGACGATCTCGTTCTACAACGGCGTCTCGATCCTGCTGAAGTCCTTGCAGATCGAAGCGGAGGACGAGTACCGCTCTATCCTGGCGCAGTACCCGTTTCCCTCCCACTGAGGAGCAAGCATGCACGGCACTCCGTCGCCTTCCGAAGGCGTCACCCTCGGCCATCTGGTGCGTGAGGCGCTGCGCGGACGCGATGCGCAGATCGCGTTCGTCCAGGGGCAGCGGCGCTGGACGTATCGCGAGGTCTCGCGCCACGTCTACACGCTGGCGCGCACGCTGCAGGCGCGCGGCCTGCGCGCCGGCGACGGCCTGGCACTGCTGCTGCAGAACCGCCCAGAATCGTTCTTCGTGCAGGCCGCGGCCTGGATCATCGGCGCGCGCGTCACGGCACTGAACGCGCTTGCCGGTCCGCAGGACCTGCGCCACGTGCTGGTCGACGCTGAGATCCGGCTGCTGGTCCATGACGAGGCGCTGGCCGAGCGCGCGGGCGCCGCGGGCGAAGCCGCCGGCTGCGAAATGATCGCCGCGCTGGGCAGCGGTTCCGCCGACGACCTGATGACGGCGGCGGCTGCGCAGGCCGATGCGCCCTTCATTACGCCTGGCTCGGAAGCGGACATCGCGCGCATCGCATACACCGGCGGCACCACCGGGCAGCCCAAGGGCGTGATCCTGCCGCATCGCGTCATGGTGCAGCAGCTAATGATGATGCTGGGCGCCTATCAATGGCCCGGCGAAGTGCGCATCCTGCTGTCGACGCCGCTCAGCCATGCGGCCGGCTCGCTGGTGCTGCCCACGCTGATCCGCGGCGGCACTGTTCATCTGCTGAACGGCTTCGATCCCGACGAGTTCGTGCTGACGGTGCGCCGCGAGCGCATCACCACCACCTGGCTGGTGCCGACGATGATAGGCGCACTGCTGCAAAGACCGCAGTGCGCGCCCGGCGAGATGCCCAGCCTCAGTACTGCCATCTACGGCGCCGCGCCCATCGCGCCGGCGCGGCTGGCCGAAGCGCTGCAGCGCATCGGCCCGGTGTTCATGCAGCATTTCGGCCAGACCGAGGCGCCGAACACGATCTGCCTGATGCGCAAGGAGGAGCATGATCCGGCCGCGCACCCCGAACGGCTGGCCTCCTGCGGCCGGCCGATGACCGGCATCCAGATCGCGCTGCTCGACGCCGACGGCCGCGAAGTCGCCGATGGCGCCGACGGCGAGCTCTGCGTGCGCGGCCGCCTCGTCATGGACGGCTACTGGAAGCGCCCCGACGAAACCGCGCGAGCATTCGCGCACGGCTGGCTGCACACCGGCGACGTCGCGCGCCGCGACGCCGACGGCTTCGTCTATATCGTCGACCGGATCAAGGACATGATCATCACGGGCGGCTTCAACGTCTTCCCGCGCGAAGTGGAAGACGCGCTGGCCACCCATCCCGCCGTCGCCGCCTGCGCCGTGGTCGGCGTGCCCGACGAGGTCTGGGGGGAGGCGGTCAAGGCCTTCGTCGTGCTGCGCGCCGGGCAGCAGGCCGCGGCCGAAGCGCTGGCCGACCACGTGCGCCGGCTCAAGGGCTCGGTGCAGGCGCCGAAGTCGGTCGAGTTCGTCGCCGCCCTGCCGAGCACACCGGTCGGCAAGGTCGACCGCAAGGCGCTGAAGCAGCCCTACTGGGCCGGCCGCGCCGACGGCCTGCGCTGACGCCTGACCAGCCAGTTGCGCAGCTCGCCGACGATGCCGTCGCGGAAGGCCAGCACGCAGACGATGAACACCACGCCCTGCATCACCGTCACCCACGAGCCGAACTGCGTCAGGTAGTTGAACATCGCAAGGATCACGAAGGCGCCTACGATGGGCCCGAGCAGCGTCGCGGTGCCGCCCAGGATGGTCATCAGCACCACTTCGCCCGAAACCGCCCAGTGGATGCCGGTCAGCGATGCGATCTGGAACACCAGCGTCTGCGTGGCCCCCGCCAGCCCCGACAGGCCGGCCGACAGCACGAAGGCCATGAACTTGTACCGGCTCGTCTTGTAGCCCAGCGAGATGGCGCGCGGCTCGTTCTGCCGGATGCCTTTGAGCACCCAGCCGAACGGCGAGTGCACCGCGCGATGAATGATGGCCATGCCGATGCAGAAGATCCCCAGCACCAGGAAGTACAGGTTCATCTGCTGATCCAGATCGATGAAGCCGAACAGCTTGCCGCGCGGCACCGACTGGATGCCGTCCTCGCCGCCCGACAGCGGCGTCTGCAGCGCGTAGAAGTACAGCATCTGCGCCAGCGCCAGCGTCACCATCGAGAACGCGATACCGTGCCGCTTGGTCGCCACCGCGCCGAAGATCGCGCCCATCAGCGTGGCGGCGGCCGTGCCGGCCAGGATTCCCAGCTCGGGCGGCAGGCCGTAGTTCTTCATCAGGTAGGCCGTCACGTAGGCCGCGCCGCCGAAATATGCGGCATGGCCGAACGACAGCAGCCCCACGTAGCCGAGCAGCAGATTGAAGGCGCTGGCGAACAGCGCCCAGCACAGCGCGTTCATCAGGAACACCGGATAGACGACGAACGGCGCGATGATCCCGATGATCACTGCCGCCGCCAGCAGGAAGCGGCCGTCGCGATAGAAGGCCGGCGGCGCGGCCAGAACGCTCGCGTTCATTGTCATTCCCCTTTGCCGAACAGGCCGGCCGGCTTGAACAGCAGTACGATGGACATCGCCACGAAAATCGCCAGGCTCGACGCTTCCGGATAGAACACCTTCGTCAGGCCCTCGACCACGCCGAGCAGAAAGCCGCTCACCACGGCGCCCATGATCGACCCCATGCCGCCGATCACCACCACGGCGAACACGACGATGACGATGTTCGAGCCCATCATCACGTTGACGTGCGTGATCGGCGCGGCCATGACGCCGCCCAGCGCCGCCAGCCCCGCCCCCAGCCCGTAGGTCAGCGTGATCATGCGCGGCACGTTGACGCCGAAGGCGCGCACCAGCGTCACGTTCTCGGTCGCGGCTCGCAGGTAGGAGCCCAGCCGCGTCCGTTCCACGACGTACCAGATGCCCAGGCATGCGACGATGGACGCCACCACCACCCAGGCGCGGTAGTTCGGCAGGAACATGAAGCCGAGGTTGGTCCCGCCCTGCAGCGAACTGGGCGCCGAGTATGGAAAGCCCGTCACACCGTAGGCCTCGCGGAACAGCCCTTCCACCACCAGCGCGATGCCGAAGGTCAGCAGCAAACCGTAGATCGGATCGAGCTTGTAGCTGCGCCGCAGGATCAGCACCTCGGTGAGCATGCCTAGCGCCGCCACGACCAGCGGCGCGATCAGCAGGGCCAGCCAGTAGTTCATGCCGAAGTAGGTGAACATGAACCAGGTCAGGAACGCGCCCAGCATGTACAGCACGCCGTGAGCGAAGTTCACGATGTGCAGCATGCCGAAGATCACCGCCAGCCCCAGGCTGAGCAGCGCGTAGAACGCGCCGTTGACCACGCCGACCAGCAATTGCGCAAACAGTGCCTGGGATGGCACACCGAAGATTGTCATGGGTTCTCCGTCCGGCTGAAGAGGTTCAGGCGCCGATATTTCAGGCGCCGATATTTCAGACGCCGATATAGCTGTTGAGCCGTTCTATGGTCGCGGTATCCGCCATCTGGCTGCGCATGATCTCGTCGACGATGCGGCCGTTCTCCACGACGTAGTGGCGTTCGGCCAGCGAGCTGGCGAAGCGGAAGTTCTGCTCGACCAGCAGGATGGTGAAGCCCCGTTCCTTCAGCCCCCGGATCACCTTGCCGATCTGCTGCACGATGACCGGCGCCAGCCCCTCAGTGGGTTCGTCGAGCAGCAGCAGCCGCGAGCCCGTGCGCAGGATGCGCGCGATCGCAAGCATCTGCTGCTCGCCGCCCGACAGCTTGGTCCCCGGGCTGCGCTTGCGCTCCGCCAGATTGGGAAACAGCTCGTAGATCTGCTCGACCGTCATGCCGCCGGCACGCAGCGTAGGCGGCAGCATCAGGTTCTCGGCGACGTTGAGCGTCGCGAAGATGCCGCGCTCCTCCGGGCAGTAGCCGATGCCGTGCCGGGCGATCTGCTCGGGCTTGAGACCGATCAGCTCGGCGCCGTCCATGCGGATCGAGCCGCTGCGCCGCTCTATCACGCCCATGATGGAACGCAGAATGGTCGTCTTGCCGGCGCCGTTGCGTCCGAGCAGCGTGACCAGCTCGCCGGCGTTCACGTGCAGGTTCACGCCGTGCAGCGCCTGCGAATCGCCGTACCAGGCGCGCAGATCGCGAACGGACAGCAGTTCGCCGGAAGTCCGTTGAGCCTCAGTCATGGCCGGTCCCGATGTAGGCTTCGCGAACCTTAGGATCGCTGGAAACGGTGGCGTAGTCGCCTTCGGCCAGGATGGCGCCGCGCGCAAGCACCGTGATGGTGTCGGCCAGACGCGCGACCACCGACAGATTGTGTTCCACCATGATCACCGTGCGGCTGGCCGCCACGCGGCGGATCAACTCGGTGAACTTGTCGATGTCCTCGTGCGCGAGCCCCGACATGGGCTCGTCCAGCAGCATCAGCTCGGGCTCGAGCGCCAACGTCGTCGCCAGCTCGAGGGCACGCTTGCGGCCGTACGGCATGTCGCCGGCGCGCGTATCGGCGAAGGCGGCCAGGCCGACAGACGCGAGCAGCTCGTCGGCGCGACCTTCGAGCACCTGCAGCGTGCGCTCGGAACGCCAGAAGCGCATCGACATCCCCGTCGGCCGCTGCAGCGCCAGCCGAACGTTTTCGCGCACCGTCATGTCCGAGAAGATCGCGGAGATCTGGAACGAGCGGACCACGCCCATCAGCGAGATGTCCGCCGGCGTGCGATCCGTGATGTCGATGCCGTTGAACAGGATCCTGCCCGCCGTAGGAGTCAGAAACTTCGTCAACAGGTTGAACACCGTCGTCTTGCCCGCCCCGTTCGGACCGATCAGCGCGTGGATCGTGTGGCGCCGGACCGAAAGATCCAGCCCATCGACCGCGGTGAAAGGCCCGAAGCGCTTGGTCAGCCCCTGCGTCCGGAGGATGATCGGATCGCTGCGCTCAGCGCGGGCGACGGCAGCCGTCGCCAGCGTCACTTCTTGGCCACCAGCGGGCATTCGCTGTCGGACAGCGGCTTGAACGCTTCCGAACCGGGAATGGTCCGGACCAGTTTGTAGTAGTCGTACGGGTACTTGGACTCCGACGGCGCCTTCACCTGCATCAGATACATGTCGCGCGCCACCTGGCCGTCGGCACGAATCGTCGCATTGTTCGTCATGAAATCCTTCACCGGCATCTTGCGCATCTCGCGCGCCACGGCCTGCGCCTCATCGGTGCCGGCGGCCTTGACCCCTTTCAGGTAGTGCAGCACGGCGCTGTACACACCCGCCTGCGGCTCGCTGGGGAACTGGCCCTTGAAGCGCTCGCGGAAGCGCTTAGTCCACGCGCGCGACTCCTCGTTGAGGTCCCAGTAGAACGACACCGTGTTCAGCATGCCTTGCAGATCCTGCAGCCCCATCGCATGGACCTGCGGAATGAAGGTGAGCAGCCCCACGATCTTCTGCTTGCCGCCGGTCACGCCGTATTCCTTGGCGGCCTTCATGGTGTTGATGAAGTCGCTAGAAGTATTGGCCAGCGCGATGATGTCGGCCTTGGAAGCCTGCGCCTGCAGGATCAGCGACGAGAAGTCTCCCGGGTTGACCGGATGCTTCACCAGCCCGATCACCTTGCCGCCCTTGGCTTTGACGATGTCGGACGCCTCTTCGACCGTCTTCAGCATGCCGGAGCTGTCGACGGAGATGAAGAACCATGAACCGGGATTGCCCGGTATCGCATTGACCACGCCATTGGCGTATGAGTACGTGCTCCAGGTCCAGGTGAAGCTGATGTCCTTGCAGTTCTTGCCGGTCAGGTCGGTCGAACCCGCGCCCGAGATCAGCGTCATCCGGTTGTTCGCCTTGGCGATGTTCTGGATGCCCAGCGCCACCGACGAGAACGGCACGTCCACGAGCACGTCGACTTGCTCGTTCTGAATCCAGCGCGTGGCGATGGTCGACGCGATGTCGGGCTTGTTCTGATGGTCCGCGAAGACCACCTGGATAGGCTTGCCCAGCACCGTACCGCCGAAGTCCTCGACCGCCATGCGCGCCGCGATGACCGAGCCCTGCCCGCTCATGTTGCTGCTGGTACCGGACTGGTCGTTGAGAATGCCGATCTTGAGAATGCCGTCGGACAGTTGCGCCAGCGCGGCCGAGCAGCCGAACGCCGCGATCGCCGCGGCGGCCGCGGCTGATTTCCTGAAGCTCATGCGTGTCTCCTGTCTGGGATAGGTATCAGGTCGTGGACGGTATGCGATGCCGTCGGTGGAAAGTCACGATCGGTGGCGCAACCACTGCGCCACCTCGCCGCAAGGCGCGACCCACAGGTCGCGCTGCGACTGCAGCGTGCTGATCAGGCCGCGCAGCGCCTGGGACATGTCCTTGCTGGGGCCGAAGAAGAACGGATGGAAGATGATCGACACGTGCCGCCCTTGCAAGGCCAGCTGCACCGCCTCGTCGATCACCGCCTCCCAGTGCTCGAAGCTGACAGGCTCCGCCGGATCGCCGAAGGCAGTGCGCAGCGCGCCCAGCCGCGGATCCAGCATGTAGGCGTCCACGTGATGCCACGCGAACGGCAGCGTCGCCAGTCCTTCCGGCGTCACCCCGGTGTCGCCTGCCGCGCCCAGCGGCGAGCAGTAGCTCAGGCCGCAGTCGAGAAGTTCCTGCACCGAGCCTTCGGGCATCACGCCGCCCGGCGGCCTGAACCCGCGCGGCACGATGTCCAGCGTCTCCCAGGCCTGCATGCTCCGGCGCAGGATGTCCTGGCGCTGAGCCGCATCCTGCCGCCCCCAGTTCTCGTGGCGCCACGCGTGCATAGCGATCTCATGGCCGGCGTCCCGGATCGACTTGATCTGTTCCGGATACAGCGCCACGTTCGACGCCTCGATGAAATAGGTCACCGGCAGCGACTGCACCGTCTGCAGCAGCGTGGGCAGATACTCGGCGGTGAAGTGCTTTCCCAGTGGCGCGTTCTCCGGGAAGAAACCCAGTTCGATGTCGGCCGCCTCGCCGAAGTTGTCGAAGGTCAGGCTGAAGGCGCCGCGCTTGCCGTCAGGGCCCCAGCCCTCACGAATTGCAGTGTCCGTCGTCATCGTCAAGTCTCCTCCTCGCTGGGCGTGTCCTTCACTCCGCCACGACGCGCACGCTGAGGCGCCCGAAGTCGGCGATCTCCGCGTCGATCCGGTCGCCTATGCTCAGGTAGCGGTTCTGTTCGATACCGGTGCCGGCAGGAGTGCCCGTCAGCAGCACGTCGCCCGGCTCCAGTGTGATGAACTTGCTGATCTCGGCGATCTGCTCCGCCGTCGACCAGATCATGTGTCCGGTACTGGAGTCCTGCTCTATCCTGTCGTTGAGCCACAGCTTCAGCGACAGTTTCTGCGGATCGCCGACGAACTGCGCCGGCACCACATATGGGCCCAGCGGGCAGCTATCGTCGAAGGCCTTGCCCAGGCACAGATCCATCTTCGCGAAGTGGCGCGCGTTGCGCTGCATGTCGCGAGCCGACATGTCCAGGCCCACCGCATAAGCGGCCACGTAATCGAGCGCACGCTCGACCGGCACCCGCCGCGTTCGCCGTCCGAAGATCGCGGCCAGCTCGATCTCCCAGTCGAACTGCTTCGACTCCGACGGGTAGCGGATGTCGCCGGGACCGACCAGCGCCGTGCTCGGCGGCTTCATGAAGAAGGCCGGATAGTTATCAGACTTGTTGAAATCGGTCCTGCCGACGGCGCGCAGATGGTCGTAGTAGTTGGTGCCCGTCAGCATCACCTTGTTCGGATACTGCAGCGGCGTGAGGAAGCGCAGCGATGCGCCGCCGTCGTCGACCGCCTTCGCGAGACGGTCGACGCGCTGCGCGATCGACGCCAGCGCGTCGAAGCTGCGGTCCCAGTCGGCGAACAGATCGATCAGGCCGCGCGGCGTTTTCTGCAGCAACTGCGCATCGGCGACGTCCTTCAGCAGCCAGTGCCGGCCGCCGACCTGGATGACCGGCATCGCCACGCCTTCATGCGCAATCGTGGCAAGAGAAAAAGCTGCCGCCATCGTCGTCCGCCCCCATGATTTGTCGCTTTCCGCATCCGCCCGCCGATCGCTGCGGCTCAGGCGAAATGCACACGTGTGCATCAATATATGCGACAAAATCAGTGTTGCAAGCGTGGGAATCCAACGCCCGCGGGCCGCCCCTATAGCCTCGACGCTGCAGCGGGGGTCGACGGCAGTTACGCGCAGCGCACACGTGTCACTCCGGCGGACAAGCTCGGCACCCCCTCACCCCATAGTGGCGATAGGGCGGCGATGCGCCGGAACCCGACTGGGCTACAGAGCTACAGAGTTAGCATTCCGCTGGTCACGAGGCAGCCGCCCGACCGAAGGAGATGGACATGCAGCAACAGGTCTCTGTCATCACGCTCGGCATCGCCGACATCGCCCGCTCGCGCCGCTTCTACGTCGATGGCTTCGGCTGGTCGCCGGTATTCGAGAGCCCGGAGATCGTCTTCTACCAGATGAACGGTTTCGTTCTGGGCACGTATCTGCTGCCATCGCTGGAGCAGGACATGTCGCGCGCCGGCCTGCGCACGCCCGGCGCGTTCTCGCTTGCGCACAACGTGTCAGACCGGGGCGCAGTCGAGCCCCTCATGGCGGCACTGACCAGAGCCGGCGGCCGGATCATCCGGCCGGCGGACGCTCCTGCTCATGGCGGATTCCGGGGGTATGTGGCCGATCCCGACGACCATGCTTGGGAGATTGCGTGGAATCCGGCCTGGCCGATCGATGCGGAGGGGCGTGTCACTTTCGGGTTGTGACGGCGTCTCAGGTCGCGCGCTGCGGATCAGGTCGAGCGGAGTGCCTTGCAATAGAACCGACGGCCTGACGCGCGCGATTCATCAGCTTGATGAACTGCAGGCGTCAAAGGTAGACGCCGCGAGCGCCAGAGGAACTTGAATCCAAAGAAGCAATGAAGCAAGATTTCTTGACCAAGGACATGGCTATGCTCGCCAGGCTCACGTCAAAGAACCGACTTACGCTCCCCAGGGCGGCCACCGCCAGCGTGGATGCCACCGACTATTTCGATGTGACGGTCGAAGACGGCCGTATCATCCTCACGCCGATACGAGTCCAGGCAGCCCAGGCCGTTCGTGCCAAGCTGGAGCGATTCGGAATCACCGAGCAAGATGTGGAGGACGCTGTCGCCTGGGGCCGCCAGTGATACACCGAGTCATTCTCGATACGAACACCGCACTGTCCGCGTTGCTGCTCAAGGCTGACATCTCGTCTGAGTACGAGATGCACGGCGATCCTTCCCTCCGGCTTCAGCCGCTAGTCTGCTCAACGCAAGATCCCCAAGACCCGCGCAATCCTCCCCGAGTCCGCCACTTCTGCTTTCATATCCGCGACGAACTGTTCATTGGTCGTCACGACGGGCTCCGCGCCCATCGCCGCAAAGCGTTCCGCCACCTTGGGTGACTGAGTCGCCTTGACGATCATGTCGCTCAGTCGCGCACGGATGTCGGGAGGAACGTTCGCACTGGTGACGAAGCCGTACCACAGCGGCGCCGCCGAGAACTTCAGAACTTCGCCGATGTGAGGCACTTCCGGCAGCAGCGCGGAACGCTTGCCGTAGAACAGGCCCAGCGGCTGAACAGCGCCCGACTTGGCGTGCTGCAGAATCATTGGCATGGGCGCCACGTTCAGATCGACCTGTCCGCCGATCACGTCCAGCATCGCCTTGGAGGTATCCTTGTAGGGTACCTCCACAATATCGACGCTGGCCGCCTGTTTGAACAGCTCCTTCAGGATCTGGCTGGAAGTGCCGGGCCCGGAGGAGGCGTAGCTCAGCTTTCCGGGGTGCGCTTTCGCGTAGGCAATAAGCTGGTCTATCGTATCGAATCGGATCTTCGGCCCGGCCGACAGCACCATGGGAACCATCGCAAACTTGGCAATCGGCGCGAAGTCCACCAAGGGGTCGTACGGTGGCTTACGAGTGATGCCGGCCAGGATGGTAAAGGGGTTGGCCACCATCATCAGGTGATAGCCGTCGGCTGGCGCCTGGGCTGCCGCCGACGTGCCCACGATCCCGCCGCCGCCGACCCGATTGTCGATCACCACAGGCTGGCCCGCGATTTCGCTGAGCTCCTGGCCGACCACGCGTGCGAAGACATCGGAGCCCGAGCCGGCCGCGAAGGGGACGATGATCCGCAAAGGCCGCGACGGGAACGCCGCGGTCTGCCCGAAAACAGGGAAGGCGGCGATGCTGCTCGCGGCCATGCCGCTCGCGAGTGCGAGCCAGCGCCGGCGCGGAAGGAACGGAGTAGCCATGTCTGTCTCCCTTGATGAAATATCGATATCGATCATTCGCGATAGGCCGATCAGCCGGCGAAATCGCGCAGAACCTGTCCTGGCTTCTTATCCGCGCCTAGCAGGCCGTCGGCATCGGCAACTCGACAGCCATTGATCCAGACGCCGTGAACGCCGCGCGCGCTCGTGCGCAGCCGGGTGGCGCCGGACGGAAAATCATGCAGCCGGGCCCGCTCGCCGATGCCGACAGCATCGGGATCGACCCACAGCAGATCGGCGGCCTTGCCGGGCGCCAGGATCCCGCGATCGCGCAGGCCCAGCAGATTGGCGGGCTGACTAGTGAGGCGCCGCACCGCTTCCGGCAGTGAGATCACCTGAAGGTCTCTCACCCAGTGCCCAAGCAGATGCAGTCCGAAGCCTGCCTCGCAGATGAACGTCACGTGGGCGCCCGCGTCGCTCAAGGTGACATGCGAGTCCGGATCCGACAGGATACGCGCCACGGCACGTTCGTCGCTGTTGAGGACCTCGATGACGAAGCGCGTCTTCAGATCCTCCGCCAGCGCCAGATCCAGGAAAAAGTCGAGCGGATCCTGCCCCTGCTCAGCCGCCAGCTCCTGAACGCTTCTGCCCTCGTAGCACCGATTTTCCGCACGGCATGTTTCGGCGACCATCAACTTCGACCAGTCGCCCTTGAACAGCCTCTGCTCCCCGGAGGCCCGCAACGCGAATCTCAATGGTCCGCGAAAGGCCGCATCGGCCAGAACCCTGCCGTAAGCCTGTGCGCTCTGCTCCTGAGCCAGCAGCGCGGGGCGCCACGCATCGAAGGCCTCGAAGATGTATGGCGCCTCCAGCGTGAAGTCCATCACCATCGGCAGGCACGAACACTGGCCGTAAAGCCGGTTTCCCCGGTCACGCGCCTGGCGCATCATGGCCAGGTCGTTGAAGACGCCCATCGGCTGAGCAGGATTGTGGCGCATGGAAGAAACGAAGACAGGCCGTCCTCCTTCGACGGCCAGCTCCTCGATGTCGGAGATCGAGGTCTTCGAGCCCTTGACGATCATCATGACGCCCCGGCCCTGCTCGCCCATCGCCCTGGCCAGCCTCTTCAGCTCTCGCGTATCGGCCAGCCTGGAGGGCATCGCCGCGCCGCCATCTCCCACATGCTGTTCGTGAGTCGAGGTGGAGAAGCCGACCGCACCTGCGCGCATCGCATCGGCGATCAGGCGGCTCATTGAGGAGATCTCCTCGTCGGTCGCGGCGCGCGCGACCGCGGCTTCGCCCATGACGTAGCTGCGCAAGGCCGAGTGTCCGATATAAGCGCAGACATTGGGCCCCACGCCCTGCCGCTGCAGCATATCGAGATACCCGGAGAAGTCCTCGAACTCCCAACGTATGCCCGCGTCGAGCGCGTCGAATGACATGCCTTCGACCCTGCTGAGATTGAGCATCATCTGCCGCCTGTCCCCGGGCTTGCAGGGCGCGATGGTGAAACCGCAATTGCCCATCACCACGGTCGTGACGCCGAGCGCCGGCGAGGGGTCACACCAGGGATCCCAGGTGATCTGCGCGTCGTAGTGCGTGTGCGTGTCGATGATGCCGGGCATCAGCACCTTTCCGCCCGCGTCGATCCTGCTTTCCGCAGGGCCGAGATCGGTGCCGATGGCGCTGATCCTACCCCGGGCTACGGCGAGGTCACCCTTGACCGGTTCCCTGCCCGTGCCGTCCACGATGATGGCGTTCGAGATCACGAGGTCGTGCATAGATGCTCCAAGGGAGGCGTGCTCCACAGGATGCGAAGCCTCCATTCTTGCGCTTCCGCCGTGGCATGACTGCCCCCTGCGGAGGGGGCATTCGCCCGTGCCCCCTTCCAGGGGGAATGGCAAACCGGTGACCCGACGGCAAGATCGACGCTTCGGAAAAGGATTCCACGTGGACGATACCGCTCATCTGCTCGTGAGGCGCGAAGGCCGCATCGCCCGCCTCGTGGTGAGCAACCCCAGCCGCCGCAATGCCGCCACGCTGGCGATATGGCAAGCCTTCCCTCCTGCCATCCGCGCCCTGTCGGCGGACACCGGGATCCGGGCTGTCGTCATCGAGGGCGCGGGAACCCGCGATTTCATGTCCGGCGCGGATATCTCGGAATTTCATGCGAACCATGCCCGCGCCGATGCGATCCTGGCACTCGAACGAGCGGCGATCGATGCGTGGGATGCAGTCTGGAACTGTCCCAAGCCAACAGTCGCGGCAATCCACGGCTATTGTCTGGGCGGGGGCCTGGCGCTGGCCGTCTGCTGCGACATTCGGCTGGCGGCTGAGGATGCGATGTTCGGCATCCCGGCGGTGAAGCTGGGAGCAGGATATCGCGCTGACAGCATGAAGCGACTGCGCCGGCTGGTCGGCCCCGCCTATGCTAAGGAGATGCTGCTGACGGGAAGGCAGTTCCGGGCGGGCCAGGCTTGGCGAATGGGGCTGCTCAACAGCGTCGTAGAGAAGTCCAGGCTCTTCGAGGTGACAGCGGAGACAGTCGGCATCATCGCCGGGGGCGCGCCGCTGACAGTCGCCGCCGTCAAACTGATCGATCGCGGACTGGACGGACATCCGGAAGAACAGGATGCATCCACCTGGGAAAAGGCGGTGCAGGCCTGCTTCGCAAGCGGGGACTTCATCGAAGGCTGCGCCGCCTTCGCCGAAAGGCGCGCACCCGTCTTCAGCGGCCGATAGGCAGCCCGTCGAGGACGGCCCCATACGTGACCTGGATTGGAGAAGAACATGCAGTGTTGTCTGAACGGCGTTCGAGTTCTGGAACTGGCAAGGCATCAGGCGGGGCCGCGCGCCGGCATGATCCTGTCCGACCTCGGTGCCGAAGTAATCAAGGTCGAGAAGCCGGGCGGCGAGGAAACGAGGCGGTCGGGTCCTTTCGTCGGCGGACAGAGCGTCTATTTCAGCACCTACAACCGCGGTAAGAAGAGCCTCTGCCTGAACCTGCGCAGGGAAGAAGGCAAGGCTGTGTTCTTCGATCTTCTGAAGTCGACGGACATCGTCATAGAGAACTTCAAGCCAGGCACTCTGGAATCGATGGGCCTCGGCTACGAGGAGCTGGTGAAAACCCGACCGGACATCATCCTGGCGCGGGTGTCCGGCTTTGGACAGAGAGGTCCGTACAGCGGGCGCCCAGGCTTCGATCCGATCGGTCAAGCTATGAGCGGACTCATGTCCTTGAACGGCTTGGGCGCAAGCGACGGAAAGCCGATCGGCACCGCCTTCTCGGTGGTCGATCGCATGACTGCCCTGCACGTGGCCATAGGCATGCTGGCGGCCCTCCGCCATCGCGATGAAACCGGCACTGGCCAGGTCATCGACGTCTGCCTGATGGATATCGCGCTCACCATGACCGAGATTCCGACCGCCTACTTCCTGGCCACCGGCGAGCAAGGGGGAGAATCGGGCCGGCCTCCTTACGAGGCAAAGGATGGCTGGGTCGTGATCGCAGCCGGCTCGAACGAGCGGCTCGTCAAGCACGTGGCGGAGACCGCAGGTCTCGACCTGCGGACGGCCAACCTTGATAGGAACGACAACGGCGGAAGCTTCTTCGCATTCCGCATCCCGGAGCTGGCGCAGTGGTGCAGGAAGCATACGGTTGCCGAGATCTGCGAGCACTTCCTGAAGCTGGGTGTACCAGCTGCACCCGTGCTGACCATTCCGGAGGTGGCGAAAGACGCTCATCTCTGGGAGCGCGAGATGCTGGTCGCGGTGAATGACCGCGCGGACGGCGAAATGTACGTCCCTGGCCTGAGCATCAAGTTCTCGCGCACGCCGGGAAAGATCGGCCCCGTTCCCGAGGCAGGGCAGCATTCCGAGGAGCTTCTCCGGGATCTGCTCGGCTATGACGCGATGAAGATTGCCGCCCTCAAGGCAAGCGCGATCGTGTGAGGCGTCGCGCGCTACCTCCAGGGCAGATCCCCACCCAAAGGCCTCAACAGGAGACATCATGAGGAGATATTTCTTGCGAGCGCTGCTAGGCTGTATCGTCGCGCTCGGCATGCTGGCTGCCGCGTCGGCGGCGCGAGCGGACGGCTATCCGTCCAAACCCGTCCGCATAGTCGTGATCGTCGCTCCGGGCGGCGCGGCCGACGCAATGGCACGAATCATCGCCGACGGTCTCACGTCGCGGCTCGGCCAGCCCGTCATCGTCGAGAACAAGCCGGGTGCCGGCGGCAATCTGGCGACCCAGTTCGTTGCGCGCGCTCCAGCCGACGGCCATACGCTTCTGCTCACGACCAACAACCATACGATCAATCCATCGCTGTTCGGCAACGCTGGCTACGCGGTCGATGACTTTGCGCCCGTTGCGGAGCTGTTCGAGGGTCCGTCGGTGATTGCCGTACCGGCCAGTTCACGGTTCAACACGTTGAAGGAACTTCTGGACGAAGCGCGCAAGAGCCCAGGCTCGATCGCCTACGCCAGTTCCGGCGTAGGGCTGACCCCACATGTCGCCGCCGAAGTGCTGCAGCGCTCGGCCGGCGTCAGGCTGAACCACGTGGCGTACCGAGGTTCCGGCCCGTCCGTCACCGATGCCGTCGGCGGACAGATACCCGTAGTGGTCGCGTCGCTACTGGCGGCGCTGCCATTCATTGAAAACGGCAAGCTCAAGGCCCTCGCCGTCACATCGCCCGAGCGCTGGCCGACCTCGCCGGCCATTCCCACCGTCGCGGAGTTCGGCCTGCCCGGATACGAGCAGATGATCTGGATGGGTTTGTTCAGTCCAAAGGGAACGCCGGCGGGGATCGTAAGACGGCTCAATACCGAGGTGCGCTCCATCCTGTCGGATGAAGGCATCAAGGCCCGGGTCGCCAAGCTTGGCGGCATGGTCAGCGACAAGAGCGTCGAGGCGTTCGAATCGAAGATCCGCGACGACCATCAGGCTTCCACCCGACTGGTGAGAGAGGCCAATCTGAAGATCGAATGAACCGCTGTGGCACGATCGAAAGCCGGCGGATGTCCTGTCGGCTCAGGTCCTGTCGGCCCATGTCCTGCTGTCGCACAGCGAGCCGGCCTTCCAGTCGCGCCATAGCGTGATGTACCAGTTGAGCAGCTCCCGCTCGGTCCCTATGCTCAGCCTCTCGTAGGCCCGTTTGCGGTACGACTTCACGCTTTCTTCGCCGATCCCCAGATCCAGCGCGACGCCGGTGGTGCTCATCCCGTACAGGATCCGCGAACAGACCTCCACCTGTCGCCTCGGCATCTCGGTGTGGGCCACCAGGCAGCGCTCGATCTCGGCGAGCGACGACAGCCGGAACGCATAGTCGCTCCGCCATTGCGACAGCTCTACATGCTTGGCCAGCAGTGAGACGAGCATGTCCGCGCTGGACAGCACGAAGTTCACATTCTCATCGGCATAGGGACTGCGAGTATCGGCCCGCAGGATGCTCAATCCGTAGGAGGCTGCGCGACGGCGCCCTGCCACGAACAAACGCTCCCTCACATGCGGGAAGATGGCGTTACGCAGATCGACGTCGCCCAGCGTGTCGATCTCGACCTGGATCATCACCGGCTCCTGCAACTGCACGCGGCTGCGCGCCTCGCAGATGGCCGGATCCCTGCGCCAATACTCAAGGTCGATGTACCGCGAGGCCTCGTCCCTCACGCGGTTGCCGCCGCCGGCGCTGCCGACGAAGAGCTGATCGAGACTGTTTTCTTCCAGTCGATAGATGGCGCAATGGTCGGCACCGCACATGCGGTGCAGAAGCGACATCAGCTGCGGCGCAAACCGGTCCGTTCCTATGTCCTCGATGACGTCCGCAAGATCACGTAGCGCCGGCGTGGACATCGACGAAACGGTGAAGCAGCGCACGCTCATCCTGTCTCCTGTGTAGGCAAAGGCCGCGCCATCCTGTGATTTCGGGGGGCAGGCAATTTTCAGTTTAGCGCGATCCAGCCGGGTCGCATAGCCGAGTACCGCGCGCGCGTCCGCGGCACAGCGCATGCCCCCTTCTGAGGGGGCTGTCCGGCATGCCGGCGCCGCGGAAAATCCATCGAACTGGAACACCAGGATCGCGTGTCAGCCGACAAGCCGGCCAACCGCGGCCATACCAGAGGATCCCATGCAAGACAGCGAATCGATGGAGCTCGCAAGGCGAGCCCTTCATCACTTGAACAACCGTACCACGGACCAGGCTGACTCCGTCATGCGAGTACCTGCCGCGTCCTACACCGATCCCGCGATCTACCGGCGCGAAGTCAACCGCCTGTTCGAACAGCTGCCGCTCGCGCTGGCCTTTTCCGTCGAGCTTCCGGGCCCCCAGACCTACCGGGCAATGACGGTGATGGGAATCCCTATCCTGCTCGTGCGCGCGGAAGACTCGCAAGTGCGCGCCTTCATCAACGTCTGCAAGCACCGCGGCTCACAGCTGTGCAAGCCCGGTCACGGCACGGCCAGGCGCCTCGTCTGTCCCTACCACGCATGGCAGTACGACCTGCACGGCAAGCTGCAAGGCGTATATGGCGCCGCCACGTTCGGCGAGATCGATCCTGAAGCCAACTCGCTGACCGAACTGCATTGCACCGAGCGCGCCGGCCTGATATGGGCCACCGTCACGCCGGGCGTCGCCTTCGATATCGATGAGTGGCTGGGCCCGATGGCGCAACAGCTGCTGTTCGCCGACCTGGGCAACTGGCATATCCATGTCCAGCGCGAGTTTTGCGGACCGGGCTGGAAGACCGCCTGGGACGGCTATCTCGAAAGCTATCACCACTCGATCGTGCACGGCGGCAGCCTGGCGAAGTACACGGTGGGCAACCTAGTCGTGCATGACACCTACGGTTATCACCAGCGGATGGTGTTCGGACGGCGGACGCTGGAGAGCCTCAACCAGCTTCCGGACAATCAATGGGATCCGGACGAACACATCCGCCGCGTATTCCACATGTTTCCCAACGTCGCCATCTCGGTCGTGCTCGGCAACTACTGCCTGGTCAACCAGATATTTCCCGGCGCCACGCAGGAAACCTCCGTCACCCGCCAGACCATCCTGGCGGTCAGGAAGCCGGAAACCGATGAAGAACGCCAGCTCGCCGACGAGTTCGCGGAAACCACAATTCGCGCCATCCGCGACGAGGACTACCCGATCAATTTCACCGTGCAGGAAAGCCTCAAGTCGGGACGTCAGGACTGCGTTCTCTTCGGCAGAAACGAGCCGGCCCTCCAGCACTTCCACCGCACGATCGCCCATTTCATGGAAGACCTGCAAGGATCAGTATGAACAAGCGAATACTTCATGCCTGCGTCTTTGGCCTGCTGCTCGCCGCAGGCGCTACCGCCCCGGTGGTCGCGCAGGAGCGCTCGATCACCATCGCCGCTCCGGGCGGCACTTTCGAGCAGTGGCTGCGCAAGGACATCTTTCCGGCGTTCGAGGCCAAGACGGGCATAAAGATCAACTACGTGACCGCCAGCGCCACCGACCTGCTTGCCAAGTTGCAGGCCCAGAAGGGCAACCAGCAGATCGACGTGGGCTTCTTCGACGACGGCCCGGCGGATCAGGCGATCGATCTGGGCTTCTGCGGAAACCTGGCGCCCGCCCCCGTCTATGACGACTTGTACGAGCACATGAAATTCAAGTCGAACAAGGCGGTGTTTATCGGCATGATCGCCACTGGCATTGTCTATCACAAGAAGGCGTTCGAGGAAAACAGATGGGCGCCGCCCACATCCTGGGCCGACCTGGCCGACCCGAAGTACCGCAAGAAGCTGGTCATCTTTCCGCTCAACAGCAGCTATGGCGTTCACGCGCTCGTCATGGCCGCTCGGTTGAAGGGCGGAAGCGAGGCGAACATCGAGCCGGGCTTCAAGTACTTCCGCGAGTCGATCGGGCCGAACGTACTGGTCTATGAACCGTCGCCAGCCAAAGTCACAGAGCTGTTCCAGACGCGTCAGGCGCTGATTGCCGTCTACGGCACGGGCAGGACGAAATCACTGGCGGACATGGGTGTGCCAGTAGAGTTCGTGTACCCCAAGGAAGGCGCGGTCGCGTACTACTTCGGCGCATGTCCGATTGCGGGCTCGAAGAAGGACAAGGACGCACAGGCGCTGATCCAGTTCCTCCTCACACCGGAAGCGCAGGTTTCCCTGGCACGCGGCGTGGGCTTCGGACCGGCCAACAAGACCGTCAAGCTGTCGGCCGAAGACCGTAGAGGCGTGCCCTTCGGTGACCAGATCCAGCAGCTGAAAATGATTGACTGGAACATCATCAACCGCAACCGCGCCGAATGGAACAAGCGCTGGACCCGTGAGATCGAGCGCTGATCTTCGTCTTTCGCGGCCTACCCCTGCGCATCGGCCGCGCAACTGGGTGCCTGTGGCGAGCGACGACGATTTCCTGGTTCTGGAGGGTCTGACCAAACGATACGGCTCCAACACGGTGGTCGATGAACTGCACCTTGCGATCGGCAAAGGCGAGTTCATTTCCCTCCTCGGTCCCTCGGGCTGCGGGAAGACGACCACCTTGCAGATGATCGCCGGCTTCGTCGACCCTTCCGCCGGCCGCGTGCGTCTACGAGGCGCGGATCTCACATCCGTGCCGCCGAACCGGCGGCAGCTCGGCATCGTGTTCCAGAGCTACGCGCTGTTTCCGCACTACACCGCGGCAGAGAACGTCGCATTCGGCCTGGAGATGCGCGGCATTCCTAAGACCGAACGCAGCGCACGCGTCGCGGAAGCACTTGCGCTCGTGGGGCTCGCCGGACTGGCCGATCGATATCCGCGGCGGATGTCGGGAGGGCAGCAGCAGCGTGTCGCGCTGGCACGGGCGCTGGTCATCAATCCCTCCGTTCTCCTGCTCGATGAGCCTCTGTCGAACCTGGATGCGAAGCTGCGCGAGGAACTGCAGGCCGAGCTGCGCGCCATTCAGCGCAGGATAGGCACGACCACATTGCTGGTCACGCACGATCAGGCCGAAGCCATGGCGCTTTCGAACCGCATCGTCGTCATGAACGAAGGGCGGGTAGAACAGGTGGGTGCGCCCGAAGACGTGTACGCGCGTCCGGCGTCCGCGTTCGTGGCCGGCTTTCTGGGAAAGACCAACGTCTTCACCGGCCGCATCCTGGCCAACGACGGCACCTCCATGCTGATCGTCGACGGGGAGAGCTATCCGATGAGCGGCAGTGCTAGCCAGGGGCCGGTGACCGTGCAGGTGCGCCCTGAACGCATCAGGCTCGAGACCTGTAGCGGCAAAGGCTTGAAGGCTAGGGTGGTAAGCCGGGTCTTTCAAGGGGCGAGCTGGCTGTACAACCTGGAGACCCGCGCCGGGCCGGTGATCGTGCTGTCGCACAACGACGGAGCCACTACGGTGCCCGAAGGGGCAGAGGTCCGTCTGTCGTGGAACGCCGACGACATGAGCGTGTCTCCCGCAGGTGGCCGATGAGGACTGTCCGCCTCCCTGCCTACCTCCTGCTGAGCGCCCCGTCGCTTGCCCTTTTCGCATGTTTCTTGCTGGTGCCGCTGTGCGCGACCTTTCTGCTGTCGTTCAATGACTGGGACCCGCACAAGGGCATCATCGACACCCTGACGACGAAGAACTGGATCGAGATCGCCTCCGAGGGCTACTTCGCGGAGATCTTCTGGCGAACGCTGCGCATCGCCGGCGCCACGACCTTTCTCTGCATCGCGCTTGGGGTGCCTGAAGCCTATCTGCTCAGCAAGATGAAGCCCCCCTGGCGCGGCCTGTTTCTGCTGGTCGTGATCGGGCCTCTGCTCATCTCGGTGGTGGCACGCACGCTAGGCTGGGCTCTCCTTCTGGGCTCAACGGGAATCGTGAATCAATTGCTGATCCGCTGGGGTGCCATCGAAACACCGCTGCCGTTCATGTTCACTGAGCTTGGCGTCATCATCGCACTGACCCACGTACTGATGCCGTTCATGATCCTGTCGGTCTGGGCGTCCCTCCAGCGCCTGGATCCGCAGGTGGAAAGCGCGGCCCTGTCACTGGGAGCATCGAAGGTGACAGTGCTGGCCCGCGTCGTTCTGCCGCAGATCATCCCCGGCATCCTGTCCGGCAGCGTGGTGGTGTTTTCGATGGCGGCAAGCGCATTCGCCACTCCGTCCATCATCGGTGGCCGGCGATTGAAGATGGCCTCGACGCTGGCATATGACGAGTTCCTCAACACCTTGAACTGGCCTCTCGGTGCAGTGGTCGCGGTGATCCTGCTAGTCGGCCTGCTCGCCATCGTCATCACGGCGAACCGGGTGATCGAGCGCAAGTACGTCGAGGTGCTGCGATGAGGCTGAGCGGCGCGTTCGCCCTGGCATTCCACATCCTCTTCCTGGTGTTCATGCTGGCGCCCATTCTGATCGTCTGCGTGGTTGCATTCACGCCGGAGGGCTATCTGTCGCTGCCCACCCGCGGACCCAGCCTGCGGTGGTTTCGGGCAATCTTCGATCACCCCGAGTTCATAACGGCATTCACGGACAGCCTGTGGCTCGGCGCGCTCTCTTCCACGCTTTCGATCGCCCTCGCGGTGCCCGCCGCCCTAGCCATAGGCCGCCACATCTTCCGGGGCCGCGACGCCATGGCGGCGATCTTCATGTCGCCCCTCATGATTCCCCACATCGTCCTGGGTATCGCATTCCTGAGATTCTTTTCCGAGCTGGGCCTCAGCGGGAGCTTCATCGGCCTGGTCTTCGCTCACATCGTCGTCGTGTTTCCGTTCGCGCTGCGACTGGTGCTAGCGGCGAGCTACGGCATCGACCAACGCATTGAGCACGCGGCAGTCTCTCTGGGGGCAGGATCGCTGACGGTGTGGTCCCGCGTGACGCTCCCCTTGATACTTCCAGGCGTCGTCTCGGGCTGGACGCTTGCCTTTCTCAGCTCCTTCGACGAAGTGACCATGACCATATTCATTGCCTCCCCCGAAACCACCACCTTGCCGGTTCGGCTGCTGGCCCACATCCAGGACAACATCGACCCGCTTGTCGCCTCCGTCTCGGCTTCGCTGATTTCGATCGCCACGGTCTTCCTCGTCATGATCGACCGGCTCTACGGCCTCGACCGACTATTTCTTGGCCAGCCCAGGCATTGAGCAGGGAAAAGCCCATGAAGAAGCCTGCATTTAGACAGTCGCAGACCTTGAGCTGCAGCATCCCCCCATGGCCGGACGGTCACAAGGCCGCAGTCTCGCTCACGTTCGACCTAGATGCCGACGTCGGGGCGTCCTGGCGCGGCATGGACGGCTATCTCACCACGCTGTCCGAGGCCAGATTCGGCGTCGGACGGGGGCTCGAACGGCTGCTGCGCGTGATGCGGGAGCACGGCGTCAGCAGCACGTTCTTCGTGCCCGGCGAGATCGCCCATCTGCATCCGCAGGAAGTTCGCGCCGTTGCGGCCGAAGGCCATGAGATCGGACACCATGGATACCTTCATCTGGCCATCGACCGGGTTCGGGAGGCTGAGCAGCGCGACGAGATGTACCGGGGTCTGGAAGCTCTTCAGAAGATCGGCGTGCGGCCCGGCGGCTATCGCTGCCCCGGTTTCGAGCTGACCGGGATCACGCTGGAGCTCCTGCTCAGCGAGGGGTTTCGCTACGACAGCAGCTGCATGGGCGACGACCGCCCCTACCTCCTCGAGTACAGCGGCCAACGTCTGCTGGAGATCCCCATTCACTGGAGCCTCGACGACTGGGTTTTCTTCCGATTCTGCACATCGAACATCTATAACGGCGGAGGAACGATGAGCGACCCGGAGGCCTGCCTGAACACCTGGAAGCGCGAAGTAATGAATGCGGCAGCCGAAGGAGGCCATGTCACCATTACCATGCATCCCGAAGTGATGGGCAGAGGCTATCGAAGCCATCTTCTGGACGAATTCATCGGCTGGCTTCGCAATGATGCCAAAGTGTGGATCGCGAATTGCGAACAGCTCGCCGATCATCTCGGCGAACAGAGTGTCCGCCGTGCAGGCGCCTCGGTTCACGATGACTGAGCCCTGCCCGCAGGGCATCGATCCGTCGCTCGCACGAGCGAACATCGCCCCCGAGGGCCTGCCGCCGACGGAGCAGCCGGCGCTGCGACTCGTGACGACGCCGGCAGACGCCAGCTACTCCGGGAAAATCCTGGGCGGCTGGATCATGACCCAGGTCGATGTAGCCGGCTCGGTCCCGGCGGTGAAGCGCGCGAACGGCCCCGTCGCTACGGTGGGGGTGAGCTCCTTCAACTTCGACGCGCCGGTGTTCGTCGGAGACCTGCTGAGTCTGTACGCACGCGTCGTACGGACAGGAGAGACGTCGATCACCGTGGACATGGAAGCCTACGCGCAACGCCTTCCCGACTACCAGGCCTGCGTCCGGGTCGCGCAGGCCACCCTGATCTACGTGGCACTTGGCCGGAACGACAGGCCGCGAGCGCTGCAGCCGTCATGACGGACATCGGCTGGGACCATGAGTATGACGTGGTGGTGATCGGCGCCGGGGCCTCCGGCATGAGCGCAGCCATCACCGCAGCCACTGGCGGCCTGTCAGTGATAGTCCTCGAAAAGACAAACCGCGTCGGTGGCTCAACCGCCATCTCGGGAGGCGCAGTCTGGGCTCCGCTGACCGCACAGTCCAAGCGCGACGGGCCTCCCGATACGCTGGAAAAGGTCATCACCTACATGCGCGAAACGGTAGGCTCGGCAGCCGAGTCGGGCATGCAGCAGGCTTTTCTGCAGGCCGCGCCGGTGGCGATCGATTGGCTCGAAGCGCACAGCGAGGTGAAACTGGCGGTACGCACTTATTCGCCCGACTATCATCCCGACCGGCAGGGTGCTGCGTTGGGTGGACGCACGCTCGACCCCCTCGCTTTCGACGGCCGCCGCCTCGGCACGCACTTCCGCACGCTGCGAGATCCGCTGCCCGAGTTCATGGTGCTGGGCGGCATGATGATCACGATGACGGATGCGAGGCACCTGCTTGCCGCGACGAAATCCTTCACGTCCTTCCGCGAGGGACTGAAGCTCGTACTTCGGTATTGCGCTGATCGCCTGCGCGGATACCATCGTGGGACGCGCCTGGTTCTTGGCAACGCTCTGGCCGGTCGCCTGTTCAGGACGCTGCTGGACCTGAACGTACCGCTCTGGCTGGAGGCGCCAGTCCGCCGCTTGCACAGACTGGACGGACGTGTGCTCGGAGTGACCGTGGAGCACCATGGCAAGCCCTTGACGGTGCGCGCGCGCTGCGGAGTCGTCGTCGCCACGGGCGGATTTCCATGGGACACGGCGCTCAGGAACGAACTCTTCCCCCACCCGACGGGCCCCTGGTCGATGGCCCCCGAAAGCAACACGGGGGAAGGAATAGGCCTGGCAAGGGCAGTCGGCGCCACGTTCGGAACGGGCCATTCGCATCCGGCGTTCTGGGCGCCCGTGTCGATCCTGCGCCGGCGGGACGGCAGCGACCTGCGCTATCCGCACCTGGTCTGGGACCGGGCAAAGCCCGGCCTGATGGCGGTTGACGGACGCGGACGGCGATTCGTCAACGAGGCGACGTCCTACCATGACTTCGTAGGCGCCATGTACCGATCGCACGCCGCGGGCGCGGCGATTCCCTCCTTCCTGATCTGCGATACCGACTTCATCAAGCGCTGGGGCATGGGTCTGGCATTGCCGGGAGGACGACCGCGAGGGCATCTCGAAAGAGCCGGATACCTGTACAAGGCTGCCTCCATCGCTGCGCTCGCGCAGCTTCTGGGGCTTGAGCCAGCGGCGCTGCAGGAAAGCGTCGAGCGCTTCAATGCGGGCGCAGCGGCGGGTGAGGACAAGGAGTTCGGAAAAGGTTCCACCGCCTACAACCGGTATCTAGGCGACCCCGCCCATACGCCGAATCCCTGCCTGGGCCCTCTTCAAACGCCACCGTTCTATGCGATCAAGGTCTTTCCTGGAGACATAGGAACCGCGGTGGGGCTGCGATGCAATCAGCACGCACAGGCGCTGGACGCCAGTGGCCAGATCATCGCGGGCCTGTATGCTGTCGGCAACGACATGCAGTCGGTGATGGGCGGCCAGTACCCGGCAGCAGGCATCACGCTGGGACCGGCGCTGACTTTCGGTTGGATCGCAGGCCGGCACCTCGTGGAGGCCGGCGCACAGGAGCGCGCATGAAGATCTATTTTTCTCCAACCTCGCCGTTCGTCCGCAAATGCCTGGTGGCCGCGGAGGAGCTGGGACTGGGCGGCAGGATCACGCTGCTGCCGTCCAATGCCCATCCGATAGACCGCGATGCTGGCATTCTGCCCACGAATCCGCTCGGGAAGGTTCCCACCTTCGTGACCGAAGACGGGCAGGCGCTCTACGACAGCCGCGTGATCTGCGAGTACCTCAACGAGCGTGCGCAAGGTTCGCTGTTTCCAGCCGCAGGCCCTTCCCGCTGGGCAACGCTCACCCGGCAATCGCTGGGGGACGGCATGATGGACGCCGCACTGCTGGCACGCTACGAGGACGCGCTGCGACCGGAACCCATCCGCTGGCCCGAATGGAGAGCCGCGCAACTGGACAAGGTCAGCACGTCGCTCGCAGCGCTCGAGAACGAGCAGACGGCCCCGCGCGGCGGATCGGACATCGGCTCAATTGCCGTCGGCTGCGCGCTTTGGTATCTGGATCTGAGGTTCCGCGATATCGGCTGGCGGCAGCATTACCCGGCCACCGCGCAGTGGTACGCTGAATTCGGGAAACGAGAATCCATGATGCGAGTCTGGTCGCTCGAATCATGAGCCGCGCGCTCGATGATGCAGCGCCGCGCGGTACTCGGTTACTCGTGCTGCAGAATGTTCACCAGCCTGCCCAACGGATCCCGTACATAGAAACGGCGCACGCCCCACGGCTCCGACACCGGGCCGTACTCGATCGGCACGTTCGCGCGCCTGACCCGATCCAGTGCCTCCGACAGGTCGTCGACCTCGATCGAAAGATCCGGCAGCGGTGTATCGGAGCCGCCCTGGCTGCCGAAGCTGACCTGCACGGTCATTCGCTCCGTGCCGACATAGGTACGCAGCCAGCCGTGATCCATGCCCAGGTCCAGGCCGAGGATCTGCCGGTAGAAGGCGTCCGCGGCCGATGGGTCGGCAGCAGCGATGTTCGCAACGATTCGTTTGATCTTCATTCGATCCTCTCCAGCCAAAGAGTGCCTCTCCCCTGAGTGCCTCTCCCCTGAGTGCCCCTCGCCTGAGCTCCCCTCACCCGTCGGACGCCTCGCCCGCTCCGGCAGCCTCACCCGAACGGATCCGCTCGATCACTGTTCTGGCGTAGCGCACGAACGCGGCCACCCGCTCCGGGCGGTCGGCCAGGCCATCCGCCGCGCTGCCCAGATAGGCGGCCCGCGCCATCGACAGCACAGCCCGATGCTCGTCGGGCACGCGTTCCAGCGCCCATGCGGCGGCGGCCTCCTTCGATGCAATGGCCCCCGTCGCCAGGCTGAACCAGATGCGAGCGAGGGCCAGCACTACGTTTCGTTCGTCACCCTGCCAGTCCGCTTGCTCGTTCCAGTGAGCCACGGTATCGCGCAGCGCCGTGACGAGGTCCGCGACAGGAACCGGATCGAACAACGTGGAGGCCGGCGGCCCCAAGAGGTTCAGGCTGTGCTTTCTCGCCTTCGTCAGCAGGATCGCGAGATCGTGATCCACAGTGGCGGGTTCGATGCGGCCGGCCTGCAAGTCATGCCGCAGCCACTCGCCGAACTGCATCTCGCGCAGAGGCGGATACCGCCAAGGCACGACCTCTTCGTGAACAATCAGCGTGACTTCGAGCGCGCGGCGTGTCGCATCGGTGCCTGGCCACGCGGAGATCGACATCAGATCCTTCATCAACGCACGCCGGACTGGCTCATCCAGCGGAGCGCCGACAGTCACCAGCAGATCGATATCGCTGTGCGGCTTCAGTCCTCCGTCGACCGCGGAACCGAACAGATGAACAGCGCGCAGGCTGCCTGCCAGATTGCGTTCGAGCACGGCAAGCGCATCTGCGAGCTGCCGGGCGATCGCGGCTGGCGCTGACGTGTTCATGCGCCTCGCCTCGACAAAGCCGTCGCGCCCGCTGCAAGGCCGCCCGGCGGCACTACGGAATCCAGCCCGGCAGTTCCGATGCCTGCCGGATCCAGCTCGCCACGAGCTGCTCGTCGAGCTCGTCGTGTTCGTGAATGTCGAGGTAGCGGGTGTTCTTGTCCTTGGACGGGCCGGGAGGCAGAGGCTGCAGCGACGCGCCGCGAAAGAAGGTCACCTTGATGTATCTCGTGAAGCAGTGAAAAGCAAGGAACCAGCCCTTTCCCTCGACCCCGTAGAACGGCGAATTCCATCTCACCGCCTTGCGAACCTCAGGCACGGTACGCACGATGAGCGCATCCAGGCGGCGCCCGGCTTCGCTCTTCCAGCCCGGCATGGCCGCGATATAGGCCTGCACCGGGGCATCGCCGTCCGCCTTCGCGATCTGCGGATTTCCACCTGAGAGCAGGATCGTTCCGGCTGTCGTTGCGGCTTTGGCAGCTTTCGCCACGCCCTTCGTGGCGCTCTCATCCGGGCCTTTCCGCGCGCTCTTCCGGACGCCGTTCTCCGCCCTGCTCCCAGCCGTCCGTCCGGTCGTCTTCCTGGCTGCCGTCTTCCTGGCTGCCGTCTCCGCAGCTCCCGCCGACTTTCCTGATCGTCCGCTGCTCATCACGCGTTCCCCCGAGAGGCACCCATCCACCCGCGCCACTCATCCGCCCTTGCCGGGCGCTCCCGCCCACCATCCGCTCATCAGGCCCGCGGGCTTCTGCGGCGCACTCACACGCGCACAAGTTTCCCACGCATCGACGGGCACCCCCAGCCCGGCGAATACGCCGTAGCCGTCGCCGGCGCGGATACCCTCGCCGGCGTACAGGCTTTCGCCGGCACGGACGGCGCAGTTCGCGCTGATGAGCCCGCCGGCCTTGATGCCCCAACCGGCCTCCAGATGCAGCGCGCCGCGCACCGAACCGCCGGCGACGATGCCCTGGTCGACGCGCAGGTTCGCCGCTGCCGTGAGGTCGCCGCCCACGTGCAGGCTTCCCGTGCAGTGCAGTTCTTCTTCGCTGTGCAGATCGAGGCCGACGAAGGCGCTGCTGCCCAGCCGCAGCCGGCCGCCGCAGCGCAGATCCCAGCCGCTGCGCAGCTTGCCCGCGCAGCGCAGGTCGCCCGCCGATTCCACGCCCCAACCGGCGCGCAGGTCGCCGGCGACGTCGATCCGGCCGTCGGCGCGCACATTGCCGGCAACACGCAGGTCTTCGCCGACGATCAGATCGCCGCTGACGCGGACGCCGCCGCCGACCCGCAGGCTGCGGCCGACGTGGATCCTGCCGTCGACCTCGACGCTGCCGCGGACCTCGAGCGTGCCGGCGAAGACGACGGCGTCGGCGTCGATCGCGTCGACCACGCGCAGCTCAGCGGTGGGGCCGAACTGCTGCAGCAGCCAGCAGGCGTCGCCGGCGCGGCCGGCAGCCACCATCGTGTCCAGCAGTTCCTGGTAGTTGCCGCCTTCCTCGAATTGCCGGACGAACCAGCGGTATCCATCGGTGCAGGGACGTTTCGCCCTGACGAAGCTTCTGGTGAGAACCATCGGATGACTCGTGCAAGATGCGCCGCCGCGAACGGGTCGCGGCGCTTCGGTCGCAGCGTGCGCGGGCTCGATCAGGTCCTCGATGGAGGGGGATGAACCCCGCGCGGCTGCACTCGGGCAAGGTGCGCTGCTCGAGCGCGCCCTGGGCAGGCTGCCGTGCGGAGGGGCGGGGATCAGTCCCGGCGCCGGCCCCGCACGGCCTGCGGAAGCACGGCCGCGGCCTCTGCAATCGCAAGCGCCTGCACGGATGCCGTGCACGGCAGCGATGATCGACGCGTTCCGATGCGGCCCACGCAGCAGCCCGCGTCGCGCGACGCGTGCGGGAACTGACGGAGGCGGCTGAACTGCATGGAAGCGGAGCTGTGACGATTTACCGACCTTGGATTATAGGCCGGAGATCGAAACGCCGAGTCCCGCTGAGTCCCGCCGAGTACGCCGAAGTCAGCCGCTGGAACCGGGGCCGGAGTCAGCCGCCAGAACAGGCGTCGCTGCTTCTTCTTCGGGCACCCCCAACCACCGGCATGCGTTCTTCCAGAACAATCGCGAGCGCAGCGGCTCGCCGAGCGACATCGCTTCGATGCGGCCGACCGGGTCGCGGTCGCGGATCCGGAACGGGTAGTCGGAGCCCAGCAGCACCTGCGTCTCGCCGAACAGAGCGATGGCGACGGCGATCGCCCGCTCGTCATAGAGCAGGCTGTCGACGTAGAAGCGCCGCGCCGCTTCCAATGGAGCGATGCGCATCGACTCGCGCACCTCGGGTATCGCCGTCCAGCCATGCTGCAGCCGCGGCAGCAGCGCGCTCAGGGTTCCGCCGCCGTGGCTGAACGCGATGCGCAGTTTCGGATGGCGGTCCAGCACGCCGCCGGTCAGCAGCGAGGCCGCGGCCAGCCCGGTTTCGGACGGAAACGCCAGCAGCTGCTGCAGCTGCTTGGGACCGACGACCCGGTCGAGGCCGGTCGGCCGCAGCGGATGCACGAACACGGCCGCATCCAGCTCGGCCACGGCCGCCCAGAACGGCGCGAAGCGTTCGCCCCCTATCGGCGCGCCGTTGACGCTGCCCGCGATCTCGACTCCGGACAGGCCCAGCGTGCCGACGATGTGGTGGAGCTCGTCGATGGCCGCGCCGATATCCTGCAGCGGCACGGCGCCCAGCCCGAAGAAACGCCCCGGGTAAGCCGCGACCATCGCCGCGATCTCTTCGTTGATGAATCGCAGCAGCCGCGCGGCATCGGTGGGATCGAGCCAATACGACAGCAGCTCGGGCATCGGCGACAGCACCTGCGCTCCCACCGACTGCTCGTCCATGTCGGACAAGCGCAGCGCGCCGTCCCAGGCCCGGTCGCTGACCGTGCGATAGATCTTGCCGCCTATCATCACGTGCCGCCGGCACGAATCGGCCTGCTCCATGCTCGGCCACGAGGCCGCACCCTTGCCGCCCAGGTAGGCGGGAAAGCGTCCTGGCACGACGTGGGTATGGACGTCGATCGCGCAGAAAGGGCAACGCATCGACGCGGCCGTGCCGGCGGCGGCGCGGGAAACGGATTCAAGCATGGCGGCTGTTTCTCGGGCGATTCGCTACTTCAGCGCGGGAAAGACCCGGGTACTCAAGTCGAGATCGGTGTTCAGCAGCCCGTTCGTCTTCATCATTGCCGCGAGATTCTGCAGCGTCGCCAGCACCTCGGCGTCGATGGTCGAGCTGTTCGGCAAGATCGGTACGTTCTCGAGAATCTCGGGCTTCATCTTGGTGACGTCGGTCATCATCGATCTGAACTCGAGGCTCTTGTTGTTTCCATTGATCCAGTCGGCGCCTTTGGCCAGCGCCCGTGCGAACGCGAGCACTGCTTCCGGCCGCTGCTGGATCATCTGCTGCGTCACCACGTAGCCGGCGGCCCGGCCGCCGCTCAGCACGGTCCGGAACGGCCAGCCGAGCGCGTCCATGTCCGGGTCGCGCAGCGCGGCGGACAGGAAGGGATTGGAAGCGAAGATGACGTCGACCTGGCGCGTCTTCAGCGCGTCGATCATCAGCGGGAACTGCACTTCGCGATAGTTGACCTTGTCCGGATTGCCGCCGGTCGCGCGTATCCATTCGCGGGCCAGCAGCCACTGGATATTGAAGCGCGCGCTGACGCCAACCGACTTGCCTTCGAGGTCCTTGCCGGTCTTGAAGCTGCTCGACGCGAGCTTGACCAGGCCGGCATTGTCCGGTGGCGTGCCGGGCCGGTCGGTGCGGTTGCCGACGGCGATCAGCTTGATGTCTATGCCCTGCTGCATCGCCTGGTAGGCGCTGGGCAGATTGGTATAGACCACGTCGTAGGCGCCGGCGACCAGCCCGGGGATGCCTATGGCGCCGGTCACACCCGTAGTGGTCACGACATTCAGCCCTTCGGCGGCGAAGTAACCCAGCTTCTGAGCGGCATGGAACGCGCCGGCATCGAGGATGGGGATGATGTTCGCCCGTATCGTGACCGGCTGTGCGGCTTGCTGCGCGCCGGCTCCGAGCGGCGCCGCGAGCAGGGCCGAGGCGAACGATACGGCAAGGACCGCAGCGCGGCGGTGGCGGTTGAAGTTCAGCATGGCAGGTCTCCTCTTGTCTGGCGCTCAGTACGAATCGGGAAAGAAGGCGGTGGCGCCAACCGCCATGGCGGCTATCGCGCGATCGGCGCGTGCCAGAACAGCAGGCTGCGCTCGACCCATGCGAATACCCAGGTCAGGCACAAGCCGATGACCGCGACTATCACCAGCCAGGCGAAGGTCTGCGTCAGCCGGAACGAGCGCTGCATCGAAACGAGCTGGTCGCCCAGCCCGCCCGTGCCGGCCAGCATCTCCGACAGCACGACGACCACCAGCGCGATGCCCAGGCTCACCCGCATGCCCGCCAGAATGTGCGGCAGCGCCGCCGGCAGCACGATGCGGCGGATCGTCTGGCCGCGCGAGAAGCCGAACGTGCGTCCGGTATCCAGCAGCACCCGGTCCACGCCGCGCACGCCCTGCACGGTACTGACCAGCACCGGAAACAAGGCCGCCAACGCGACGATGGTCAGCTTCATGCTCGCTCCCAGCCCCAGCAGCAGCATCAGCGGCGGCAGCAGCGCCGGCTTGGGCGTGGCGCGCAGAAACTCGGTCAAGGGCTCCAGCAGCGCATAGGCAGCGCGTGAGGTCCCCATCAGCAGGCCCAGCGCGAGCGCGATGCCGCAGCCGATGAAGTATCCGGTGAAGAAGGTGCCCAGCGTCTGCAGCAGCGGCTCGGCGAAGCTGCCCGACGCGATCAGACCGTAGACCTCCTGCAGCACGGTCGACGGCGCCGGCACGAACACGCGATTGACCATGCCCGCGCGGCTCATCGCCTCCACGATCAGCAGCAGGGCCGCCAGGAAGCCCAGGCCCGGCGCGATCGCGGCGACGGCTCCCTGAGATTTAAGACGCATGGCTGCTGCCTTCCGCGCGTGCGCCGCCTTCGCCTCGTGCGCCCTTATCGGGCCGTGCGCTGCCGTCGGGCCGCGCCAGAAGCTCGCCGAGCAGCTGCTGGCCGTGCTCGCGGAAACGCGGCTCCGATTTGGTCAGCACCGGATCGCGCGGCCGCGCGAGTTCGATCGGTACGATGTTCGACACCAGCGTCGGTCTATGGCTCAGAACGACCACCCGATCGGCAAGCAGCACCGCTTCGTCGACGTCGTGCGTCACCATCACGACGGTGAAGCGCCTGGCCTCCCACAGCCTGAGGATCAGCGCATGGAGGTCTAGCCGCGTCAGCGCATCGACCGATGAGAAGGGCTCGTCCATCATCAGCGCGGTCGGCTCGGCGGCAAGCGCGCGGGCAATCGCGACGCGCTGCTGCATGCCGCCCGACAGCTGCCACGGGTAGTGATGGGCGAACTCCTCGAGGCCGACCTGCTGCAGCTGCTCGCGGCAGCGGTCGTGCGTCTCGCCGCGGCTCAGCTTCATGCGCTGCAGGCCGACGGCGACATTGGCTTCGACCGTCATCCAAGGCAGCAGCGAACGCGCGTACTGCTGGAACAGGTAGACCATGTGTGCCGGCTGGCCGGTGATGTCGCGCCCGCCGAGCAGGATGCGGCCGGTGGTGGGCGTCACCAGGCCGGCGATGATCTGCAGCAGCGTCGATTTGCCGCAGCCGCTGGGCCCGACGATGCCCAGGAACTCGCCGGCCTGCACTTCCAGGCTGACCGAATCGATCGCGGTCAGCGGCGCACTGCCGGCACCTTGAAAGACCTTGCCGATCCGCTGCACCGACAAGGCCTGGCCCAGCCGCTCGCCAACCGGGCTTGCCGAGCCTGCCGGCACTCTTTCCATGCTCGCCACGCTTGCGGACGCTTGCATCACACTACGCTCCCGCCGGCGTCGCCGGTCCGCGACCAGTGGATCAGTCGGTTCTCGATCGCCAGGAACAGCGCGTTCAGCGCATATCCCATGGCGGCCAGGGCGATCAGCGCCGCGTACATGTCGGCCGAGCGCAGCGCGAACTGCATCAGCAGCAGATGCTGGCCGATGCCGTCGCTGCCGACCAGCATCTCGGCCACGACCGTGGCGACCAGGGCCAGCCCGAGGCTGGTGCGCATGCCGGCCAGCACATAGGGCATCGCAGCGGGGATGATCACGTGCCGCAGCTCGGCGGCGCGGCTCAAGCCGAAGGTGCGAGCCATCTGGCGATGCACCGGATCGATTCCCGCGATCCCGCTCATCGTGTTGATGACGACCGGAAAGAACGCCGTCAGTGCGATCACCGAGATGCGCAGCACATCGCCGACGCCGAGCAGGAACACCAGCGGCGGAATCATCGCCGAGATCGGAATGGGCCGCAGCAGCTCGCAGCTGGGCAGCAGCGTGCGGCGCATGAGCGGGCTCACCGACATCAGCACGCCTAGCGCGAGCCCCACGAACGATCCGATGGCGAAGCCGCGCAGCAGCCGCCACAGCGTCGAGCCGAGAACGGCCGGCAGCTCGCCGCCGGCTACACCGCCGGCGAACGCGCTGGCCACCTCCGAGAACGGCGGCCAGCTCAGGCTATTCGCGACCTGGGCGCTCGCCTGCCAGGCAAGCGCCAGCAGCAGCAGCAATCCCCAGCCGCTCCACCTGCCCGACCATCGGAAGGCGGGCATGAAGCGGCTGCGATGCGTTGCCGCCGCCCGCGACGATTGCGCGGCAGCCATCATCGCGGGCCCGGTCCGAACCGTGCGAAGCATTTGGCCGAATTGAACAGATGGGTCTCGACGAAATCCATTCTTTCGAGCCGGTAGTCGAGCGCCGTCATGGCGCCGGCCAGGCAGATCCAGTTCAGGAATTCGTGCTGGCCGGTCTCGTCGAGCTCCGCTTCGCTCAGCTCGCCCCAGCGTGTGAAGCGACCGCTGCGCAGATCGTCCAGCCGCGCGGCATCGGCGTCGACATCGCGATAGAGCCGGCCGTTCTTGGCCGTCAGCGAACCGTGCGACCAGCTGGCCGAAGCGATCACCGCCACTCGCCACGGACTGGCAGCGAGCAGGCGCGCGGTCGCCGCGCCCAGCGCGAAGCAGCGCGCAGGCGACGGGCCCGGCGGAGTCAGCCTGTTCTCCCCCTCGCCGAACACGCTGGCGCCGGTCTTCAGCAGCTGGCTGCCGTAGCAATTGACGTGGAACGGCACGACGGGATACGGGAAGCCCGCTCGTTCGTAGTCGAGAAAGACTATGGTGTTCGCAAAAGCATGAGCCAGCCCGTCTTCATGGCGCGTCGACAGCGAGTAAGCGGGATCGAAACCCGCATCGAGCAGCCCGCGATACAGCGCCGCGCCCGCTTCGAAATGACCCTGCACCCGCAGCTCCTGGTCGGCGGGAAGGCCCCAGGAATTGGTGTCGGTCTGGAAACTGGTCTTGCCGCGTCCGTACGGCGTGCACACCACTTCGTCGAAGATGCCGAGCGCGAAGGCCGGGATGCAGTCCTTGCGGTAGTTCTCGAACTGGTCATCGCCCCAGATCAGCACGAAGTCCGGCGCGAAGGCGTCGAGCTCGGCACGCATCTGCCGGTAGCCGTCGAGCAGCGCGCGCTGGTGGCGGCGAGCCGCAGACACGCCTTCGTCATCGCCCCATTCGTCGCGCATCGGCTGCGGCCAGCGCTGCTTGTCGGCGAACAGCTCGGCATCGGTCCGGCCGATCTTCACGTTGCGCGTCAGCATCCGCGGCCAGAGCTCGGGCGGCACCAGCGGCCCCGGGTAGTGGCTCAATCCGAACCCAGCAATCTCTGCCATCCCGATCCTCGCTCGGCTCAGACGGTGACCCAGGGGGCAGTCACGCCGGGAAACTCGATCATCCGATTCTGCTCGGGATCGCGGACGACGGCGATTTCCGGTTCCTGGCCCGCGCGGACGCGCTCGATCTGCTCGATCAGCATCTTGCGGAACAGCACGATGCCCTTGTCGGACGCGCCCAGCCGCTCGAGCGAGCGATCGACGATCTCGCCCTGCGTCTCGAGCGCCGCGCGGTCCTGGCTATAGAACGATTCCAGGTTGTGATCGCCGTTCTCGTCGAATTCCTCGGGCAGGTAGGTGACCGTTTCGTGCTCGGACATAGGCGTGGCCTGCGGACCGGTCAGCGGCATCAGGCCGACCCAGAAGATGCGCGTGTGCGTATCGTCTATCGGCACGCGCCATTGCATGGTCTCGACCGGGCCGGCGGGCACGCGCAGCACGTTGGGAAAGATCATCGGCGGCCGGATCTCTTCCTCGGGATTGTCGCCGCCATAGACGACGGTCTTGGCCACGCCCCATTCGCAGGGCGCCCAGTCGTAATGCTGAATGGGCCGATAGTAGTAATCGCCGAGATAAGTGGTGTCGAAGCCGTACACGCGCGAAAGATGTCCGTGCAGATAGTAGGTGTGCAGCGTATCGGCCGCGTTCTCCTGGATCTGCAGCCAGTTGCAGTTGTGCACCGGCAGGACGCGGATCTTGCGCGGCCTGTCGTCGCGGACCAGCACGTCCCAGCGCGGCAGCAGCGGCGCCTTGGCCGGCTCGGGTCCCATGTAGACGAACAGCAGGCCGCCCAGCGCGCGCACCGGATAGGCGCGCAGCTTGATCGACTTGTTGCCCTCGGCGCGCTCGAAAGGCCGGTCCAGGCATTCGCCGTTCACGCTGAATTTCCAGCCGTGATAGAAGCAGCGGATGCCGTCGGGCTCGACGAAGCCGTAATACAGCGAAGCGCGCCGATGGGCGCAGTGCTCGTCGATGCAGGCGTATCGGCCTTGCTGGTCGCGATAGACCACCAGGTCCTCGCCCAGGATGCGGACCCGCTTCTTGGGCCGCTTCGGCGTGAGATCGGCAACCGGACACAAGGGCTGCCAATAGCGGCGCATCAACTCCCCACAGGGCGTGCCCGGGCCGATGCGCGTGACGAGCTCGTTCTGTTCCACTGAAAGCATGGTTCAACTCCGTCTGAAGTGGCGCGCCGCGGCGCCGCTCATGACGCCAGGGCCCGCGGCTGCGTACCGATCAGCTCGGTGACGAGCCGGGCCACGTCCTGCGGCCGGTCGGTCTGCACCTGATGTCCGGCGCGTTCGAACCAGTGGAATCTGACGTCGGGCAGCAGCGGCTGCAGCGCACGGCCGACTTCCGCCGGTGCCGATTGATCGTCCTCGCCCCACAGCATGATGCTGGGCAGCCGGCGCGTCAGTTCGGGCAAGGTATGGCGCATGTCGAAGTTCAGCTTCAGCAGCGGATCCGACTGCAGCCGGCGGTTGGACTGGATCGCGGCGTTGAAGCTCTCCAGCGCGCCGGGGCGGGAGATCGCCTCCATCCGCATGTCCAGCAGATCCTCGGTCACCAGTTCCTTGTTATAGACCAGGCCCTCGACGGTGCGGCGCATGCCCTCGCGCGTGCCGTCGAAGTTGAAGATCGCCGCTCGGGCGGGGTTCATCTTCACTTCGAGCCCCATGGCCTGTGCGATCGTATTGCTGGCGATCATCGCCAGCCGCTCGACGCGATCGGGGTGGAGCAGCGCGTACCTGGCCCCGACCCAGGCGCCCTGCGAATTGCCCAGCGCCGTGAAGCGGTCCAGGCAGAGCGCATCGGCGAAGGCTTCGAGATGGTCGACCCGGCTCTGCAGGCCGTACGGAGACGGTGCAAGCGGATCGGTGCGGCCGAAGCCGCCGATCGAATCGAGCGCGACTACCCTGAAGTCCGGTGCGAGCAGCCGCATCAGCGCGCCCATACCGGCGATCCCCGAGGCGCCGGCACCGCCGCCATGCAAGGCCACAATGACCGGGCCATCACCGCCGGCTTCGGCGTAATGGGTCTTCACGCCTTGCGCCATGACGTAGCGCGAGCGAATAGCGGTGTCTGACATTTCCAGCCCCCCGGGCTCGGGCCGCGGGCTGCGGCGCCTCCTCTCGATGGGACGCAATATAAGCGCTCGATCCAATGCGATTCAATATAATCGCATGCATAACGAATATCGATTCGATGAATACTGACCACATCGACCTCGACCTGCTCCGTCATCTGATCGCGCTGGCGGAAGAGAAAAGCGTCTCCCGCGCCGCTAAGCGGCAGGGACTGAGCCAGCCCGCCATGAGCCACGCGCTGGCCCGGCTGCGCCAGACCTTCGGCGATCCGCTGTTCGTGCGCCTCGGCGGCAGCCTGGAGCCCACGGTCCGCGCGCAAGAGCTTTATCCGGAAGCGCTGCGAATCATCGACAATGTGCGGCGCATGCTGCAGTCGCGCGCCGCCTTCGACCCGTCGACCGCGTCCGGCGACATCCTGATCACCGCAGCCGAGCACGTCGCCCATCGGCTCGGCCCGCGCCTGGCGGGCGCGCTCGCGTCCCAGGCCCCGGGCATGCGGCTGGAGCTCAGGCGATCGACACCGGAAATAGAGGACCGCTCGCTGGAAAAAGGCGAAGTCGACCTGCGGCTCGGCTGGATGCACGAACCGGGGCCGGCGGTTCGATCCAAGTTCCTGTACTCCGAGCAGGTCACCTGCCTGGTGCGGCGCGATCACCCGGCGGTGCGCAACCGGATCTCGATCAGCGAGTTCGTCCGGCTCGGCCACGTCCGGGCACGCCATTCCTCGGGAAGCTGGGCCAGCCGTTTCATAGACGACGCGATGCGACGGCGGAACAAGACGCTGAAGATCACCATGATCGTACCCAGCCACCTGACCATAGGCTGCATCGTGGCGGGCTCGGACCTGCTGGCGACACTGCCGGTCAGCATCGCCCGCACCCTCGCCGATCAGCTGCCGCTGGCGATGATCGCGCCGCCGTTCGAGATCCCGGCGCGGCGCGTCTGCATGTACTGGCACGAACGCGCCCACCGCGACCCGCGCCAGCTATGGCTGAGGCAGACGATCATGCGGGTTTCGCAGGAAGCGGCGAGCGACGCGTAGCCAGCGCGGCCCCGAGGGTTCGCGCGCGCCCGCGCCGCACACGCGCACGCCCCCGCGTCCGCGCCGACATCGAGCTCGCGATCAGGCGCGCGGCCTCGATGTCAGGCGCCGGGCGTTGGCTAGGGCCTTTCTGTGCACGGGTACAAGCCCGGCCTGCGCTACGCGCAGCCATGCCTGCGCCGCACCCGGCGGATGCCGCCATGCGCCCGTCCACGCCGACCACGCGGCGCCGGCCCACCACAGCCACAGGCGCTGCTGCAGCCTGACGCTCTCCTGGAACATGGCTGCCCAGGACTGCGCGAAGGCCACTGGCTTTTCCTGGACCATGCGAACGAATTCGCGCCTATCCTCGAGCGAGTAGGCCGGGCTGTTGAGCGCCATCCTGGCAAGCCTCAGCGAAGCCACCTGCGGAGCGGCGAGGCCGAGCTCACCGAGGCGCCGGGCGGCGGACAGGGCGGAAGAGGAACGTTTGCGAGCCATCGTGTTCGTCATTCCCTTGGTGTGCGAGCCGCGCCGCCGCTGCGGCGTCTTTGCATCGACGCAGCGATCACGGCCAGCTCGTCATCGGACAGCAAGCGCTCGGCCATCGGCAGCAGTTCGCCGTCCTCGCGCTCGCCGTGGCTTCGAAGGCGCTCGGCGAAGCGCTGTGCTGCCGACGCAAGCTCCGTGCTGGGTGTGCTGGGTGTGCTCGACGCGTTCAGCACGCTCGGCGTACCCGTCGCGCCCCGCTCCACCTGTTCCAGCTCGGCCCGCAGCCGGCGCCAGTCGGCCTCCAGCATCCGGTGCTCGCTGCGCAAGGCCTCGGTCATGTCCTTCAGGCACACGGCGTCGGAGCCTGCCATCGATTCGATCAGGGCGGGAAACAGATCCTCTTCCTCGTCCGCATGGTGCTGCGCGAGGACGTGGTCGAAGAAACGGATCAGGTCGGCGGCCTCGGCCGCAGCGGCCGCGGCAGTGGGACCGATAGCGGGGGCAACGGCGGCGGCATCCGCCGTTTGCGGCGAGCCGGCCTCGACCAGCCGAAGCAGGCGCGCGCAGCGCGCGTCGAGACGGCCGTGACAGGTCGACAGCTGGGCAAGCGGTGCGTCGAGTTCGCCGCCGGACTTGGACGGCGGCGCGGCGCCGGGCAGGCATGCGTCCATATACCAATAATACGCCGCATGCGGGTACCAGCGCGCCGGCACCGCACCTGCGCCTCTTCTCAGACCTTACCGCCGGATCGGGATCTGGCGCTGAATGGAGAATTGATCGTGCAGATACCAGGAACGTGCGATCTCGATCGTTTTCTCGTCCACATCCTTGTAATGCCGCTCTGTGAACAGCATGGGCGTGTCCTCAGAACACGCCAGCACCCGTGCGACCAATCGACCCGCCGGGCATGCGGCAATCCGCTCGCTTACCGAGCCGATCGTGCAACCCATGCGATCCAGCAGAACAAAGACGGTATTGAGCCGGAAATCCTCGCGAATCAATCGACTGCCGATATCCGACGGAAGCAGAATCGAGGTATAGGCTATCGCCTTGCCCTTGACGTTGCGGATCGCTTGCATGCGAAACGCCGTGGCCGCACCGAGCAGATCAGCATCCTTCTTGGAAACGCGCTCTTCCTTGTAAGAAAGTACTTCAAGCGTCGCATGCTCGCCCAATGCAACGATATCCGCCAGGGTATCCATCATCCACGGTGGGTGGGCGTCAGGGCGATTGCTCACCACTACCGTTCCACGCCGTGGGCTGCGGCGAATGTAGCCGGCATCGGTTAGGCTCCTGAGAGCATGCCGTATCGTTACTCGGCTGGTCTTGTAGACCTCGCACAGTTCGGTCTCCGTCGGCAAATGCTCGCCAACACCATGCTTGCCGCTCAGGATCTTCTTCCTGAGCTTCTCGGAGATCTTCGCGTGCAACGGAACAAAGCGCCTTTGCGCCTCCTCTCTCGGCTTTCCAGGCATATCGATCGTGTTAGCCACTTCTTGCAGGTTGACAAGCCCAGATTCTCCATCACTCCACCCGCTATTGGAATAGACCCGCCGGGGGCGCCGCTCGGGAGGTTCGGACTCTGGACCCTTGACAACTAGCTGCCGGCCGAGCTGAACCCCGTCTGCGCTTCAATCGCCGCAACGTCGGCCGGCCGTGCGAACGGCTGCGGAGGGGGCTCTCCGGGTATGCGAGGACGTCCGATGGACGCGAAGAACTCATGCAGCCCGTGGCCCGGGATGATCGTCCATGTGTACAGCAGGCTATCTACACCTTCGTTGATGAACGAATGGCGGACTCCCCGCCCCAGGAAGAAAGCGGTGCCAGGCGCCATATCATGTCGAACCCCGTCGACGACAGCCGTGCCGGTTCCCTCGAGGACATAGATGATCTCTTCCTGATCGACGTGAGAGTGTTCACGCACGAATCCACCTGGCGCTATGCTTTGTGTCCCCATGGAAGCGCTCGCGCTCCCCGTGTCCGGTGGCGTCAGATTGATCGTCACGAAACCGTTCGCCGGCTGCGGCTGCCAGTAGGAACGTTCCATGGCACCTCCCTAGTGATTCTGGATATTCGCTATCCGCGCGAAGTCGAAAATCGGGGGCTTCGGATTGAGCGTCCACTGGTCGTATGTGCGAAAAAGCCGCTCATACGGCTGCGGCCTATTCGAAAGTCCCGCAGTGAGCAACCACAGCCGCAGTAGATGCCGCTTTCTTTCCGGCTCCGGATAGTCTTCGTAGTCGGTACGTGAATGCAGAGCGACAAAGTTGTTGACGAACTGCATGTCTCCTCGTTCCAGCACCATATCGTATCGAAAAGCAGGGTCGCTGCAGATGCCGTCTATGACATCCAGCGCTTCGCGTTGGGTTTCCGTCAACCTCGGCAGCTCGGCAAAGCGCTGCGCAGACTCGATATATGTCCTGTTATACCGATTGAACATACGTCCGTCATGATCGCAGAACAGCGGCATCGGATAGTAGGGATCCTCGCCCTCCGGCTGTTCGTTGCGACGATCGAAGAAGAACGGTGCACGGCATACCTCCAGCAAGTCAGGCCGGTCCCGCGCAAGCTTGTTGAAGATTGAAACCGAGCTGATGATGCTGCTTCTCCCACCTTCCTTGGCCGTCTGAAGGCAGAGCAGACCCACGAGGTCGCAGGAATCATTGTGAAACGGAAGATGCCGGGTCGTCTGATAGCCACGAGTCGACATGTCCTTGGTCCAGTCCTTGTCCAGACTCCGAACATGCCCCAGGGCTTCTCCATACGCGTTCTGCGCGACGGCTCGCCCCAGATAGGTGCCTATTCCCCAGAAGATCGTCGCCGCTTCCTGTGGCGAATAACGATTGATATCAAGCCCGTGAACCAATGACAGGCCTCGCCCTGTCTCAAGCTCGGAAAGCAGCCGCTCAAGCTTGCCTGCAAGGCGCGGAAGCGGGAAATCCGCTCGCGTCAGTCCAGGAACCTGGGCCCCGCGGCGCTTGCTCTCGGATAGTGCCGAGTCGATCTCCGTCAGATCTTCCTCGGAAAGCCGAATGCGCCAGCTCTGGTCTCGTTCGAGATCGGCGACGGTCCATGCCGATGGAATCTCTCGATACTGGATTTGCATCTCCACTACTCCGTACCTGGCTGCGCTATTCCGACCTTGCCCCGGATTTCTCGACAACCTTCGCCCAGCGGGCGATATCGGCGGCAACCACCTGACCGAGCTCCGCCGGCGTTCCACCGCTGGGTACAAGCCCCATCTCTCTGAGCTTTACGCGAACATCCGCCATATCGATCACTTTCAGGAATGCCGCATTGAGCCTCTCGATCACCGGGGCAGGCGTTCCCACTGGGGCGAATGCCGCCCACCAGGCATCGCTTTCATAGCCGGGTATACCGGACTCGTCGACCGTGGGAATGTCCGACATGAAGGGGGCTCTGGCCTTTCCTGTCGTCGCAAGGGCGCGGAGTTTCCCTGCTTTGATGTGCTCCCCGACCGGGGGGACGTTGGAAACCATGATCTGCACGCGTCCGTCCAATAGGTCAATGAGAGCCTGCCCGATTCCCTTGTACGGCACATGCAGGATGTCGGTATTGGTCATGCTCTTGAACAGCTCCATGCCCAGGTGTGCGTTGCTTCCATTCCCTGCGGAGGCATACGCCAAACGGCCCGGATTCTTTCTTGCGTACTCAACGAGCTCCGCTACGGAGCGCGCGGGCACCGAGGGATGCACGACGAGCACGTTGGTAACCGTTACCAGGTTCGCCACCGGCGCAAAGTCCTTTCCCGGGTGGTAGGGCAGCTTCGCATAAAGACTCGCGACGATTGCATGAGTCGAATTGGTGCCGAAACCGATCGTGTAACCGTCAGGAACGGCCTTTGCCACCGCATTGGTGCCCAGCGTTCCTGCCGCGCCGGACAGATTCTCGATCAGAACCGGCTGGCCGAGAACGTCCGGCAACTTTTGAGCGATGAGCCGGGCGGCAATGTCGCCGCCCCCTCCGGGGGGATAAGGAACCACCCATCGTATTGGCTTGCTTGGATACGTCTGGGCAACGGCCGCTCCGGAGACCGTGAACAGCAGAGTCGAGGCACAGATCCCGAGCAGACATCTAAGAGCGGAGAACGTCATGGAGGCACCTCATTGGAGGACATGGCTGACGTGATGCGCGCAGAGCGCGGCACTACGCGATCTTGTTCACCTTCAGAAACTCCTGGATATTTCTAAAGTACTGCCTTGGAACGGATCGAGGGCAGAAGTGCGCCCCCTGCGTCATGAGACTGAGCACCGATTTCGGAATCAGATGAGCCAGTTCGCGCGAGAAACGGGGGGGACATATCAGGTCGTCCAGCGCTGTGTTCACCAGCGTCGGCACCTGGATTCGATGGAGGTCGCGAGACCGATTGAAGCTCATCACGGCTTCGATCTTGCTGGCGACGATTTCGACCGGAGGAAAGCGCGCGATAGTCGCCTCTTCAGCGGCCTCGATCGCGTGAATGTTCTCGTCGATATAGTCCTGCGAGTACTGAAACAGCGTGCCGCAACGCACGTAGTCAGCGACCCCTCGCTCCAGTGCCTGAAGCCTGACCTGAAACAAGCGTGTGAAATAGGGGTCCGGGCTCGCCCAGCTGGAACTCGCCACCAGGCTTAGAAGCCGTTTCGGCTTCTCCAGAGCGATGACCTGACCGATGGCTCCCCCAGTCGAGTGTCCGACCAGATGGGCTCTTTCGATACCGAGCCCATCGAGTACGGCGAGCGCGTCTTCCGCCATTTGCTCAACTGAATAGCGGATACGCGACATCGTGCTTCTGCCGGCACCACGGTGGTCGTAGGTGATCACGCGATAGCTTCCAGCCAGCAAGGGGATCTGCTCGGTCCAGAATGAAGCGTTTCCGCCCAGGCCAGGCACGAGGAGAATCGATTCTCCATCGCCTGTTACCTCGCAGGCAATCTCCGCTCCGTCGTACACCTTGATCGTGGTCATTTTGGTTGATTTAATTGTTATAACAATTGATAAATAATTATAGTAACAATTACGCAGGCGGGTCAATGCCGCCTTTCGCCCTCCACTTCCCGCGATACGGCTTCATCGGGCCCGGGCTTGACCCCAAGCTTTCGACAGCAGCGTGTACGCGAGTCCGGCAGTTCGTCTGGGCACCTTGCTGTCATGCTGACGGGGAATTTCTCGACCCGATGTCACAGGCGGCCGCCCGGCTGGGCGTCTGCGTACCACGCCGATAGCCGTCCGGAAGCGTGGCGCCAGAAAGGCGCCCCCTCCGGGGTAGCCGCCGATAGCCGTCTCTGAGCGAACTGGATGGCCCGTACGCTCTGCGCGCGCCCGCCGTTCGCTACGGTTCGCTGCTAGAACCCGAGTCGGCAGTGCGGCCACCAACGCTAAACTGACGCAGGCCGTATGATGATCATCAATTCGGGAGCACTCATGCCTGACAACATCGTGACCATCAACTCCGAACGCGAAGTCTCGCTGCGCAAGTACGCGATGCTGGGCTACGCCATGCATCTGCTCGGGCTGATTTCGCTGATCGGCTTCGTGATCGGGCTGATTCTTGCCTACATCAAGCGCTCGGACGCCGTCGGCACCCTCTACGAATCGCACTTCAGGTGGCAGACCCGCTCGTTCTGGTGGTTCGTGTTCTGGTTCGTGCTGCTGATGGTGCCGACGCTGCTCACGATAGGCTTCATTCCGTTCTTCGTCATCGCGCAGATCTGGTTCGCATACCGGATGATCAAGGGGTGGATGCGGCTGAACGACGAGCGCAGCATCCCGTAGCGCGCCGGCGGCAGCCCACCGGCGCCTCCCAGTCGGAGACAGCATCATGACCTCCAAGCCAGCCCGCTTCGATCGCCGCCGTCTGCTGCTGGCCGCGGGCGCACTGCTGCCGGCCGCCTGCGGCGCGCCCGGTCCGCGGCCGCAGTTCGTCGCGCCGCCCGCCACCGAGCCGTCGATCGCGCCCGTCCGTGCCGGCCAGCGCTGGCGCTATCAGGAAATCAACGTCTATAACGGCGCGCGCGGTGCCGAGATCACGGCGCAGGTCGTCGAAACCGCGCCGCAGCTGCGCGTGCGGCTCACGCGTTCCGACGGCCGGCCGCTGGACGACGAGCTGTACACGGCCCCGTGGAACGTCGTGCAGGAACCGTTCTACGACCTCACGCAGACCTTCGCGCAGCCGCTGCCGCTACTGCCGCCGCAGCTGTCGGTCGGCGCGCAGCTGCGGCGCTCGGTGCACTACCGCGGCGCCGGCGGCAGCCGCGTCCTGTACTGGGGCGACTGGCTGACGGCGCGCGGCTGGGAGCAGCTGCGGCTGCCGGCCGGCGATTTTCTCGCGCTGCGCATCGAGCGGATGATCAACTTCGAGCATCTGGATATCTTCCGCCAGGAGCCGCGCCGCTTCGACACGCTGTGGTACGCGCCCAGCGTGGGCCGCTGGGTGCAGCGTGAATGGACCGGCGAGTACCTGATGCCCGGCGGGCGGCGGCGGGCCGTGATGCGCGAGGACTGGATACGTTGGGAGCTGGTCGAGCACGGCTGACGGAGTTGTCAACACCGCTCGGCAGTGCTGAGGACGGGGTGCAGCCCCGCGCACACGGCAGGTCTCAGCGCCGATCTGCATACTCCAGGCGGTATCCCTCACCCCAGCGCTTGACGTATCCGACCGACGGCGAGGGGAAATGAGCCGTGCAACAAAGCGTCGGCGTATCGCAATAGCGCTCCAGGAAGGCCCTGCGGGTGACGGCCGCCCGGCCCGGATCACTATCCCGAGAAAACGACAGTTCGGGATAGCGGGTTTGCAGCGGAACATGGATCAGGTCACCGGTCATCACCACGTCGTCGGCGGTCTTCCCGAAACAGAAGGACACATGCCCTGCGGTGTGCCCCGGCGTCGGCAGGATCCGGACGTGATCGCCCAGTTGATAGTCGTCAGCAACGATGTCGGCCCTCCCGGCTCGGACAATCGGAAGAACGCTATCCAGATAGACCGGGTTCTCCGCCTCGGCATGTGCGACTTCGCAGGCCGAGTATTCCCGATGGTTGAATATGTATCGTGCCTTGGGAAAGGTAGGTACCCATTGGCCGTCGGCTAGTCGCGTGTTCCAACCGACGTGGTCGCCGTGAAGATGCGTACACATGACAAAGTCGATATCTTCGACCAACCATTTATTTCAATATTGATCGGCAACGTTGCGGCTGCAACGGCAGCGCTAACCGTCGACGAGGGGTGTTCAGGCACGCGCAATCGCAGCTCTGCGCGATCAAGTTCTGGAGGCTTTACCAAGCGGCAGGCGGCCGCACGCAACCGCCCAGCGCTTCAAACTCAGTGGGGTGGGCGTTCAGCGGACATTCAGAGCCGGCCGCCGACGCTAGGGCGTCAATCGGCTGGCCTGTCCACGGCCGCCATCGCCTCATCCAGCCATTCGAGCCAGTGCCGCACCGGCGTCTCCGTGCCGGCCTGCAGATGCGCCAGGCAGCCGATGTTCGCCGACAGGATCCACTGCGGCTCGCCGGCCTGCAGCGCGTCGAGCTTGCGCTCGCGCAAGGCCTTGGACAGCGTCGGCTGCAGTATCGAGTAGGTGCCGGCCGAGCCGCAGCACAGATGCGCGTCGGCCACCGGCAGCACGGTGGCGCCCAGCGCAGCCAGCAGCGATTCGACTTGGCCGCGGATCCGCTGGCCATGCTGCAGCGTGCACGGCGGGTGGAAGGCCACGCGCGCGCCGCCGACGGCGGCGAGCTGCGCCCGGATATCGCCGGCCGCGTCCGCCAGCAGCGCGGGCAGCCATTCGATGGGATCGCGCGTCAGTTCGACGATGCGAGCGGCCTTGCCGGCGTAGTCGGCGTCGTGGCGCAGCAGGTGCGCGTAGTCCTTGACCATCGCGCCGCAGCCCGAGGCATTGACGACGATCGCCTCGACGCCGGCCTGCACGTGCGGCCACCAGGCATCGATATTGCGCCGCGCGTCGGCCATTGCGCCGGCCTCGTCGTTCAGATGGTGGCGGATCGCGCCGCAGCAGCCGGAGCGCGCCTCGACGATGGTCTGCACGCCGAGCCGGTCGAGCACGCGCGCAGTGGCCGCGTCTATGCCCGGCATCATCGCCGGCTGCGTGCAGCCGTTCAGGATCAGCACCTTGCGAGCGTGCTCGCGCGTGGGGCGCGCGCCTGCCGGGCGCCGCGCCGGTATCTTGTCGCGCAGCGCCGACGGCAGCAGCGGCGCGAGCGCCTGCCCGACGCGCATCGCCGGATCGAACAGCCAGCGCCGCGTCAGGCCTTCGCGCAGCACGAAGCGCATCAGCCGCTGCGCCGGCGGCCGCGCGACCTGGCGCTCGACCAGCTTGCGGCCGACGTCGACCAGGTGACCATAGTCCACGCCCGACGGACAGGTGGATTCGCAGTTGCGGCAGGTCAGGCAGCGGTCGAGATGCTCGAGCGTGGCGGCCGTCGCCGGCTTGCCCTCGACGACCTGCTTGATCAGGTAGATGCGCCCGCGCGGGCCGTCGAGCTCGTCGCCGAGCAGCTGATAGGTCGGACAGGTGGCGGTGCAGAAGCCGCAGTGCACGCACTTGCGCAGAATCGACTCGGCTTCGTCGCCTTCGGGGGTGCCCGCCAGCCAGGCGGCCAGATGCGTTTCCATCGTCAGAGCACCGCGTACATGCGGCCCGGGTTGAATACGCCGCCGGGATCGAAGGTCTGCTTCAGCCGCCGCTGCACGGCGGCATTGACCGGCCGCAACGGATGAAACACGCCGACGGTCCGGTCGCCGCCGCGGAACAGCGTCGCGCTGCCGCCGACCCGCTCGGCGGCGGCGCGGATGTCGGCGGCGTCGGCCTCGGTGCGCAGCCAGCGCAGCGCGCCGCCCCATTCGATCACCTGCCCGCCGGGCACATCGAGCGCGGGCGCCGTCGACGGCAGCGACAAGCGCCACAGCGGCTGGCTGCCATCGAAGAAGTCGTCGGTCTGTTCGCGAATGCCGTGCCACAACCGCGCCGAGTCGGCCGTGCTCAGCCGCAGCGCCATGCGTTCGCGTTCGAAGCGCGCGGCGGCCGCGTCCACCGCCGCTGCCGCACCCGACAGCCGCACCGCCAGGCCGCCGTCGTGCCAGACGGTGGCCGACAGCGGCAGCGGCTGCGCGCTCCATTCGTTCATCGCGCGCAGCGCCTCGTTCTCGTCGAGCCGCATGCGCAGCGTGCATTCGGCGGGCGGCCGCGGCAGCACCTTCAGCGACACCTCGAGGATCAGCCCCAGCGTGCCCAGCGAGCCGCACAGCAGGCGCGCCACGTCATAGCCGGCGACGTTCTTCATGACGCGGCCGCCGAAGTTCAGCGCGCGGCCGGCGCCGTCTATCATTGCCGCGCCGAGCACGAAGTCGCGCGCCGAACCGGCCCAGGCCCGCCGCGGGCCCGACAGGCCGGTCGCGACGACGCCGCCGATGGTGGCCGCCGCGCCGAAGGCCGGCGGCTCGAACGCGAGCATCTGTCCGTGCTCGGCCAGCGCCGCCTCCAGCTCGGCCAGCGGCGTGCCGCAGCGCGCGGTGACGACCAGCTCGGTAGGCTCGTAGTCGACGATGCCGCGGTAGCCGCGCGTATCGAGCTCCTCGCCGATCAGCTGCTGGCCGTAGAAATCCTTGGTGCCGCCGCCGCGGATGCGCAGCGCGCCGCCGGCGCTGGCGGCGCCGCGGATCCGGTCGCGCAGCTCGGTCAGTACGGGCGGCAGGGATTCGGCGTTCATCGTCGCAGAGTCGGCATTCATCGTCGAGGCGTCGGCGTTCGTCGTCGGATCAGAAGCGCGGCAGATCGGCGAACGCGATGCGGCCGGCATGCACGTGCATCTTGCCGTACTCGGCGCAGCGGGCCAGCGTCGGAATCGCCTTGCCCGGATTGAGCAGGCCGGGCGGATCGAACGCGCGCTTGACGGCGAAGAAGGCCGCCCGCTCGTCGGGCGAGAACTGCACGCACATCGAATTGATCTTCTCGATGCCGACGCCGTGCTCGCCGGTGACGGTGCCGCCGTATTCGACGCACAGCTCGAGGATGTCGGCGCCGAAGGCTTCGGCGCGCCGCCATTCGTCGGGGTCATTGGCGTCGAACAGGATCAGCGGATGCAGATTGCCGTCGCCGGCATGGAACACGTTCATGCAGCGCAGCGCGTAGCGTTCCTCCATGTCGGCGATGGCGGCCAGCATGCGGCCGAGCATGCGGCGCGGAATCGTGCCGTCCATGCAGTAGTAGTCGGGCGACAGGCGGCCGGCGGCCGGGAACGCGTTCTTGCGGCCGGACCAGAACAGCAGGCGTTCGGCCTCGGAACCCGAGACGCGCAGGCCGGTGGCGCCGGCGCCGCGCAGCACTGCCTCCATGCGTTCGATCTCGTCGGCCACCTCCTCGGGCGTGCCGTCGGACTCGGCCAGCAGAATGGCCTCGGCCTGCAGGTCGTAACCGGCATTGACGAACTGCTCGACGGCCACGGCCGCCTTGCGGTCCATCATCTCCAGTCCCGCCGGGATGATGCCGGCCGCGATGATCGCGGCGACTGCATCGCCGGCCTTGATCACGTCGTCGAACGAGGCCATGACGACGCGCGCGAGCTGCGGCTTGGGCACCAGCTTGACCGACACCTCGGTGACCACCACCAGCATGCCTTCCGAGCCGATGACCAGCGCCAGCATGTCCAGCCCCGGCGAATCGAGCGCCTCGCTGCCGAACTCCACCGCCTCGCCGTCTATCGTCAGCGCGCGCACCCGCAGCACGTTGTGCACCGTCAAGCCGTACTTCAGGCAGTGCACGCCGCCCGAGTTCTCGGCGACGTTGCCGCCGATGGTGCAGGCGATCTGCGACGACGGATCGGGCGCGTAGTACAGCTGGTACGGCGCGGCCGCCTCGGAGATCGCCAGGTTGCGGACGCCGGGCTGCACGCGCGCGATGCGCGCCAAAGGATCGATGGACAGGATGCGGTTGAACTTGGCCAGCGACAGCACCACCCCCGACGCATGCGGCATCGAGCCGCCCGACAGGCTGGTGCCGGCGCCGCGCGCCACCACCGGCACGTCGAGCTCGCGACAGGCAACGAGCACGCCGCGCACCTGCTCTTCGGTCTCCGGCAGCACGACCACCATGGGCAGCTGGCGGAACGCCGACAGCGCGTCGCACTCGTACGGCCGCGTCTGTTCCTCGCGGTACAGCACGCAGTGCGCCGGCAGGATCGCCAGCAGGCGGTCCACCACCTGCCGCTGGCGAGCCGGCGCGGGCGCGGCGGCGAGGTCGGCGAAGCGGTCTTCGAGGGCGGAGGGGGCGGCGGTCATGGACGAAGGCGGTGGATCAGCAGCGCAGTGTGCACCATAGCGGCGCCGACCCTCGATGATAAGAGCGATCGGGGGCAAAGATGTTTTGATTACACTGGCGGGCTCCGGGCGCCCCGCCCGCCCCGCTGCCCCGATGCCTGAAGCCACCGCCCGCGAGCGCTTCGCCGGCTATCTGCTGCTCGCCGCCGGCATGTCGCTGGTGGGCGTCTACGTCGCGCTTTCCAAGCCGCTGACGGCCGCCTTCCCGGTATTCCTGCTTGCGTGGCTGCGCTTCGCCATCGCCGCGGTCGCCATGCTGCCGTGGCTGCGGCGCGGCGCCGGCGAACCGCCGCTGTCGCCGCCGCTGCTGCGCACGCTGTTCCTGCAGTCGCTGTTCGGCAACTTCCTGTTCTCGATCTTCATGCTGCACGGCGTCGCGCTGAGCTCGGCCACGGCGTCCGGCGTGATCCTGGCGACGCTGCCGGCGATGGTGGCGCTGTTCTCGTGGCTGTTCCTGCGCGAACGTCCATCGCCGCGCGTGCTGCTCGCGGTGGCGGTGGCGGTCGCCGGCATCGCGATGCTGGGGCTGGGCGGCGCGCCGGATTTCAGC
>JBFWXS010000023.1:51528-74848 GCA_050187175.1 Burkholderiaceae bacterium
GCCGCGCTGGGCATCGCCCTGGTGTCGTGGCCGCGCCGGCGCGCGCCGATTTGACACGGCCGGGCCGGCTTGGCACTCTTGCGTCCAGCCGGATAACTGCTGTGGAAGAGACCGCGCGGCGGCGCCTCGAACGGGGCGCGCCGAGGCGGCGCCGAAGGTGTATCGCCCCGGAAACTCTCAGGCAAAAGGACTTCAGCGGTTCGGCACTCTGGAGAGAAGGCGGCAGGCGCGAAGCGCCGGCGGCCTCGCCGAAGGAAACAGGCACCGGCGCCGCCGGGGCTGAATGTCTCAGGCACAATGGACAGAGGGGGCTCCCGATCAACGATTGGTCGGCGGCAGCATCGCCGCCGGCCGCCAGCGGAGCCTTTCTGCCGTGAACAACCCCGCCGATCTGAAGTACACCGCGTCGCACGAATGGCTGCGCCGCGAGGCCGACGGCAGCGCCGTCGTCGGCATCACCTTCCATGCGCAGGATGCGCTGGGCGAGCTCGTCTACGTCGAGCTGCCCGACGTCGGCCGGCAGCTCAAGCAGGGCGAAGCCTGCGTCGTGGTCGAGTCGACCAAGGCGGCTTCCGACGTCTACGCCCCGATCGACGGCGAAGTGATCGCCGTCAACGAGACCCTCGCCGACGCGCCGCAGACGGTCAATGAAGCGCCCTACGAGGCCGGCTGGCTGTTCCGGCTGCGCCCGTCGGCACCGGCCCAGGCCGACGCGCTGCTCAGCGCCGACGACTACACGGCCGGGCCCGGCGCGGGCTGACCGCGCCGACTGACGGCCCTTCCCTCCTCCCTCCCGATTGACCGGCCGCGGCCGCGGCCATGCTGGAGTACCAGTCGATGATTCCGTCCGAGAAACTCGGCACGAACGTCCGCGCGCTGTTCGGCCAGGACGAGTTCCACGCGCGCCACATCGGCCCGTCGACGGCGCAGGAGGCGGCGATGCTGACGCAGCTCGGCTTCGCGTCGCGGGCCGAACTGATCCGCGCCACCGTCCCGCCGGCCATCCTGCTCGATGCGCCGCTGGCGCTGGACGCGCCGGTGGGCGAGGCGCAGGCGCTGGCCGAGCTGCGCGCGCTGGCCGGACGCAACCAGATCTGGCGCAGCTACATCGGCGCGGGCTATCACGGCACGCTGACGCCGGAGCCGATCCGCCGCAACGTCCTCGAGAATCCGGGCTGGTACACCGCCTATACGCCGTATCAGGCGGAGGTGGCGCAGGGCCGGCTGGAAGCGCTGCTGAACTTCCAGCAGATGATCATGGACCTGACCGGCCTGCCGGTGGCCAATGCGTCGCTGCTGGACGAGGCCACTGCCGCGGCCGAGGCAATGGCGATGGCGCGGCGCGCGTCGAAGTCCAAGGCGACCCGCTATTTCGTCGATGCCGCGACGCATCCGCAGCTGCTCGCCGTGCTGCGCACGCGCGCTCGCTGGATGGACATCGGCATCGAAGAGGGCGACGCGGAGACGCTGACGGCGCGAGCCGCCGAGTTCTTCGGCGCGCATCTGCCCTCGCCCGACACGCAGGGCCGCGTGCGCGACTTCAGCGCCGTCATCGCCGCGCTGCATACCGTCGGCGCCAAGGCGGTGGTCGGCTGCGATCCGCTGGCGCTGATGCTGGTCAAGTCGCCGGGCGCGATGGGCGCCGACATCGCCATCGGCTCGGCGCAGCGCTTCGGCGTGCCGCTAGGTTACGGCGGGCCGCACGCGGCCTTCATGTCGGCGCGCGAGGAGCTGGTCCGCACGATGCCGGGCCGCATCATCGGCGTGTCGGTCGACGCGACCGGCCAGCGCGCGCTGCGCATGTCGCTGCAGACGCGCGAGCAGCACATCCGCCGCGACAAGGCGACCAGCAACATCTGCACGGCGCAGGCGCTGCTGGCGAACATGGCGTCGTTCTATGCCGTCTATCACGGCCCGCAGGGGCTGCTGAGGATCGCGCTGCGCGTCAATGCGATGACCCGCCTGCTCGTGCGACTGACCGCCGCCAGCCTGCGGCCGCTGCACGAGCACTGGTTCGATACGCTGGTGTTCGATACCGGTGCGGGTGCGGACGGCGTCCGTCAGCGCGCCGCCGCGCTGCGGATCAACCTGCGCGACTTCGACCGTGAACAGGCCGGCAGCGCCGCGGTCGCCGGCCGCTTCGGCGTCGCGCTCGACGAGACCACCACCCCGGCCGACGTCGCCGACCTGGCCTACGCGCTGACCGGTACGCGCTGCGACGACACCGTGCTGCAGGCGGCGCTCGACGCGCTGCAGATCGAGCCCGACTCGCTTGCGCCCGCGCTGCGCCGCGACGACGCGGTGCTGACGCATCCGGTGTTCAACCGCTATCACAGCGAGACCGAATTCGTCCGCTACCTGAAGAAGCTCGAGAACCGCGACATCTCGCTGGTGCACTCGATGATTCCGCTCGGCTCGTGCACGATGAAGCTGAACGCGGCCGCCGAGATGGCGCCGGTCACCTGGCCCGAATTCGCCGACCTGCATCCGTTCGCGCCGCCCGAGCAGGCCGCCGGCTACGCCGAGATGCTGGGCCAGCTCGGCCGCTGGCTGGCCGAGATCACCGGCTTCGCCGCCGTGTCCTTCCAGCCGAACTCGGGCGCGCAGGGCGAGTACGCCGGCCTGCTGGCCATCCGCGATTACCTCGCCGCGCAGGGGCAGCAGGCGCGCGACGTCTGCCTGATTCCGGCCTCGGCGCACGGCACCAATCCCGCCACCGCGCAGATGATGGGACTGCGCATCGTCGTCGTGGCCTGCGACGATCAGGGCAACATCGACGTCGCCGATCTCGACCGCAAGCTCGCCGAGCATGGTCCGCGCGTGGCGGCCCTGATGGTCACGTACCCGTCGACGCACGGCGTGTTCGAGGCCTCGATCATCGAGATCTGCCGCAAGGTGCACGAGGCCGGCGGCCAGGTCTACATGGACGGCGCCAACCTGAACGCGCAGGCCGGCCTGACCAAGCCCGGCCTGATCGGCGCCGACGTCTGCCACATGAACCTGCACAAGACCTTCTGCATCCCGCACGGCGGCGGCGGGCCGGGCATGGGGCCGATCGCGGTCGCCGCGCACCTCGCGCCGTTCCTGCCGGCGCCGCCGTTTCCTTCGGCCGGCGGCTCGGCCGGGCCGGCGGCGGGCGCAGCGGCCGCTGGCGGTGCGGCCCGCCCTGCCTCGTCGGTATCGGCCGCGCCGTTCGGCAGCGCGCTGATCACGACGATCTCGTGGATGTATATCCGCATGATGGGCGCCAGCGGCATCCGCAAAGCGACCGAGCTGGCGATACTGAACGCCAACTACATCGCGGCGCGGCTTCAGCCGTACTTCCCGGTGCTCTATCGCGGCGCCCAGGGCTGCGTCGCGCACGAGTGCATCCTCGACATGCGCGGACTGAAAGCCGACTACGGCGTCAGCGCCGAGGACGTCGCCAAACGGCTGATGGACTACGGCTTTCATGCGCCGACGCTGTCGTTCCCGGTGGCCGACACGCTGATGATAGAACCCACCGAATCGGAATCGCAGCGCGAGCTCGATCGCTTCTGCGACGCGATGATCGCCATCCACGGCGAGCTGCAGAAGGTGCGCAGCGGCGAGTTCGACCGCGACGACAACCCGCTCAGGCGCGCGCCGCACACGGCGCAGGAGCTGGCCGGCGACTGGACGCACGCCTACTCGCGCGAGCTGGCCGCCTTCCCGCTGCCCTACGTGCGCGAAGCCAAGTTCTGGCCCAGCGTGAAGCGCATCGACAATGCCGCCGGCGACCGGCAGCTGATCTGCAGCTGCCCGCCGATGTCGGACTACGAGTGAGACCCCGGCCATGACCGACGCTGCCACCGAGCTGAAACGGATCCCGCTGCACGCGCTGCATGCCGAACACGGTGCGCGCTTCGGCGGCTTTGCCGGCTATGAGATGCCGATCCAGTACCGGACGGGCCTGAAGGCCGAGCATCTGCATACGCGCGAACGCGCCAGTCTGTTCGACGTCTCCCATATGGGCCAGCTGCGCATCCGGCCGCGCGACGGCCGCATGCAGACGCTGTACCAGCAGCTGGAAGCCGCGCTGCCGGTCGACTTCGACGGCTGGCCCAGCGGCCTGCAGAAATACTCGCTGCTGCTGAACGACGATGCCGGCATCGAGGACGACCTGATGCTGGTCCACCTCAGCGACGGCGCGCATGCCGAAGTGCGGATGGTGGTCAATGCCGGCAACCGCGACCATGACCTGCAGCTGCTGCGCGCGCGCTGCCCGCGTCTGGACATCGAATGGGTCGACGCCGCGCTGATCGCGGTCCAGGGGCCGGTCGCCGAAGCGGCGCTGGCCGCGCTCGACCCGCAGGCCGCGGCCATGCGCTTCATGCAGGCGGCCGAGCTGCGGCTGCTGGGCGCCGGCTGCTTCGCGACCCGCTCCGGCTATACCGGCGAGGACGGCTACGAGATCTCGCTGCCGCTGTCGCATGCCGAGGCGATCGTGCGGCGGCTGCTGGAGAACCCCTCGGTCACGCTGGCCGGCCTGGGCGCGCGCGACACCTTGCGGCTCGAAGCCGGCCTGCCCTTGCACGGCAGCGACATCGGCCCCGCGACGACACCGGTCGAGGCCGCGCTGTCGTTCGCCATCCCCAAATCGCGCCGCGCCGGCGGCGGCAAGGAAGGCGGCTTTCCGGGGGCGGCGGCCATCCTGCGCCAGCTCGCCGAAGGCACGCGCCGGCGGCTGGTCGGGCTGGTGTCGCACGAGACCGTGCCGGTGCGCGCGCACGCCCGCATCGCGACGGACGACGGCCGTGAAGTCGGCGAAGTTACCAGCGGCACGGTATCGCCGACGCTGGGCCATCCGGTGATGCTGGCCTACGTGGACCGTCTGGCGCTGGACGAGGCCGCCGTCAAGCCGCTGCACGCCGTGGTGCGCGAGCGCCGCCTCATGGTGCAGCCGACGCCGCTGCCCTTCGTGCCGAAGCGCTACAAGCGCTGAACCCGTACCGGCCGCCCCTTTCCGGGCGCCGCGCTACCGGGGAAATCCCGATACCGCCATGGTTGGTGTTGGCACCGGAAATGCTTAGACTCGATGCAAGCTGCGCCAACCGGCGCCGGCCGGCTTGATGGTGGCCGGCGCTTGCAGCGGGGTCACGCCACACTGTTGCCTTTCCTGGAGTTGCCATGCTCAGAACCAGCCTCATCCGCGCCGCTTGTGCCGCCGCCCTGCTGCTGCCCACGCTATCGTTCGCCGGTCCCACGCTGGATGCGGTGAAGCAGAGAGGTGTCCTGCGCTGCGCCGTCAACAGCGGCCTGCTCGGCTTCTCGGCGCCCGATGCCCAGGGCAGGTGGAGCGGTATCGACGCCGAGTTCTGCAAGGCCGTCGCGGCGGTGATCCTGAACGACCCGAACAAGGTCCAGTTCGTGCCGACCACCACGCAGAACCGCTTCACGGTGCTGCAGTCCGGCGAAGTCGACATCCTGTCGCGCAACACCACCTGGACCGCGAGCCGCGACGCCACGCTGGGCGCGGTGTTCGTCGGCACGCTGTTCTACGACGGCCAGGGCTTCATGGTGCGCAAGTCGGCGAACATCAAGAGCGCCACGCAGCTGAACGGCGCGACCATCTGCGTGCTGTCCGGAACGACCACCGAGCTGAACCTGACGGACTGGTTCCGCACCAAGAAGATGAGCTTCCGTCCGGTCGTCATCAACGAGCTGAGCCAGATCGAGCAGGCCTTCTTCTCGGGCCGCTGCGACGTGCAGACGACCGACATCTCGGGCCTGGCCGCGACGCGGATGAAGGCGCCGAACAAGGACGACTACGTGATCCTTCCGGAGGCCATCTCCAAGGAGCCGCTGGGACCGATGGTCCGCCGCGGCGACTGGGAGTTCTTCACCATCGTCAAGTGGACGCTGTTCGGACTCATCGAGGCCGAGGAGTACGGTGTGACGGCGGCGAACGTCGACAAGCTGAAGGCCGAGAGCAAGGAACCGCCTATCCAGCGTCTGGTCGGAACGGCCGGCGACATGGGCAAGGGCCTGGGCCTGGACAATGACTGGCTGGTGCGCGCGATCAAGGCGGTGGGCAACTACGGCGAGCTGTATCAGCGCAACATCGGCCCGATCGGCATCGAGCGCGGGCAGAACGCGCAATGGAAGGATGGCGGCCTGATGTACGCACCGCCTCTTCGCTGAGTCGACGACGCACGCGCAGCGCCGCGGCGCCGACGATGATCAAGCTGCTCAACAATGAGCGCGTCCGCGGCATCGTCTACCAGGCGCTGCTGCTGGCGATCGTCATCGGCGTGGGCTGGTATCTGGTCTCGAACACGCTGCACAACCTGGCGGCGCGCCAGATCCAGGTCGGCTTCGGCTTCATAGGCCGCGAAGCCGGCTTCGAGATCGCCGAGAAGCTGGTCGAGTACGACGCGTCGCGCAGCTATGGCCGCGCCTTCGTGGTGGGGCTGCTGAACACGCTGTGGGTCGCCACGCTGGGCATCATCGTCGCGACGCTGCTCGGCACGCTGATCGGCATCGCGCGGCTGTCGTCGAACTGGCTGATCGCGCGGCTGGCCTCGGCCTACGTCGAGGTGATGCGCAACATCCCGCTGCTGCTGCAGCTGTTCGTCTGGTACGGCGTGTTCACGGAACTGCTGCCGCCGGTGCGCGAAGCGCTTTCGGCCGGCGAATGGATCTTCCTCAGCCAGCGCGGCCTGCGCTACGCGTGGCCGGCACCGGCGCCCGGCTGGACCGCCGCGGCCTGGGCGCTGCTGCCCGCGATCGCGCTGGCATTCGGCTATCGCTGGCTGGCGCGACGCCGCCAGAGCCAGACCGGCGCGCAGTGGCCGGTGGCGGCGCCGGTGGCGGCGATCATCATCGGACTGCCGCTGCTGGCCTGGCTGGCCGGCGGCGCGCCGACAGAACTGGACATGCCCAAGCTGGGCGGCTTCGACTTCCAGGGCGGCCATACGCTGTCGCCGGAGTTCCTGGCGCTGGTGATCGGCCTGGCCACCTATACCGCGGCCTTCATCGCCGAAGTGGTGCGCGGCGGCATCATGGCCGTGCCGCACGGACAGACCGAAGCCGCGCTGGCACTGGGCCTGCGGCCCGGTCAGCGGCTGCGGCTGATCACCATGCCGCAGGCGCTGCGCGTGATCATCCCGCCGCTGACCAGCCAGTATCTGAACCTGACGAAGAACTCGTCGCTGGCCGTGGCCATCGGCTATCCGGACCTGGTCGGCGTGGCCAATACCGTCATGAACCAGACCGGGCAGGCGATCGAGGCCATCGCGATCCTGATGGCGGTCTATCTGACGATCAGCCTCACGATCTCGGTGCTAATGAACTGGTACAACGCGCACATCCGGCTGGTGGAACGATGAGCGGCGCACTGCAGTGGCTGCGCCGCAACCTGTTCTCGACGCCGGCCAACGGCCTGCTGACCGTGCTCGTGCTGGGCGTGCTGATCTGGCTGGTGCCCAAGGCGCTGAACTGGCTGGTGTTCGAGGCGGTCTGGGGCAAGGGGCCGGTCTCGGCCTGCGATGCCGTGCACGGCCGCGGCGCCTGCTGGTCGGTGGTGGCCGAGAAGTTCCGCTTCATGCTGTTCGGCGTCTATCCGTACGATCTGCAGTGGCGTCCGGCGCTGGCCATCGCGATCATGTGCGCGCTGCTGGTGGTATCGGCGATCAAGTGGTTCTGGCGGCCGCTGCTGGCCGTGATCTGGATCGTCGGCATCGTGCTGACCTTCTGGCTGATGGGCGGCGGCTTCGGCCTGACGCCGGTGCGCACCGAGCAGTGGGGCGGACTGCCGGTGACGCTGATCCTCGCGATCTTCGGCATCGCCTGCGCCTTTCCCTGCGGCGTGCTGCTCGCGCTGGGGCGCCGCTCGCACCTGCCCATCATCCGCTCGCTGTCGGTGATCTACATCGAGGTGATCCGCGGCGTGCCGCTGATCACGCTGCTGTTCATGGCCTCGGTGATGTTCGCGCTGTTCCTACCCGAGAACCTGCGCATCGACCAGCTGCTGCGCGCGCAGGTGGCGATCATCATGTTCGTCGCCGCCTATCTGGCCGAAGCCGTGCGCGGCGGCCTGCAGGCAGTACCGCGCGGACAGTACGAAGCCGCCGAGGCGCTCGGCCTGCCGTACTGGAAGGCGATGCTGTTCATCATCCTGCCGCAGGCGCTGCGCATCTCGATCCCGCCGGTCGTGAACAGCTTCATCTCGCTGTTCAAGGACACGTCGCTGGTGATGATCATCGCGATCTACGACTTCTCGTACGCGGTCAAGAAGTCGGTCGAGACGGACTTCGCGTGGAAGAAGTATTTCATCGAAGCCTTCCTGTTCTCCATCCTCATCTACTGGATCTTCTGCTTCGCGATGTCCAAGTACAGCCAGTGGCTCGAGCGCGATCTCGGCCACGGCGAGCGGCGCTGATGCGCGCCTCGTTTCCTGGAGCCCGATGATGGCCACGCACTCCGCTGCTCCGTCCGCCGCTTCTGCCATGGCCGCTTCTGCCATGGCCGGCTCTGCCTCCGCCACCCCCGGCTCTGCCTCCGCCGGCGCGGCCGGTGCAGCGGGCCTGAAGTCCGCGGCCACTGCCGGCGGCGGGCCGGCGATCGTCATCGAAGGCCTGAGCAAGTGGTTCGGCGAGTTCCAGGTGCTGAAGGACATCGACCTGACGGTAGCGCGCGGCGAGCGCATCGTCATCTGCGGCCCGTCGGGTTCGGGCAAGTCGACGCTGATCCGCTGCATCAACCGGCTCGAGCCGCATCAGCAGGGCCGCATCGTCGTCAATGGCACTGAGCTGACCAACGATCTGAAGAACATCGACACGGTGCGCGCCAGCGTCGGCATGGTGTTCCAGCACTTCAACCTGTTCCCGCACCTGACCGTTCTGGAGAACTGCACGCTCGCGCCGGTCTGGGTGCTCAAGCGGCCCAGGTCCGAGGCGCAGGCCACGGCCATGCGCTTCCTCGAACGCGTGCGGATCGCCGATCAGGCGGCCAAGTATCCGGGCCAGCTGTCGGGCGGCCAGCAGCAGCGCGTGGCGATCGCGCGCGCGCTGTGCATGAACCCGTCGATCATGCTGTTCGACGAGCCCACTTCGGCGCTGGACCCCGAGACGGTCAAGGAAGTGCTGGATACGATGATCATGCTGGCGCGCGAAGGCATGACCATGCTGTGCGTGACGCATGAGATGGGCTTCGCGCGCGCCGTCGCCGACCGCGTCATCTTCATGGACCGCGGCGAGATCGTCGAGCAGAACACACCGAGCGAGTTCTTCGACGCGCCCAAGAACGAGCGGACCCGGCGCTTCCTGAGCCAGATCCTGCATCGCTGAGCGCAGCCGCCTCGCCGGCCGACCGACTCCGGCCCAGTCCGGCCCAGTCCGGACTCAGACCGAGTCCGGACTCAGGTTCAGTCCAGGCTGAGGTTCAGCGCGCGGATCACCTTCCCGTAGCGCTCCGAATCGGCCGCTATCGCCGCGGCCAGCGCCTGCGGCGTGCCGCCCAGTCCGACCACGCCCTGCTGCGCCAGCCGCTGCCGCATGTCGGGCGACTGCATGGCCCTGGTCACGTCGGCCGCGATCTTCTGCCGCAGCGCCAGCGGTGTCTTGGCCGGCGCCATCAGGCCGGACCACGACACGGCATCGCCGAGCGACTTGCCGGTCACTTCCTTCAGCGTCGGCACCTCGGGCGCCAGCTCCGTGCGTGCCTCGGCGGCAACGCCGAGGTTGAGCAGCCGGCCGCCGCGCACCATGGGCAGCACCGCGGGCAGCTGCGCGAACATCAGGTCGACCTGCCCCTTGGCCACGTCGGCCAGCGCCTGCGCCACGCCGTTGTACGGCACATGCAGCAGCTTGACGCCTATCGCTTCGGCGAACATCTCGGCCGCCAGATGCGCCTGGCTGCCGACGCCGGGCGACGAATAGGTGACGGCGCCCGGCTTGCTGCGCGCCAGCGCGATCAGCGCGTTCGCGTCGGTGATGCCGCTGCTCGCGGATACCACCAGCACGTTCGGCACCGCCCCCACCTGGCTGACCGGCGCCAGATCGGTCGACACATTGAACGGCCGGTTGCGGTACAGATGCGGGTTGACCGACAGGTCCGAGACCGGCACCGAGACCAGCGTATAGCCGTCGGCGGGCGCCGACACCACCGACATGATGCCTATCGTGCCGACGCCGCCGGGCTTGTTCTCGACTACCACCGACTGCCCCCAGATCTGGCCGAGCTTGTCGGCCATCATCCGTGCCAGGATGTCGGCGGCGCCGCCGGCGCCGTACGGCACGACGATGCGCACCGGGCGCTCGGGGTACGACTGCAGCGATCGATCCGCCGATTGCGCGACGGACAGGCCGGGTGCGAGGCAGGCGGCGGCCAGCGCCGCGCCGGCGAACGAACGGCGCAGGCTGGGAGAACGGCAGGGCCTTGGGCGACGAAGCACGGAGGTCATCGTGTTTCCTTTCTTCGGGGAGGAAAGAGCGGACGATCCGTCAAGGACAGTCCGGGCAGAACGACGGCGGGCACATCGAGCGCGCGCTGCGCTTGAGCGGATCCCAATCCTGCAGCCGGCTCCATACCGATTCGGCGAAGGCCTGCGCCTGCTCGCGGATCGCGCCCAGGTCGACGCCGGGAATGACGCCGCCTTCCATCCTCGGCTGGCCGTTCGTGATCACCGTGTCGACGTCGTCGCCGACGCCGCACTCGACCAGGCTGCGGATCGGGTCCCAGATCGGCCCGTAGCGCAGCACGTCCTTGCGCGCCAGCTTCAGCAGCACGATGTCGGCGCGCGCGCCGGCGCTCAGCCGGCCGAGGTCGTCGCGGCCCAGCGAACGCGCGCCGCCCAGCGTCGCCGCCTCGAAGACCTCGGCGGCCGACGCGGCGTTCAGGTCGTGGCTCATCACCTTGCCGTGATACGAGGCGGCGCGCATGTTCATGACCATGTCGCGCGGATACGTGTCGCTGCCTATCGTCATGTTGACGCCGGATTCGCGGTACTTCTTCCACGAATCGAGCACGCGCGCCCGGCGCACGATGTTGATCGGGCAGTGCGACACCGACACGCGGCCGGCGCCCATCAGCGCCAGGTCCCGGCCGCCCGAGTAGTTCAGCCGCGGATTGTCGGAGATGAAGTTGCCGTGGCCGATGTTCAGCGAAGGCTGCAGCATGCCGACGCTGTCGAGCAGCTCGATCGGCGTCATCCGGTATTGCCGCACCGTCTCGTAGAACTCGATGACGTTGTAGGCGGCATGCGTGGCCATGGGCACGCCCAGCTCGCGCGCTGCCTCGACGGTGCGCGACAGGATCTCGACGCTGCAGTTCTCGACCTCGCGCGGCACCAGCATGCCGTGGACCAGATCGCTGCCGTGCTTCTGCACGCGCCGGATGAACTCGACCGCGTCGTCGAACAGATGCTTGCCGCCGTCCGGATAGGCGACGCGCCGCAGCTGGCCGGTCTCGTCCGCGGCCCAGCGGCCGCTGTCGTAGCCCGGACCCAGATAGCCGCGCACGCCCAGCGCCTCGCACTGGCGCCACAGCGCCTCTTGGACGATGACGTGGCCGCCCAGCTCGACGAAGGTGGTGACGCCGTTGCGCAGCAGCTCCGCCACCGTGAACGCGGCGTGCAGCGCGATGCCGGGGTCGCTGCGCGCCTCGTCGCGCGCCAGGTAGTTCGGATAGCCCTGGATGCGCGTGCCGTCGCGGGCGATCGTCACATCCATGTACGGCTGGCCGAACAGGTCGCGGCGGCCCACATCGGTCAGCAGCTTGTGCAGCGCGCGGTGGCCGGAATGCACGTGCGTGTCGATGAAGCCCGGCGAGACGAGGCTGTCGCGGGCGTCGATGACGCGATCGACGCTGCCTTCATAGCTGTCGCCGACGTGAAGGACGTGCTGGCCCTCGAACACGACGCAGGCGTTCTCCATGACGCGGTGGCTGCCGCCCTCGAAGCCCACGATCCACCGGCCATCTATCCTCGTCTTCAACGCATTTCTCCACTTTCGATTCGTACAGGTCCGGCAAGCGGCCGCGTCGGCACATGATTCGCGCCCTGCGATTCGCGGCCTGCGATTCGATCAGTATGCTGAGTAGTGGCGTGAGCAGTGTCAACGACACCGCCGGCCGTTCCGAGCGGGCGCAGACGCTTCCGCGGGACCCGGGAGACGGCCTCGCGCCGCCCTCGACGAAGTCCGTGACGAGCGGGGAAGTTCATGATTTCAAACGACAATCGCGGCCCTTGACGAAGGCCGGCCAGGCACCCGCCGCAGGCTCTTCGAAGCCGCGCAGCGGATTCCATTCCGTTCCGGCATAGTTGATTATCCCGAGGGTGCCGGCATCCGCGCCGGCCGGAGAGTTCCGCACGATGTCCGCCAAACACCTGGACCTGCAGCTGCTGGCCATCTTCGACGCCATCATGTCGGAGCGCAACGTGACGCGCGCCGCCGACCGGCTCGCGCTCAGTCAGCCGGCCGTCAGCAAGGGCCTGATGCAGCTGCGCGAAGTGTTCGGCGATCCGCTGTTCCTGCGCAGCGGCCGCGGCGTGGTGCCCACGCATCGTGCGCTCGAGCTCACCGAAGAGGTGCGCAAGGCGATCACGGCGCTCAACGGCCTGCTCGGCCCCGCGCCCGTTTTCGACCCGGGTTCGGCACGCGCCGAATTCAATATCGGCGCCACCGACTACGTCTCGCTGGTGCTGCTGCCGGGGCTGATGGAACGGCTGGGCAAGGGCGCATCGCGCGTCTCGATCAAGGTGCAGATGATCGAACCGCTGACGCCCGAGGAGATGCTGCTGACCGGCAAGGTGGATCTCGCGCTGTCGACGGTCACCAGCACCTCGTTTCCGCTGCACCGCGAGGAGCTGTTCCGCGATGCGTACGTCTGCGTCTGCCGCGATGGGCATCCGCTGCTGAGTGAAGGAGCGGCGCAGGACGTGCTGGCGGCGCGCCGAGTGCCGACGCTGGCGCAGTTCGCGGCCAGCCGCCATCTGGCGATGCCGCGGCAGAACGGCGCGCGCGAGATGATCCTGCAGGACGTCATGCAACGCGCCGGCGTCAGCCGCGACGTCGCGATGCAGATTCCGTATCTGCTCGCGGTGCCGCCCGTCCTTCTGGCGACCGATCTGATCATGACGCTGGCATCGCGCGCGGCGGCAGCTCTGGCGCAGCAGCATCCGCTGTGCGTGCTGCCTCATCCGCTGCCGCTGCCGGAGTTTCCGGTGTTCCAGATATGGCACGACCGGACGCACCGCAGCGCCTCGCATCGCTGGCTGCGCGACGAGATCGCCGCCGCCGCGGCGCGGCTGCCGGCACTGCCGGCGGCGCAGCCCAGCGAACGCTGAGCGCCGGCCAGCCGGCGGGCTACAATCCGGTCATCCCCCGCGCTCAACCCCCGGGGCGCCCCGATCCCCTGCATGCGCCCGCTCGCGGGCGGAACGGAGACGCCATGAACCAGCCCTACGCCTTCCTCGACGCGATCAAGCGTCCGCTGCCCGACGCGCTGACGGCGCAGCTGCGCGAACGGTTCGGCGATCGCTTCAGCACGGCGCAGGCCGTGCGCGACCATCACGGCCGCGACGAATCGCCGTTCCATCCGATTCCGCCCGATGCAGTGGTCTACGCGCACAGCACCGACGAGGTGGCGCAGATCGTCGCGTGGTGCGCCGAGCACGAGGTGCCGGTGATTCCGTTCGGCGTCGGCTCGTCGCTCGAAGGCCATCTGCTGGCGGTGCACGGCGGCCTCTCGATCGACCTGTCGCAGATGAACCGTCTGCTGGCGGTCAACCCGGAGGACCTGACGGTGACCGTGCAGGCCGGCGTCACGCGCAAGCAGCTCAACGACGAGCTGAAGTCGACCGGACTGTTCTTCCCCATCGATCCGGGCGCCGACGCCAGCCTCGGCGGCATGGCCGCCACGCGCGCGTCGGGCACGAATGCGGTGCGCTACGGCACCATGAAGGAGAACGTGCTCGGCCTCACCGTCGTCACGGCCGAGGGCAAGGTCATCCGCACCGCGCGGCGCGCGAAGAAGTCGTCGGCCGGCTACGACCTGACGCGGCTGTTCGTCGGCTCGGAAGGAACGCTGGGCGTGATCACCGAGGTCACGCTGCGGCTGTATCCGATCCCCGAAGCGGCCTCGGCCGCGGTGGTCAATTTCCCCAGCCTCGCCGACGCGGTGCAGACCGTCATCGAGACCATCCAGCTCGGCGTGCCGGTGGCGCGCAGCGAGTTCCTCTGCGAGCAGACGATACGCGCCATCAACGCGCACAGCCAGACGACGCTGCGCGAGGCGCCGACGCTGTTCTTCGAGTTCCACGGCACCGAATCGTCGGTCAAGGAGCAGGCCGAGCTGGTGCAGCAGCTGGCTCGCGAGCACGGCGGACAGGACTTCGAGTGGGCCACGCATCCGGAAGACCGCACGCGGCTGTGGAATGCGCGACACAACGCCTACTTCGCATGCCTGCAGGCGCGCCCGGGCTGCCGCGCCATCTCCACCGATACCTGCGTACCGATCTCGCGGCTGGCCGAATCGATCACCGGCGCGCGGCGCATCCTCGATACCGCCGCCTTCCCGACGATGCTGCTGGGCCACGTCGGCGACGGCAACTTCCACGCCGTGCTGCTCATCGATCCCGACGACACCGCGGAACGCGCCGAGGCCGAACGGCTGAACGACGAGATCGTCCGGCTGGCGCTGGCGATGGACGGCACCTGCACCGGCGAGCACGGCGTCGGACTGCACAAGATGGGCTTCCTCGTCGAAGAGGCGGGCGACGACGCGATCGACCTGATGCGCCGGATCAAGCGCGCGCTCGATCCTAAGAACATTCTGAATCCCGGCAAGATCTTCCAGCTGGAGCCATAGGACAGGACGGCGGCTGCGGCGGCTTGCGGAAGCTCTACGACGATGGAGACCGCAGCGGCGTGCTTTCGGAGTATGCCGATCGTCTTGAAGATCTCCTGTCAATATTGTCTGTTGCCGAAACGTTGAAGGATCTCGATCTCCCGTCATTGCCACTGAGAACCATCTTCGCAATGGAGCGCAAACCATGATGAAGAACCCACCACATCCCGGAAGGATTGTCCGCAGCGAAATCCTGGAATCTTTTGGTTTGTCGGTCGGCGAAGCGGCCGCGAAGCTCGGCGTTAGTCGCCCGCATCTGAGCAACCTGCTCAATGGAAAGGTAGGCATTTCGCCCGAGATGGCGATCCGCCTGGGCAAAGCGCTCGGCAACGAGCCTGATTTCTGGCTCCGTCTGCAGCGCCAGTACGATCTTGCTCAGGCGCTCAAGAACGCAGGCCAGATCAAGGTTTCGAAGCTCATCCCAGCATAGCCACGGCCTGCCGGAAGCCTCCGCGGCGTTTGCCTAGCGGCGCTCTCCCGCCCGCGCGCATCAGATCAGGTATCTTGCGCGGATGGACACTCTCAGCTTCTTCTGGCACGACTACGAGACCTTCGGCCGCGTGCCGCGGCGCGACCGGCCGGCTCAGTTCGCCGGCATCCGCACCGACGCGGGGCTGAACGAGCTCGACGACGCGGTGATGCTGTACTGCAAGCCGGCGCCCGATTACCTGCCCGATCCCGAATCCTGCCTGCTAACCGGCATCGTGCCGCAGCAATGCCTGGCGCAGGGCGTACCCGAACCCGAGTTCGCGGCACGCATCGAGCAGGCGCTCGCGCGCCCCGGGACGATAGGCGTCGGCTATAACAGCCTGCGCTTCGACGACGAAGTGACGCGCCATCTGTTCTGGCGCAATCTGATCGATCCGTATGCGCGCGAGTGGCAGAACGGCTGCGGGCGCTGGGACCTGCTCGACGTCGTGCGCTGCGCCTACGCGCTGCGCCCCGACGGCATCGAATGGCCGCGCCACGACGACGGCCGCCCGTCGTTCAAGCTCGAGCATCTGAGCGCCGCCAACGGGCTGGCGCACGAAGCGGCGCACGACGCGCTGTCGGACGTGCGCGCGACGATCGCGCTGGCGCGGCTGATCCGCGACCGCCAGCCGCGGCTGTGGGACTTCTGCCTGAAGCTGCGCAGCAAGGACGCCGTGATCGACGAGATCGGCGTCGGGCGCCCGTTCCTGCACGTCTCGGGCATGTATTCGGCCGAGCGCGGCTGCATGGCGCTGGTCTGGCCGCTGGCGCCGCATCCGGTCAACCGCAACGAGCTGATCGTCTGGGATCTGTCGGAGGACCCGGCCCTGCTGGCCGGCCTGGACGCCGCTGCCATCCGCGAACGGCTGTATACGCGCCAGGACGAGCTGCCCGAAGGCGTCAAGCGCCTGCCGATCAAGACGCTGCACCTGAATCGTTCGCCCATCGTCATCGGCCAGCTGAAGACGATCAGCGCGCAGACGGCCGAGCGCTGGCAGCTCGACCTGGCGCTGGCGATGCGGCACGCGGAACTGGCCGCGCGCCAGCCGGCACCCCCGGCCGAGCTGTGGCGCGACGTCTTCGTGCGCCCGCCGGCCGCGACGCCGCCCGACGTCGACGAGGACCTGTACGGCGGCTTCGTCGGCCGCAACGACCGGCGGCTGCTCGACCGGCTGCGCACGCTGCCGCCGGCCGAACTGGCGATGCAGCGCCCGTCCTTCGAGGACCCGCGTCTCGAAGAAATACTGTTCCGCTATCGCGCCCGCGCCTACCCCGAGACGCTGGACGACGACGAGCGCCGCCGCTGGCAGACGCATTGCAGCGAGCGGCTGCACGACGGCGCCGGCGGCGCGCTGACGCTGCAGCGCTTCTTCGAGCGCATCGACGAGCTGAACGACGAGGCCGACGAACGCGGCCAGGACATTCTCGGCGCGCTGGTCGACTATGCGCAGGACATCGCCCCGGGGCGGCCGTTGACGCCGCCGGGCCATCGGGCGCCGTGACGAACGCCGCCCGCCCACGCTTCGGAGTCCCGCCATGGGCAATCGCCTGACCCGCATCGCCACGCGCACCGGCGACGACGGCAGCACCGGCCTCGGCGACGGCAGCCGCACGGTCAAGGACCATGCACGCATCGCCGCCATCGGCGACGTCGACGAGCTGAACTCGACACTCGGCCTGCTGCTGAGCGAAGCGCTGCCCGACGACATCCGCGACGCACTGACCGGCATCCAGCACGATCTGTTCGACCTCGGCGGCGAACTGTGCATCCCGGGATTCGACAATCTCACCGACGCGCAGGTGGCGCGGCTCGATGCGCTGCTGGAGACCTATAACGCCGATCTGCCTCGGCTGCAGGAGTTCATCCTGCCCGGCGGCAGCCGCGCGGCCGCGCTGGCCCACGTCGCGCGCACCGTCTGCCGGCGCGCCGAACGCACGCTGGTCGCGCTCGGCCGGCACGAGAACCTGAGATCCGCCCCCCGGCAGTACGTCAACCGGCTGTCGGACCTGCTGTTCGTCCTGGCGCGCGACCTGAACCGGCGCGCCGGCTGCGGCGACGTGCTGTGGCAGAAGGGCAGAGCACGCTGATCGCCGCGCCGCGCCGTGCCGCGCCGTACCGCACAGCGCGGCCCGGCACGGCACGAGAGTTCAACTCCTTCCGACGAGGAGGACACCATGCAATACCGTGGAAGCTGCCATTGCGGCAACGTGGCCTTCGAGATCGACACCGGGCAGCCGCTCGATTCGGTCCTGTCCTGCAACTGCTCGATCTGCTCGCGCAAGGGTTCGCTGCTGTGGTTCCTGCCGCGCGAACAGCTGCGGCTGAACACGCCTGAGGGCGAGCTGTCGACCTACACGTTCAACAAGCACCTCATCAAGCATCGGTTCTGCCCGAACTGCGGCATGCATCCGTATGCGGAGGGCACGAACCCGCAGGGCCAGGCCATGGCGGCGGTGAACGTCCGCTGCCTGGAAGGCGTCGACCTAGAGGCGCTGAAGGTCACGCACTTCGACGGGCGAAGCGCCTAGCCTATATCGACGGATGCTCCGCGGCTTCATAGCCCTCGGAGAAATGAAGAAAACGCGGCGTCGGCGGGATGAAGTATTCCTGGTAGTAGATGGAACGTCCCTGCCCGGCGCGCGCGATGGCGTACAGATAGATTCCCGTCAAAGGCGGGGGCTTTCCCAGCGCCGCGCAGATGTCGGCCGCGAACTCCATCATCCGCAGATCACGCGTGATATGCGTGATCGGCAAGTGGCATTCGCGGGCGATCAGCGTACGGAAGTTGGTCCCGTTGAGCTCGCCGATCGGGCACTCCCAGAAATAGCCCAATAGCTCGGTGCTCGCGTAGAAACGGCTGTAGACGGTGAATTCGCCGCCGATATCGAGCTGGCGGTCGATGCGCATGATCCGGCCGTCCCCGATGTAGTCGTTCCAGGGGCCGCGCTCCCTGGTGGACTGGCGCTTCACCGACTTCGGGTAAACGGGAAGAGTCTTCGTGCCGCTTTCATCGAGGAAGCGGCAATGCCACGGATCCTCGATCTCGCGCCTGGGGCCGGCGACGAAGGTCGCGAGCCCCTGCTGGCGGACGACCAGCCCCTGCCCCGCCAGGCCGCGAAGCGCGCGCTGGACGGTACCCAGACTCAGCCGCGTCGATTCCACGAGCGCCTTCTCGGTCGGCAGCCGTTCACCCTGCTTCCATTTGCCTGCGCTGATGGCGTCGACCAGGGCCTCCTGGAGTCGGATGTACTTCGGCACGCCTCTTCGATCGGGCTGTGCGAGCTGGCGATGCAGATCCGAAAGGGGATCGCGCGAAACGGAAACGGTATCTGCGGTCACGAGATTTGCTTTCTCCGCACTGCTATAGCGTTCTATAGCACGTATTCTGCCAGAGGCAGTAAGCACTCCTCCGCACCGCACCACTGTCGATGATCCGCTTGAACAGGCATTGACTCTACTACTATGCAGTACTATAGTTTTTCAAAACACCGCGAGGAGGAGATCAAATGGAGACCAGGCTCACGCCGCCGATGCCGGGCGCGCCGATCGACAAGGCGCCGGGGCTGTGGCGCGGACAGGACCTGCAGGACCGGACGGACTGGATCTTCCGTTTTCCTGACGAAATGCTTGCGGAGATCGAACAGGCGCTGCGCGGCGTTCAGGCGCGCCGGCTCGCACCGCCGGACTTCCGGAAGGAAGACTTCCCGCTGCCCAGGTTCTCCGCCGTTCTGGCGCAGATGCTCGATGAGCTCGAGAACGGCCGCGGCATCTTCCTGATGCGCGGGTTCCCGATCGAGCGCTTCAGCCTGGCCGAGGCGCAGATGATCTTCTGGGGCATAGGCCTGCATCTGGGCACGGCCGTTTCGCAGAACGCCGACGGACACCTGGTGGGTCACGTGCGAAACATGGGTTTGAGCGTTCAGAACACCAACGTACGCGCCTATCAGACGAACGCCGAGCTGTTCTTCCACAACGACATGTGCGACGTGCTGCTGCTGCTGATGCTGAAGAAGGCGAAGGCGGGAGGCGTCAACCGGGTCGTCAGCGTCACCGCAATCCAGAACGAGATTCAACGACGTCGTCCCGATCTGCTCGAGGAACTGTATCGCCCCTTCTACATCGATCGCCGCGGCGAGAAGGGGCGGCCGGACGAAGGCGACCTGCCCTACTTCGCCATGCCCATCCTCAGCTATCACAAAGGACTGGTGACGGCACGCTACACGCTGCGCTCATACATCGAGTCGGCCCAGCGCTTTCCCGGCGTTCCGCCGCTCACGAAAAAGCAGAACGACGCGCTCGATCTGTTCGAGGCCGTGGCGAACGAACCGGGCATGGCCGTCTCGTTCGAGATGGAGCCGGGCGATTTCCAGCTGCTGAACAACTACTGTGTCCTGCACTCGCGCAACAACGTCGTCGACCATGACGAGCCCGACCGCCGTCGACACCTGCTGCGCCTGTGGCTGGCCGCCCCGAACAGCCGCGAGCTGCCGCCCACCTTCGAGAAGCGCTTCGGCAGCTGCGCGTCGGGTGCGGTTCGCGGCGGCGTAGCGCCGCGTGATCCTGCATCCAGAGGCGTGGTCGAACAGATCGTCTAGGGAGACATCGATGGTCCCTTCCAATCCATTGCGCGCAGCGGCGGGGATGGTCTTCGCGCTGCTCTGCGCGACTGCGGCTGCGCAGTCGTATCCGTCCAAGCCGGTCACCTTGATCGTCCCGTACGGAACGGGCGGCACGGCCGACATTTCGGCGCGCGGCTTCGCCGCCATCGCGCAGAAGTATCTGGGGCAGCCCATCGTGGTCCAGAATCGGCCCGGCGCCAGCGGGATCATCGGATCGAAGCATGTGCACGATTCGTCGAACGACGGATACACGCTGCTCGCCGCGCGCATCAGCTCGCAGGTTGCCCTGCCGGCGCTGGAGCCGAGGATGGTGCCGTATCCATGGGATGCGTTCACGATCGTCGGGCTGCTGGAGTTCAATCCGTTCACCTGCATCGTGAGCGCACGATCGCCGTACAAGACGCTTCAGGACCTGCTGTCCGCCATCAAGGCCAGGCCAGGCAAGCTCAACGTCGCGGTGGCCGGCGCCGCCGATGCGTCCGTCGTGATGCCGGTGCTCGCGCTTCGCAGCTACGGCCTGCCCGCCGACGCCGCGACGCAGATCCAGTACAAGGGCGGCGGGGACATGCTCATTGCCGTGCTCGGCGGACACGTCGACTTCAGCTGCAACAGCATTCCCTCGTTCATGAGCGCGCTCAGCAGCGGCGACGCGCGTGCATTGGTGGTCACGTCCGAAAGCCGCCTGCCCGAGCTTCCGCTCGCACCCACGCCGGCGGAGGTCGCCATGCCCAGCCTGCGCACGGTGAACGCATGGGGTGCGCTCTACGGCCCACCGAGCCTTCCGCAAAACGTGCTCGACAAGTGGTCCGAAGTGCTCGCCAAGGTGGCGGCGGACCCCGAATGGCTTCGGCAGCTCCGAGGGCGGGCGGCCGTGCAAGGCATAGGAACGATGTCGCTGGCCGAAGAGCGCAGGTTCATCGCGGCGCAATACGAAGAGTACCGCGCACTCGCGCCGCTGCTCACGACGAACAAGTAGCGATGAGCGCCGAAGGAGCCGCCCCGGCCTATCTGCCGCCTGTGGCCTCACCGCGGCGGCCCAGGTTGCCCACGCCTGTCGCGGCATGCGACACGCACTTCCATGTGTTCGGCCCGGCAAGCCGTTTCCCGTACGCCTCCGATCGAGCCTATACGCCGGCCGACGCTCCGCTGGAGGCAGCGCTGAGGATGCATGCCCTGCTCGGCATCGAACGCGGCGTGCTGGTTCAGGGCAACCCGTACGGAACCGACAATACCGCCCTGCTGGACGCGCTCGCCGGCGAGCCGCAGCGGCTGCGCGGCGTCGCGATCGTGAACGAGCCGCTGTCCGCAGCGCAGCTTCGCGGCCTGCGCGATGCCGGCGTGCGGGCCTTGCGCTTCCATCACCGCCCGCGCATCGAGGGGCGATACAGCCGCTCGGGCATCCCGCTGTTTCAAAGCCTGTCGCGGGCAATGATGGATGCCGGGCTGCACGCCGAGTTCTTCATCGATGCCCGCGTCCTGCCCGAGTTGATGCCCGCGCTACGCGACTGGCGCCTGCCGCTCGTGCTCGACCACTTCGCCTGCGCCGACACCGCCAGCATCGAGCCTCTGAGCAGGCTGCTCGCCGATGGCCGCGTCTGGGTGAAGCTTTCAGCAGCCTATCGGTTTTCGGCGCGGCCGCCCGACTACGAAGACGTGCGCGCGGTTCAGCAGGCGCTGCTGCGCGCCAATCCCGACCGATTGATCTGGGGCAGCGACTGGCCGCATACGCGGCTGGAACGCGGCATGCCCGACGACGGCCACCTGCTGGACCTGTTCAACGACTGGACCGGCAGCGACGAGCTGCGCAGAACCCTCCTCGTCAACAATCCCGCAAAACTGTACGGCTTTGCCTGAAGCCTGAAGGAGCTTTGAGAAATGCATTTCTTCGACGACACCCTGCTGCCCGAGAATCAAGAGAAGCTGGTCATTCAGGCTGCCCCATACGGCCCGCAATGGCTCGCGGACGACTACGCCGACGTGCCCGTGACGCTGGATCAGCAAGTGCAGAAAGCCGTGGACTGCTACAACGCAGGCGCGACCGTGCTGCATCTGCATGTACGAGAAGAAAGCACCGGCAAGGGCTCGAAGCGCCTGGAGCTGTTCAACGAGATGCTCGCGCGCCTGCGCGTCGCCGTGCCGAAGATGGTGCTGCAGGTCGGCGGCTCGATCTCCTTTGCGCCGCAGAACGAAGGCGACGCGGCCAGATGGATGGGGTTCGACACGCGGCACCTGCTGGCCGATCTGACGCCGAAGCCCGACCAGGTCACGGTGGTGCTCAATACCAGTCTGATGAACTTCACCGAGATGATGTCCAAGGACGACATCGCCAGCACGAGCTGGACGAAGTCGGACTACTTCGATGCGTACCAGAACATGGTCGCCGACTCGACGCCCTCGTTCTTCATCGAGCACATCAAACGCCTGGTCGCCAAGAACATCCAGCCGCATTTCATGCTGGGACACGTGCACCAGCTCGAGACCGTCGAACGGCTGATCCGGCAAGGCGTCTACAGCGGACCACTGGTCCTCAATTACATGGCCATCGGCGGAGGCTATGCCGGACGCCATCCGGGCGATCTGCTCGATTTCGTACAGCGTTGCCCCGACGGTGCGGTGGTGACGATCCAGTCGCTGATGCGCACCAACCCCGTGATCGGCACGATGGCCGTCGCGCTCGGCCTGCACGTTCGCTGCGGCATCGAGGACAACCTGTGGCGCGGCAAGGGCGAGCGGATGAGCTCGGTCGAGCAGATCGAGCAGATGGTGCGCATCGCTCGCGAGGTCGGCCGCGAAGTCGCGACCGGCGAGGAGGCGAAGCGCATCTATCGCATCGGCGTCAGCTACCGCGATACCGAGGACGCGCTGGCTCAACTCGGCTGGCCTCCCAACCGCCAGCCCGGGCAGCGCGGCTTCGTCGTGCGCGCGCCGCAGCAAGCAGCGGAGCCGGCCTTGCGGCGAGCCGCCCAGGGACGCTAGGGAGACGCGGCATGGACCTCGGACTGACGGGGAGGAAGGCGATCGTCACGGGCGGCAGTCGCGGCATCGGAAAGGCGATCGCCTGGCAGCTCGCGCGCGAGGGTTGCGAGCTGGCCATCTGTTCGCGCAACGAAGGACCGCTGCGCGAGTCGGCCGACGAGATCGCCGCCGACTGCAAGCGCAAAGTGGTGGCGATTCCCTGCGACACGCTGATCGGCGACGATATTCGGCGCTTCATCGGCGAGGCCGCCGCCGAGCTCGGCGGCCTACACATCGTCGTCAACAGCGCCGCGCGGCCCAGCGGCAGGCCCGGCATCGACGAAGCGACGATCGAAGACGTCGATATGGCCGACGTGCGCCGTGACTTCGAGGAAAAAGTGCTCGG
>JBFWXS010000024.1:0-9324 GCA_050187175.1 Burkholderiaceae bacterium
GCCTGGGTGGGCGCGGCGCTGTATGCGCAGCCGAGAAGCGCAGGAAGCTTGGACCGCGAGCGCAGCGCGCCACCACTACTGACTTACGGCGTCTGTCTGAGCGGAGCTCCCCACAGGGGAGCGCAGCGAGTTACGCCGTGGGACAAGCTTCCGAGCATCGCAGGGAACCCCTTTGCGAAGCAAAGGGGCAAGCATCCAGCGCCGCGCCCACCCAGGCCCAGGCCGCCCGGCGCCTCGCTCCGTTCAGCCGCAGCGCCCGACCCACGCCTTTGCCCGCCACACCCGAAGCACGCATTCCCCGAAACCGCGCACGCAGATCGCTATAATCGCCCGCATCCCGAAGGAGACCCGATGGCCGACCGCCCCAAGCTGCTGATCACCCGCCAGGTCTTCCCCGAGGTGATCGATCATCTGTCGCCGCACTTCGACATCGTCTCCAACCAGGCCGACGACGAATGGACGCCGGCCGAGCTGCTGCAGCGCGCGGCCGATCGCGATGCCTTGTTCGTCGTCTCGTCGGACCGTGTCGACCGAGCGCTGATCGATGCCTGTCCGCGGCTGAAGATGATCGCCACCGGCTCGGTTGGTTACAACCACATCGATCTGCGCGCCTGCGCCGAGCGCGGTATCGGCGTCAGCAATACCCCCGACGTGCTCACCGAGGCTACGGCCGATATGGCCTGGGCCTTGTTGATGGCGACAGCCCGGCGCATCTGCGAATCGGAACACTGGCTGCGCGCGGGACACTGGCAGCGCTGGGCCTTCGACCAGTTCCTGGGTGCCGACGTGCACGGCGCCACGCTGGGCATCATCGGCATGGGCCGCATCGGGTCGGCTGTGGCGCGGCGCGCGCGGGGCTTCGACATGAAGCTGCTGTACGCCAATCGCAGCCGGGCCGCCAACGAGGCCGAGCTGGGTGCGCGCTTCGTCGGCAAGGACGAGCTGCTGCGCGAAGCCGATCACGTCGTGCTGGTGCTGCCCTATTCGCCGCAGACGCACCACACGATCGGCGCGCGCGAGCTGGCGCTGATGAAGCCGACCGCGACGCTGATCAACATCGCGCGCGGCGGCATCATCGACGACGCGGCGCTGGTGCAGGCGCTGCGCGCCGGGCGCATCGGCGGTGCCGGCCTGGACGTCTACGAGAACGAGCCGGCGCTCGATCCCGGCCTGCTGGACGTGCCCAATGTCGTCCTGACGCCGCACATCGGCAGCGCCACGCGCAGCTCGCGCGTCGGCATGGCGATGCTGGCGGCGCGTAATCTGGTGGCGTTCGCGGCCGGCCGGCCGCTGCCGACGCCGGTGGCGACCGGGGCTGCTGCCTGATGCCGACCGCAGTGCAGCTGGGCGGCGCGATTCTGTTCGCGATCGCCGTCATCCACACGTTCTCGGCCAAGATGTTCGAGCGGCTGGCGCGCCTGCAGCCGGCGCATGCCGGTATCTGGCATCTGCTGGGCGAAGTCGAGGTGGTGTTCGGCTTCTGGGCCATGGTGCTGATCGTCTACATGGCGTTCACGGCCGGCGGCGGCGAGGCGCTCGCGTATCTGGAAGGGCGCAACTTCACCGAACCGATGTTCGTGTTCACGATCATGGTGATCGCGGCCAGCCGGCCCATCCTGCGGCTGGCGCAGGGCTGCGTCAGCGTCGCGGCGCGCGCGCTGCCTATGCCGGCGGCGATGTCGACGTATTTCGTCGCGCTGTCGCTGGTGCCGCTGCTGGGCTCGTTCATCACCGAGCCGGCGGCGATGACGCTGGCGGCGCTGCTGCTGCGCGAGCGTTTCTACCGCGCCGGATTGTCGACGCGGCTGCAGTACGCGACGATAGGCGTGCTGTTCGTCAATGTCTCGATCGGCGGCACGCTGACGCCGTACGCCGCGCCGCCGGTGCTCATGGTGGCCGGCACCTGGGGCTGGGACCTGAGCTACATGCTGACGCACTTCGGCTGGCGCTCGGCGCTGGCCGTCTGCGTCAATGCGGCCGGCGTCACCTGGCTGTTCAGCCAGGAGCTGCGCCAGCTGCAGATGCCGCGCGCGTCCGACGCTGCCGCCGTACCGGTGCCTCTGCCGCTGGTGCTGCTGCATCTGGCCTTCCTGGTCGGCGTCGTGGTGTTCGCGCACCATCCGGTCGTGTTCATGGGGCTGTTCCTGTTCTTCCTCGGCGTGGCCACTGCTTATTCGCGGTACCAGGACCGGCTGATCCTGCGCGAAGGGCTGCTGGTGGCCTTCTTCCTCGCGGGGCTGGTCGTGCTCGGCGGCCAGCAGCAGTGGTGGCTGCAGCCGCTGCTGGAAGGGATGAGTCCGACGGCGGTCTACTACGGCGCTACCGCGCTGACCGCGATCACCGACAATGCCGCGCTCACCTATCTCGGCTCGCTGGTGGAAGGCCTCACCGAGGAGTTCAAGTACGCGCTGGTGGCCGGTGCCGTCACCGGAGGCGGGCTGACGGTGATCGCGAATGCGCCGAATCCCGCCGGTTATTCGATCCTGAAGGATCAGTTCGCCGACCAGGAGATCAGCGCGCTGGGCCTGCTGCTGGCGGCGCTGGTGCCGACCATCGTCGCGATCCTGGCGTTCCGCGCGATCTAGCGGACGTCGCGCCGTGCGTCACGCGGCCTTCAGATCCTCGACCAGGTCGATGTACTGCTGCTTGGCCTGGTCGGCCGGCGTGCCGGCCAGCGCGTTCCAGGCGTCCCATTTGGCGCGGGCGACGAAGTCGGTGGCGCCGGGGCGCGGCGGCTGCGCGTCGCCCTCGCTGGCCTGCTTGTAAAGCGCGTACAGGCGCAGCAGCGTCATGTTATCGGGGCGCTCCGGCAACTGCTTGGAGTCGGCTACCGCCTGCTCGAATCGGGGGTCCAGATCGGCCATGTCGGTTCCTTGCTCAGATAGCCAAGTATCATAGCAATGGAGAAGCGGCGCCCGGCGCGCTGCCGAGCTTCCTGATCCGGAATTCTTTTCGGTCCGGCATTCTGCGAGACGGTCGTGACACCTTCAGCAACTGATGTGCTCGAGTTCTGGTTCGGCGGCGCCGACGGCCGCCGCCACGGCCAGGTGCGCCCCGAATGGTTCACCAAGGATCCGGCCTTCGACCGGCTCATCGCCGACCGCTTCGGCGTGCTGATCGACGAGGCGCTGGCCGGCCGGCTGGCGCACTGGGCCGGTTCGCCGCAGGACGCGCTGGCGCTGATCATCGTGCTCGACCAGTTCACGCGCAACGTGTTCCGCGACACGCCGCGCATGTTCGCCGGCGATCCGCTGGCGCTGGCGCTTGCGCGCCGGCTCGTTGCCGACGGGCAGGACACGGCGCTGACGCCGCTGCAGCGCTGGTTCTGTTATCTGCCGTTCGAGCATTCGGAAGAACTGGCGATGCAGCACGAGTCGCTGCGCCTGTTCGGCATGCTGCGCAGCGATCCGCTGGCGGGCGGCGCGTTCGACTGGGCGCAGCGGCACTACGACGTGATCGAGCGCTTCGGCCGCTTTCCACATCGCAACGCCATCCTCGGGCGCAGTTCGACGCCGGAGGAACTGGCTTTCCTCGACCAGCCGGGCTCGCGCTTCTGAGATGAGAGAAACCGCACTGCTGCTGCACATCGGAGCCGTCGCCATCTGGGTCGGCGGCATGTTCTTCGCCCACTACTGTCTGCGGCCTGCGGCGGCCGTCCTGGAGCCGCCGCAGCGCCTGACGCTGATGTCGATCACGCTCAGGCGCTTCTTCTCGGTGCTGCACGTCACCATCGCCGTGATTTGGCTGACCGGCCTGCGGATGATGGAGCACGTAGGCTTCGCGGCCGCGCCGCGCGCCTGGCATCTGATGCTCGGCCTGGGCGCGCTGATGACGCTGGTCTTTGCGATCGCTGCGTGGTACCTCAACCCGCGGCTGCGCAAGGCGGTCGCCGAGCAGCGCTGGGCCGACGGCGGCGCTGTGCTCGCGCGGATCCGGCAGCTGGTCGCCTTCAATCTCGTGCTGGGTCTGCTCACGATCGTGGTCGCGACGATCGGCCCGCTGGCGGGCTGAGGCCGTTCACGGATGAGCGCTCCGGCCGGCCCAGGCGCTCGGTGATGCCGAGCCTGCAGCGCGTCTTTCCGTTCCTGCGCTGGTGGCGGCTGGTCGATGGATCCACACTGCGCGCCGATGCGCTGGCCGGCCTGGTGGGCGCCCTGATGGTGCTGCCGCAGGGCGTCGCGTTCGCCACGCTGGCCGGCCTGCCGCCTGCCTACGGGCTGTACTGCGCGCTGATGCCGACGATCGTCGCGGCGCTGTTCGGGTCCTCGATGCATACGGTCTCGGGGCCGACCAATGCGCTGTCGCTGATGACCTTTGCCTCGCTGTCGCCGCTGGCGCTGCCCGGCTCGCCCGAGTACATCCGGCTGGCGATGGCGCTGGCCTTCGTCACCGGGACGATCATGCTGCTGCTCGGCGTGCTGCGGCTGGGCACGATCGTCAACTTCATCTCGCAGCCGGTCATCGTCGGCTTCACCGCCGGTGCCGGCGTGCTGATCCTGGTCAGCCAGCTGGGTCCGCTCACCGGGATCCAGGTGCCCAGCGGCGCATCGTTCGCGGCCGCGCTGCGCATCGTGGCGGAGCGGATCGGTGCGCTGCAGCCGGCGGTGCTGCTGGTCGCCGTCATCACCGTCGCGGTCGGATGGCTGCTGCGCCGCTATGCGCCCCGCTGGCCGGGCGTGGTCGTCGCGATGCTTGCCGGCACGGCGCTGGCGCATCTGCTCAATACCGCATTCGGTGCGTCGGCCACCGGCATCACGATGCTGGCGCCTATCCCGCGGCAGCTGCCGGCGCCCGGCTGGCCGGGGCTGGATCCGGCCACGCTGGGCGAGCTCAGCGGCGTGGCGGTCGCGGTGGCGATCGTCTCGCTGACGCAGTCGGTGTCCATCGCCAAAGCCATCGCTCTGCGTACCGGACAGCGCATAGACGGCAACCAGGAGTTCATCGGGCAGGGCTTGTCCAATATCGCCGCCGGCCTGTTCTCCGGCTTCCCCACCAGCGCCTCGGTCAACCGCTCCGGCCCGAACGTCGAGGCCGGCGCCGTGACGCCGCTGGCGGCCGTGTTCTCGGCGGTGGTGCTGGGCCTGATCATCCTGCTGTTCGCCCCCTGGGTCGCGTGGCTGCCGCATGCGGCCGTGGCCGGCGTGCTGTTCCTGGCCGCGTTGTCGCTGATCGACGTCGGCCGCATCCGCGCCACGCTGAAGATGAGCCGCCCCGAGGCCGGCGTGCTGCTGCTGACGCTGGTCGGCACGCTGATGATGAGGCTGGAGGTCGCGGTGCTGGTCGGCGTGGCCGCGTCGCTGGTCCTGTACCTGAACCGGACCTCGCGGCCGACAATGCGCAGTCTGGTGCCGGACGCGCTGGCCGCCGACCGTCCGCTGGTGCCGGTCAGCGCCGATCGCCGCGAATGCCCGCAGCTTAAGATCCTCAGCGTCGAAGGATCGATCTACTTCGGCGCGGTCAATCACGTCGAGACGCACTTCGACCTGCTGCGCGAGTTCGTGCCCGGCCAGAAGCATCTGCTGCTGATAGCGCGCAACATCAACTTCGTCGATGTCGCCGGTACGCAGGCGCTGCTTGCCGAGGCGCAGCGGCGGCGCGCCGGCGGCGGTGCGCTGTATCTGTACGGACTCAGGCAGTCGGTGGCCGACTTCCTGCAGCGCGGAGACGCGCTGGACACGATAGGCCGCGACTGCGTGTTCGACAGCAAGAACACGGCCATCGCGACCATCTTCGAACGGCTCGATCCCGCCATCTGCCGCCGCTGCACGGCGCGCATCTTCTACGAGTGCCAGCGCGTGCCGCCGCCCGACGGGGAGGGCGAGGACGGCAAGCGCTGAGGCGGGAGAGCTCAGGCGTCGGGGGCGGTGAACAGCCGTTCCATCTCGCGCCGGAACGCGACGGCCTGGTCTTCCGGGTCGAAGTCCACGTTCGACCACCGCACCGGCTGGCCGGCCGCCACGGGGCGCGCCAGCCGCAGATGATGCGCCAGGCCCAGCGGCAGCCCGCCGACGGCCAGCGAATCCTGCGCCGGCATCAGCCTGCCGTAGACGGTGAAACCGCCTTCGCCGTCGAGCATCTCGCCGGCGCGCAGATCGCGCTTGGCGGTGGCCACGACGTCGCCATGGAAGTGCTCGGGGGCGCCGGTGGGCTCGCGACGCAGTCCGACCGACGCGACGCTGATGCCCAGTTCGAGCCCGATCAGGTGATAGGGCTTGTACATCGCTGTGTAGTTGCCGCCCGGGTCGGTCACCAGCCCGTATTCGCGGAAGCAGCGCCGTACGTAGTCGGAATCGCCGGCGAAGCTGACGTAGACGCCCCAGCGCAGATCGCGGAACACCGGGCGGCCGTCGCGTTCGACGCTGGACACGACCTCGACCTGGCCGCGATGCTGCAGCCGGCCGCCGTCGGCCTGCGGCCGCAGCACGCGTGCCAGATCATCGACGCCGCAGGGCGGAAACTCGAGACCGTGAGCGGCGGGCCGCAGGCCGGTGGCATTGGCCACCGCCGCCATCTCGATCGCCGACTTGGTGCCGTCGAGGAAGGAGTTGAACATCTGTGCGTTCATGCCGCCGATGCGCGCGTCCTCGGCCGTGATGCCGTAGTGCGGCCAGACGGTGTCCGGCGTCGATGCGTGATACTCCGGCAGGTACTTCGTGCCCTTGCCGGCGGCGACTACCTCGAAGCCGGCGGTCCGCGCCCAGTCGACCATCTCGCAGATCAGCGCCGGCTGGTCGCCGTAGGCCAGCGAATAGACGATGCCGGCCTCGCGCGCGCGGCGCGCCAGCAGCGGACCGGCGAGTGCGTCGGCTTCGACGTTCACCATGACGATGTGCTTGCCGTGCTCGCAGCAGGCCAGCACATGCCGGATGCCGGCCGACGGATGGCCGGTGGCATCGATGACGATCTCGATCTCCGGGCTGGCGATCATCGCCAGCGCGTCGTCCAGCAGATGCGTGCTGCCGTGCCGCACGGCTTCCGCGACACTGGACGCCGTCAGCGCCGCAGGGGGCCAGCCCACGCGTTCCAGCGCTTCGCGGGCGCGCGGCGGCGACAGGTCGGCGACGGCAGCCAGGTGCATGCCCGGCGTGCGACGCACCTGCGACAAGTACATCGATCCGAACTTGCCGGCGCCTATCAGTCCGATGCGCAGCGGCCGGCCTTCGGCGGCGCGCTGCCTGAGCATGCGGTGCAGGTTCACGAAGGACTCCTCACGGCGATGTTCACGCCGGGTGTCGCGCAGATACATTGCGCGAATAAGGTCTGAACATAAATAGTATTGGAAGCACAGGAAGCCGTTCCCTAGCATAGCCGGAACTCCCGCGCTCCGGCCGCTGCCTGCCGGCCAGCGCTGAATCCGTCCGCTGACGAAGGAACTGCCCATGCAAGCATCGCTTCTCGAAGAGATCGTCCAGGTTCCCAACCCGTATCCGGTGGTCTCCAAGCTGGAATACCCGGAAGTCTGGCGCCTATGCACGCAGGCGCGCGAGCTGGCCTGGGACCCGGTCGCCGATATCGACTATTCCGATCTCAGGGATGCCGAGCTTTCGCCCGAGGTGCGGCAGGCCGGGGCCGAATGGTGGAGCCTGCGGGCGTGGATGGAGCACGGCGCCACTCCGTACGGCGCCGAGCGCTTGCGCGAGGCCATCTTCGAGCACCAGCCTTTCGAGGTCAAGCAGCACATCACGAACTTCATCGCGGAGGAATTCAGGCACCACGAGGCGAGCTTTCGAATCGCTGAGAGTCTGCATGCGTACGAGCCGACGCCGCGGGCGGACTACTTCAAGGACATCATCCCCCGCTTTCACGACGAGAAGGACGAGAAGGCGATGAGCTTCTTCGCCGGCCTGTCGGTCAATACGCTGTTCGAGCAGCTGTCGGGCGAACTGCTGCAGGCGCGCTACGAGAACGCGCGCTTCGAGTCGATCCGCGAGGCGTGTCGTCTCATCCTGCGCGACGAGGCCCGCCACATCCAGTTCGGCCGGATCATCATGCGGCGCTTCTTCAGCGAGCTGCCGGCGGACGAGAAGCGGACGATCGGCGAGAAGGTGGCCAAGAAGCTGCGCGGCAGCCTGCTCAACGGCGTCTATGCCGTGGTGAGCCTGCCGCCCGATGAACGCGCGAGATCCGGCAGGAATCGCGCGCTTGCCGCGGAGAACGGGCTCGGAGCCACCCACCCGGACGAGGAGATGGCGATCATCCGCAAGGGCGTGCAGCGCATTCGCGAAGACGTCGGCGTCTATGGCGTGGAGGTTCCGTTCATTCCGGAACTCGACGGCGCGGTCAACTAGATGACGAGATGCGTTCCTCGCGGCCTGATGAGCTGACGGCGCGCCTGAGGACGATAGGCGCGTGCTGGCAGCAGGACATCCGTGCAGCCGGCGATGCGACCAAGGCCCTGTATCGACCGCTGCTGGCCGAGGCACCGCGCGCGAACGTGACGGTGATCCGTGATCAGAGATACGGCAGCCATCCACGGCAGGTGCTGGATGTCTATCGTCCTGCCGGCGCCTGTCGCGCGCCAGTGCTCGCGTTCGTGCACGGCGGCGCCTTCGTGCGCGGCGCCAAGGACATCGATGCGCTGATGTACGGCAACGTGCTCACCTGGTTCGCGCGTCACGGCTGCGTGGGCGTCAACATCGAGTATCGGCTGGCACCCGAAGCGCGGTATCCGGGCGGCGCGGCGGACGTGGGGCAGGCCTGCCAGTGGATCCACCGCCACATCGCCGGGCACGGCGGCGACCCCGGCCGTCTGGGGCTGCTCGGCCACTCGGCAGGCGGCACGCATGTCGCGACGCTGGCCTGCAATCCGCTAGAGGCGCTGCCTCGCCATGGCGCCTGCTGCATCATCCTGGTGTCGGCCCGGCTGAAGGCGGACGTGCTGCCGGTGAACCCGAATGCCGACGGCGTGAAGGCCTACTACGGCGACGACCCTGCGGTTCACGCAGCAGCATCGCCGCTGACGCATGCGGCAAACCTCGACCTGCCCGCGATGATCGTCAATGCCGAGTTCGAGAACCCGCTGCTCGACCTCTACGCGCTGGAGTTCTCGCTCGCGCTGGCACGCTCGCGCGCCCGCGCTGCTGCGCCATTGCACCTGTCGGTGCCGGATCATAACCACGTCTCGGTCATGGCTCACTTCAATACGTCGGAGCAATGGCTGGCCGGGGAGATCCTGGCGTTCCTGCAGCGTGCCGGGCGCTGACCGGCGTGGTGCTGCGCTTCCGACCGGCTGCGGCGTGCGACGCAGCTGCCGCATCCGTCCGCTCGTGGCCGCATCATGAGACCGTCGGCATGCGGCCCTCGTCACGAGACCATCGTCACGAG
>JBFWXS010000024.1:9424-67248 GCA_050187175.1 Burkholderiaceae bacterium
TCGTCACGAGACCATCGTCACGAGGCCAGCATGAACGCGGCTGCCCGCTCTCCTATCATCATCGACGCGGCTGCCGTGTTGCCGCTGATGATGCGCGGCATGATGGAGGCGTCGGCGACGCGCAGGCCCTCGATGCCGTGAACGCGCAGCCGCGGATCGACCACGGCCTCGCGATCGCCAGACGGGCCCATGCGGCACGTGCCCACCGGGTGATACGTGGTCGTAGCGGTCCCGCGCACATAGGCTTCGAGCTGGCGGTCGTCGCAGGCCGCTGCGCCGGGGCCGAGCTCTTCGCCGCCGAGCTTCGCCAGCGCACCCGACGCGGCAATCCGCCGGGCTTCGCGCAGGCCGTGCTTCAGCAGCTCGACGTCGTGCCGGTTCTCCAGGAAGCCCGGACGAATGACGGGTCTCGCGGCAGGGTCGGCGGACGAAAGCTCGACACAGCCCCGCGAAGCGGGGCGCTGGACAGCCACGTGGCAGACGAAACCGTGCCGACGAGGCAGCGTGCGCGCATTCTCCTTCATGCCGACCATGAACGTCATCTGCAGGTCCGGCCTGTCCACGCTGGGCTGGCTACGGATGAAGCCGCCGGCCTCCGCTGCGTTCGAGGCGAGCATGCCGGTCCTTCCCGCCAGATACCACCAGGGGGCGATGGCTGCGCGCCATGCCGACCGCCAGTTCAGTGCGTACGACTGGCTCGAAGGATCGGTGCGGATCAGCGATACCGACGGATGATCCTGCAGGTTGCGGCCGACGCCGGGCACGTCCAGCACGACCGGTATCCGATGGCTTTCGAGCTGCGAAGCCGGGCCTATGCCGGACAACAGCAGAAGCTGCGCGGAATTGATCGTGCCGGCGGCGAGCACGACTTCGCGGCGGGCGTGAAGCTCCCGACAGCCGCCGGTCGAGCGCAGCGTGACGCCGACGGCGCGGGTCTTCTGCAGACGCACCTTCTCGACTAGCGCGCCGGTGATGACCTGGAGATTGGATCGGGACAGAACCGGATGCAGGAAGGCCCGCGAGCTCGACAGGCGCACGCCGCGGCGATGGTTGACGTGGAACAGACCGAAGCCGTCCTGCTCGGCGCCGTTGAAATCGGCGTTGCGCTCGTAGCCGGCCGCGACGGCCGACTCGACGAAGGCCATGGCCAGAGCGTTCGGACGCGCCAGCCGCTGGACATCCAGTTCGCCGCCGCTGCCATGAAAAGGGCCGGTCCCTCCCGTGAAGTTCTCGTGCCCCTTGAACGCCTGCAGCACCTCGTCATAGGACCAGCCGGTGTTACCCATTGCGGCCCAGTCGTCGTAGTCGAGGCGGTGGCCGCGAATGTAGACCGTGCCGTTCACGGAGGTGCTGCCGCCCAGCAGGCGGCCGCGCGGGCAGGGGATGATCCGCCCGCCGATTCCAGGCCCGCCGCTGAAGTGGTACTGCCAGTTGTAGCGGGCATGAGGGAGCAGAAAGATGTTGCCGATGGGCAGCGCCGTCTTGATGTTCGTGGGAAAGCGGCGGTCGGAAGGACCAGCCTCGACCAGTGCCACTCGAACCGACGGGTCGGCGGACAGCCGGTTCGCGATGACGCAGCCGGCGGCACCCGCACCGACGATGACGTAGTCGAAACTATCAGTACCGCGGGCCTTTGACATGGCAAGCGCGCTCGGAAGCAGAGTCGGCGCCATGCTATGGGTTTCGCCCCGGGCGCATCCAATACTATCGTTAAATGCGCATGATTCGAGATCTGAATCAGCAGTCGAAACGCTGCCGGGCGGCAGGCTATTCGGTCCGTGCGCCGGCCGACTGCATCTTGAAGCGGCGCGATGCGCTGGCAAGGAAGGCGGGAATCGCCGGATTGTCGTTGTGCCTGTCATAGGCCAGCGCGACCGGATAGCGGATTCTCGCGCGATTCTGCGTCAGGCGGACGTAGCTGACACCGGGCAGATGAAGCGCCTTCATCGCCGACGGCACGATCGCGATGCCTACGCCTGCCCCTACCAGCGCCAGCACGGTCAGCATCTGCGGTCCGCTGTGGACGACGTTCGGCAGGAACCCGCTGTTGCGACAGGCAGTGAGAACGATGGTCTCGAAGGCCGGCCCTTCGCGAGACTGGAAGCCGACGAAGGTCTCATGGGACAGCGTCTTGATCTCCGCGGAGCGCTGCTTGCTGAGCGGATGGGCGGACGGCACTGCCAGGATCAGATCCTCGTCGCACAGCGGCTGCAGCTGCAGCATTCGCGAGCCGGGCAGCGGCGGAACCACCACGGCGACGTCCAGCGTATGTCTCAGCAGCTCGCGGCTCTGACGTGAACTGACTTCGGCGTTCAGCGAGACCTTCACGTCCGGATAGGCTTCGCAGAAATCGGCGAGCAGCTCCGAGACGAGGCGGTAGCCCGCACTCGGAAAGAAGGACAGCCGCAGCGTGCCGACCATGCCCGCGGCGGCGCGCCTGACGGCATCGCGCGACTCGGCGAACTGCGCGATCAGCCGGCGCGCCTCGCTCAGCAGCGCTGCACCTGCCGGCGTCAGCGATACGCCCTGCCGGTCGCGGCTCAGAAGCTGCAATCCCAGCTCGTCCTCCAGGCGGCGAATCGCGATGCTCAGCGGCGGCTGGGACATGTGCAGACGTTCGGCCGCGCGCCTGAAGTTCAGCTCCTCGGCGACAGCAACGAACTGACGCAGGCTTCGTAGATCCATGATGTCCTTGACGGTGAATCTGCTGATTTACTCAATGAATCATGATGTCCCGGAAATGATATTGGAACAAGTGCGACCCGATCCATAGAATCGGTTCATCGATCAAATCGACCCCTTGATTCCCCGGGATCGGGACGACGATCCACGACATGTGGCAACCCACGACATGTACCCCGGCCATGCGGCCGGCTGGAGCCTTCGATGATCATGATCAATAGAATCCTCCTGAGCGCTTCCCTGCTGTTGTGTGCATTGCTGATTCCGTTCAGTCCGACCCAGGCGCAGGCGCCGCTGCGAGTCCTCGTCGGCTTTCCGCCGGGCGGCACGACGGATGGTGTGGCAAGGTTGTACGCCGGCGGCATGGCGCAGGCCTTGAGTCGCACGGTGGTCGTCGAGAACAAGCCCGGCGCGGGCGGGGTGGTCGCTGCGATGGCGCTCAAGGGCGCGCCCGCGGACGGCAATACGCTGATGCTCGCGGCGATCGTCAACATCAGCATCTATCCGAGCATCGCCGATCCCGCTGCCTACGATCCGTTCCGCGACTTCGTTCCCGTGTCGCTGGTCGGCAAGTACGATCTGGCGCTCGCCGTGAACAAGGCGAGCGGCATCAATTCGGTCGCCGACTACGTGAAATGGGTGCGCGGCAATCCTGCCAAGGCCAACTTCGGCTCGCCGGGAAGCGGCAGCCTGCCGCATCTGTTCGGATTGCAGCTGGCGCGCGCGACCGGCATCGAGCTCGTCCACGTGCCTTTTCAGGGCGCGGCGCCGTCGATCACCAATCTGATCGGCGGCCAGATCGGCGCAGTCATCCAGCCTGTCAGCGACCTTCTTCCGCAGCACCAGGCCGGCAGGCTGCAGATTCTTGCGTCCACCGGCGCTCAGCGGAATCCCAGCCTGCCGGACGTTCCGACCTTCGCCGAGCTCGGCTACGAGCGGCTGCAGGGAAGCGGATGGATCGGCTTCTTCGCGCCCGCCGCCACGCCGAGGAAGAGCCTGCAGGCGACCTGGGAGGCCGTGCAGGCGACGCAGGCGCTGCCCGAGGTGAAGGCGCGCATGCAGGCACTGGGATTCGAGGCCGGCACGATGTCGAGCGCCGATTTCGAGGCGCTCGCCCGCAGCGACGCTGCCAGGTGGGCGGCGGTCGTGCAGGGAGAGGGCGGCGCAGCGCGAATCAAGTAGCGCCAGCCAAGTAGCGTCAGCCAAGTAGCGTCAGCCGGCCGCGCAGCAGTCGATGTTCCCGATATTTTCAAGCGTGATAGCGATTCATGAACCGCCCCAGCTATGACCGGGATTTTCCCGGGAAGATAGGCAAGACCTTTCGTGATTCATCGCCGTGGATGCCGGAGCCGCCGCGAGGCCGGGAAGGAGCGCCGAACATCATCTTCGTCGTGCTCGATGACGTCGGCTACTCGGATCTGGGCTGCTTCGGCTCCGAGATCGAGACGCCGCATATGGACCGGCTCGCTGCGGCAGGGGTGCAGTACACGAACTTCCACGTCACGTCGATGTGCTCGCCGACGCGCGCCTGCCTGATCACCGGGCGCAACGCGCACTCGGTGGGCATGGGCACGATCGCCGAATGGGCGGGCGGATATCCGTCCTATCGCGGTCACATCAGCATGCGCGCCGGCACGATCGCCGAGATGCTCCGCGAACAGTTCTACTCCACGTTCGCCGTCGGCAAATGGCACCTGACGCCGATGAACGAGGTGACGCCCGCCGGGCCGTTCCAGAACTGGCCGCTCGGCCGCGGCTTCGACCGGTGGTACGGATTCCACGGCGCCTTCACCGATCAGTGGCATCCCGAGCTGTTCATCGACAACCATGCGATCGAGCCGCAGCATCCGGACAGCTATCACCTCAGCGAGGATCTGGTCGATCAGTCGATCTCCTTCATCCGCAATCATCGCGCCGCGGCGCCCGACCGGCCGTACTTCCTGTATCTGGCGATGGGCGCGTGCCATTGGCCGCACCATGTGCCGCAGGCGGTGGTCGCCAAGTACCGCCGCCGCTATGCGGCCGGCTGGGAGGCGCTCCGGCGGGAACGGGCTGCGCGCCAGAAGGCACTGGGCGTCGTTCCGGAGAACACGATGCTGCCGGCGGCCAACCCTGGCGTGCCGCCGTGGGAGCAGCTATCGGAAGAGGAACGGACCTTCGCGGAGCGCTCGCAGGAACTGTTCGCAGGCTTTCTGGACCATACGGACCAGCAGATCGGACGCCTGCTCGCCTATCTCGACCACACCGGGCAGATGGACGATACGCTCATCGTGTTGCTGTCCGACAATGGCGCCAGCGCGGAAGGCGGGCCGCTCGGCGTGGTTTCGCTGAATGCTCGCAAGCACTTGTATCACGGGCCGGAGACGGCATCGGAGCGCTCGGCGGCGGTCGATTCGCTCGGCGGCCCGCGCACCTATCCGCACTACGCGCAGGGTTGGGCGCAGCTCAGCAACACGCCGCTCAAGTGGTACAAGATGAACACCTACGGCGGCGGAATCCGAGCGCCGCTGGTCATGCACTGGCCCGCGCGCATCCGGCAGCCCGGCCTGCGGCCTCAGTACCACCATGTGATCGACATCGTGCCGACCGTGCTCGAGATTCTCGACGTGCAGGCGCCGGCGGTCTATCGCGGCGTGGAGCAGGTCCCCGTCCAGGGCACGAGCATGTTCTACACGCTGGACCGGCCCGACGCGCCGACGCGCAAGCTCACGCAGCACTTCGAGCTCGCCGGCGATCGTGCGATCTGGCACGACGGCTGGAAGGCGGTTGCGAAGCACGAAGCCGGCAGCGACTTCGATGCCGACAACTGGGAGCTCTATCACCTCGACGCGGATTTCTCGGAGTGCCGCAACCTGGCATCGACCGAGCCGGACCGCCTGCGGCAGCTGGTCAGGCTGTGGTGGGACGAGGCGGAGCGCCATGAGGTGCTGCCGCTCGACGACCGCAAGGGCGCGCGGGAAACCGGCGCCAGGCGGATCGCGAGGCGCAAGCGGTACGACTTCACGCCCGGGCTGGACCGGATCGACCGGATCAACGCTCCCGATATGACGGGCATCTCGTTCTCGATCACCGCCGACGTCGAGATCCCCGACGAGGGCGCGCAAGGCGTGCTCATCGCATTCGGTACGGCGCTGGCGGGCTACACGCTGTTCATCAAGGACGGTGCCGTCGTCCACGAATACGTCTACTCCGATGCGCAGCGCCACATCCTGCGTTCGCCGCGGCCGCTGGCGGCGGGCCGGCATGTCATCCACTATGACTTCGCCCGCCGGCAGGCCGGTGCGGCACTCGCTACGCTTTCGGTCGACGGCAAGGCTGTGGACTCGTGCGAGGTGCCGCGCAGCTGGCCGAACCGGGCGGTCCATGGCGGACTGACTTGTGGCCGTGACAGCGGTCTGGCAGTCAGCGACGCCTATGCCGCGCCGTTCGAGTTCACCGGACGGCTGCGCCGGGTCACGATCGAGTTGTCCGAGGAAGGCGGGGCGCAGCGTCCGCACGACAGCCGCAGCGCGCTGATCGAGGAATAGCCCGCGAGCCTCGGCGCCCGCGCGGCGCCGCCCTCTGCCCGCCACCGTTCTCCCCCGACTCCTGCGCTGCCCGACCCCAGCGCCGCCGGGGGCTATGGACACGCGCGCACCCCGCTCAGGCGCGCTTGCACGTAGACTCACATCCGGACGCATTGAATTCGCCGGCGGCTCCCACGCCGGCCCGCTTGCCGGAGACCCGATGAAGACCCGCCGCGCCAGCCTCCCCAGCGATGAGGCCGCCGATCGATCCGCCGACGCATCGGTCGGCGCCGAGCGCCTCCACGTCTCGCCGTCCTGGGAAAGCGCCGCCGCGCTCGACCTGCTGTGCGTGCGCTTCGCGCTGCGCACCGTGCTGTCGCTGGGCGCGCGTTTCAATATGCGACGCGATGTCAATAACGTCGTGACGCTGGCCGGGCGCTTCCTGGTCTGGCCGGAGCCGACGCTGCTGCGGCTGCGCGATTTCCTCGCGCGCCGCTGCGCCGACTCGCCGCCTTGGGCGGAAGCCGGCCGGCTGTCGCTGGACGAGTTCATGCAGCGGCACGGCAGCTGGAACGGCCTGTTCGACGACGCGTCGCTGTATTACTACCTGGACGAGTTCGTCAAGCTGTACGCCAAGGACCTGCTCGGCGTGCTGCGCACCACGGTCACGGCGCTGGATGCGCGGTTGGCCAAGACGCGGATCCGGCTGATCGACAATATCGAGATGCTGGCGGCGGTGCTGGGGCTCACCGATACCGAGCGCTCGGTGCTGATGCATGCCTCGCTGTGCAAGTACCAGCGCGATCTGCGCCCGGTGCTGGTCGACTGCAAGGCGCCCAGCGCGCAGGAGGCGTACGGCATGCTGGCGCAGGTGCTAGGCCTGAACGCGGCCGACGTGGCCTCGGCGCTGAAGTCCGGCGGCCGCCTCGAATCGCTGGGGCTGATCGAGACGCCGATCGCCGAGCATTCGATCACCGATCTCGGCGACCTGATGCGCGTCTCGGACAAGCTGCTGGCCGTGCTGACTGCCGAGTACCCGAGCGAATCGTCGATGATGGCGGCGTTCACGCGTCCGGCCGGCCGCACCGGGCTGACGCTGGCCGACTTCCCGCACGTCGGCGACGACGCGCGCTACCTGGTCGCGCTGCTGCAGGCCGCCGCCTGCGCCGTGGCCGGCGCCGAGCCGGAGCGCGGCATCAACGTACTGGTCTACGGTCCGCCCGGAACCGGCAAGACCGAGCTGGCCAAGCTGCTGGCGCAGCAGGCCGACCTGGAGCTGTACGAAGTCGACTGCCTCGACAAGGACGGCAACAGCCTGTCGGGCAAGGAGCGCTACCGCTCGCTGCAGGTCTCGCAGGCCTTCCTGCGCGGCCGGCCGCGCGCGGCGCTGCTGTTCGACGAAGTCGAGGACGTGTTCCCGCCGATCGCCGCCGAGATCGCCGGCCTGTTCGGCCAGGAGGGCGGCGGACGCGGTGCGGCCGTCAACGGCAAGGCCTGGGTCAACCAGACGCTGGAACAGAACCCGGTGCCGACGATCTGGATCTCGAACTCGATCGGCCAGATCGATCCTGCCTATCGCCGCCGCTTCCAGTTCCATCTGGAACTGGCTAATCCGCCGCAGCGCGTGCGCGAGAACATAGCGCGCAAGTATCTGCTCGAGCTGGGCGTATCCGACGCGTTCGTCGCGCGGATTGCCGCGCGCCGCGACATCACGCCGGCGCAGGTGCAGTCGGCGGCGCGCTTCGCGCGGCTGGCACGCCGCACGATAGACGAGCCGGTCGAGTCGCTGATCGACCGCCAGCTCGAACGCGCCGACAAGGCGCTGGGCCACGTCGCGCGCGACGAGTTCCGCGTGAATGTCACGCAGTACGACCTGAGCCTGCTCAACGTCGAGTCGCGCCATCCGGTGCCGAAGATGATCGAGGCGCTGAAGGCGCGGCCGGTGGCCACGCTGTGCTTCTACGGCCTGCCGGGCACCGGCAAGACGGCGCTGGCCGAGCACATCGCGCGCTGCGTCGAGCGGCCGCTGATGATCCGCCGCGCGTCCGACCTGATGAGCAAGTACGTCGGTGAGACCGAGCAGCAGATGGCGCGCATGTTCGCCGACGCGCAGCGCGAGCAGGCCGTGCTGCTGCTCGACGAAGCCGACAGCTTCCTGCAGAACCGCAAGCAGGCGGTGCGCAACTACGAAGTCAGCGAAGTCAACGAGATGCTGCAGGGCATGGAGCGCTTCGACGGCATCTTCATCTGCACCACCAATCTGCTGGACCGGATCGACGAGGCGGCGCTGCGCCGCTTCGCTTTCAAGCTGAAGTTCCTGCCGCTGGACCGCGGCCAGCGCGAGCGCATGTTCATCGCCGAAGTGCTGGACGGCGACAGCGACGGGCTGGACGATGCGCTGCGCGCGCGGCTGGCGCGGCTGGAGCTGCTGTGCCCGGGCGATTTCGCGGCGGTCAAGCGGCAGTTCACGCTGTTCGGCGAGAAGCCGCAGGCCGCGGACTTCCTCGAACGGCTCGAAGCCGAGCACGCGCTCAAGCCCGACGTGCGCTGGGCTCGGCCGATGGGCTTCGTGCGCTGAGCGGCGCTTGCGCGGCCGGGCTCGCCTGTGCCGCGAGCCTCGCCTGCGCCGCATCGATCGCCTGCGCCGCCAGCGACCAGGCCTCCTCGTCATAGGCGAGCTGCACGTGGCCGCGGCCGATCAGCGCATGCGTGCGGGCGCCGGCCAGCGTCTGCGTCGCCTGCGGCACGATGATATTGTCGTGATGCGACAGGATGATGGTGAAGCGCTCGCGCTGCGCCTCGTCTTCGGCCAGCGACAGCGCGGCGAGCCAGCGGCTGTCCGGGCGCATCTGCGCGACGTTGCGGCCGTGGGCGAACTGCGCGCTCCAGGTGCCGCGATGCGGCGAGCCGAGCGTGATCAGGGCCGCGACGGTGTCGTCGGCGCCCGCGCCGCGGGCCAGATAGGCGCGCGCCGCCAGCCCGCCCATGCTGTGCGCGACGATGGCGATCGGCCGCCCGCCGTTGCGTGCCTGCAGCCGGGCTACGGCCTGCTCCAGCTGCGCCACGTAGTCGTCTATGGAACCGAACAGCGGCTCCAGATCCACGCCCTCGATGCGGTGTCCGCGCCGTGACAGCCAGTCGGCGAACGGGCGCCAGATCGCATGGTTGCAGACGTAGCCGTGCACCAGCAGCACGGCCATCCGCTCATCGCCGGCACCGCTGGGCAGCGGTCGCCCGGCGTCCCGCAGCTGCGCCAGCACGAAGGTGCGCAGCGATGCGCGCAGTTCGCCGAGCCAGGCACGCATCGCCAGGCCGGCCGGATAGTGGAGGCCGCCGGCCCGCCGGAACGCGGCGCTGACCGTGAACTGAGCCGCGAGGATGGCGCCGTGCAGCAGCAGCGGCGTAGAGAGGCCCACCAGCCCGGCCGCGATCCACGGCCAGCCGAAGCGCTGCCGCAGCCAGGCGGCGAACAGCGCCGCCAGCAGCAATGAGACGACGGCGACGGCGAGCAGCAGACGGCGGATCATCGGCTTGGCGCGACGATTGCAGGCATCGTCAGGAAGAGTGGCTATGGTGCGTTTATACCGCATTGCCATGGGCTGCCGGCCGGATGCCCGAGGGACGGGCTCCGCTGCCGGGCCGCCGACACGCATACGGTGGCCCGCGCTGCGGCGGGCTCGCGGCCAGCTCAGAGGCCCGCTTGGTGAACGGTTTCCGTTGTGCTAAAGTTTCAGGTTCCTTGCCGCACGGTGGACCGACGCTTTCCGCCGGCGGCCTTCGTCCATGAGGTCATGGCTCCGCCCGCGGCGTTCCTTGAACGCCGCACCAGAAAGGGCAGCGCAGCGTCGCCAACCGTTCGTCGCCCTCGATGCCTGAGCATCGAAACCAGGGTGTGCGAACCGGCGCGTCGTTGTCCGGGGTCATCCAACCAGGGCAATCCGAAAGGGAAACCTGTCAGGAGAATCGATGCGTCATTATGAAATCGTACTGATCGTCCACCCCGACCAAAGCGAGCAGGTGCCCGCGATGATCGAGCGGTACAAGACGATGATCGAGGGCCAGCAGGGCAATGTCCACCGGGTCGAAGACTGGGGCCGCCGTCAGCTGTCCTATCCGATCCAGAAGGTCGCCAAGGCTCACTACGTCCTGGTCAACATCGAATGCGGCAAGGCCACGCTCGACGAGCTCGAGCATGCGTTCCGCTTCAACGACGCGGTGCTGCGCCACCTGATCGTCTCGATGAAGAAAGCCGAGACCGGCGCTTCGCCGATGCTGCGGCAGATTCAGAAGGAAGAGGCCCGCAAGGCTGCTTCCGAGACGCCGCAGGCCTGAGCCGCCGCCGGCCGAGACGACAGACCGAGACAACCGACCCAGAATCGACCGAGACGAGGGTGACGGCCGACGGCGCTTCCAGCGGCCCCCCGGAGCCGGCCACGCAGCTGAACCGCGTGAGCCTGACAGGGGTGCTGATCGAACGCGAAGCGCTGCGCTACACGCCCGCCGGAATCGCCATGCTGCACGGACGCATCAGTCACCGCTGCGAAACGACCGAAGCCGGCCATCGCCGGCAGGTCGAGTTCGACATCGCGGTGGCCTTCGCCGGGCCGCTGGCGCAGCGCGCCGATGCGCTGCGTCCGGGCCAGCCGCTGGCGATTAGCGGCTTCCTGGCCGCGCGCCGCCGGCTGTCGCGCTCGCTGGTGCTGCATGCCAGCGAGTTCCGCGTCACCGGTCCGATCGTCGAGTCGCCGACGCCGCCTGCATCGACCCCGATCACGAACTGAATTCATAGAGGCTGAACACCATGGCTACATTCCGCCGCGGTTCCAAGGACAAGAAACCCCGTCGCCCGTCGCAGAGCGCGCTGTTCAAGCGCAAGAAGTTCTGCCGCTTCACGGCCGAGAAAGTCGAATGGATCGACTACAAGGACGTCGAGCTGCTGAAGGACTTCATCACCGACACCGGCAAGATCATCCCGGCTCGCCTGACCGGCACCAAGGCGCGCTATCAGCGCCAGCTGCAGGATGCGATCAAGCGTGCGCGCTTCCTCGCGCTGCTGCCGTTCACCGACAACCACTGACAGGCGGGAGCACGTTCATGCAGATCATCCTGCTCGAGAAAGTCATCAATCTCGGCCAGCTCGGCGACGTCGTGCGCGTGCGCGACGGCTATGCGCGCAACTTCCTGATTCCTCAGGGCAAGGCCAAGCGCGCCACCGACGCCGCGATCAAGGAGTTCGAGACGCGCCGCGCCGAGCTCGAGAAAGTGCAGGCCGACAAGCTGGCCGCCGCGCAGGCGCAGGCCGAGAAGCTCAGCGGTCTGACGGTCCAGGTCACCGAGAAGGCAGGCGTCGACGGCCGCCTGTTCGGCTCGGTCACCAACTTCGACATCGCCGAAGGCCTGAAGAAGCAGGGCTTCACGGTCGAGAAGGCCATGGTGCGCATGCCTAACGGTCCTCTGAAGACCATCGGCGACGCGCAGGTCGAAGTGGCGCTGCACAGCGACGTGGTGGTCGAGATCACCGTGTCGGTGGTCGGCGAGACGGCCTGAGGCCACGGACGAGCGGCTGCGATGCGCGGCGAGAGCGGCGCAAGCCGCTTGCCGCTGCGGCATGAAGACGGGGCGCGGGAAGCGCCCCGTTTTTCTTTGGCGGCGAGGAATCGACCATCTGCCGTGATTTCTCTAACATCCTGGGTGAGCGCGCTGCCGTCGGTCCCGCTGGCGGCGTCGTCCTTCCTCCGTCCTCCAGAATCGAGCGCCGATGTCAGCCGTGATGAATGATCCCTCCGGCGATCCGCAGATCGCCGCGCTGCGCGTACCGCCCCATTCGATCGAGGCCGAACAGGCCGTGCTCGGCGGCCTGCTGCTCGACAACGGCGCCTTCGACCGGGTTGCCGACGTGGTTCATGAGGAGGACTTCTATCGGCACGACCACCGGCTCATCTGGCATCAGATCGCGCGGCTGATCGAGCGCGGGCATCCGGCTGACGTGGTGACGGTGTTCGAGGCGCTGCAGTCCGGCGGCAAGGCGGAGGAGGCCGGCGGACTCGTCTATCTGAACGCGCTGGCCCAGGGCACGCCGTCGGCGGCGAACATCCGCCGCTACGGCGAGATCGTGCGCGATCGTTCGATCCTGCGCCGGCTGATCTCGACCTCCGACGAGATCTCGACCGCGGCGCTCAATCCGCAGGGGCGCGACACCAAGACGCTGCTCGATGAAGCCGAATCGAAGATCTTCCAGATCTCCGAAGACGGTTCGCGCGGCCAGGCCGGTTTCCATGCGCTGCCCGATCTGCTCGGCGAAGTCGTCGAGCGGATCGATGAGCTGTACAACCAGAACAACCCGAACGACGTCACCGGCGTCCCCACCGGCTTCGTCGATCTGGACAAGATGACCTCGGGCATGCAGCCCGGCGACCTGCTGATCGTCGCCGGCCGACCGTCGATGGGCAAGGCGCAGCCGCTCGATGCGCGCATCCGCACGCGCGGCGGTTGGCGCACGATGGGCGAGCTGGCGGTGGGCGATGCGCTGGCCTCGATGGACGGCCGGCCGTCCATCGTCACCGGCGTGTTTCCGCAGGGCGAACGGCAGGTCTACCGCGTGCGCTTCTCCGATGGCCGCAGCACCGAGTGCTGCGCCGAGCATCTGTGGGCCGTGCATGGCGGCGACTGGGCCGGCGCCAGGGTGCTCGATACCGCGACGCTGATGGCGATGCTGCGCGATGCACGCCATGCCGGCGGCCTGTGGATCGACATGCCCAGTGGCGAGTTCGGCGGCGAGCAGGCCGTCGAATACGGCAGCGACGGAACCCTGCCGGAGGCGCCGCGCCGGATCGGGCGGCGACTCGGCCGGATGATGACGCAACGCGCAGGCGGGCTTGCGCTCTGCGGTGACGAGCGTGCGCGCTTCGAAGATGAGTCCGTGCGCTGCGATGACGAGTTCGCCGCGCATACGGGCGCGCTGCATGATCGCAGCCCCCGGCCCGACGAACTGCCGCAGGCCTATCTTCACGCGTCGCGCGCCGCGCGCATGCAGCTGCTGCAGGGGCTCATCGAGACCGGCCCGGTGCAATGGCGCGATGACGTTCTCGAGCTGCGCCTGTCGGATCGCGTCCTCGCGGACGAGGTCGCGCAGCTGGTGCGCTCGCTGGGCGGCTGGTGCGCGGTGAGCGCCGATGCCGTCGGCACGGTCGATGTCGCTGCCGCTCCGCGCTTCGTCTGCCGGATCAGCCACGCCGAGATCGGCAAGGCAGGCAGCGCCCGCAGGTCCGGCCCGCTGCGCCCGATGCTGACCGCGATCGAACCGACGCGTGTCACGGCCACGCAGTGCATCTCGGTGTCGCACCCCAGCCGCCTGTACGTCACCGACGACTACGTGCTCACCCACAATACGGCCTTCTCGCTGAACATCGGCGAGTACGTCGCCGTCGAGCAGGGCCTGCCGGTGGCGGTGTTCTCGATGGAGATGGGCGCGACGCAGCTGGCGATGCGGATGGTCTGCTCGGTGGGCCGGCTCGACCAGCAGCGGCTGCGCACCGGCCGGCTGGTCGACGACGACTGGCCGCGGCTGACCAATGCGATCCAGAAGATGCAGGATTCGCAGATGTTCATCGACGAGACGCCGGCGCTGACCGCGCTCGAGCTGCGCGCGCGCGCGCGCCGGCTGGCGCGCCAGTGCGGCAAGCTCGGGCTGATCGTCATCGACTACCTGCAGTTGATGGCCGGTTCCGCCACTGCGGCCAGCGAGAACCGCGCCACCGAGATCTCCGAGATCTCGCGTTCGCTGAAGGCGCTGGCCAAGGAGCTGGACTGCCCGGTGATCGCCTTGTCGCAGCTGAACCGTTCGCTCGAGCAGCGGCCGAACAAGCGGCCGGTGATGTCGGATCTGCGCGAGTGCGTCACCGGCGATACGCTGGTGCTGCTGGCCGACGGCCGGCGCGTGCCGATCGCGCAGCTCGTGGGTACCGAACCCGAGGTGCTCGCGATGGATTCGTCGCAGAAGATCGTCGCAGCGCGCAGCGACTGCGTCTGGCCGGTGGGCCGGCGCCCGGTGCTGCGGGTGGCCCTGGCCAGCGGTCGGGTGCTGCGAGCCACCGCCAGGCACCGCGTGTTCACCGGCAACGGCTGGCGCATGTGCTCGGAAATCGCGGTGGGCGAGCGCGTCGCCATTGCCCGGCGAATGCCGCAGCCGGCCGCTGCGTTCGACTGGAGCGACGAGCAGATCGTCTTCCTCGGCCACATGATAGGCGACGGCAGCTACCTGAGCGGACAGCCGATGCGCTATACGACGGCGTCGGAAGAGAACTCGCGAGCCGTGGCGCTGGCGGCCCAGGCGCTGGGCTGCAGCGTCGATCGGCACGCCGGCCGCGGCAACTGGCATCAACTGGTCTTCTCGGGCAATGGCAGTCGTGGGGACGCGAAGGCCGCGAATGCCTGGTTGCGGGCGCTTGGCATCTTCGGGCAGCGTTCTTACGAAAAGCGCGTTCCGGCGCAGGCGTTCATGCTTGCCGATGACAGGATCGCGCTGCTGCTGCGGCATCTGTGGGCCACCGACGGGTCCATCCATCTGAGGCCCCCGGGGCAGAAGGGCGCGGCGCGCGTCTATTTCGCGACCGCCAGCGAAGGGCTGGCATGCGATGTCGCGGCATTGCTGCTCCGGCTCGGCATCGTGGCACGCATTCGCAGCGTGCGACCGGCCGCCGGCAGGCCGGTATGGACGGTCGACGTCTCCGGCGCCGATCAGCAGCGCATCTTCGTGGATCGCGTGGGCGCTTTCGGGCCGCGCGCCCTTGCCGCGCAACGGCTGGACGCGCTGCTGAGCGACATGCTGCCGCGCGCCAACGCCAACGTCGATGCCTTGCCGAACGAAGTGTTCGCGGAAGTGCGCGCCGCGATGAGGGAGCGCGGCGTTTCGCAGCGCCGGATGGCCGATCTGCGCGGCACTGCCTATGGCGGTGCGTCGCACTTTCGCTTCGCGCCGTCGCGGCGCACGCTTCTGGACGATGCGCAGAAGCCCGGCGCCGATGCACTTGGCGTCTGGGCGGACTCGGATCTGTTCTGGGATCGTGTCGTCGCCATCGAACCCGACGGCGAAGAAGAGGTGTTCGACCTGACCGTGCCGGGTCCCGCCTCGTGGCTTGCCGACGGCGTCGTGAGCCACAACTCCGGAGCCATCGAGCAGGATGCAGACGTCATCCTGTTCATCTATCGCGACGAGGTCTACAACCCCGATTCGGCCGACAAGGGAACCGCCGAGATCATCATCGGCAAGCAGCGCAACGGGCCGATCGGCACCGTGCGGCTCACCTTCGTGGGCCAGTACACGAAGTTCGAGAACTTCATGGCCGGGGGCTGAGGCCGGCCGGACCGGAAGCGCGCTCTTCGCAAGCCCTGAGACATGAGCGATGTCCTGGTCCTCGGCGCCGGCATGGTCGGCGTCTGTGCCGCGCTGGAGCTCGTCGCGCGAGGCCATTCGGTCGTACTGGTCGACCGCAAAGCGCCGGGACAGGAGACTTCGTACGGCAATGCCGGCATCATCCAGCGTGAAGCGGTAGTGCCGTATGCGTTTCCGCGCGACTGGACAATGCTGCTGCGGACCGCGCTGAAGCGCGGCAGCGACGTCAACTACCATGCCGGCGCGCTGCCCGGCCTGCTGCCGCGGCTGGCTCGCTACTGGCATGCATCGGCGCCGGCGCGCCATGCCGCGATCGCGCGCGACTACAGCCGCCTGATCGAACACTGCCTGAGCGAACACGCGCCGCTGATCGAAGCGGCCGGTGCGCAGGATCTGGTGCGGCGCGAAGGCTATCGCGTGCTCTTTCGTACAAGCGCCACCTTCGATGCCGCGGCCATGCAGGCGCGGACGCTGGCAACCGACTTCGGCCTGCGCGTCGAGCTGCTCGACGGTGCCGCACTGGCGCGCGCCGAGCCGGGCCTGCAGATGCCGCTCGCAGGCGCGATCCATTGGCTCGACCCGTGGACGGTGAGCGATCCGGGTGCGCTGGTGGCGCGCTATGCGGCGCTGTTCGAGCGGCGAGGCGGCCGCCTGCTGCGCGGTGATGCGGCCAGCCTGCGGCTGCAGGCCGGCGGCGGCTGGCGCGTGCAGACCGCAGCCGGGCCGGTCGATGCACGCAGTGTGGTGATCGCGCTCGGCCCGTGGAGCGGCGGCGTGGCCGCGTCGCTGGGTTATCGGCTGCCGCTGTTCGTCAAGCGCGGTTATCACAGCCACTATACCGGCGGCCCGGGACTGCGGCTGCCCCTGCTGGATGCCGAGCGCGGCTACGTGCTCGCGCCAATGGCGCGCGGGCTGCGCCTGACCACCGGCGCCGAGTTCGCGCGCCTCGACGCGCCGCCGACGCCGCGGCAGCTGGCCGGCGCCGAGCGCGCCGCGCGCGAACTGCTGATGCTGTCCGGGCCGGTCGAAGCGACACCGTGGCTCGGTGCGCGTCCCTGCACGGTGGACATGAAGCCTGTCATCGGACAGGCGCCTCGCCATTCGAGCCTATGGTTCGATTTCGGCCATGCGCACCAGGGCTTCACGCTCGGCCCGGCGAGCGCGCGGCTGCTGGCCGATCTGATCGACGGAACGAAGCCGTTCGTCGATCCCGCGCCTTTCGCCGCGTCGCGGTTCTGACCTCGCGGCCTTACCGCAGCCCTACAGCGCATCCGCCGCGAAGTCGGCCAGCCGCGACCGTTCACCGCGCTGCAGCGTCACGTGGCCCGCATGCGGCCAGCCCTTGAAGCGGTCCACGACGTAGGTCAGGCCGGACGAGCCCTCGGTGAGGTACGGCGTATCGATCTGCGCGATGTTGCCCAGGCAGACCACTTTGGTCCCCGGGCCGGCGCGCGTGACCAGCGTCTTCATCTGTTTCGGCGTCAGGTTCTGCGCCTCGTCCAGGATCAGGAACTTGTTGATGAAGGTGCGGCCGCGCATGAACGACAGCGCCTTGACCTTGACGCGCGCGCGGATCAGGTCGTTGGCGGCCGAGCGGCCCCATTCGCCGGCGGCCGGGTCGCTGTGGTTGAGCACTTCGAGGTTGTCCTCGAGCGCGCCCATCCACGGCTGCATCTTCTCTTCCTCGGTGCCCGGCAGATAGCCGATGTCTTCGCCCACGGGCACCGTGGCGCGCGTCATGATGATCTCGGTATAGCGTTTGGACTCGAGCACCTGCACCAGCCCGGCGGCCAGTGCGAGCAGCGTCTTGCCCGTGCCGGCCTGGCCGAGCAGCGAGACGAAGTCGATCTCGGGGTCCATCAGCAGGTTCAGCGCGAAGTTCTGTTCGCGATTGCGTGCGGTGATGCCCCAGACGGCGTTCTTCAGATGGCCGTAGTCGCGCAGCGTCTGCAGGACCGCGGTGCGGCCGGTGATCTCGCGCACGCGCGCCACCAGCGGCATCTCGCCCTCGAAGTAGACGAACTGGTTCAGCAGCAGCGACGAAACCAGCGGCCCGGTGATGCGATAGAACGTGTAGCCGTTCTGCTGCCACGATTCGACGCCCTTGCCGTGCTTCTCCCAGAAGTCGGCGGGCAGCGCCAGCATGCCCGAATACAGCAGGTCGGTGTCTTCGATGACCTGGTCGTTGAAGTAGTCCTCGGCCGGCAGACCCATCGTGCGGGCCTTGATCCGCATGTTGATGTCTTTCGACACCAGCACCACCTGCCGGTCGGGCAGCTGGTCCTGCATCGCGCGCACCACGCCGAGGATCTGGTTGTCGGCCTTGCCCATCGGCAGGCTCGACGGCAGCATCGACGCGATCGCCTGCGTCTGGAAGAACAGGCGGCCGGTGGCGTCGCGGTTGCCCAGCAGCGACAGTGACAGGCCCTGGTCGATGTCGTCGGGCGCGGCCGCGATCAGCGCATCGAGCGAACGGCTGACCTGCCGCGCGTTGCGCGCGACTTCCGACATGCCCTTCTTGTTATTGTCGAGCTCCTCTAGCGTCATCATAGGCAGATAGACGTCGTGCTCGGCGAAGCGGAACAGGCTGCTCGGATCGTGCATCAGCACGTTCGTGTCGAGCACGAACAGCTTGGGCGGCTGCTCCGTCAGGCGGCGCGCGTCACGGATCGGCGCCGGTCTGGCGGCCGGCCGGGCGGCGCCGTTGCGCGAGGCGACGGTTTCGGCGCCGGCCGTCCCCGCGGTTTGCGCCGCGGCAGCGGGGTGTTGCCCGGCTTTCGCAGCCGCGCCGCCGCCGCCGCGCGCGGACGCAGCGCCCGGCGCGGGGCTCAGCAGCGCGGCCTGCGGTGCGCCTTTGCCTGTCTTGCCGGAACGCCCGCCGCGGGCGTCCCTGGCGTCCCTCGCGTCCCTTATGTCTCTCATGTCCCTCACGTCACCCGCGTCCGCCATGTCCGCCGCGTCCCTCGCTCCCGCGGCAGCGGCGCTCGCCGCAGTCGCGGCCGCTGCCGCGCCGGGCGGCTTGAGCGCTGCCGCGCCGCGCAGCGCGGTGCCCGCGCTGATCGGGACGACGTCGTGCGGCCCTTCGGCGGCAGCGCTCTTGCGCGCGCGTCCGGCGCGCGCCTGGACGGCGGTGGACAGATCGAGCAGGGTCGCGGGCTTGGTCGGCGGCTTGGGCAGCGGCATCTCGTGTGGCTATCCGTGTGGCTATCGGGAAGGGGAAAACAAAACGGCCGCGGGGCCGGCGCTGAAACCGGCGACCTGCGGCCGCTGCGATGAGGAGGCTGAGCCGTCCCGCGGGCGCGAACGTCCGGGCCGGCGGGGCGCCATGCCCGCCGCCGTCCGGCAGCGGGCGCAAGCATTCAGATCGATCGTGCTGCCTCCAGAACTTCGTCGACGTGGCCCGTCACCTTGACGGCGCGCCACTCGCGCGCCAGCCGGCCCTGGGCATCGATCAGGAAGGTCGAACGCTCGATGCCGCGCACCTGGCGTCCGTACATGTTCTTCATCTTCATCACGCCGAACAGCTCGCACAGGGTTTCGTCGGGATCGGAGATCAGCGCGAACGGCAGGCCAAGCTTGGCGCGGAAGCCGTCGTGCGACTTGATGCTGTCGCGCGAGATGCCGTAGATGACCGTATCGGCGGCGGCGAAATCGTCGTGCTGGTCGCGGAAATCGCTGCTTTCGCTGGTACAGCCCGGCGTATTGTCCTTCGGGTAGAAGTACAGGACGATCTTGCGTCCCTTCAGTGACGACAGCGTGACGTCGCCGCCGGTGGCGGCGGCCGTGAAATCGGGAACCTTCTTGCCGAGGGAGACCGTCAACGAAATCCTCTATCGATGAGCTGAATGTCCGGCCCTCAAAATAACACAGACCGTGCTCAGCATTGCAGCAGTGCGGCCAATACGCGCCGCCCCTCTGCCATCAGGATGTTGTAGGTGCGGCAGGCCGCGGGGGTATCCATGGTGTCCACGCCGATCCGGGCGGCGGCCAGCGCGGCCGTCAGCCGCGGGTGCGGAAAGCGCTGGCGTCCGCCGGTGCCGAGCAGCACCAGTTCCGGCCGGTGGCCGAGCAGGGCCTCGAAATGGGCCGGTTCCAGCGACTCGAAGCCGGCCGCCGGCCACGGGGCCAGCAGGCCTTCGGGCATGACCAGCAGCGAGCCTTCGTGGCGCTGGCCGTTGATCTCGACGAAACCCGGGCCGTAGCCGGTGAAGGTGTTCAGGCTGGTCTGGGTGTCGGCGTGCAGCTTCATCGGGGATCCGGCAGGGCGTCGCGGCCGTGGGCGCTTGCCGGAAAAACGCCGCGCAAACCCGCCCTAAGCCACTGAAAATGTTACATTAATAGCTTAACGGGAGTCCATCATGAGTTCGCCTCGCGAGTTTTCGCGCATCAAGCGTCTGCCGCCGTATGTCTTCAATATCACGGCCGAGCTGAAAATGGCCGAGCGCCGGCGCGGCGAAGACATCATCGACATGAGCATGGGCAACCCCGACGGCCCGGCCCCGCAGCACATCATCGACAAGCTGGTCGAGGCCTCGCAGCGGCCGCATACGCACGGCTATTCGGTGTCCAAGGGCATTCCGCGGCTGCGCAAGGCGATCTCCGACTGGTATGCGCGGCGCTACAACGTCGACATCGACCCCGAGAGCGAGGCCATCGTCACGATAGGCTCGAAGGAAGGCATCGCGCATCTGATGCTGGCGACGCTGGACCGCGGCGACGTCGTGCTCGTGCCCAATCCCAGCTACCCGATCCACATCTACGGCGCCGTCATCGCCGGCGCCGAGACGCGCTCGGTGCGCATGACGCCCGGCGTCGACTTCTTCGAGGAGCTCGAGCGCACGGTGCGCGAGACGCATCCGAAGCCGAAGATGATGATCCTGGGCTTCCCCAGCAATCCCACCGCGAAGTGCGTCGACCTGGCCTTCTTCGAGCGCGTCGTGGCGCTGGCGCGCGAGCACGACATCCTGGTCGTGCACGACCTGGCCTATGCCGACATCGTCTTCGACGACTACAAGGCGCCGTCCATCATGCAGGTGCCCGGCGCGCGCGACGTCGCCGTCGAGTTCTTCACGATGAGCAAGAGCTATAACATGGCCGGCTGGCGCATCGGCTTCATGGTGGGCAACAAGGAGCTGGTCAACGCGCTGGCGCGGATGAAGAGCTACCACGACTATGGCACCTTCACGCCTATCCAGGTCGCGGCCATCGCCGCGCTCGACGGCCCGCAGGACTGTGTCGAGGAAACGCGGCAGAAGTACCAGCTGCGCCGGAACGTGCTGGCCAAGGGTCTGCATGAAGCAGGCTGGATGGTCGAGGTGCCGAAGGCGTCGATGTACATCTGGGCTGAGATTCCGGAGCCGTACCGCGCGCTCGGTTCGCTGGAGTTCAGCAGGAAGCTGCTGGTCGAGGCCAAGATCGCGGTCTCGCCGGGCATCGGCTTCGGCGAGCACGGCGACGATCACGTCCGCTTCGCGCTGATCGAGAACGAGCAGCGCATCCGCCAGGCGGTGCGCGGCATCAAGGAAATGTTCCGGCGCGACGGTCTGATCAAGATCGCCGCCTAGGCGCTGCGGCGCTGCCACGGCGCCGCCGCCGCTGCGTTCCCCTGTTCCGCGGCCGCTGCCGGCGGTCCGCGAGCGGTCTGCGGCGACCGCTCCGCCTCGCTTCCGTCAATCCGCTTCCGTTCTTCCACTTCGGTTCTTCCACTTCTTCGCTTCGACTGCAATGAGCACTGACAAATTCGGACCCGTCCGGGTCGGCCTGCTGGGAATCGGTACCGTCGGCGGCGGCACCTTCGAAGTGCTCAAGCGCAACCAGGACGAGATTCGCCGCCGCGCGGGGCGCAGCATCGAGATCGTCAAGGTCGCCGACCTGAACGTCGAGCGCGCGCGGGCGCTGGTCGGCGACGGCGTCGAGATCGTGTCCGACGCGCGCGCCGTGGTCCGCGATCCGGACATCGACGTCGTCATCGAGCTGATCGGCGGCTACGGCATCGCGCGCGAGCTGGTGCTCGAGGCGATCGAGCAGGGCAAGCACGTGGTCACCGCGAACAAGGCGCTGCTCGCCGTGCACGGCACCGAGATCTTCCGCGCGGCATCGCGCCGTCACGTGATGGTGGCGTTCGAGGCCGCGGTCGCCGGCGGCATCCCCATCATCAAGGCGCTGCGCGAAGGGCTGACGGCCAACCGGATCGAGTGGATCGCCGGCATCATCAACGGCACGACCAACTTCATCCTGTCCGAGATGCGCGACAAGGGGCTGGCCTTCGACGTCGTGCTGAAGGAGGCGCAGCGCCTCGGCTACGCCGAAGCCGATCCTAGCTTCGATATCGAGGGCGTCGACGCTGCGCACAAGGCCACCATCCTGTCGGCCATCGCGTTCGGCGTGCCGGTGCAGTTCGAGCGCGCCTACGTCGAGGGCATCACGACGCTGCAGAGCGAGGACATCCGCTACGCCGAGCAGCTCGGCTATCGCATCAAGCTGCTCGGCATCACGCGCCGGCGCAGCGATGCCGACGGCCGGCCGGCGGGCATCGAGCTGCGCGTGCATCCGACGCTGATCCCGGCGCGCCGGCTGATCGCCAGCGTCGAAGGCGCGATGAACGCGGTCTGGGTCAAGGGCGACGCCGTCGGCCACACCATGTACTACGGCAAGGGCGCGGGCGCCGAGCCCACGGCCAGCGCGGTGGTGGCCGACCTGGTCGACGTGGCGCGCATGTTCACCGCCGATCCCGAGAACCGCGTGCCGCACCTGGCCTTCCAGGCCGAGGCGCTGTCGGACCTGCCCATTCTGCCGATCGAAGACGTCGAGACCGCGTACTACCTGCGGCTGCGCGTCGCCGACGAGCCGGGCGTGCTGGCCGACATCACGCGCATCCTGGCCGACGCGCGCATCTCCATCGATGCCGTGCTGCAGCGCGAGCCGGCCGAGGGCGAGAACCAGACCGACATCATCCTGCTGACGCATCGCACGATAGAGCGGCAGGTGAACACGGCGATCACGCGCATCGAGTCGCTGCCGACGGTGCTGTCCAAGGCCATCCGCATCCGCCTCGAAGATCTGGTCTGAGCGGGCCGCGCGCCCGGAGTTGCCATCCATCATGAACTATCTGTCCACGCGCGGCGGCATGCCGCCGGCCCGCTTCTGCGACATCCTGCTCGGCGGCCTGGCGCCGGACGGCGGCCTGGTGCTGCCGGAAGCCTATCCGGCGATCGACGCGGCCACGCTCGCTGCCTGGCGTGCGCTGTCGTATCCGCAGCTGGCGTTCGAGATCCTGCGGCTGTTCGCCGACGATATCCCGGCCGATGACTTGCGCGCGCTGGTCGAGCGCACGTACACGGCCGAGGTGTTCGGCTCGGCCGAGATCACGCCGCTGGCGCGGCTCGACGAAGGCCTGTTCCTGCTGCGCCTGTCGAACGGCCCGACGCTGGCGTTCAAGGACGTGGCCATGCAGCTGCTCGGCCATCTGTTCGAGTACGTGCTGGCGCGCCAGCAGCGCTCGCTGAACATCGTCGGCGCCACCTCGGGCGATACCGGCAGCGCCGCCGAGTACGCGATGCGCGGGCGCCGCGGCGTGCGCGTGTTCATGCTGTCGCCGCACGGCCGCATGAGCCCGTTCCAGACCGCGCAGATGTTCTCGCTGCGCGACGAGAACATCTTCAACATCGCCATCGACGGCGTGTTCGACGACTGCCAGGACATGGTCAAGGCCGTGTCGAACGATCTGCGCTTCAAGGAGCGCTATTCGATCGGCACCGTCAATTCGATCAACTGGGCGCGCGTCGTCGCGCAGGTGGTCTACTACTTCAAGGGCTACTTCGCCGCTACGACCTCGAACGAGCAGCGCGTGTCCTTCGCCGTGCCGTCGGGCAACTTCGGCAACGTGCTGGCCGGCCACATCGCGCGCCAGATGGGCCTGCCGATCGCGCGGCTGGTGGTGGCGACGAACGAGAACGACGTGCTCGACGAGTTCTTCCGCAGCGGCCGCTACCGGCCGCGTTCGACTGCGGAAACGCATCAGACCAGCAGCCCGTCGATGGACATCTCCAAGGCGTCGAACTTCGAGCGCTTCGTGCACGACCTGCTCGGCGGCGACAAGGCGCAGCTGGCGGCGCTGTGGCATGAGGTCGAGCGCGGCGGTTCGTTCGATCTGTCGGACACGCCGGCGTTCGCGCGCCTGCCGCAGTTCGGCCTCGTGTCGGGCAGCAGCCGGCATGCCGACCGGCTGGCCACGATCCGCGCCACGTTCGAGCGCTACGGCGTCGTCGTCGATACGCACACGGCCGACGGGCTGCATGTGGCAGCCGGGCATCGCGAGCCCGGCGTGCCGATGATCTGCCTGGAGACCGCGCAGCCGGCCAAGTTCGCCGAGACGATACGCGAGGCGCTGGGCCGCGAGCCGCAGCGGCCGGCCAGCTTCGAAGGGATAGAGGCGAAGGCGCAGCGGTTCACGGTGATGCCGGCGGATGCCGAGATGCTCAAGCGGTTCGTCGCCGAACGCTGCGGTGGGTAGGAGCGGGCAGGGCCGCCGCGCCGCGGGGGCCGTGCCCGCTTGCGGCGCCGGGGCCGATGTCTTGCCCCTGTGTGGCGCAAATGCCTGATCGTCCGATGACGGCCGGCCAGTGGGCCTTGCTGCTTGCCAGCAGCGCCAGCTTTGCCAGTTCGATTCTGCTGAACAAGATTCTGGTGGGGCAGGTGCCGCCGTTCACGCTGGCGGCCTTGCGCGTGCTGCTGGCGGTGCCGCTGGTTCTGGCGCTGCTGCTGGTACTGGGGCGTCGGCTGCCGCGGACGCGCGACGATCGATGGATCGTGCTGCTGGCTTCGCTAGGCGTGATCGTGGTGCCGTATTGCGCGCTGGCGATCGGGCAGCAGACGATCTCGAGCGGCTTGAGCGGCATCCTGTATTCGACGATGCCGCTGTTCACGCTGCTGATCGCGCATGCCGTCCTGCATGACGAGCGGCTGGGGGCCGTCAAGCTGGCCGGCATCGGCCTCGGCATGGCGGGCGTCATCAGCGTGATCGGGCCGTCGCTGCTCGGCGGGCTGGGCGGGCATGCGGTGGCCGAGCTGATCACGCTGTGCGGTCCGTTCGCTTATGCGGTCGGTACCGTGCTGATGCGGCGTTCGCGGCATATCGACCCGGTGGCGATGACCGCGGGGATGTTCGTCGCCGCTGCGATCGTGCTGCTGCCGCTGGCGCTGATCGTCGAACGGCCGTGGCAGCTGCGCGGCGACGCGTCGATGGCGCTGGGGCTGATCGCGCTGACCGTGTTCGGGACCATTCTGCCGGCGGCGCTGAACTATCTGCTGGTGCAGCGCGTGGGGGCGACGCGCGCGTCGATCGCGATGTTCCTGATGCCGGTCATCGCCGTGTTCCTGGGGGCGGCACTGCTCGGCGAGCGGCTGCGGCCGGCGGCCTTCGTCGGCCTGGGCTTGATCCTCGTCGGCAGTGCGCTCGTGACGCGCGTGTCGCGCCGTGGCAGCGAAGCGGCGGCGCGGGCCGGGGACACGGGGTAATTGCCGGCGCCGCCATCAGGGTCCGGCGATCGGCGCTAAACTGTGAAGTTGCTTTCGCATCGTTTGAACTTGCTCCCGCATTCTTGATCGGGCTGGATGGACTGCGTCGCATGAACGTCATCGGCTTCGCCGGCTATTCCGGCGCCGGCAAGACCACGCTGATCGAGCAGCTGATCGCGCGCCTGGCCGCGCGCGGCCGCCGCGTGGCCGTTCTCAAGCATGCGCATCATGAGTTCGACATCGACCGGCCCGGCAAGGATTCCTGGCGGCACCGCGCGGCCGGCGCCACCGAGGTGCTGATCAGCTCGGGCCAGCGCTGGGCGCTGATGCACGAGCTGCGCGGCGCGGCGGAGCCGTCGCTCGACGAGCTGCTGGGCCGCTTATCGCCGTGCGATCTGGTCATCGTCGAGGGCTACAAGCGGGCACCGATCCCGAAGATCGAGGTGCATCGTCCGGCGCTGGGCAAGCCGCTGCTGCATCCTGACGATCCGCAGATCGTTGCCGTCGCCAGCGACGCGGCCTTGAGCACGTCCCTGCCGAGGCTGGACCTGAACCAGCCTGATGCGATTCTTGAGTTCATCCAGCGATATTTCGAGTCCCGCCATGAAACCCGGTCTGCTGTCGTTCGATGAGGCCCTGGCCGCGCTGCTGGCTCATGCCGGCGCGCTGACCGACACCGAGGCGGTCGATACGGCCGCCGCCGATGGCCGCGTGCTGGCCGAGGACATCCGTTCGGCGCTCGACGTGCCGCCGCGCGACAATACGCAGATGGACGGCTACGCCGTCCGTGCCGCCGATCTGGTGGCGGCTGCGTCCGAGCGTCCGCTGCGCTTGCCGGTCGCGCAGCGCATTCCCGCCGGGCATGTCGGTCAAGCGCTGGCGGCGGGCACGGTGGCGCGGATCTTCACCGGCGCGCTGATTCCGGACGGCGCCGACGCGGTGGTGATGCAGGAAGCCGTGCAACTCGATGGCGAGACCGCGGTATTCAGCGCACCGGCTCAGCCCGGCGAATGGGTCCGCCGCCGCGGCGAGGACATCGCGGCGGGCAGCGTCATTCTGCCGGCGGGCAGCCGGCTCGGGCCGCAGGCCTGCGGGCTCGCGGCGTCGGTCGGCTGCGCGCGGTTGACGGTGCGGCGGCGGCCGCGCGTGGCCTGTTTCTTCACCGGCGACGAGCTGGCGATGCCGGGCGAGCCGCTGCGGCCCGGCGCGATCTACAACAGCAACCGCTTCGTGCTGAACGCGCTGCTGCGGCGGCTGGGCTGCGAGGTCAGCGACCTGGGCATCGTCCCCGATTCGCTGGAGGCGACGCGCCGCGCGCTGCGCGAGGCGGCGGCCGGCAACGACCTGATCGTGACCTCGGGCGGCGTATCGGTGGGCGACGAGGACCACGTGCGGCCCGCGGTGCAGGCCGAAGGCTCGATCACGATGTGGCAGGTGGCGATCAAGCCGGGCAAGCCGCTGGCCTATGGCACGGTGCGCCGGGGCGGGGCGGACGGCGGGACGACCACCGGCGGCGCGACGTCCGGCGGCGCGTCCGCTGGCGCGTCCGCTGGCGCGTCCGCTGGTGCGCCCGGCGGCACGGCCCACTTCATCGGCCTGCCCGGCAACCCGGTCTCGTCCTTCGTCACCTTCCTGCTGTTCGTGCGCCCGTTCATCCGGCGCCTGCAGGGAATGACCGACACCGCACCCGCGGCCTGGCCGATGCGCGCCGACTTCGACTGGCCCAAACCCGATCGCCGCCGCGAGTTCCTGCGCGTGCGGCTCAACGAGCGCGGCGGACTCGATCTGTTCCCGAACCAGGGCTCGGGCGTGCTGACGTCGACGGTGTGGGCCGACGGCCTGCTCGACAATCCGCCGAACCAGCCGATCGCGCGCGGCGACACGGTGCGCTTCCTGCCGCTGTGCGGTCTGCTCGACTGAGGCCCCTCCGATGAGCAAGCGATTGCGGATCCTGTACTTCGCGAGCCTGCGCGAAGCCCTGGGCACGGCCAGCGAAGCCCCCGAGCTGCCCGCCGCCGTGAGCACGGTGGGCGAGCTGCGCGGCTGGCTGCGCGCGCGCGGCGGCGCGTGGGCCGAGCAGCTCGCCGAGGGCCGCGCGATCCGCGCGGCGGTCGACCAGCAGATGGCCGACGCCGGCACGCCGCTGCGTGACGGCGCCGAAGTGGCGTTCTTTCCGCCGGTGACCGGAGGCTGAGCATGGGCGTCCGCGTGCAGCACGAGGATTTCGACACCGGCGCCGAGCTGGCCGCGCTGCGTGCCGGCGACGCGCGCGTCGGAGCGGTTGCCGCCTTCATCGGCACGGTGCGCGACGTCAACGACGGGCAGGGCGTCGCGACGATGACGCTCGAACACTATCCGGGGATGACCGAGCGCGCGCTCGACGACATCTGCCGCGAGGCCCGCGAGCGCTGGCCGCTGTACGACACGCTGGTCATCCACCGCTGCGGCGAGCTGCGGCCGACCGACCAGATCGTGCTGGTCGGCGTCACGGCCGCGCATCGCGGCGACGCGCTGGCGGCCTGCGAATTCATCATCGACTATCTGAAGACGCGCGCGCCGTTCTGGAAGAAGGAGCGCACGCCGGACGGCGATCGCTGGGTCAACGCGCGCGGATCCGACGACGAGGCGGCCGCGCGGTGGTAGGGGGCGGCCGCGCGGTGGCGGTGCGTGCACGGAGCCCGGCGGCGGATGCGGCGGATGCGGCGCGCGGGCGGCGCGCGTTGCGATGACCGCTGCGGGTTTCGCCGCGGTCGCGATCGGTGCGACGCTGGGAGCCTGGCTGCGCTGGGGGCTGGCCGTCTGGCTGAACGCGGTCCATCCGGTCATGCCGCTGGGAACCTGGATCGCGAACCTGCTCGGTGGGCTGCTGATCGGCGCCGTGCTCGGCGTGATCGCGCGCGTACCCGAACTCGATCCGCTGTGGCGGCTGTTCCTGGTCACCGGCTTCCTGGGCGGGTTGACCACCTTCTCGACTTTCTCGGCCGAATCGCTGCTGATGCTGCAGCGGGGCGACTTCGGCTGGGCGCTCGTGCATACGGGGGCGCATCTGTTCGGCGCGCTGCTGGCCGCGGCGCTCGGCTGGCGCCTGGTCGCGCCGGTCGGCTGATGCATCGGATGAACGCGCCGCGATGACTGCCACCTTGGCACCCGCCTGGCTGTGGATCGTCTGCACGATCGCCGCCTGCGCCGCGCAGACGCTGCGCAACGCGATGCAGCGCAGCCTGGTCGAACGCGTCGGTACCGTCGGTGCGACGCACGTCCGCTTCCTGTTCGGCCTGCCGTTCGCGCTGCTGTTCCTGGCCATCGTGGCGTCGACGGCCGATCTCGGCGGCATGCGGCCGGGCCTGGTCTTCTTCGGCTGGACGGTGCTAGGCGCCGGCATGCAGATCCTGGCGACGGCGCTGATGCTGGCCGCGATGCGCGAGCGCTCGTTCGTCGTGACCATCGCCTATCTGAAGACCGAGCCGATCCAGGTCGCGCTGTTCGGCGCCGTGTTCGTCGGCGAGTACCTGGGCCTGCAGGCGATGGCGGCGATCGTGATCGCCACCGCCGGAGTCTGGCTGATGTCGGTGCCTGCCGGCGGCGGCGCCTTCGGCCGCGGCTCCTTGCGGCCGGCGCTGCTCGGCATCGCGTCGGGCGCCGGCTTCGCGCTGTCGGCGGTGGGCTTTCGCGCGGCCATCCTGGCGCTGGGCGACGGCGGCTTCGTGCCGCGTGCGACGCTGACGCTGGCGATCGGGCTGGTGCTGCAGACCACGGTCCTGTCGGCCTGGCTGCTGTGGCGCGACCGCGGCGCGTTCACCGAGATTCTGCGTGCGTGGCGGCCCTCGCTGATGGCGGGCATGATGGGCGCGCTGGCCTCGCAGATGTGGTTCCTCGCCTTCGCGCTGCAGTCGGCGGCCGCGGTGCGGACGCTGGCGCTGGTCGAGATCCTGTTCGCGCAGATCGTGTCGCGCCGCTTCCTGGCGCAGCGCACCACGCGCCGCGAAGGCGGCGGGCTGCTGCTGATCATCGTCGGCGTGCTGCTGCTGCTCGCGACGACTTGACGCGCCGCCGCCGGGATCGAGGATTCCCCCTAGCCGGACGGCGGCCGCGAACATTGACGCTGGCGCGCTGATCGTTCAATGTGACGGATGCGACAGGCGGCTGCCGTCGGGCAGCCGTCTTCATTCGAACTACGGCTACAGGAGACCTCCATGAGCGTCACCGTCTCGTTGACGGTAAACGGCAAGCCCGTTTCCGTCACCATCGATCCAAGAACCCTGCTGGTGCAGCTGCTGCGCGAGAAGCTGCAGCTCACCGGTACGCACGTCGGCTGCGACACCGCGCAGTGCGGCGCCTGTACCGTGCACCTCGATGGCCGCGCCGTGAAGTCCTGTTCGATGCTGGCCGTACAGGCCGACGGTCGCGCCGTCACGACCATCGAAGGGCTGGCTGCCGACGGCGAGCTGCACCCGATGCAGCAGGCCTTCCGCGAATGCCATGCGCTGCAATGCGGCTTCTGTACGCCCGGCATGGTCATGTCGGCGGTGCAGCTGCTGGCCGACTGTCCGCATCCGAGCAAGGAGCAGATCCGGGAAGGCCTGGAAGGCAACATCTGCCGCTGCACGGGCTATCACAACATCGTTCGCGCGATCGAGAAGGTCGCCGCGCAGGCCTGAGCACGGAGGCGATCATGAGCGACCTCTCGAATTCACCGATCGGCCAATCGCTGCTGCGGCGTGAAGATCAGCGCTTCCTCACCGGCGCGGGGCAGTACACCGACGACATCGTGCTGCCGGGCCAGACCTATGGCTATTTCCTGCGCTCGCCGCATGCGCATGCGCGCATCCGCTCGATCGACACCACCGCGGCGCGAGCGGCGCCGGGCGTCGTCGCCGTGTTCACCGGCCAGGACATCGCCGATTCGAAGATCGGCGGCCTGCCGTGCGGCTGGCTGATTCACCACAAGGACGGCAATCCGATGAAGGAGCCGCCGCATCCGATCATCGTGGCGGACAAGGCGCGCTATGCCGGCGATCAGGTGGCGCTGGTGGTGGCCGAGAGCGCCTGGCAGGCGCGCGACGCCGCGGAGCTGATCGAAGTCGACTACGAAGTCCTGCCGGCGGTGGCCGACACGGCCGGCGCCGATCGCGCGCCGGCGGCGGTCCACGACGCGGCGCCCGACAATGTCTGCTACGTGTGGGGCCACGGCGACGCGGCGGCGGTGCAGGCGGCGTTCGCGCAGGCGGCGCACGTGACGAAGCTGGAGTTCGTCAACAACCGGCTGATCCCGAATGCGATGGAGCCGCGCGCTGCCAATGCCGCCTACGCGCGGCACGACGACAGCTATACGCTGTATGTGTCGAACCAGAATCCGCACGTCGAGCGGCTGCTGATGGCGGCCTTCGTGCTCGGCATTCCCGAGTCCAAGCTGCGCATCGTCGCCCCCGACGTCGGCGGCGGCTTCGGCTCGAAGATCTTCCTGTATGCCGAGGAAACCGCGCTGGTGTGGGCCTCCAAACGCGTCGGCCGGCCGATCAAGTGGACCGCCGAGCGCAGCGAGTCCTTCCTGACCGATGCGCACGGCCGCGACCACGTCACCACCGCCGAAATGGCGATGGACGCGCAAGGCAGCTTCCTGGCCATGCGGGTCAGTACCACGGCCAATCTGGGTGCCTATCTGTCGACCTTCGCATCGTCGGTGCCCACCATCCTGTATGCGACGCTGCTCGCCGGCCAGTACAAGACGCCGGCGATCTACTGCGAAGTCAAGGCGGTGTTCACGAACACCGCCCCGGTCGACGCTTATCGCGGCGCCGGGCGGCCGGAAGCCACCTACGTCGTCGAGCGGCTGGTCGAGCAGGCGGCGCGCGACATGAAGCTGCCGCCGGCCGAGATCCGCCGGCGCAACTTCATCCGCAGCTTCCCGTACGCCACGCCGGTCGGGCTGACCTACGACACCGGCGACTACGAAGCGACGCTGGCCAAGGCCGAGGCGCTGGCCGACGTCGCGGGCTTCGCGGCGCGCAAGGCCGAATCCGAGCGCCGCGGCAAGCTGCGCGGCCTTGGCTATTCGTGCTACATCGAGGCCTGTGGACTCGCGCCGTCGAACATCGCCGGCGCGCTCGGCGCTCGCGCGGGGCTGTTCGAGGCCGGCGAGGTGCGCGTGCATCCGACCGGCACCGTCACCGTGTTCACCGGCTCGCACAGCCATGGCCAGGGGCATGAGACGACGTTCGCGCAGGTCGTGGCCGGCAAGCTCGGCCTGCCGATGGAGAACGTCGAGATCGTGCACGGCGATACCGGCCGCATCCCGTTCGGCATGGGCACCTACGGCTCGCGCTCGCTGGCAGTGGGCGGCACCGCGATCGTGAAGGCGGTCGACAAGGTGATAGACAAAGGGCGCAAGATCGCCGCGCATCTGCTCGAGGCCTCGGATGCCGACGTGGTGTTCGAGAACGGCGAGTTCAAGGTGGCGGGCACCGACCGCAAGGTGCCGTTCGCGCAGGTCGCGCTGTCGGCCTATGTGCCGCACAACTATCCGCTGGACAAGCTGGAGCCGGGGCTGAACGAGAACGCGTTCTACGATCCGACCAACTTCACCTATCCGGCAGGATCATACGTCTGTGAAGTGGAGGTCGATCCCGAGACCGGCGTCTATTCGGTGGAATCGTTCGTCGCGGTCGACGACTTCGGCAACGTCGTCAACCCGATGATCGTCGAAGGGCAGGTGCACGGCGGACTGGCGCAGGGGCTGGGGCAGGCCATGCTCGAGGGCGCGGTCTACGACAGCGACGGCCAGCTGATGAACGGCTCCTACCTCGACTACGCAATGCCGCGCGCCGATGATCTGCCGGACTTCCGCGTCGACACCTGCGTCACGCCGTGCACGCACAATCCGCTGGGCGTCAAGGGCTGCGGCGAGGCCGGCGCCATCGGCTCGCCGCCGGCATTGATCAATGCGCTGACCGACGCGCTGGGCGTGCGCGATCTCGCCATGCCTGCCACCCGTGAACGTGTATGGCGCGCTGCCCGGCAGCGCAGCTGAAGACGGAGATCCACGATGTACGCATTCGACTATCAACGTCCGACCGATAGAGCCGCGGCAGTGGCCGCCGCATCCGGTGACGACGTCCGCTATCTGGCCGGCGGCCAGAGCCTCGTGCAATCGATGCGGCTGCGGCTGAGCAATTCCAGTTCGCTGGTCGATCTGGGCGGCGTGGCCGAGCTGAAAGGCATCCGCCGCAGCGGGGATACGCTGAGCATTGGTGCCATGACGCGCCACTCCGAAGTGGCACGTTCCGACGAGGTGCGCCAGGCGATCCCGGCGCTGGCCGTGCTGGCCGGCGGCATCGGCGATCAGATGGTGCGCAACATGGGCACGATGGGCGGCTCGCTGGCCAATAGCGATCCGGCGGCCTGCTATCCGGCGGGCGTGCTCGGCCTGGGCGCCACCGTGCGCACCGATCGGCGCAGCATCGCCGCCGACGACTTCTTCGTCGATCTGTTCACCACCGCGCTGGAACCCGGCGAGCTGATCGTCGGCGTCGACTTCCCGGTGCCTGCACGCGCCGGCTACGTCAAGTTCAAGCAGCCGGCATCGCGCTTCGCGCTGGTCGGTGTGTTCGTCAGCCAGGGGCCGGCCGGCGTGCGCGTGGCGGTGACGGGCGCCAAGGCCTGCGCCTTCCGCGTGCCGGAATTCGAGCGCGCGCTGGCGGCGCGCTTCGAAGCCGACGCGCTGAACGGGCTGGCCGTGCCGGCGCAGGACCTGAACAGCGATCTGCATGCCAGCGCCGAGTATCGTGCCGCCATGATCGGCGTGATGGCGCGCCGCGCCGTCGAGCAGGCGCTCGGGCGATAATGGCGACGGCCGGGCCTTCCGCCCGGCCGCTCCACGACCGAGCCTCATGCAAGAACCGGACTTTCCCGCTTCCGTCGATCAGCTGCTGCAGACGCTCGCTGCGCACGACTATGTCTGCGACCGGCGGCTGGCAACCGCCTTGTTTCTCGCGCTGCGTCTCGAGCGGCCGCTGTTTCTCGAAGGCGAGGCCGGCGTCGGCAAGACCGAGCTGGCCAAGACGCTCGCCGCGGCGCTGCAGGCGCCGCTGATCCGGCTGCAGTGCTACGAGGGACTCGACATCGCGCAGGCGGCCTACGAATGGAACGTGGGCCGGCAGCTGGTGTCGATCCGGCTGGCCGAGGCGCTGCACGATGCCGATCGCGGCCGGCTCGAGCAGTCGCTGTACGGCCGCGACATGCTGATCGAGCGGCCGCTGCTGGCCGCGCTCTCGTCGCCGGCGAGGCCGGTGCTGCTGATCGACGAGCTCGACCGCGCCGACGAGCCGTTCGAGGCTTTCCTGCTCGAAGTGCTGGCCGAGAACCAGATCACGATTCCGGAGCTGGGCGCGATTCGCGCCGAACGGCCGCCGTATGTGATCGTGACCTCGAATCGCACGCGCGAGATCCATGACGCGCTGAAGCGCCGCTGCCTGTATCACTGGGTCGACTTCCCCGACGCCGAGCGCGAGCTGGAGATCGTGCGCCGGCGCGTGCCCGGCGTCGATCAGCTGCTGTCGCGGCAGGTGGTCGCGTTCGTGCAGCGCATGCGCGGCGTCGACCTGTTCAAGCAGCCGGGCGTGGCCGAAACCATAGACTGGACCAATGCGCTGCTCGCGCTGGACCGCCTGCGGCTGGATCCGGACAGCGTGCGCGACACGCTCGGCGTGCTGCTGAAGTATCAGGAAGACATCGAGCGGATGCAGGGCGGCGAGGCGCAGCGGATCGTCGACGAAGTGCGCGCGACGATCGCCGGCGCTTGACGCGATGCCGGCGCTGCTGGCCGAGAACGTCGTCCACTTCGTGCGCGTGCTGCGCGCCGCCGGCCTGCCGGTCGGGCCCGAGCGCACGCTGACCGCATTGCGCGCGCTGACGCTGGTCGGCGTCGAGCGCCGCGACGACGTGCATGCCGCGCTCGGCAGCGTGCTGATCGACCAGCGCGAACATCAGCCGCTGTTCGACGCGGCATTCGATGCGTTCTGGCAGGACCCGCGTACGCTGGATCGCATGCTCGCGGCGCTGCTGCCACGCATCGAAGGACGCGGCCGCGCGCCCAAGCCGCGTTCGGCGCGGCTCGACGAGGCGCTGGCCGGCAGCCGGCGGCCGCCGGCGCAGCGCGATGCCGGGCAGCCGCAGCAGGACGAGCGCATCGATCTCGAAGCGGTGATGACCTGGTCGGAGCGCGAGCGGCTGGCGGAGCGCGACTTCGATTCGATGAGCAAGGATGAATTCGTGCGCGCGCGCCGGCTCGTCGAGCGGATGAGCCTGCCGCTGCCGCCGATCACCACGCGGCGCTTCGAGGCCGCCGCGCGCGGCCGGACCGATCTGCGCGCCGCGCTGCGGCGCATGGCGCGCGACCCCTATCTGGCTGCGCCGCCGCTGCGCCGGCGACGGCAGCGGCCGCCGCCGCTGGTCGTGCTGTGCGACGTATCGGGTTCGATGGAGCGCTACTCGCGCATGCTGCTGCACTACGCGCATGCGCTGATGCGCCGCCATCGCCGCATGCACGTGTTCACGTTCGGCACGCGGCTCACCGACATCACGCGGCAACTTCGCTTCCGCGATGTCGATGCGGCAATGGCCGCGGCGGCGCGCATCGTCAGCGACTGGAACGGCGGCACGCGCATCGGCGAGAGCCTGGCGCGCTTCAACCGCTTGTGGGCGCGCCGCGTGCTGACCGGCTCGGCCACCGTCCTGCTGATCACCGACGGGCTCGATCGCGAAGACGACGGCCGGCTGGCGCGTGAAGCGGCGCGCCTGGCCCGGTACACTCGCGAGCTGGTATGGCTCAATCCGCTGCTGCGCTTCGACGGATTCGAGCCGAAGGCGGCGGGCATCCGCGCGCTGCGGCCGCATGTCGACCGGTTCCTGCCGGTCCACAATCTGAACAGTCTCGAACAACTGGCGGCGGCGCTGGCCCGGCCGCTGCCGCGCCGCCCGCGCGGCGCTTCGCCGAAGGAGAACGATCCATGGAGATGAAAGGCAGCCAGACCGTGGCCGCGACGGTCGAGCGGACCTGGCACGGGCTGAACGATCCCGACACGCTGAAGGCCTGCATTCCGGGCTGCGAAGCGCTCGAACCGGCCGGCGAGAACAGCTGGACGGTGGTGATGAACCTGAAGATCGGCCCGGTGGGCGCGCGCTTCAAGGGCAAGCTGCTGCTGTCGAATGTGCAGGCGCCGAATTCGTACACCATCCAGTTCGAGGGGCAGGGCGGTGCCGCCGGCTTCGGCAAGGGCTCGGCTGACGTGAAGCTGTCGCCGGCCGACGGCGGCACGCTGCTCGAATACGGCGTCAACGCGCAGATCGGCGGCCGCATCGCGCAGGTGGGCGCGCGGCTGGTCGACGCAGCGGCGAAGAAGATGGCCGATGACTTCTTTGCGCGCTTCAACAAGGTCATCGCGGAGGGCGGCGCCGCGGCGGCTGCGCAGGCTGCGGCACCGGCCGAGCCGGCCGCGCCGAGCCGGCCGGCAGTCTCGCCGGCTCTGAGCGACGCTTCCGCGGCCGAGGCCGCTGCAGTGTCGCCTTCGCTCGACGTGGTCATGCCGCCGGCGGCTGCCGCAGCCCCCTTGATTCCGCCGGCTCCAGCCGCCCCCATGGCGCAGTCCCCGGCTGCGGCCTCGGCGGCGCCGATTTCAGCTCCAGCTCCAGCCGTGCCTCCCCAGGCCGCGCCCGCGCCCGCGCCGGCGCAGGCCGCCGCTATGCCTGCTCAGGCCGCGGCTGCACCCGCCCAGGCCGGTCCCGCACCCGCGCCCGCGTCGGCGGCGACGCCGCCGACCAGCCGGAAACCCGCCTGGATCTGGTGGCTGTTGGCCATCATCGTGCTGTTTGTGGTCTATTGGATGCTGCGCGGTTGAGCGGCGCGCGGCCGGGCGCCGCGCGATGAGCCGCCGAGCCGGCGGAGGGAGTCGCCATCATGGACAGTCTGGATCTTCAGGTGCTCACGCAAGCCCGCGACTGGGTACGCGAGGGCCATCGAGCATGGCTGGTGACGGTGATCGAGACCTGGGGCTCGGCGCCGCGGCCGCCGGGGGCGCTGCTGGTGCTGCGCGACGACGGGCTGGTGATCGGCTCGGTGTCCGGCGGCTGCGTCGAGGACGATCTGATCGACCGGATCCGCCGCGGCGAGCGGGTCGCGCGCCCGTCGCTGGTCATGTACGGCGTCAGCCGCGAGGAGGCGGCGCGCTTCGGATTGCCGTGCGGCGGCACGCTGAAGCTGGTGCAGGAGCCGCTAGTCGACATCGACTGGATCGACGAGGTGCTGGCGCGCTGCGCGCGGCATGAGCTGGTGGCGCGGGTTCTGGACGTCGACACCGGCGAGCAGCGGCTGGAGCCGGCGACGCGCAGCGACGCCTTTTCCTGGGATGGCCGGGTCGTGCGCCATGTGCACGGGCCGCGCTGGCGGATGCTGATCATCGGCGCCGGGCAGCTGTCGCGCGTGCTGGCCGAAATGGCGCTGGCGCTCGATTTCGAGATCATCTGCTGCGATCCGCGCGAGGAATACCACCTGACCTGGGACGTGCCGAACACCGGCTTCACGCGCGAGATGCCCGACGATGCGGTGCTGGCGCTGCAGCTGGATGCGCACAGCGCCGTGGTGGCGGTGACGCACGATCCCAAGCTGGACGACCTGGCGCTGCTGGAAGCGCTGAAGTCGCCGGCCTTCTACGTCGGCGCGCTCGGCTCGCGCGCGAACAATGCCAAGCGCCGCGAGCGGCTGGCGATGTTCGACCTGAGCCAGGCCGAGATCGAGCGGCTGCACGGGCCGATCGGCCTGGACATTGGCAGCCGCACGCCGGCCGAGATCGCGGTGTCCATCCTCGCCGAAGTGGTGTCGGTGAAGAACGGTGTCGCGCTGCGTCAGAAGAAGCCGGACGCGCAGGCGGCCGGCGGCGGCGTCTGCGCGGTCTGAGCGGGGGCTAGCCTGCCGCGTCGCCCGCTCGGCACGGCCCAGCTCGGCGCCGCAGCCGATGCGGCCCAGCCGACGCTGGCTGGCCTGAGGCGGCCCGGCCGATGCGGCTTGACGCGGCCCGGCGCGGCGCAGCGCGGCCCGGCCCCGGCCCCGGCCCCGGCCCGGCCCGGCCCGGCCCGAACACAGCCGGACCGCGCCCGAAGCACCTGCTGCCATGGCGATTTCATCCTCGCCACCCTTGAAATCGCCGCAACAGACCCTACTTCGATGTCGAACACGCGGCACCCGCGGCGCTCGCGGTCCGCAATCAAGGCATTCAGGGGGATCCGATGCGTCTGGACAAGCTCACCACTCAATTCCAGCAGGCTCTGGGCGATGCGCAGAGCCTGGCACTGGCCAATGACAATCAATACATCGAGCCGGTGCATCTGCTCGCGGCGATCGTGTCGCAGGCCGACGGCTCGGGCCGCGCGCTGCTCGAGCGCGCCGGCGCGCGGGCCGGCAGCCTGAAGACGGCCGCCGAGGCCGCGATCAAGCGGCTGCCGCAGGTCTCGGGCACCGGCGGCGAAGTGCAGGTCGGCCGCGACCTGGTCAATCTGCTGAACCTGTCCGAGAAGGAAGCGCTGAAGCGCGGCGACCAGTACGTCGCCACCGAGATGTTCCTGCTGTCGCTCACCGACGACAAAGGCGAGGCCGGGCGTCTCGCCAAGGAAGCGGGCCTGACGCGCAAGGCGCTGGAGGCCGCCATCGACGCGGTGCGCGGCGGCGCGACCGTCAGCAGCGCCGAGGCCGAGGGCCAGCGCGAGGCGCTGAAGAAATACACCATCGATCTGACCGAACGGGCGCGCCAGGGCAAGCTGGACCCGGTGATCGGCCGCGACGACGAGATCCGCCGCTCGATCCAGATCCTGCAGCGGCGCACGAAGAACAACCCGGTGCTGATCGGCGAGCCGGGCGTCGGCAAGACCGCGATCGTCGAAGGGCTGGCGCAGCGCATCGTCAACGGCGAGGTGCCCGAGACGCTGAAGGATAAGCGCGTGCTGGTGCTCGACATGGCCGGCCTGCTGGCCGGCGCCAAGTACCGCGGCGAGTTCGAGGAGCGGCTGAAGGCCGTGCTCAAGGAGATCGCCGCCGAGGAAGGCCGCACGATCGTCTTCATCGACGAGATCCACACCATGGTCGGCGCCGGCAAGGCCGAAGGCGCCATCGACGCCGGCAACATGCTGAAGCCCGCGCTGGCGCGCGGCGAGCTGCATTGCATAGGCGCGACCACGCTCGACGAATATCGCAAGTACATCGAGAAGGACGCCGCGCTCGAGCGCCGCTTCCAGAAGGTGCTGATCGGCGAGCCCAGCGTCGAGGCGACGATCGCCATCCTGCGCGGCCTGCAGGAGCGCTATGAGCTGCACCACGGCGTCGAGATCACCGACCCGGCGATCGTCGCCGCGGCCGAGCTCAGCAATCGCTACATCACCGACCGCTTCCTGCCCGACAAGGCGATCGACCTGATCGACGAAGCCGCGGCGCGGATCAAGATGGAGATCGACAGCAAGCCCGAGGTGATGGACAAGCTCGATCGCCGGCTGATCCAGCTGAAGATCGAACGCGAGGCCGTCAAGAAGGAAACCGACGACGCGTCCAAGCGCCGGCTGGAGCTGATCGAGACCGAGATCAAGCGGCTCGAGAAGGAGTACGCCGACTACGAGGAAGTGCTGCGCGCCGAGAAGGCCGCCGTGCAGGGCTCGGCCCAGATCAAGGCCGAGATCGACCAGCTGCGCGCGCAGATGGCCGAGCTGCAGCGCAAGGGCCAGTTCGACAAGCTGGCCGAGATTCAGTACGGCAAGCTGCCCGAGCTCGAAGGCCGGCTGAAGAAGGCCAGCGAAGCCGAAGCGGGCGGCGCGGGCGATGACGGCGACGGCAAGCCCAAGCTGCTGCGCACGCAGGTGGGCGCCGAAGAGATCGCCGAAGTCGTGTCGCGCGCCACCGGCATTCCGGTGAGCAAGATGATGCAGGGTGAGCGCGAGAAGCTGCTGACCATGGAAGACTATCTGCACAGGCGCGTGGTCGGCCAGGACGAGGCCGTGCGGCTGGTGTCGGATGCGATCCGGCGTTCGCGCGCCGGCCTGTCGGATCCGCGCCGTCCCTATGGCTCCTTCCTGTTCCTGGGTCCCACCGGCGTCGGCAAGACCGAGCTGTGCAAGGCGCTGGCCGAGTTCCTGTTCGACAGCGAGGACCATCTGATCCGCATCGACATGAGCGAGTTCATGGAGAAGCATTCGGTGGCGCGGCTGATCGGCGCGCCCCCGGGCTATGTCGGCTACGAGGAGGGCGGCTACCTGACCGAGGCGGTGCGGCGCAAGCCGTACAGCGTGATCCTGCTCGACGAAGTCGAGAAGGCGCATCCGGACGTGTTCAACGTGCTGCTGCAGGTGCTCGACGACGGCCGGCTCACCGACGGGCAGGGGCGGACGGTCGACTTCCGCAACACGGTGGTCGTGATGACCTCGAACCTCGGTTCGCACGAGATCCAGCGGCTGTCGGCCGACGACGAGCTGAACGATCCGGAGCTGATCAAGGAAGCCGTGATGGGCGAGGTCCGCAAGCATTTCCGGCCGGAGTTCATCAACCGGATCGACGAGATCGTCGTTTTCCACGCGCTCGACGCGAAGAACATCGCTGCCATCGCGAAGATCCAGCTGGCGGGCCTGGAGAAGCGGCTGGCCGAGCGCGAGATGATGCTGTCGGTGTCCGATGCGGCGCTCGACGAGATCGCCAAGGCCGGTTTCGACCCGCTGTATGGCGCGCGGCCGCTGAAGCGCGCGATCCAGCAGCGGATCGAGAACCCGATCTCGCGGCTGCTGCTGGAAGGCCGCTACGGCCCGAAGGACGTGGTGCCGGTCGACTTCGAGGACGGCCGCTTCGTCTTCGAGCGCACGGTGCACTGAGCCGTCGCGCATCCGGACGGGGCCGGCATGCCGAGGGGCGGCCGGCCCTGTATCGTTTTATCGCCGCTCGCCGCTCGCCGCTCGCCGCTCGCCGCTCGCCGCTCGCTGGCCTGCGGGTTTTCCGCCGGATGATCGCCCGGCGTCAGCGGCGCTAGCATCATCGACCAGCGTGGGGCCGCGGTCGGCAGCCCGCGACGAACCGGAGAATGCGATGACAGCCGTGCGCATCGGGGCTTTTCTGTCGGCCTGCGCGTTCGCGCTGGCCGCCCATGCCGCCCAAGCCGCGGATCAGCAGGTGCGTTTTCCGTGGCAGCCGGGCTGGCTGAAGTCCTACGACAGCCGCTCGCTCAGCGGCGAGCTCACCGGCCATCTGTTCCGGCCCGCCGCGGACGGGCGGCGTCCGTTCATCGTGTTCCTGCACGGCTGCAACGGGCTCAGCCTGCGCAACGTGCGTCCGTGGGTCGATTTCTTCGTGCGCGAGGGCGTGGGCGTGCTGATGGTCGACAGCCTGACGCCGCGCGAGCGCGCCGAAGCATGCGGCGATCTTCGCGAACCGTGGGCCCGCCGCCGCGCCGATGACGCGACCTCGGCCTTGAGCTGGCTGGCATCGCAGCCGTATGCCGATCCGCAGCGCATTGCGCTGATGGGCCAGTCGCAGGGCGCCAGCGCGCTGCTGCTGGCCTTGCATGAAGGCAATCGCGGCGGCGCCGGCTTTGTCGGCGGCATCGCGATGTATCCGGGCTGCGAGCCCGCGAGCCGGGCACACGTGAAGCTGGCCAGGCCGGTGCTGCTGATGATAGGCGATGCCGACAACTGGACGCCGCCGGCGGCTTGCGAAACCTTCAAGGCAGGGCAGCACGGGCGCCTGGAGATGATCGTCTACCCGGGCGCGCTGCACGCGTTCGACTATCCGATCCGCGAGATGCTGGTGCAGGGCGGCAAGTACCGGATAGGCGAGAATCCGGCGGCGCGGGCCGACGCGCAGCGGCGCGTCAAGGCCTTCATCGACGAGCGGCTCAGATAGCAGGCAGGCTCAGCCGCCGCGGCGCATCATCTCGAAGAACTCCTGGTTCGTCTTGGTCTGCTTGACCTTGTCGAGCAGGAACTCCATGGCCTCGAGCTCGTCCATGTCGTGCAGCAGCTTGCGCAGGATCCAGATCTTCTGCAGCACCTCGGACTTGATCAGCAGCTCCTCGCGGCGCGTGCCGGAGCGGTTGATGTCGATCGCCGGGTAGATGCGCTTTTCCATCATCCGCCGGTTCAGGTGCAGCTCCATGTTGCCGGTGCCCTTGAACTCTTCGTAGATGACCTCGTCCATCCGGCTGCCGGTGTCGATCAGCGCGGTGGCGATGATGGTCAGCGAACCGCCTTCCTCGATGTTGCGCGCCGCGCCGAAGAAGCGCTTGGGCCGCTGCAACGCGTTCGCGTCGACGCCGCCGGTCAGCACCTTGCCCGACGCCGGCACCACCGTGTTATAGGCGCGCGCCAGCCGCGTGATCGAGTCGAGCAGGATGACCACGTCCTTCTTGTGCTCGACCAGCCGCTTGGCCTTCTCGATGACCATCTCGGCCACCTGCACGTGACGCGTGGCCGGTTCGTCGAACGTGGAGGCGACGACCTCGCCGCGCACCGAGCGCGTCATCTCGGTCACTTCCTCGGGGCGCTCGTCGATCAGCAGCACGATCAGCACCACGTCGGGATGGTTGGCCGTGATCGCGTGCGCGATGTGCTGCATCAGCACCGTCTTGCCGGCCTTCGGCGGCGCCACGATCAGGCCGCGCTGGCCTTTGCCGATGGGCGCGATCATGTCGATGATGCGCCCGGTGATGTTCTCCTCGGCCTTGATGTCCCGCTCCAGCACCATCGGCTTGTTCGGGTGCAGCGGCGTCAGGTTCTCGAACAGGATCTTGTTCTTGGCGGCCTCGGGCGGCTCGCCGTTGATCTTGTCGACCTTCACCAGCGCGAAATAGCGCTCGCCTTCCTTCGGCGTGCGCACTTCGCCTTCGGTGGAGTCGCCGGTGTGCAGGTTGAAGCGGCGGATCTGCGACGGCGAGATGTAGATGTCGTCGGTGCTGGCCAGGTACGAGGTCTCGGGCGAGCGCAGGAAGCCGAAACCGTCCGGCAGCACTTCCAGCACGCCGTCGCCGAAGATCGTCTCGCCGGTCTTGGCCTTGCGCTTCAGGATCGCGAACATCAGCTCCTGCTTGCGCATGCGCTGAGGATTTTCGATGTCGAGAGCAGTGGCCATCTCGATCAATTGCGAGACGTGCAGCGACTTGAGTTCGGACAGATGCATCGACGGTGTCTCCCCGGGGGGAACTCGTTACAGAGGACGAATGGAATGGATGAAGACGGCTGGCTGGCCGCGGCGTGATCGGATCGGGGTGCGGGCCGGTAAGGCCCTTGGAGTCGCGATACCCGTGAGACGATACCCGTGGGCGGCGAGGGGATATGACGGCGATCTGCTGATCGGTCTTCCCGGTTCCCGCCTCGGCCTGGGCCGTTTACGTACCGGAGCGCTGCGCGCGATCGTGGAAAACCAGCCGCGCGAGCCTTCGAGCGGCTGGAAGCTTACAACGAATCAGAGATGGCTGTCCAGAAAAAGCGTCAACTGCGATTTCGACAGCGCGCCGACCTTGGTGGCGACCAGGGCACCGTTCTTGAACAGCATCAGCGTCGGAATGCCGCGGATGCCGTACTTGGCCGGCGTGGCGGGGTTGTCGTCGACGTTGAGCTTGACGACCGACAGCCGGCCGTCATAGTCGCGCGACACCTCGTCCAGGATGGGCGCGATCATCTTGCAGGGGCCGCACCATTCGGCCCAGTAGTCGACCAATACGGGGGAATCGGATTTGAGGACGTCCTGTTCGAAGGCGGTGTCGGTTACGTGTTTGACGGTCATGCTGACTCCGGAATGGGCCTGCGCCCGCCGCCGCGCCGGCGCACCGGAACGGGGACGGGCAGGATCAGCCGGCAAACATAGCACGACCGGCCCCGGGCTGCCGAGCACCCGTCCGGCGACTGATAGAATCGTCGCGGGCGGGCCTCCCCGCAGCGCGGCGTGGTCAACCTGGTCAGGTCCGGAAGGAAGCAGCCACAGCCATTCCCCGCGCGTGCCGGGGTTCCGGCTCGCCCACCCATTGCTTCGCCGGGGCGGTCATTCCGCACCCCGCGGATTCGCCCCGCTGAGCCGCTAGCGCCACTCATCGCCGACATGACGCACCAGGTGCTTGCCCGCAAATGGCGGCCGCGCGACTTCCAGTCGCTGGTCGGCCAGGATCACGTGGTGCGCGCGCTGTCGCACGCACTGGCCACGCAGCGCCTGCACCACGCGTATCTGTTCACGGGCACGCGCGGCGTCGGCAAGACCACGATCGCGCGCATCCTGGCCAAGGCGCTGAACTGCGAGGCCGGCGTCAGCGCGCAGCCCTGCGGCACGTGCCGCGCCTGCACCGAGATCGACGGCGGCCGCTTCGTCGACTACATCGAGCTGGACGCGGCCTCGAACCGCGGCGTCGACGAAATGACGCAGCTGCTCGAGAACGCCGTCTACGCGCCCACCGCGGGCCGCTACAAGGTGTACGTCATCGACGAGGTCCACATGCTGTCCACGCACGCGTTCAACGCGATGCTGAAGACGCTTGAGGAGCCGCCGCCGCACGTCATGTTCGTGCTGGCCACCACCGATCCGCAGCGCGTGCCGGTCACCGTGCTGTCGCGCTGTCTGCAGTTCAATCTGAAGAACATGCCGCCGCAGGCGGTGGCCGCCCATCTGGCGCAGGTGCTGCAGGCCGAGAGCATCGCATTCGATCCCGGCGCGCTCGATCGCATCGGCCGCTCGGCGGCGGGCAGTATGCGCGATGCGCTGTCGCTGCTCGACCAGGCAATCGCATTCGGCGGCGGCGAAGTGCGCGAGCCGGCGGTGCGCGAGATGCTCGGCGTCGTCGACGGCGCCTGGCTGCTGCGCATCCTGCAGGCGCTGCACGAGGGCGACGGCCGCGCGCTGGTGGCGCTGGCCGACGAGATGCTGGCCGGCAACGCGCCGTTCGAGCGCACGCTGATCGATCTGGCCGCGCTGCTGCAGCGGGTCGCGCTGGCGCAGGTCGGCGCCACGTCCGAGGCCGATGACGCGCAGGCGGTGCAGGCGCTGGCCGAGTCCATCGCGGCCGAGGATCTGCAGGTCTACTACCAGATCGCGATCCACGGCGCGCGCGATCTGTCGCTGGCGCCCGATCCGCATACGGGTTTCACGATGACGCTGCTGCGGCTGCTGGCCTTCCGCCCGGACGGGACGGCACCGGCCGCGCCGGTACCGCCGGCCGGCGGCGCGCGCACGGCCAAGCTGGCGGTCGGTTCGGCGGCGACGGCGTCGGTGCCGGCAGGCTCCGCGCCGGCGACGCTGCGGCCGCCAATGCCGGGCCGCATGGCGCCGCCTGCAGCGGCGCCGGTGGTGGGGACCGCGGCCGCGTCGCCGTCGATCGTATCGCCGCCCGTCGCGCCCTCGTCCGTCGCGTCATCGTCCGTGGCGTCATCATCCGTCGCGTCATCATCCGTCGCGTCATCGTCCGTGGCGCCATCGTCCGTCACGTCATCGTCCGTGGCCTCGCCGGCTGCATCGACTGCCTCCCGTCCCGGCGCTGCGCCGTCGGCCCGCCCAGCGCCGCGCAGCGGCGCCAGCCGGGCAATGGAGCTGCTGGCCAATCGCAGCGCCGGCCGCGCGGCGCCCGAGGCGCAGGCCTCGGCAGAGTCAGCGGCCTCAGCCTCAGCCTCAGCCTCGGTGCGGGCGCCGGCATCGGCACCCGCACGCGCGGAGCCCGCCGCGCCGGCTGCCCAGACGGCTGCCCAGACGGCCGCCCCGACGGCACCGACAGGCCGCGATGCTCGCGGCGCCACGGCGCAGGAAGCGCCGCCGTGGGAAGATATTCCCCCTGAAGATCTGGACGGGCCGGCAGCGGGCCCGGCGCAGGCGGCCGCGGCACCGGGAGCGGTAAGCGGTGCGTCCGGCACCGCGGCCGCTGCCTCGGCAGGCGCCCGGTCGGGCGCCTCGACAGGCAGCATGCCAGCCGCCGCGTCGGCCACCGCCGCCGAGGCCATCGTCGGCTTCGACGGCGACTGGGCGAGTCTGGCCGAACGGATCGCGGTGAACGGATTCGTCCGGCAATTCATGCAGCAGAGCGAGCTGCTGGCTGTTGACGGGACGCTGTTCCGGCTGCGCGTCCCGATCCGGCCGATGGCGGATCCGGCGACCGTCAACCGCGTGCGCGAGGCGCTGTCGGCGCACTTCGGAGCGCCGGTGCGGATCGAGGTCGAGGTCGGCGCCGTGCAGGGCCCGACCGCGGCCGGCGTCGCGGCGCAGCGGCGCGCCGAGCGGCAGGCGCAGGCGCAGGCGGCGCTCGAGGCCGATCCGTTCGTGCGTACGCTGCTCGACGAGTTCGACGGCGCTATCGTGCCGGGCTCTGTGCGGCCGCTGGCGGGACAGGATGCCGAAAGGCGATGAACGCAAGGAGAGGGTGATGCTCAAAGGACAACTGGCCGGCCTGATGAAACAGGCCCAGCAGATGCAGGACAACATGAAGAAGGCGCAGGAGCAGCTGGCGCTGATCGAGGTCGAGGGCCAGTCGGGCGCCGGCCTCGTCAAGGTCACGATCACCTGCCGCAACGACGTGAAGCGGATCAGCATCGATCCCAGCCTGCTCGCCGACGACAAGGACATGCTCGAGGATCTGCTCGTCGCGGCCATGAACGACGCGCTGCGCAAGGCCGAGCAGGCCTCGTCGGAGAAGATGTCGTCGCTGACTGCCGGCCTGCCGCTGCCGCCGGGCTTCAAGATGCCGTTCTGAACGCGCACGGCCACCGCCCCCGGCTCACCCGGATGCCGTCCACGATGCTGCGATGAAAGCGCCGGCCCCGCTCGAAGCGCTCACGGCCGCGCTGAAGCGCCTGCCCGGCGTGGGCGCGAAATCGGCGCAGCGCTTCGCCTATCATCTGCTGCAGCACGATCGCGAAGGCGCCGCGCTGCTGGCGCGCGCGCTGTCCGAGGCGACGCAGCGCGTGCGCCACTGCGAACGCTGCAATACGTTCACCGAGCTCGACATCTGCGAGACCTGCTCGTCGCCGCGCCGCGATCCGGCGCTGCTGTGCGTCGTCGAGACGCCGGCCGATCAGCTGACGATAGAGCAGACGCTGTCATACGGCGGCCTCTACTACGTGCTGATGGGCCGGCTCTCGCCGCTCGACGGCATCGGGCCCAAGCAGATCGGTCTCGAGCGGCTGCTGGCGCGCGCCGGCGACGGCGTGGTCCGCGAAGTGATCCTCGCCACCAACTTCACGCAGGAAGGCGAGGCCACGGCGCACTACATCGGCGAGCTGCTGCGCGCGCGCGGCCTGAAGGTCTCGCGGCTGGCGCGCGGCGTTCCGGTCGGCAGCGAGCTCGAATACGTCGATCCGAGCACCATCGCGCAGGCGCTGCGCGATCGCCGGACCGTCTAGCCCCTGGACTCCGACATGACGAATCTTGCCCATGGTGCCGGCCCGCTCGCCGGCCCGCTCGCCGGCTTGAAGGTGCTCGAACTCGGCCAGCTGATCGCCGGTCCTTTCGCCGGCCGCATGATGGGCGATTTCGGCGCCGACGTGATCAAGATCGAGCCGCCGGCGCGCGCCGATGACGGCAGCGACGGCGGCGACCCGCTGCGCAAATGGCGCAAGCTGCATCCCGACGATCCGTCGGGCACCTCGCTGTGGTGGTACGTGCAGGGGCGCAACAAGCGTTCGGTGACGGTCGACCTGCGGCAGCCGGCCGGCCAGCGCATCGTGCGCGAGCTGGCCGCGCGCAGCGACATCGTCATCGAGAACTTCCGTCCGGGAGCGCTGGAGCGCTGGGGGCTAGGCTACGAGACGCTGGCGGCCGACAACCCGGGGCTGATCCTCGTGCGGCTGTCCGGCTACGGACAGACCGGCCCGTACCGCGACCGGCCCGGCTTCGGCGCCATCGCCGAATCGATGGGCGGACTGCGCTACGTCACCGGCTTTCCCGACCGGCCGCCGGTGCGGCCGAATCTGTCGATCGGCGACTCGATGGCGGCGCTGCACGGCGTGATAGGCGCGCTGATGGCGCTCAATCACCGGCGCAATACCGGCCGCGGCCAGGTGGTCGACGTTGCGCTGTACGAGGCCGTGTTCAACATGATGGAGAGCGCAGTGCCGGAGTTCGACCGCTACGGCGTGGTCCGCGAGCGCACCGGCACCAATCTCACCGGCATCGTGCCGTCGAACACCTATCCGACCGCCGACGGCGGCCACATCGTCATCGGCGGCAACGGCGATTCGATCTTCAAGCGGCTGATGCGCGAGATCGGCCGCGCCGACCTGGCCGACGATCCTCAGCTCGCCAGCAATGCCGGGCGCGCGCAGCGTGCGCAGGAGATTGACGACGCGATCGCCGCCTGGACCTCGGCGCATACGCTGGACGAGGGGCTGGCCGCGATGGCGCGCGCCGAGGTGCCGAGCGGGCGCATCTTCAGCGCGGCCGACATGGTCGACGATCCGCAGTATCTGGCCCGCTCGATGATAGAGCGCGTGCGCCTGCCGGACGGCACGCCGCTGGCGGTGCCCGGCGTGGTGCCCAAGTTCTCGGCCACGCCGGGAGCGACGCGCTGGGTCGGTCCCACGCTGGGCGAACACACGCACGCCGTCCTGGCCGAGCTCGGCTACGACGCGGCGCAGATCGCGAAGCTGACGGAAGATCGGGTAATCTAGCGTCACCGGGCGAATCCGCCCATCCATCGACAGAGAAGCTCCCGGCGCCGTGCCGCGGCCCGGGTGGCGCCGAACAAGGAGACATTCGATGCGCAGACGCATTCTGGGCCTGATTCCGGCTTCCCTGCTGGGCGGCGCGCTGGCCGCCGTGGCCAGCCGCGGCGCGGCCGCGCAGGGGCTCGAACGCAAGAAGCTGACCATCGCGGTCGGCGGCAAGGCGGCGTTCTACTACCTGCCGCTCACCATCGCCGAACAGCTCGGCTACTTCAAGGAACAAGGCCTGGAGGTCGAGATCGTCGATTTCGCCGGCGGTTCGGCCGCGCTGCGCGCCGTCGTCGGCGGCTCGGCCGACGTGGTGTCCGGTGCCTACGAGCACACGATCAACCTGCAGTCGAACAAGCAGTATTTCCGCGCTTTCGTGCTGCAGGGCAGGGCCCCGGCGGTGTCGGTCGGCGTCTCGTCCAAGGCGAAGTACCAGTCGCCGGCGGACCTGAAGGGCATGAAGATCGGCGTGTCGGCGCCCGGCTCGTCGACGAACATGGTGGCCAACTACGTGCTGGCGCGCGGCGGGCTCAAGCCGAACGAGGTGTCGTTCATAGGCGTGGGAACCGGCAACGGCGCGCTGGCCGCGATGCGCTCCGGCCAGATCGACGCGATCTCGAACGTCGATCCGGTGATGACCATGCTCGAGCAGAAGGGCGACGTGAAGATCATCGCCGACACGCGCTCGCTGAAGGGTACCGAGCAGCTGTTCGGCGGCCCGATGCCCGCCGGCTCGCTGTACGCGCCGGAGGAGTTCATCCGCCGCAACCCGAACACGATTCAGGCGCTGACCAATGCGATGGTCAAGGCGCTGAAATGGCTGCAGGCAGCGGGTCCGTCGGACATCATCCGCACCGTGCCCGAGGCCTATCTGCTCGGCGACCGTGCGCTGTATCTGGCTTCCTATAACAACGTTCGCGAAGCCACCAGCCCCGACGGCCTGATCTCCGAGGCCGGCGCCAGGACGACGCTGAAGGCGCTGGCCTCCTTCAATCCGAGGATAGTGCCGGCGCAGATCGACCTATCTCGCACCTATACCAACGAGTTCACCCGCAAGGCGCTGGCGAGCGTGAAGTGACGGTTCCCGCGCTGGCCCTGGACGGGATCACCTGCACCTTCATTTCGCGCGACGATCCGTCCCAGCGTCACACGGCCGTGCAGGACGTGACGCTGAGCATCGCACCGGGCGAGTTCGTGTCGGTGGTCGGCCCGACCGGCTGCGGCAAGTCGACGCTGCTGAACGTGGGCGCCGGGCTGCTGCAGCCGTCGACCGGCACCGTGCGCGTGTTCGGCGAGCCGCTGGCCGGCATCAACCGCCGCGCCGGCTACATGTTCCAGGCCGAGGCGCTGATGCCGTGGCGCAGCGCGCTGCAGAACGTCATTGCCGGGCTGCAGTTCCGCGGCGTGCCCGACGCCGAAGCGCGCCGCCAGGGCGAAGAGTGGCTGGCGCGCGTCGGGCTGGCCGGCTTCGGCGACCGCTATCCGCACCAGCTGTCGGGCGGCATGCGCAAGCGCGCCGCGCTGGCGCAGACGCTGATCATGGATCCCGACATCATCCTGATGGATGAGCCGTTCTCCGCGCTCGACGTGCAGACGCGGCAGCTGATGGAGAACGAAGTGCTGGACCTGTGGGCGGCGCGCCGGAAGGCGGTGCTGTTCATCACGCACGATCTCGACGAGGCGATCGCAATGAGCGACCGCGTCATCGTGCTGTCGGCCGGGCCGGCCTCGCATCCGATCGGCGAGTTCCCGGTCACGCTGCCGCGGCCGCGCGACGTGGCCGAGATCCGCAACCAACCCGAGTTCGTCTCGTTGTACAGCCGCATCTGGGAGGTGCTGCGCGACGAGGTCCTGAAGGGATACGCGCAATTGAAGCGCCGGGCCTGACACGATGACCAAGCTGCGGCTGCGCACCTACCAGTTCCTGATCTTCGTCGGCCTGCTGCTGCTATGGCACGTGCTCACCAGCCCCGACATCCTGCCGCCGATCTACTTCGAGAACCCGCACCAGGCCGCGTTCTTCTTCGGCGAACCGTTCAAGGTGTTCGGCCGCATCGTCGACTGGTTCGTCAGCGGCGAGATCTTCGTCCACCTCGGCGTCACGCTGTTCGAGACGATGGCGGCATTCGTGATCGGCACGGTCTGCGGGCTGGCCGTCGGCATGTGGCTGGCCCTGTCGCCGACCGCCGCCACTTTGCTGGATCCGTACATCACGGCGCTGAACTCGATGCCGCGCGTGATCCTGGCGCCCATCTTCTCGGTATGGTTCGGCCTGGGCGTCTGGTCCAAGGTCGCGCTGGGCTTCACGCTGGTCTTCTTCATCGTGTTCTTCAACGTCTACCAGGGCGTGCGCGAAGTCAGCCCGAACGTGCTGGCCAGCGCCCGCATGCTGGGCGCCAGCCGCGGCCAGCTGCTGCGCCACGTCTACCTGCCCAGCGCCACCAGCTGGGTGTTCTCCAGCCTGCACACCTCGGTCGGCCTGGCCTTCGTCGGTGCGGTGGTGGGCGAGTACCTGGGCTCGGCGCGCGGCGTGGGCTACCTGATCCTGCAGGCGGAAGGCACCTTCGACATCAATACGGTGTTCGCCGGCATTCTGGTGCTGACGGCGTTCGCGCTGATTCTCGATGCGATCGTCGGCGTCGTAGAGCGCCGGCTGATGAAGTGGCAGCCCAAGACCGGGGAGACGGAGAAGCTGTGAGCGCGTGAGCAGCGGCTCAACGGCCGCGGGCTCGCGGTCGGCGGCGAGCAGGCTCAGCGTGAAGGTATGGCCGCTGCAGCGGACTGACGTCGGACTGCTCGATCTGCCACGTCGGCCTGGACAGGTCTCTACAGGCCTCGACAGACGTCGACGAGCGTCAGCCGCGGCTCAGCTGCGCCAGGTCCAGCCCTTCGACCGCCCGCTTCAGCACGGCCGAGTCCACCTGCCGGCCGTCGGCCTCGACGATGACGCCGTTCTCCAGCACCAGCGCATAGGTCGCCGACGAGCCGTCCTTGGCCGCGCGTTCGCGGACCGTGCGCTTGCCGTCCTTGTAGATCTTCTCGGTCTCGGTGCCGGTGTCCTTCTCGCCGGTCACATTGGCCCAGCCCGCGAACATCATCAGGCCGGCCAGACCGCCGATGTCGGTGATCTTCAGGTCGATGCGGCGCGCGTCGTCGCGGAACTGCGCCTGCGCCACGGAAGCCTTGAAGCCCATCATCTCGTTCTGCTGCGCCTCGTAGCTGTGCCGCTTCAGGCCGCCCAGCGATTCGGGCAGCATGCCTTTCAGCGTCTGCGCGTCGATCGGCGCCCGCCCGGACGTGCCGGACGCGGCGCCGCCGAGCGCGGCCAGCACCTGGGCGGCGGCCTGGCCGCTGGCGGCGGCGTCGCCCGACTGCGCCGCCTGGTCGGCCGAGGCGCGCGCCTCTTCCATCTTCTTGCCGGCTTCCTCCATCCGCCGCGCCATCTCATCGAGCTTGCGCGTGTCTATGCTGACCTCGCCGGACGGCGTCTTGATCGACATCGAGCCTGCGCTGCCGGCCATCATCGCTGACGGGCCGCCGGCCAGCGCCCCGGCCAGCGCGCCGATGATCAGGTTGGCCACGATGCCGCAGACGATCAGCACTGCCGTATAGGGGAGGGCCTTGTCCTGCGGGCACTTCATCAGCGTCGGCAGGCCGACGTAGATCAGGTAGATCGAGTACAGCCCGACCAGGCCCAGGATGGCCAGCGCCGGGATCAGCGAGAAGATGCCGGCCAGCATCATCGCGGTACTGCCGTAGGCCATCAGCTTGAAGGCTGCCAGCGGATTCTTCTGACCGCCGAAGGTGGGCGCCAGCGCATTCACGATCAGCGACATCACGTAGATCATCGCCAGGCTGAGCAGGTAGCTGACGACCGCCGACGCCAGGCCCGCCATGATGGGCACGCGGAAGGACACGCCGAAGCCGCCCATGCCCACCAGCGAGAAGCCGATGAACTGCGCGATCGCCGGTATCGCGGCCAGGTAGATCAGGTAGTTCTTGTAGATGCTGCCGATGTCGCCGGGCTCGGCGTCGATCACGGGCCACTCGGTCTTGGGGGTTAGCAGGATCGCCTTCACACGCTCGATGAGGGCCATGAGAGTTCCTTGATCTTGACGCTGAGGAAGCCGTCAGTGTAGGCCTGCCCGCCTGCCGCAGACAATGGGATGGCGACCAACGGTCGAGGGAAAGGAGACGAAAACTGCTATAATTTTGCGGTTTACCCAACGCCCGCCGGTTAGCGCCTACACCTACCGAATACCGCCACCTCCTGTGCTTTCCGGCCGCCCTTGCGGGCGCTCCGACGAGGCACGGCCCATGGGTGCGCCGGCGAGTCCTGCAGGAGTTGCCGTTTGTCACCCGAATCCGTCACGCTGGCCGCCCGCGCACCGGCCCGGCTGATCCCCGATGCAGCGCCCGCCGCGCTGGTCCTGGCCGATGGCACCGTGTTTCACGGCCGTTCCATCGGCGCGCCGACGCAGACCGCCGGCGAAGTCGTCTTCAATACCTCGATGACCGGCTACCAGGAGATCCTCACCGATCCCAGCTATTGCCGGCAGATCGTCACGCTCACCTATCCGCAGATCGGCAACTACGGCGTCAGCGCCGAGGACGTCGAAGCCTCGCGCATCCACGCCGCCGGACTGGTCGTCAAGGAACTGCCGCCGCGCCATTCGAACTGGCGCTCGTCCAGCAGCCTGTCCGACTATCTGCGCGGCGAAGGCATCCCCGGCATCGCCGGCATCGATACGCGGCGGCTGACGCGGCTGCTGAGCACGCAGGGTGCGCAGAACGCATGCCTGGTGGCGGCCGCCGAACCGGGGCAGGCGCTGGACATCGACGCGGCGCTGTCGGCGGCGCGCGCGTTCCCGGGTCTCGCCGGCATGGACCTCGCCAAGGTCGTCTCCACGCGCGACCCGTATGCCTGGACCGAAGGTTCGTGGCAGCTCGGCAGCGGCTACACGGCCGGCCCGTCGGAAGCCGCCGGCAGCCGCCGCTTCAAGGTCGTCGCCTACGACTATGGCGTCAAGCGCAACATCCTGCGGCTGCTGGTCGATCGCGGCTGTGACGTGACCGTGCTGCCGGCGCAGGCCAGCGCCGCCGACGCGCTGGCGTTGAAGCCCGACGGCATCTTCCTGTCGAACGGCCCCGGCGATCCCGAGCCCTGCGACTATGCCATCGCCGCCACGCGCGAGCTGATCGACCGCGGGCTGCCGACCTTCGGCATCTGCCTGGGCCACCAGATCATGGGTCTGGCCTCGGGCGGGCGCACGATGAAGATGAAGTTCGGCCATCACGGCGCCAACCATCCGGTGAAGGACCTCGACACCGGCAAGGTCTACATCACCAGCCAGAACCACGGCTTCGCCGTCGACCCGGCCTCGCTGCCGGCCAATCTGCGCGTCACGCACGTGTCGCTGTTCGACGGCTCCATCCAGGGGCTGGCGCGCACCGACCGGCCGGCCTTCTGCTTCCAGGGGCATCCCGAGGCGAGCCCCGGGCCGCGTGACATCCACGACCTGTTCGACCGCTTCGTGTCGCTGATGGCCCGTCCCGTTTAACGATCGCTGCACCATGCCCAAGCGCACAGACATCAAAAGCATCCTGATCATCGGCGCCGGCCCGATCGTCATCGGCCAGGCCTGCGAATTCGACTACTCCGGCGCGCAGGCCTGCAAGGCGCTGCGGCAGGAGGGCTTCCGCGTCGTCCTGGTCAACAGCAACCCGGCGACGATCATGACGGACCCGGAGACGGCCGACGTCACCTACATCGAGCCGATCACCTGGCAAGTGGTCGAGCGCATCATCGAGAAGGAAAAACCCGACGCCATCCTGCCCACGATGGGCGGGCAGACGGCGCTGAACTGCGCGCTCGACCTGCATCGCAACGGCGTGCTGGACAAGTACGGCGTCGAGCTGATCGGCGCCTCGCCCGAGGCGATCGACAAGGCCGAGGACCGGCTGAAGTTCAAGGAGGCGATGACGCGCATCGGACTCGGCTCGGCGCGCTCGGCGATCGCGCATTCGCTGGACGAGGCCTGGGCGGCGCAGAAGAACATCGGCTTCCCGGTCATCATCCGCCCCAGCTTCACGCTGGGCGGCACCGGCGGCGGCATCGCCTATAACGGCGAGGAGTTCGAGACGATCTGCAAGCGCGGGCTCGAAGCCTCGCCGACGAACGAGCTGCTGATCGAGGAATCGCTGATCGGCTGGAAAGAGTTCGAGATGGAGGTCGTGCGCGACCGTGCCGACAACTGCATCATCGTCTGCTCGATCGAGAACCTCGACCCGATGGGCGTGCACACCGGCGATTCGATCACGGTAGCGCCTGCGCAGACGCTGACCGACAAGGAATACCAGCTGATGCGCGATGCGTCGGTCGCGATCCTGCGCGAGATCGGCGTCGAGACCGGCGGCTCGAACGTGCAGTTTGCGGTCAGCCCGACCGACGGCCGCATGATCGTCATCGAGATGAATCCGCGCGTGTCGCGTTCGTCGGCGCTGGCCTCCAAGGCCACCGGCTTCCCGATCGCGAAGATCGCCGCCAAGCTGGCCGTCGGCTACACGCTGGACGAGCTGAAGAACGACATCACCGGCGGCGCCACGCCGGCCTCGTTCGAGCCGACGATCGACTACGTCGTCACCAAGATCCCGCGCTTCGCGTTCGAGAAGTTCCCGCAGGCCGACTCGCGGCTCACTACGCAGATGAAGTCGGTGGGCGAGGTGATGGCCATCGGCCGCACCTTCCAGGAAAGCTTCCAGAAGGCGCTGCGCGGTCTGGAGACCGGCATCGACGGGCTGGACGAACGCAGCGTCGACCGCGACGAGATCGCCACCGAGCTCGGCGAGCCCGGCCCCGATCGCATCCTGTACGTCGGCGATGCGTTCCGCGTCGGCATGACGGTCGAGGAGATCTACGAAGAGTCGGGCATAGACCCGTGGTTCCTGGCGCAGATCGAGGAACTGATCACGACCGAGCGCAAGCTCGCCGGCCTGCGGCTGGAGACCTTGAGCGCCGACGAGCTGCGCTGGCTGAAGGCGCGCGGCTTCTCCGACCGCCGGCTGGCGCGGCTGCTGCAGACCAACCCCGACGCGGTGCGCGTGCGCCGGCACGCGCTGGACGTGCGGCCGGTCTACAAGCGCGTCGACACCTGCGCGGCGGAGTTCGCCACCGATACCGCCTACATGTACTCGACCTACGAGAACGGCGGCGAGAGCGAGGCGCAGCCGACGCAGCGCCGCAAGGTCATGGTGCTGGGCGGCGGACCCAACCGGATCGGGCAGGGGATCGAGTTCGACTACTGCTGCGTGCACGCGGCCTTCGCGCTGCGCGACGACGGCTACGAGACGATCATGGTCAACTGCAACCCCGAGACCGTCTCGACCGACTACGACACCTCCGACCGGCTGTACTTCGAGCCGCTGACGCTGGAGGACGTGCTCGAGATCGTCGCCGTCGAGAAGCCGGTCGGCGTCATCGTCCAGTACGGCGGGCAGACGCCGCTGAAGCTGGCGCTGGCGCTGGAGGCGAACGGCGTGCCCATCGTCGGCACCTCGCCCGAATCGATCGACGTCGCCGAGGATCGCGAGCGCTTCCAGCAGCTGCTGCACACGCTGCAGCTCAAGCAGCCGCCGAACCGCACCGCGCGCACCGAAGCCGACGCGCTGCGGCTGGCCGGCGAGATTGGCTATCCGCTGGTGGTGCGGCCCAGCTACGTGCTGGGCGGCCGCGCGATGGAGATCGTGCACGAGCAGAAGGATCTCGAACGCTACATGCGCGAGGCGGTCAAGGTCTCCGAGGACAGCCCGGTGCTGCTCGACCGCTTCCTGAACGACGCCATCGAGGTCGACGTCGACTGCCTGTCCGACGGCGAACAGGTGTTCATCGGCGGCGTCATGGAACACATCGAGCAGGCCGGCGTGCACTCCGGCGATTCGGCCTGCTCGCTGCCGCCGCATTCGCTGTCGCCGGCCATGGTGGCCGAGCTGAAGCGGCAGACGGCGTTGATGGCCAAGGCACTGAAGGTCTGCGGCCTGATGAACGTGCAGTTCGCGATCCAGGCCGACGCTGCCGGCGGCGACGGCACCGTCTACGTGCTCGAGGTCAATCCGCGCGCGTCGCGCACGGTGCCGTACGTGTCCAAGGCCACCGGCCTGCAGCTGGCCAAGATTGCCGCCCGCTGCATGCTCGGCCGCAGCCTGGCCGAGCAGGGCGTGACCAGGGAGGTGACGCCGTCTTACTACTCGGTCAAGGAGGCGGTGTTCCCGTTCGTCAAGTTCCCTGGCGTCGACACCATCCTCGGGCCCGAGATGAAGTCCACCGGCGAGGTGATGGGCGTGGGCCGCAGCTTCGGCGAAGCCTTCGTCAAGTCGCAGCTCGGCGCCGGCGTGCGGCTGCCGGAATCGGGCACTGTGTTCATCTCGGTCAAGCACGCCGACAAGCCCAAGGCCGTGGCGATCGCGCGCACGCTGCACGAGATGGGTTTCAGCCTGGTCGCCACCAAGGGCACGGCTGCCGCGCTGAGCGCCGCCGGTCTGCCGGTCACGGCGGTGAACAAGGTGCAGGAAGGGCGTCCGCACGTCGTCGACATGCTGAAGAACGGCGAGATCGCGCTGGTGCTGAACTCGGTCGACGAGAAGCGCGGCGCGATCCAGGATTCGCGCTCGATCCGCACCACGGCGCTGGCGCAGCGCGTCACTTATTACACGACGATCGCCGGCGCGCGCGCCGCCGTCGAGGGCATGCGCTCGCTCAACAAGAGCCTCGACGTCCACTCGCTGCAGGAGCTGCACGCCGGCCTGTAGCGCGGCGCGCTTTTGCGCTAAAGTCGAACCTTCACCACGGACTGCCCGGCGCTCCCGCCCGGCGGTCCGAATCTTTTTGACGATCCGGAAAAGCAGAGGTTGATTCCATGGCAACGATTCCCCTGACCCGGCGCGGCGCCGAACTGCTGAAGGAAGAGTTGCACCGCCTGAAATCGGTCGACCGGCCGGCGGTGATCACTGCGATCGCCGAGGCGCGTGCGCAGGGCGACCTGTCGGAAAACGCCGAGTACGACGCCGCACGCGAGCGCCAGGGCTTCATCGAAGGACGCATCGCCGAGCTCGAATCGAAGCTGGCCAACGCGCAGATCATCGATCCCACCGAGCTCGACGCCGAGGGGCGCGTCGTGTTCGCGGCCACCGTCGATCTGGAGGACCTGGAAGCCGGAGACAAGGTGACGTATCAGATCGTCGGCGAGGACGAGGCCGACATCAAGGCCGGCCGCATCTCGGTGTCCAGCCCGATCGCGCGCGCGCTGATCGGCAAGTACGCCGGCGACGTGGCCGAGGTGCAGGCGCCAGGCGGTGTCCGCGAGTACGAGATTCTCGAGGTGCGCTACGAATAGCGTGCCGGCAGCCCGCGACGCGCTGCCGGTCCTGCCCGCGATGTCAGCTCTTGCGGCCGCCGCCGCTGCCTCGGCTACCGCCGCCACTGCTACTGCCGCCGCCGCCGCCGCGGCCGCGCTTCGCGGCGCCGGCTGCGGCTCCGGCCGCGCGCCGGGGGGCTGCCGGGCGGGCGCCCGTCGCGGCGGGTCGCCGGCTGCGTGCCGGGCTGGCCGCCGTCGTGCTGCGGCCGGCACCAGCCGTGCTGCGGGTGGGCTTGCCGCCGGGACGAGCCGGCCGCGCGCCGTCGCGTGCCGGTCTTGCGTCGCCGCGGGCCGGCTTGGCGTCGCCGCGAACCGGCTTGGCATCGCCGCGAGCCGGCCTGGCATCGCCGCGCGCGGGTCTGGCGTCGCCGCGAACCGGCCTGGCGTCGCTGCGTCCCGCCTTGGCTTCGTCGCGTGCGGGCTTGGCGCTGCCGCGAGCCGGCGTTGCCGCCGTGCCGCGTGCCGGCCTGGCCGCGCCGCGCGCGGACGTCCCGGTGCCGCGGGCGGCGCCGGCCGTACCGGGTTTGGTCGTTTTGCGGGTGGACGGACGCGTGGACGTGCCGCTACCCGTGTCGCCCGGCCGGCCGCGGCCGGGGGAACCGGTTCGACCGTCGGAACCGGCTCGACCTG
>JBFWXS010000024.1:67348-73804 GCA_050187175.1 Burkholderiaceae bacterium
GCTTCGCAGCCCAGCGCCGCGCAGATCTCGGCCATGACGGTCTGCCGGCGCAGCCGGTCGTCGCCGTGCACGCGGATCTTGATCAGCTCGTGAGCGGCCAGCGCGCGGTCGGCTTCGGCGATCACCGCCTGGCTGAGCCCGGCCTCGCCGATCATCACCACCGGATCGAGATGATGGGCGCGGGCGCGCAGCGCCTTGCGCTCCGCGGGGCTGAGCGCGATCGGTAGAGGGAACGGAGTGCTGGGCATGGTGGTGAGGAATCCGGTTCGTGGGTCGATATTCGGCCGCAGGGTATTGGGTCGCGGGCCAAACCGATAGTGTCAGGTGCGCGGCCAGTCCGACGCAAGCAGGGAGCACGGGCGAGCATGAAGAAAGGCAAGGTCAACCGCGCATGGATCGCGCAGCATATCAACGATCCATACGTGAAGCTGGCGCAGAAGCATCAATACCGGTCGCGCGCCGCGTTCAAGCTGATCGGCATCGATGAGCAGGACCATCTGATCCGGCCCGGCATGTCGGTCGTCGACCTGGGTTCCGCGCCCGGGGCGTGGAGCCAGGTGCTGCGCGAGCGGCTGCAGCGGCCGGCGAGCGCCGGCGGCGGCATCGACGGGCGCATCGTGGCGCTCGACCTGCTGCCGATGGAGCCGATCCCCGACGTGCAGTTCATCCAGGGCGATTTCCGCGACCCCGAGACGCTGGCCCGACTGGAACAGGCGCTGGGCGGCGCCCGGCTGGACCTTGTGGTTTCGGACATGGCCCCCAATCTCAGCGGGGTGGCGGTGGCCGATGCCGCGCGGATGTCCGATCTGGCCGAACTGGCGGTGGATTTCGCCGTTCATCACCTGAAGCCCGAAGGGGCATTGCTGGTGAAGTGCTTCCATGGCAGCGGCTACAGCCAGCTCGTCGAGCTGTTCAAGAGCCGCTTCGTCAAAGTGGCGGCCCGCAAGCCCAAGGCCTCCCGCGACCGTTCGGCCGAGACCTACCTGCTCGGACGGGCGCCGAAACGGCTGCCGGCCGACTGAAAGGATGAGTGCCCACGGGGGACCTAGAGCTTGTCGAATCAACGATTTATGTGCTACCGCCGGGCGCGTCCCAGCCCATGGGCGTAGAATCGCGTAGTGACTGGAAGTGGGCGTACAGCCCTTTGAGGAGTGGTTGAGTGAACAACGTGTTCTCCAAGGCGGCGATCTGGCTGGTGATCGCGCTGGTGCTGTTCACCGTGTTCAAGCAGTTCGATACGCGGCAGGCCCGCGGCGCCGACATGCCGTACTCGCAGTTCATGGCGGAGGCACGCGACGGACGTATCGATTCGGCCACGGTAGACGGCCGCACGCTGCGCGTGCGCACCAAGGACGGGCGCAACGCGGTCGTCTATGCGCCCAGCGACATCTGGATGGTCGGCGACCTGATGAAATACGGCGTTCAGGTCAATGCCAAGCCCGAGGAAGAGCAGTCGCTGCTGCTGAACATCTTCGTGTCGTGGTTCCCGATGCTGCTGCTGATCGGCGTCTGGGTGTTCTTCATGCGGCAGATGCAGGGCGGCGGCCGCGGCGGCGCGTTCTCGTTCGGCAAGTCGCGTGCGCGGATGCTGGATGAGAACAACAACCACATCACCTTCGTCGACGTCGCCGGCTGCGACGAGGCCAAGGAGGAAGTGCAGGAGCTGGTCGATTTCCTGCGCGATCCGTCCAAGTTCCAGAAGCTCGGCGGCCGCATCCCGCGCGGCGTGCTGATGGTCGGCTCGCCGGGTACCGGCAAGACGCTGCTGGCCAAGGCCATCGCCGGCGAAGCCAAGGTGCCGTTCTTCTCGATCTCGGGCTCGGATTTCGTCGAGATGTTCGTCGGCGTGGGCGCCGCCCGCGTGCGCGACATGTTCGAGCAGGCCAAGAAGCATGCGCCGTGCATCATCTTCATCGACGAGATCGACGCGGTCGGCCGCCAGCGCGGCGCCGGCCTGGGCGGCGGCAACGACGAGCGCGAGCAGACGCTGAACCAGCTGCTGGTCGAGATGGACGGCTTCGAGACCGGCCAGGGCATCATCGTCATCGCCGCCACCAACCGGCCCGACGTGCTCGACCCGGCGCTGCTGCGGCCGGGCCGCTTCGACCGGCAGGTCGTCGTGCCGCTGCCCGACATCCGCGGCCGCGAGCAGATCCTGACGGTGCACATGCGCAAGGTGCCCATGGGTCCCGACGTGCGCGCCGACGTTCTGGCACGCGGCACGCCCGGCTTCTCGGGCGCCGATCTGGCCAACCTGGTCAACGAGGCGGCGCTGTTCGCGGCGCGGCGCAGCGCACGGCTGGTCGAGATGATCGACTTCGAGCGCGCCAAGGACAAGATCATCATGGGCGCCGAGCGGCGCTCCATCGTGATGCCGGAAGAGGAGCGGCGCAACACCGCCTATCACGAGTCGGGCCATGCGATCGTCGCCTGGCTGCTGCCCAAGACCGATCCGGTGCACAAGGTCACGATCATTCCGCGTGGCCGCGCGCTGGGCGTCACCATGCAGCTGCCTGAGCACGACCGCTACAGTATGGATCGCGAGCGCATGCTCAGCACGATCTCGGTGCTGTTCGGCGGGCGCATCGCCGAAGAGCTGTTCATGGACCAGATGACTACCGGTGCATCGAACGACTTCGAGCGCGCTACGTCGATCGCGCGCGACATGGTCACGCGCTACGGCATGAGCGATCTGCTGGGCCCGATGGTGTACGCGGAGAACGAAGGCGAGATCTTCCTCGGCCGGTCGATCACCAAGACGACCAATATGTCCGAGGAAACGATGCGCAAGGTCGACAGCGAGATCCGCCGCATCATCGACGAGCAGTACGCGGTCGCGCGCAAGATCCTCGACGAGAATCGCGACAAGGTCGAGGCGATGGCCAAGGCGCTGCTCGAATGGGAAACCATCGATTCGGAGCAGATCGAGGACATCATGGCCGGCCGCCCGCCGCGCACGCCGAAGGAGCGTTCGAGCACCGGCAGCGGCGGTTCGCCGAGCGGCAACAGCGTCACGCCGTCGCCGTCCGCCCCGTCGTCGCCGGCCGAACCGGCGGCGCAGTGATGCCGTCGCGCCTGCTGCGCTCACCGCGGTCGCCGTCCGCCGGGGCCGAACGCCGCTGATGCCGGTGTGCCGCACGCCGCCGTCGGCCCTCATCCGACGCCCGGGTCCCTCGATCCGGGCGTTTTTTTGTTCATCGTCGCCGTTACCGTTGCGGACGTCGGTGATGCCGGTGATGCCGGTAATCCCGGTGATCCCGGCAAGCACCCGATGAAGGTGCTCGACCCCGTCCGCCAGCTGAGCTGTGGCCGCTTCACGCTGTCGCTGGACCGGCCCTTGCTGATGGGTATCGTCAACGTCACGCCCGATTCGTTCTCCGACGGCGGGCAGTTCGCGTCCGCCGCGCAGGCGATCGAGCATGCTCGCAGGCTGGTCGACGACGGCGCCGATCTGCTCGACATAGGCGGCGAATCGACCCGGCCGGGGGCCGAGCCGGTCAGCCCGCAGCAGGAGCTGGATCGCACCGGTCCGGTGCTGGAAGGGCTGCTCGACTGCGGCCGGCCGCTGTCGGTCGACACGCGCCGGCCCGAGGTCATGCGGGCCGCGCTGGCGCTGGGCGCCGACATGATCAACGACATTGCTGCGCTGCGTACGCCCGGAGCGATCGATGCGGTCGCCGGCAGCCGCTGCGCGGTATGCCTGATGCACATGCTGGGCGAGCCATCGACGATGCAGCAGGCGCCCGTCTATCAGGAAGTCGTGTCGGACGTCGAGGCTTTCCTTCAGGATCGGATCGAGGCGGCGCAGGCCGCGGGCATTGCGCGTGAACGCATCGTCATCGATCCCGGCATCGGCTTCGGCAAGACGACGCGGCACAATCTGACGCTGCTCGGCGCCCTCGACGAGTTCGCCGCGCTGGGGCAGCCGCTGCTGCTGGGCGTGTCGCGCAAATCGCTGATCGGCGCCCTGACCGGGCGCGACGCGGCGCAGCAGCGCCTGGCCGGCAGCCTGGCCGCCGCGCTGGCCGGCGTCGCGCGCGGCGCGGCGATACTGCGGGTACACGACGTCGCGGCCACACGCGACGCCCTGCGCGTCTGGCAGGCCATCGACGAGGCGTGACACCCGCGGGCCTGCATCCCGCGCTGCGGCGGGGCCTATTCAGCAAGAGAAGGAAGTTTCATGGGACGCAAGTATTTCGGCACTGACGGCGTGCGCGGGCGCGTGGGCGACGCCCCGATCACCGCCGACTTCGTGCTGCGGCTCGGTTATGCCGCCGGCAAGGTACTGGCCAGCCATGGCCGCGTCGACGCTCGCGCCGATGGTCGTGCCGGTGGTGGTGCCCGGCCGTCGGTCATCGTGGGCAAGGACACGCGCCTGTCCGGCTACATGCTGGAAGCCGCGCTCGAAGCCGGTTTCTCCGCGGCTGGCGTCGACGTCGCGCTGTCGGGCCCGATTCCGACCCCTGCGATCGCCTACCTGACGCGCGCGCTGCGGCTGTCGGCCGGCGTCGTCATCAGCGCCTCGCACAATCCTTACGAGGACAATGGCATCAAGTTCTTCTCGGCCGACGGCAACAAGCTGCCCGACGAAGTCGAGGCCGAGATCGAGGCTCAGCTCGATCAGCCGCTGGGCTGCGCGCAGCCCGACGCGCTGGGGCGGGCCCGCCGCATCGACGATGCAGCCGGCCGCTACATCGAGTTCTGCAAGAGCACGTTTCCGAACGAGCTCGATCTGCGCGGCATGCGGCTGGTGGTGGACTGCGCGCACGGCGCGGCTTATCACACCGCGCCGCACGTGTTCCACGAGCTGGGCGCCGACGTCGTGACGATAGGCGCCGCGCCGAACGGCCTGAACATCAACGACGGCTGCGGCGCGACCCATCCGGAAACGCTGCGCGCCGCAGTGCTCGAGCACAAGGCCGAGCTCGGCATCGCGGTCGACGGCGATGCCGACCGCCTGATCATGGTCGACGGCACAGGCCGCATCTATAACGGCGACGAGTTGCTGTATGCGATCGTGCGCGACCGCCTGCTCGGCGGACCGGTGGCCGGAGCGGTCGGCACGCTGATGTCCAACCTGGGACTCGAGCAGGCGCTGGCGCGGCAAGGCGTCGCCTTCGCGCGCGCCAAGGTCGGCGACCGCTACGTGCTGGAAATGTTGCGCGACAAGGGCTGGCGCTACGGCGGCGAGAGTTCCGGGCATCTGCTGTGCCTGGACTGCCACTCCACCGGCGACGGCACGATCAGCGCGCTGCAGGTGCTGTCGGCGATCCGCCGCACCGGGCACAGCCTGGCGCAGCTGTGCGCCGATCTGCAGATGTTTCCGCAGACGCTGATCAACGTCCGTATCGCCAAGGGTTTCGACTGGAAGGCCGATGCCGGCCTGGCGCGTGCGCAGCGGCAGGTCGAGCGCGAGCTGGGCAACAAGGGGCGGATCCTGATCCGGCCCTCCGGCACCGAGCCTTTGCTGCGCGTGATGGTCGAGGCCAGCGATGCGCGTATGGCCGAGCAGATGGCGCGGCGTCTGGCCGAAGCGGTGCCGGGCGCGAAATAGGCTGCACGCCCGCGCACCGCGCACCGCGCACCGCGCACCGCGCACCGCGCACCGCGCACCGCGCATCGCGCACCGCGCATCGCATCCCGCGCCCCGCGCGCCCCCGCGCCGCGCACCCCCAGCGAATCAGCGCCGCGGAGCGCCCAAGCCCTGCGAGATCGTCTGCGCCGCCGTGATCACGTGCGGCGCGAGCAGGCGCAGCCGCGTCATCGTCAGCCGCTCCAGCGGGCCGGACACGCCGATCGCGGCCACGCACTGGCCGTGGCTGCCGAAGATCGGCGCCGCCACGCCGCCGACCGACTCGCGCCATTCGCCGCGATTGATCGCGTAGCCGTTCTCGCGCACCTTGCGCAGCTCGCGGTCCAGCACCGCCGGATCGGTGATCGTGCGCTCGGTGTGCGCTTGCAGAGGGCCGGCGGAAGGATTGAAGCGCGCGCCGTCCATGTGAGCCAGCAGGGCCTTGCCGGTGGCGACGCAGTAAGCCGGCGCGCGGCCGCCGGCGCGTGAATAGGCGCGCACCGGCTGCGGGCTGTCTATCTTGTCCACGTAGATGACCTCGCCGTCGTCGAGCACCGACAGATGGATGGTTTCGTTCGTCAGCCGCGCCAGCTCGGTCAGCTGCGGACGCGCCACCGTCACCACGTCGATGTTCTCGGTCAGCCCCGAGCCCAGCTCCCATAGCTTCAGCGTGCAGAAGTAGCGGCCGGACGCGCCTTGCTGGCGTACGTAGCCGCGCGCCGCCAGCGTGCGCAGCAGGCGGTGAACGTTGCTCTTCAGCAGTCCCAGTTCCTGCGCGAGTTCGGTGACGCCGCGCGGCTCGCCGCTGCGTGCCAATGCTTCGAGCACGTTCAGCCCCTTTACCAGGGTTCCGAGCGTCGTGTCCATGCCTGCATTTCTCCTGC
>JBFWXS010000025.1:0-45484 GCA_050187175.1 Burkholderiaceae bacterium
GGATGGAGTTCGGCCCGCGCGCGCTCGGTGCACGCTCCATCCTGGCATCGCCGATCGATGCCGGCATGCAGGCGCGCATCAACGAGCTGAAGGATCGCGAGGACTTCCGGCCGGTGGCACCGGCCGTTCCCGAAGAGCGTTTCGCCGACTGGTTCACGCCACCCGCGCGCGGCGACAGCGGCGCGGCATTCATGCTGTTCGTGCACGAAGTGCGCCCCGAGCAGGCGCGGCGGATTCCGGCGGCTTGCCATCACGACCGCTCGGCGCGTGTGCAGGCCGTATCGCGAAGCGCCCATCCACAGTTCCATGCGCTGCTGGAAGCGTTCGGCCGCCTGACGGGCGTACCGGTGCTGATCAATACCTCCTTCAACGTACGCGGCGAACCCATCGTCTGCACGCCCAAGGACGCGCTGGACGCGTTCTTCAGCACGCCGCTGGACGCGCTGGCGATCGGCCCGTTCCTGCTGGAGAAGCCGCGATGAGCGCCGATGCCGTCGCCATCGCCGTGGTCATCGCCACGTACCGGCGCCCACCGCTGCTGCGCCGCTGTCTACAGGCGCTGCTCGCGCAGCGCGACATGGCGCCTGAAGCCTACGAGATCATCGTCGTCGACGACGGCCGCAGCGACGACACGAAGGCCGTCGTCGACGAGCTGGCGGAGGGATGCGGCAGCGTCTTGCCGCGCTTGCGTTATCTGCGCCCGCTCCGCGGCCGCGGACCGGCGGCGATGCGCAATCATGGCTGGCGCGAGTCGAGTGCGCCGCTGCTGGCCTTCACCGACGACGACACGATTCCCGATCCTCGGTGGCTGGCCTGCGGCGCGCGCGCGATGACTGAGGGCGGTCCGGAACTGGCCGCGGTCGGCGGGCGGGTCATCGTGCCGCTTCCGCCCGATCCCACCGACCATGCCCTGAATACGCAGGGGCTGGAGCGCGCCGAGTTCGTCACGGCCAATGCCTTCGTGCGCCGCTCGGCGCTGGATGCGGTCGGCGGCTTCGACGAGCGCTTCACGCGCGCATGGCGCGAAGACTCGGATCTGCATTTCGCGCTGCTCGAGCGCTGCGGCCGCGTCGGCCGGGCCGAGTCGGCGATCGTCGTTCATCCTGTACGCGAGGCGCCATGGGGCCTGTCGCTGTGGCAGCAAGGCAATGTCTACTTCGACGCGCTGCTGTTCCGCAAGCATCCGGCGCTGTATCGGCGCAAGATCCGCCGCCGGCCGCCATGGCGCTATCTGTTCGTGGTGGGCGCGTCGCTGGTCGCAATGGCGGCGGCCCTGTCCGGCCACGCTGCTTCTGCAGCCGGGCTCGCCGGTGCCTGTCTGACCGCGTGCCTCGCGCTGGCCCGGCAGCGGCTACGCGGCACCTCGCGTTCGCCGACGCACATCGCCGAGATGCTGGTCACTTCGCTGGTGATCCCGTACCTCGCCGTGTACTGGCGCGTGCGCGGGGCCTGGCGCTTCCGGACCTTGTTTCCATGAGGTCGCCATGCCGGCGGCCGATTCGCAGGAATTCGACATGTCTTCACGAAGATCCTCGTCGCCGCGCGTGCTGGTGACCGGCGGCGCAGGCTTCCTCGGCAGTCATCTGTGCGAACGCCTGCTCGCGGAGGGGCATCAGGTCATCGCGCTGGACAATCTTTCGTCCGGTTCGCGCGCCAATCTACGGTCGCTGCTCGCGCATCCGAACTTCGAGCTGCGCTGCGAGAATGTGATGGCGCCGCGCCGCATCGTCGATGTGGACGCGATCTATAACCTGGCCTGTCCGGCCAGTCCGCCGCTGTATCAGCGCGACCCGGTCGGCACGACGCTGACCAGCGTGCTCGGCATCTGGCAGATGCTGGAGCTGGCCCGCGATTGCGGCGCGCGGCTGCTGCAGGCGTCCACCAGCGAGATCTATGGCGATCCGCAGGTGCATCCGCAGCGGGAGGACTATCACGGCGACGTCAACACCCTGGGCCCGCGCGCCTGCTATGACGAAGGTAAGCGATGCGCCGAAACGCTGTGCTTCGACTATCTGCGGCAGCACGCTCTGCCCGTACGGGTGGCGCGCATCTTCAATACCTATGGACCGCGAATGCTGCCCGACGACGGCCGCGTCGTCAGCAATTTCATCGTGCAGGCGCTGCACGGCGAGGACCTGAGCCTGTACGGCGACGGCCTGCAGACGCGCTGCTTCTGCTACGTCGACGACACGATCGATGGACTGGTGCGTTTGATGGCTGCGGATGAACCGGGCCCCGTCAATCTGGGCAACCAGGAGGAGATCACGATGATCGAGCTGGCCGAGGCTGTCCTGCGTTTGAGCGGCAGCCGTTCGGGAATCGTGCACCGGCCATTGCCGCAGGACGATCCGCGGCGGCGCTGTCCCGACATCGGTCGTGCGCGTCAGCTGCTCGGGTGGGCGCCTACGGTGCCATTGGAGGATGGGCTGCGGCTTACGATCGAGAATTTTCGTGCGCGGATGCGCGCCTCCGATGGCAAAGACGCAAGTCCGGAACTGAGGCGGGGCGGGGCGCGGGACGGGGTGGCGTGGATCGTGTGAATTGGAGATGAAACGTAGCGCCACGTCGCGGCGCTACGTTCATTCAGCTTACTTCTGCTTGCTCGACGACGAGCTGCCGCTCGACGATTCGCCGCCCGACTTCTGCGAATGGGTGCCGCTGCCGCCGCCCATCTGACTGCTACCCGAGCCGCTGCCCGACAGATGCGACGAGCTGCTGCCCGACGAGCCGGGTGCCGAAGAGCCGGAGCCCGACGAGCCCTGGCCCGCGGAGCCCGTGCTTGCGCCGGCGCTCATCCCGCTCGAACCGGTGCTGCGCGCGCCCGACGAACCGCCGCTGTCGCCGCGCTGCTTGCGCCACTCGCTGAACTCGTCGGAGAACCGGCGATAGCGCTCGGCACGGAAATCGCGATAGTCATTGTCCAGGCTGCGCATCTGCTCGGAGCGCCATTGGTCGTAGTCGGGGTCGAAGCGTTCACCTTCGTTCTGCGAGCCGCCCCATTGCTGGCCGCTCCAGTGCTGGCCCGAGCTGCGCCCCAGCGCGCCGCCTCGCGACCCGCTGTAGCCGCCCGGTTCGACGTCGCTCATGCTTTGGCCGTAACCGCCGCTCTGGCCATAGCCCCCACTCTGACCATAGCCACCACTCTGCCGGCCGCCGCCGCCGCGCCAGCCGCCGCCCTGGCCGCCATGGCCTTCGTCGCTGCCGGCCCAGCGGCTGCCGTAGGTGGGAAACGACTGCGATTGCTGGAAGTCCCGCTCCGATCCGCCGAAGCGGCGCTCGTCGCCATAGCCGCCGTAGCTGCCTTGGCTCTGCGGTGCGCTATAGCCGCCGGGCTGGCCGCCCATCCCCTGGCCCTGGCTGCCCGAGTAGCCGCCGTAGCCGGCCGCGCTCTGGCCGTAGTTGCCACCGAAGCCGCCGCTCTGACCATAGCCGCCTTGCTGGCTGCTCATGCTTTGGCCGCCGCCATAGCTCTGGCCGCCGCCGTAGTTGCCTTGAGCGCCGTAGCCCTGATTTCCGGAGCCTCCCTGGCCGCCGTAGCCGCTCTGACCACCATATGCGCCTTGACCACCGTATCCGCTCTGGCCGCTCTGGCCGCCGTAGCCGCCTTGGCTGCTCTGTCCGCCGTACGGACCCTGGCTTCTGCCGTAGCTGGTCGGATCGCCTCCATAGCTGCCGGGGCTTCGCCCATAGGCCTCGCGCTCTTGTCCACCGGCCTGCTGGCTGGAGCCGTAGTGCTGGCTGGAGCCGTAGTCGCCGCGATAGTCGCCTTCATACTCGCCGCGCCCGCGCAGATCGCGCTGCTCGCTGCGTTCGTCGGGACGCTGCGCACCCCATTGGCCGCCGCTGCGGTATCGGGCCTCGTCGCTGCCGGAAGGTCCGTATGTGGGGCCGTAGCGCTCTTCGCCGAAGTTCCTGTCCGGACGGTTGCCGGGGTTTTGATTTCGATTCATCGTCGATTCCTTTCGCTGAGGTGCTGATGCTCTGAGGTGCTGGGGCTCATGCCGCGCCGTGTCGTGCCGGCGCCGCTGGGTTTCCAAGCAACCGCGGGTCCCGTTGCGAGCAAGGTTTGGCGCAAGGCGCGGGCGTCGCTGCGCCGGTCAAGCGGCTGAAAGTTGCAGCAATAAGTTCCTGTGCTCGGCCGCGATCGCAGGCACGGCCATTGCGTCGCGCAAGCCGTCACACGATGGGAGAAGACGATGGCCAACAGCACTTTGCTCGGCGGTGAGCATTCCCCGCAGCAGCCGGTCAGCAAGCGCACGGGCGCGCTGGGTCCGAGCGACAGCTCCGACAGCGGCAGCGACGTCCAGGGGGGTGCCGACATGAACGAAGCGCTGCTCGGCAGCGACACCGATGCGGCCGGTACCGGTGAGCGCGGTGCAGCCGGCGAACTGGCGCGCGACAGCGAGCCCGTCGACATCGCCCCGGACCGGATCGGTTCGATGCAGCCGCCAAATCGGCGCGCGCGACAGGACGAGGTTTCGGCGCCGCAGGACCTTCAGTCGACCGATCCGCGCAGCATCGACGATCTGGCGGCGCAAGCCGATCGGACGGAAGCGGTCGATACGGAGAAAGACCTCGATGGCACGGGCCGCGAGGAGGGCGAGCGGCCGCTGACCGATTGATGTCTGCTTGCCGCGATGGCGGCTCGAGCTCAAGCCGGCTTCGCGACCATCAGGTAGAACACGGCGACGAGCGCCGCGGCGGCAGGGACGCCAAGCGCGACCCACCAGCGCATGCAGCGATCATAGGCTGGCGGCAGCGCTTGCCCGTTGCGGGCAGCCTGAGCTGCCAGATCGCGCAAGCGCATCTGTAAGGCTATCACCGGCAGCCAGCAGATCACTGCAAGGCCGAACAGCAGCACTGACCATCGCAGCCAGAACTGGCTCAGCGACGCGCCGCTCAGCTGCATCAGATACCAGCCCGTCAACGGCTGGGCGATGACGGTCGTGGCCGTGAACAGCCAGTCGGCTTTGACGACGCGTGCTGCAACGGCCGCGATTACCGTGGGTTCGCGCGTACGGCTGATGAAGAACAGGAAGTACGCAGTGCCCACGCCGGTCCCGAACAGGAAGGTCGACGAAAGAACGTGCAGCCATTTGACGATCAGATACTCCATCAAGGCCTCCGGCGGGCGGGGGGCCGCGGCGTCTCGGTCTGCCACAGCAGCCAGGTCGCCATCAGCAGCGGCAGGTTCTTCAGCAATGGCCCGTATGGATGTGCCCAGTACTCGGGCAGGCGCAGACTGATTATCACGGTGTAGAACAGCGTGAGCAGCATCTGCGCAGCCCAGGGCCAGCGTCGGCCCGGCAGCAGCGCGGCCAGGCCGAGCGCGATGTCGAGCAGCGCGGCACCAACCAGCGCCGGCATTGTCCAGGCGGCGGGTACGCCCGAGCGTTGCAGCAGCGCCAGGCTGTCGGCGACCGGATACACCGTCAGCGAAACCCAGCCGGTCACGATCCATACCAGCGCGACCACCCCGCGCAGCAGCGGACGCCACCAGCAAAGCAGTGCTGCTGCGCGCTGTGCCGGGCGCTCGTCCTCGTCGATGAAGCAGGCGGGCGGCCTCGGCGCCGTGCCGATCAGGCGTGTGAGCGCGGCAGGATCGCCGGTATTGCCGCGTTCCAGCATCTGCAGGCTGTCGGGGCTCAGCAGGCCGGCGGGGCTCAGCAGGCTGCCGGGCCGGCTGGCGAGCAGGCTTGCGATGACGCGTACCAGCGAGATGGGAACCGGCAGCACGAAGCTGCGCGGCAATCGGAGCGCATCGCGCAGCGTCAGCAGGAACTCGCGCAGCGTGATCGGCCGTGGACCGACGAAGGCGATGACGCCTTGCGCGCCCTGCGCCGGCAGCAGCGCCAGGATGCCGTGCACCGCGTCGTCGATGTGCAAGGGCTGGATGCGTTGCCGGCCGTCTCCGGGCAGCAGGATGAAGGGCAGGCTGGCCAGCGCCGTGAACAGGCGCGCGCTGGCGCCGCCTCGCCCATAGAGCAGTGACGGCTGCACAATGGCAACCGAAGGCAGGCCGAGCGCGAGCAACTGCTGGTCGGCACGATGCTTGCTCAGATGGTAGGCGCTGAACGCTTCATCGTCGGCGCCTAGCGCCGATAGCTGGATCACGCGCGGGACGCCGGCGCGCCGGCAGGCCTCGAACAGCATCGCCGGACCACGTACGTGGATCGCCTCGAAGCTCTGCGCGCCGCGCTCACGGAAGATGCCGACGGCGTTGATGACGACGTCGATTCCCGCGAGCCGGGGGAGCCAGTCGTCGACTTCATCGGTGGCGAAATCGGCTTCGTCGCCGGCACGGCCGCCGCTGCTTCCGCGGTGCCCGACGCAGATCACACGATGGCCCGCATGCCGCAGCGCGGTTCTCAGATTCCGGCCCACGAAGCCATGGGCACCGGTCAGCAGTATTTGCACTAGGCCTCCACCGGAAGTGACGGATCGATACAAGCAAGACCGCTGCCCCGCCCGCCGCTTCTGCAGCAGAGCAGGGAACGGCGTTTGCGAGGGCTACGGACGTGGCCGTCGCCGGACGACCGCTTCGCCGCCGGCCGACGGCAGATCCAAAGGAGCACTCGATGACCCGATGGCGGAAAGCTCTGAACGACGGCGCCTTCAGCGGCGGAATGGCCAGCGCCTTGTCGTCGCTGGTCCTTGCCTGGCGCGGCAGCGTCGATCTCGGCGCCGGGGCCGCACCGCTGAATGCGCCCGCTCACTGGCTGAGCCGGCGCGCGCTGGGACGCGATGGCGCCAGCCTGCGGTACACCGCCGTCGGCATGGTCATCCACCACCTGTCGTCGATCTTCTGGGCGTTCTTCTACGAATGGATCGCCGCGCGCCGTCGCTCTGAAAGCCCCGCGGCCGAGCTGCGCGATGCACTGGCGGTGGCCGCGCTCGCAGCGGTGGTCGACTATCAGGTAGTGCCGCGGCGCTTCACGCCCGGATTCGAGCAGCGCCTGACACGGCACAGCCTGGTCTGGGTCTACGCGGCGTTTGCTGCCGGGCTGTTCCTCGGTTCGCGTCTGGCGGCCGCCTCCACGGCGCAAGGCGGAGCGGGCCGATGAATGACGCCCTGATCTGGCTGCGTTCCATGCTCACCGGGCTGCGCAGCTATGACGTGCAGCTGTTCACGCTGGGCGAAGCGAATGTCACCATTCTGTCGCTGTTCAAGACGGTCCTGCTGATCCTGCTGCTGTTCTGGGCCGCTGCGCAGACCGGCCATTGGATCGTGGGCCGCGGCTTGCGGCGCTTCAGCTTCGACACGGGGACCCGCGAGGCGATCGGAGCGGTCATCCGCTACCTTGTGCTGATCATAGGCCTCACCCTCATCCTGCAGAACGCAGGCATCAACCTGACGGCGCTCAGCGTGGTGGCAGGAGCGATCGGCGTGGGCGTCGGCTTCGGCCTGCAGAACATCGTCAGCAATTTCATCAGTGGGCTGATCATCATGCTGGAGCGGCCGATCAAGGTCGGCGACCGCGTCGAACTGGGCACCCTCGAAGGCACGGTGCGCGAGATCCGCGCACGGCGCACGACGGTAGTGACCAACGACAATGTCGCGATCCTGATTCCGAACCAGCGCTTCATCGTCGACAATGTCGTCAATCTTGCCTATTTGGAGCGGCCGATCCGGCTGCGAGTCACGATGGGTGTGGCGGCAGGCAGCGACGCAGCCCTGGTGGAGCGCCTGCTGATCGAGGTGGCTAGCAGACGCGACGATGTCCTGTCGGACCCGCCGCCGCAAGTCATACTCAGCAGCCTGGGCGGCGCCGCGATGCTGTTCGAACTCGCGGTCTGGTACAGCGCGCAAAGCAAGTCGCGTCAGCAGATGGCCAGCGAACTCAACTTTGCGATCAGTGAGACCTTTCGGGCGAATCAGATTCGCAGTGCCTGACGGGGCGCGCCACGCCTGAGGCGGTGTCACACCGCCCGAAACGGTGTCACCCCCTTGCCGAGGTGTGACGGGCCGGCACAGTCAAGCCTTCTCCTTGTTCTTGGCCGTGCCCCGGGTCTTCTCGGCCTTTTCCTTTTCGTCCGCCTTGTCCTTGGCTGTGCCCGCCTTCGGCTGCTTCTCCGGCTTCAGCTCCCAGTCGACCTGGTCCTGCGAGGTGGAGACTCGCTTGGCGGTATTGAGCGCCGCGCTCGGCGAAATCGGATCACTGGCGGGGAAGGTGTCCTCCAGGGCGTCGTCCAGGGCCTCCTGATAAGTCGGCAGCTTCTCGGCCGGCGTCTCGGCCCGGCCCTCCAGGCGCTTGGCTTCGCGCTCTTCGGCTGGTGGCAGCTCCACCTCGTCCTTGGACTTGGGTTTCGGCTTGGAGGATTGCGAGGCTTTCATGAGGACTCCTTTCATGGCAATGCCTATGGAGCAGCAATCGCCGCAAGCGCCATACCCGGCCGGCAGCGGCGTGACCGACGCTCGCACGCATCTTGCTTCGTCGACCCTGTGGCGCCGCGCGTGCGGCGTGGTCATCACGCGCCAGGCGCGGGGAGTGCGAATGCAGTCGGCGATGTCATTTCTGGTTGCGGCGCGACGCTGCGAGATTCATGGCCTCGAGCAGCTGACGCTGACGAGCAGCCTGGTCGAGCATGTCAGCGAGTTGGTACATCGTCTGCAGAAGGAGCGCGGTGCCTCGAACATCTATCTGGCCTCGGGCGGAAAGCGCTTCGGCGACGCGATCGACGGCCACTCCGCTGCCAGCCTGAGCGCCGAGCAGGCTGCGGTGGCGGCGATCGAACTGCTCGACACGCAATCAGGCCGCATGGCCGGCGGCGTGCGGCTGTTCAGCCGCATCGCGTGGGTGCTGCACAGCCTGGAAGCGCTGCCCGGTCTGCGCGAACGCGTACGCAGGTGCGAGGTGGATGCCGAGCAGGCGACCCGCCAGTTCAGCGAACTCATCGCCGGCTGGTTGGCGGTGGTGCATGAAGCAGCCGACACGGCGGCGGACGCCGCGGTTTCGCGAGCCTTGGTGGCGCTGTTCAATCTGATGCAAGGCAAGGAACTGGCCGGCCAGGAGCGCGCCGCGGCCGCCGTCGGCTTTGCGGCGGGTCACTTCGAGGCATCGCGTCAGCAGCGGCTGGCGCATCTGATCGACGCGCAGGAGCGCTGCTTCCAGCTGTTCGCCGAATTTGCCTCGCCGGCGCTGCGCGATGTCTGGCGTCAAGCACAGGCCGGTGCCGAGATTGCCGAGGTCGAGCGCATGCGCAGGCTGGCAGGGGCGGCGTCCGCCGCCCGGCTGGCGCCTGATGCCAGCGAACGCTGGTTCGACTGCGCCAGTGCGCGGATCGATGCGATGCACCAGGTCGAGAGCTGTGCCGGCCATATGCTGCGGCAGTTGTGCCGCGAGCGGCTCGCCGTTGCCTACGCCGAACTCAGCGATCACAAGCGTCTGCTCGATTCATTGGGGGCCCTCGACGGCGGCCACACCGGAACGGTGGCGATGGTCTTCGCTCGCGACAGCAGAGAGGTTTCCCCGGCTGCACTACTGCCGGTCGATGGTCTGGGGCCGCAGCTGGGCCGCTCGGTGCTGGAGCTGGTGCAGCAGCAGACCTGTCGCTTGCAGCAGATCAGTGACGAACTGAGCTCGGCTCGCCGGGCCCTGAACGAACGCAAGCTGATCGAGCGCGCCAAGGGCCTGTTGATGTCCAGCCGAGGCCTCAGCGAAGATGAGGCCTACAAGCTGTTGCGGCAGACGGCGATGAACCAGAACCGCCGCTTGGTAGAGGTCGCCGAAGCGGCATTGGCGCTAACCGAGGTGCTGCGCGCCGGTTGAATCGCCGGCTGTCGCTGATCCCCCGCACTATCCTCGTGCGGCACGCGCCGCATCGCATCGTTGTTGCACCGCAGCAGTGCGCGTGACGGCGCAGGCGAATTCGTGGTCGATAGGCCCAGGATCCAGTACTGGCGCGGCTCTCCGGAGCATTGCCGGTCATCTGGCACGCTTCGTGCGCTTGCAGCAGCGGCGGGCCAACGGCGGCCCGCCCGTTCGATCAGCAGCGAACCTTGGACAACGGCGTCCATTTCTCTCCGCCCGGCGCGGGGAAGGAATGGGCGCCTTTTTGTTTTCCGCCAGCCAACCGGAGCATCGATGATGAGAAACGCGTCAAGCCGTGACAGTCTCGCGCGGCGCCGATATCTGAAGACCGCGGCGGCGACCGGCACCGCCGCCGTGCTGGCCGGTCTGCCGGTTGCGCGCGTGCGCGCCGCCGCCGGCGGCACCCCCGAGACTCGTTCGGCCAAGCTGGGCTTCATCGCGCTGACCGATGCCGCCCCCTTGTTCGTCGCCGACGAGAAGGGCTTCTTTGTCAAGCACGGCATGAGCGACGTGCAGGTGCTCAAGCAATCGTCGTGGGGAACGACGCGCGACAACCTGGTGCTGGGCTCGGCCCGCAACGGCATCGACGGCGCGCACATCCTGTCGCCGATGCCGTATCTGATCAGCACCGGCGCGATGACGCCGAACAACATCCAGGTGCCGATGTTCATCCTGGCGCGGCTCAATCTGGCCGGCCAGTGCATCTCCGTCGGCAACGAATATCGCGAACTCAAGATCGGCACCGACACGCGCGAGTTCAGGAAAGCGCTCGCGGCGAAAAGCGCCGGCGGCAAGCCAGTCAATGCTGCCATGACCTTTCCCGGCGGTACGCACGACATGTGGATCCGCTACTGGCTCGCGGCGGGCGGCATCGATCCGGCGCGCGACGTCTCCACGATCGTCGTGCCGCCGCCGCAGATGGTCGCGAACATGAAGGTCGGCAGCATGGACACCTTCTGTGTCTGCGAACCCTGGAACCGGCAGCTCATCAGCCAGAAGATCGGCTACACGGCGAACACCACCGGCGAGCTCTGGGCCAATCATCCCGAAAAGGCGTTCGCGATGCGAGCCGACTACGTCAACGCGAACCCGAATGCGACGCGCGCGCTGCTGAAAGCCGTAATGGAGGCGCAGATCTATTGCGAGGACCCGGCGAACCGCGAGGAGGTGGCCCGCATCTGCGCCAAGCGCCGCTGGATCAATGCGCCGTTCGAGGACATCGTCGACCGGATGCGCGGCGATTTCGACTACGGCACCGGGCGTGTCGTGCAGAACAGTCCGCATCAGATGCGCTACTGGAAGGACTTCGCGTCCTATCCATTCCAGAGCCACGACCTGTGGTTCATCACCGAGAACATCCGCTGGGGCTACCTGCCGCGCGACTTCGACGGCAAGGGCTGGATCGCCAAGGTCAACCGCGAGGACCTGTGGCGCGCCGCGGCCGCCGAACTGGGGGTGCCGGCGGCGCAGATTCCGAAGTCCGCGTCGCGCGGCGTGGAGAAGTTCTTCGACGGCAAGAGCTTCGATCCGGCCAATCCGAAGGCTTACCTCGACAGCCTGGCGATCAAGCATCTGCGCGGCTGAGCCCCCAACTCATCAGGAGCTTTGCGATGAATCCCATCGACATCATCGAACCCACGCCGCTGAATGCCGCGGCGGGCCCGCGCGTCGCGGCGCGTGTCATGGCGCGCATCGCCGGCGCGCTGGCCAGCCTGCGCCAGCGCCTGGTGTCTCACGTGCTGCCGCCGGTGGTCATGCTCGTCATCCTCGTGCTGGGCTGGGACCTGCTGTGTTCCCGGCCGGGAGCCGCGCTGCCCACGCCCGGCCAGATGCTGACGGACACCTGGACGCTGATCGTCGATCCGTTCTTCGACAATGGCGGCAACGACGTCGGACTGGGCTGGCAGATCCTGGCCAGCCTGCAGCGCGTCGCCTACGGCTACTCGATGGCAGCCGTGCTCGGCGTGGCGCTGGGCGTGCTGGTCGGGCAATCGACCTGGGCGCTGCGCGGACTCGATCCGATCTTCCAGATCCTGCGGACGGTGCCGCCGCTGGCCTGGCTGCCGATCTCGCTGGCCGGCTTCCAGGACAGCAATCCGTCGGCGATCTTCGTGATCTTCATCACCGCGATCTGGCCGATCATCATCAACACCTCCGTCGGCATCCGCAACATTCCGGACGACTATCGCAACGTCGCCCGCGTGATCCGGCTCAACGGCGCGGAGTACTTCGGCAAGATCATGCTGCCGGCCGCCGCGCCGTACATCTTCTCGGGGCTGCGCATCGGCGTGGGCCTGTCGTGGCTGGCCATCGTCGCCGCCGAGATGCTGATCGGCGGCGTCGGCATCGGCTTCTTCATCTGGGATGCGTGGAACTCGTCGCTGATCAGCGACATCATCCTCGCGCTGATCTACGTCGGCATCGTCGGCTTCCTGCTCGATCGCGCCGTCGCCTTCGTCGGCACGCGCGTGACACGCGGCACGACGGCAAGCTGAATCCACCGGAGCCTGAGCATGAGCCTGGACACGAACCAACGGTACCTGAGCATCTCGCAGGTCGACATGAGCTTTCACCGCGGCGGCGTCGTCAATCCGGTGCTGAAGGGCATCGATCTGGACGTGCGGCGCGGTGAGTTCATCTCGCTGATCGGGCATTCCGGCTGCGGCAAGTCAACCGTGCTGAACATCGTCGCCGGCCTGCTGCGCGCCAGCGCCGGCGGCGTGATTCTCGACGGCACCGAGGTGCGCGACCCCGGGCCCGACCGCGCGCTGGTGTTCCAGAACCACTCGCTGCTGCCCTGGCTGACCGTCCACGAGAACGTGGCCATCGCCGTCGACAAGACCTTCCGCCGCACGCGCAGCGCGGCTGAGCGTCGCGACTGGACGCTGCACAACCTCGAGATGGTGAACATGGGCCACGCGCTGAACCGGCTGCCCTCCGAGATCTCCGGCGGCATGAAGCAGCGCGTCGGGCTGGCGCGGGCGCTGGCCATGGAGCCGAAGGTGCTGCTGCTGGACGAGCCCTTCGGCGCTCTCGATGCGCTCACGAGAGCCCATCTGCAGGACGAGGTGATGCGCATCCAGTCCGAGCTGCGCAACACGGTGCTGATGATCACGCACGATGTCGACGAGGCGGTGCTGCTGTCGGACCGCATCGTGATGATGACGAACGGTCCGTCGGCGACGATAGGCCAGATCCTCGACATCGAGCTGCCGCGGCCGCGCGACCGGCTGGCGCTGGCCGACGATGTGCAGGCCAATCACTACCGGCACGAGGTGCTGAGCTTCCTGTACGAGAAGCAGCGCAAGGTCGAGAGCCTCGGCGAGCGTCGCGATCGCGCCGTGCGCGCCGCCGCGACGGACGGCGCCGCGGCCCGGCGCGCATGAGCGGCCAGCGGTGAGAGTCGATATGTCCAAGCTCTATCTGATCGGCGCCGGCCCCGGTGCCGCCGACCTGCTGACGCTGCGAGCGGCGCGGGTGCTGGCCGAGCAGGCCGACGTGGTGCTGGCCGACGATCTGGTCTCGGCCGATGTGCTGGCGCTGGTGCGTCCTCAGGCCCGGGTGATGCGCGTCGGCAAGCGGGGCGGGCGTCCATCGACGCCGCAGGATTTCATCCATCGGCTGATGCTGCGGTACGCGCGCCGCGGCTGTTGCGTCGTGCGGCTGAAGGGCGGCGATCCCTACGTATTCGGGCGCGGCCGCGAGGAGGTCGACACGTTGACGTCGGCCGGCATCGATGTCGAGGTGGTTCCTGGCCTCACGGCGGGGCTGGCGGTGCCGGCGGCAGCCGGCATCGCGGTCACGCACCGCGGCCATGCGCACGGCGTGACGCTGGTCACGGGCACGCCGGGCGACGGTTGCAGCGAACCCGACTGGCAGGCGCTGGCGCGCAGCGGCACCACGCTGGTCGTCTACATGGGGCTGAGCCGTCTGCTGCAGATCGCAGCGCGGCTGATCGTGGGCGGCCTGCCGGCCAGCACGCCGGCGGCGGCGATCGCCTCCGGTTCGCTGCCGGAGCAGCGGCAGATCGTCGCGACGCTGGGCGAACTGCCCGAGCGCGTACGCGATGCCGGTCTGAGCTCGCCGGCCATCATCGTCGTCGGTGAAGCAGCGGCGCATGCGGCGCAGCGGCGAGCGCTGGCGCTGGCGGCCTGATCACCAAGGACTCGAACGGAGACGCATGCATGCAAGACAGACCCAAGCTCGTCCTGGTCGGCAACGGCATGGCGGGTGTGAAGACGCTGGAGGAGCTGCTGCAGCACGCGCCGGAGCGTTACGACATCACCGTGTTCGGTGCCGAGCCACACGGCAACTACAACCGCATCCTGCTGTCACCAGTGCTGGCCGGCGAGATGAGCTTGCCGGAGATCATGCTCAACGACCTCGACTGGTACCGCGAGCGCGGCATTCGCTTGCACACGGCAAGCAAGGTGGTGTCGATCGATCGCGCCCGCCGCCAGGTGCGCTCCGACGACGGCCGCTGCGTGCCGTACGACCGGCTGCTGCTGGCGACCGGCTCGATTCCGTTCGTGCCGCCGATCCCGGGCAAGGAGCTGCCCGGGGTGATCGCGTACCGGAGCATCGCCGATACCGAGGCGATGATCGACGCCGCGCGCTGCCATCGGCACGCGGTAGTGGTCGGCGCGGGCCTGCTCGGCCTGGAGGCCGCCAACGGACTGGCGCTGCGCGGCATGCAGGTCACCGTCGTCCATCTGGGCGACTGGATCATGGAGCGCCAGCTCGATCGACCTGCCGCCGACCTGCTGCAGGCCTCGCTCGAGGCCAAGGGACTCAGCTTCAGGCTGGCGGCTCGCAGCAATGCGCTGCTGGCCGGTGCCGACGGCCGCGTCGCCGCATTGCGGCTGGACGATGGCAGCGAGCTGCCGGCCGACCTGGTGGTGATGGCTGCCGGCATACGCCCGAACGACGAGCTGGCCGTACGCGCGAAGCTGCATTGCGAGCGTGGCATCGTCGTCAGCGACACCATGCAGACGGTGACCGATCCGCGCGTCTATGCCGTCGGCGAGTGCGTGAATCATCGCGGCATAGCCTATGGGCTGGTGGCGCCGCTGTTCGAGCAGGCGCGCGTATGCGCCAATCATCTGGCCGGCTATGGCATCGGCCGCTATCAAGGCTCGGTGATCTCGACCAAGCTGAAGGTGACCGGTGTGGACGTGTTTTCCGCCGGCGATTTCACCGGCGGCAGCGACAGCGAAGAGATCGTGCTGTCGGACCACGCCGGCGGCGTCTACAAGAAGCTGGTGCTGAAAGGCGACCGGCTGGCCGGCGCCGTCGTGGTCGGCGATACCACGGACGCGAGCTGGTATTTCCAGCTGCTGCGGGAAGGCCGCAACGTGGCGACGCTGCGCGAGCATCTGATGTTCGGCCAGAGCTTCGCTCAGTCTCAGCTCGGCGATGCCGGGCATCAAGGACGCAGCCAGGCCGCGCAGCTGCCCGACACGGCTGAGATCTGCGGCTGCAACGGCGTCTGCAAGGGCACCATCGTCAAGGCGATTCGCGAGCAGGGGTTGTTCACGCTGGAAGCGGTGCGCAAGACGACCAAGGCATCGTCGTCCTGCGGCTCGTGCACCGGCCTGGTCGAGCAGATCCTGGCCTCGACCGTCGGCGGTGCCTATCAGGCGGTCGACAAGCATGCCCGGCCGATCTGCGCCTGCACCGATCTGAGCCACGCCGAGGTGCGCGCCGCGATCCGCGACCGGCACCTGCTGACGATGGCCGATACCATGCGGTCGCTGGACTGGAAGGCGCGCGACGGCTGCGCCAGCTGCCGGCCGGCGCTGAACTACTACTTGATCTCGACCTGGCCGCATGAGGCGCACGACGATCCGCAGAGCCGCTTCATCAATGAACGCGCGCACGCGAACATCCAGAAGGACGGCAGCTATTCGGTGGTGCCGCGGCTGTGGGGCGGCCTAGCCACGCCGCAGCAGCTGCGCGCCATCGCCGATGCGGCCGACAAGTATGCCGTGCCCACGGTGAAGCTGACCGGTGGGCAGCGCATCGACCTGCTGGGAGTGAAGAAGGCGGACCTGCCGCTGATATGGGCCGACCTGAACGCGGCCGGCATGGTGTCGGGTCATGCGTATGGCAAGAGCCTGCGCACGGTGAAGACCTGCGTCGGCATCGAGCACTGCCGCTTCGGCACGCAGCCTGCCATGGCGATGGGCGTGCAGCTAGAACAGATGCTGTTCGGCATGTGGAGTCCGCACAAGGTCAAGCTGGCCGTCTCCGGCTGCCCGCGCAACTGCGCCGAGTCGGGCATCAAGGACGTGGGAGTGATCGGCGTCGATTCGGGATACGAGCTCTACGTGGCCGGCAACGGCGGCATCAAGACCGAGGTGGCGCAGTTCCTGTGCAAGGTCGGCAGCGACGCCGAGGTGCTCGAGTACGCCGGCGCCTTTCTGCAGCTGTATCGCGAGGAGGGCTTCTACCTGGAGCGCACCTGCCACTACGTCGAGCGCGTCGGCCTGGAACACGTGAAGCGGCAGGTGGTCGACGATGCGCAGCACCGCCGCGAGCTGCATGCCCGGCTGCTGTTCGCGCTGCAGGGTGCCGCCGATCCGTGGGCCGAGCAGCAGGCGGCCGAGCCGCGGCAGCAGTATCAAGTCATCCGCATCCATCCGTCGACGAGGCAGGAGTCCCATGGCCTGGCTGAAACTGTGTCCTCTTGAACAGATCCCGCGCCTAGGCGCGCGCGTGGTCGAGCATCACGAAGGGCCGCTGGCAGTGTTCCGCACGGCCGACGACGATGTGTTCGCGCTGGCCGATGCCTGCCCGCATAAGGGCGGGCCGCTGTCGCAGGGCATCGTCCACGGCCGCCAGGTGACCTGCCCGCTGCACGGCTGGACGGTCGGCCTCGAGTCCGGCGCGGCCTGCGCGCCCGACGAGGGCTGCGCGCGGCGCTATCCGGCGCGAGTGGAGCAGGGCGTGGTCTGGCTCGACTGCTGAGCGCGGAAGCGGTCCACTGGGCTGCCACTCGCGCAGGCGGCCGGCCCGGCCAGCGGTGGGCCAATGAAGTCACCAGGAAAGGACGATGGCGACGAACGGAATCGGGGATCCTGTTAGCGGATCCGACTGCGCTGAGACGCGCTCGGTATGCTGCTATTGCGGAACCGGCTGCGGCGTGCTGATCGAACATCGCGCGGGGTGCATCACCGGCGTGCGCGGCGACCCTGGGCACCCCGCCAACTTTGGCCGGCTGTGCACGAAAGGAGCGACGCTTCACGTGAGCGCTGGCCTGCGAACCGGACGCGCTCTTCATCCCATGCATCGGCCGTCGCGCGGCGCGGCGCTTGAACGTCTGGCGTGGGGCAGCGCACTCGATCTGGCCGCGCAGCGCTTCGCCGACGTCATCCGCCGCGACGGGCCGGACGCGGTGGCGTTCTATGTCTCGGGGCAGCTGCTGACCGAAGACTATTACGTATTCAACAAGCTGGCGCGAGCGCTGGTCGGAACCAACAATATCGACTCGAATTCGCGGCTGTGCATGTCCAGCGCGGTGGCGGGCTACAAGGCGACGCTGGGTGCCGATGCGGTGCCGTGCTGCTATGAGGATCTCGCCGAGGCCGATCATCTGCTGATCGCCGGCTCGAACACGGCGTGGGCGCATCCGGTCGTGTTCCGCCGCATCGAGGAGGCGCGGCGCGCGCGTCCGGACCTGACGATCACGGTGATCGATCCGCGCCGCACCGAAACCGCCGACTTCGCCGATGATTTCCTGCAGATAGCGCCGGGCAGCGACCTGCTGCTGCTCAATGCGATGCTGCATGTGCTGATCTGGGAGGATCTGGTCGATCGCGAGTTCATTCAGGCCCATACCAGCGGCTTCGAGGCCTTGCGCGCCTCGGTGGCCGACTGCTCGCCCGGTAACGTGGCACGGGCCTGCGGCGTGAGCGCCGACGCGATCATCGGCGCCGCATGCCGCTTCGGGCGGGCGCGCGCCGCGCTGTCGCTGTGGTGCCAGGGGCTGAACCAGTCGCATCATGGCAGCGCCAACAGCGCCGCGCTGATTCACCTTCATCTGGCCACCGGTCAGATCGGCCGGGCGGGTGCCGGGCCGTTCTCGCTGACCGGACAGCCGAATGCGATGGGTGGCCGGGAAGTCGGCGCGATGGCTTCGCTGCTGCCCGCGCACCGCGACCCCGGCAACGACTATGACAGGGCCGAGCTGGCCCGCTACTGGGGCGTGCCGGCGCTGCCGGCCACGGCGGGACTGACCGCGGTCGAGCTGTTCGATGCGCTCGCCGAGCGTCGCGTCAAGGCGCTATGGATCGCCTGCACGAATCCGGCGCATTCGCTGCCGCGGCAGGCGGTCGTGCGCGATGCTCTGCGCGCGGCCGAGTTCGTCGTGCTGCAGGAGGCCTATGCCGACACCGAGACCGCTGCGTTTGCCGATCTGCTGTTGCCGGCCGCCAGCTGGGGCGAGAAGGAAGGCACGGTCACCAATTCCGAGCGGCGCGTCTCGCGCGTTCGTGCCGCCATCGCGCCGCCTGGCGAAGCCTTGGCGGACTGGGCCATCGCCGCCGACTTCGCACGCCGCCTGGCGATACGACTGGGCCGCGACGGCAGCGGCTTCGACTTCGCCGACGCGGCCGCAGTGTTCGCCGAGCATGCCGGTTCGAGCCGCGGCCGCGACTGCGACCTCAGCGGGCTCAGCCATGCGCTGCTGGACGCCCAAGGGCCTCAACAGTGGCCGTTTCCGGCCGGCGCGCGGCACGGTACGCCGCGTCTGTTCACGGACCGGCGCTTCGCTACCGAGGATGGCCGCGCGCGCTTCGCGCCGATCGGCTTTGCGGTGCGCCATGCCCCCTTGCCCGAGGCGCCGAGCGCCCAGCAGCCGCTGCTGCTGCTGAGCGGCCGCCTGCGCGATCAGTGGCACGGCATGAGCCGCAGCGGCAAGGTGCCGGCACTGGCCGGCCACGCGCCGCGAGCCGAGCTGGCGCTGCATCCCGATGAGCTGGCGAGGCGCGGCTTGAAGGCCGGCATGCTGGTGCGCGTCGCGAACGAGCGGGGTGCACTGGTACTGCCGCTGGGCGCCGACGACGGGCTGGCGCCGGGCTGCGCATGGCTGCCCATGCACTGGGGCGGCGCGGTGCTGGCGCAGCCCGGCGTCAACCTACTGACGTCGCCGCGTGTCGATCCGGTGTCCAAGCAGCCGGCGCTCAAGCAGGCGCCCGTATCGGTGAGCGCGATCGAGTTCGGCTGGTGCGGCGCATGGGCGGTGGTGGCCCACGACGCTGAACAAGGCATAGGCTGGCGTGCCGCGCTGCAGCCATGGCTGGCGCGCTTCGACTATGCGGCGGTGTCGCTCGAAGGCCGCGATCGGCCGGTGCTCAGTCTGCGGACCGCGCACGAGGGGCCGCCCGACGAGGCACTGCTGGCGGCCCTGGATGCCATCCTGGGCACCGATGCGGCGCGGGCGCCGCTGGTCTTCGTCGATGCGCGGCGCGGCATCGTCAAGCGTGCGCGGGTCGAGCACGGGTATCTGCTGGCGCTGCGGCTCGTCGGCGAGGCCGCGGCCTTCGACTGGCTGCATCGCGCCATGCTCGCCGGCGAGGCGCTCGGGTCCTCGCGTCCGTGGCTGTTCGCGCCGCTCGCCAGGCCGCCCGGCGCCGCGATGACGTCGTCGTCGCGCATCGTCTGCAGCTGCCATGGAGTCGATGAAGCATGCATTGCCGCCGAGCTGGCACACGGGGCGGACCTGCCGCGGCTGCAGCAGCAGCTGCGCTGCGGCACCGCCTGCGGTTCTTGCCTGCCCGCATTGCGGCGAATGCTGGCCGCTGCCGAAGCCGCGCCCGACAGCGCGCCGCTATTCGTGGGCCTGCCGCTTGCAGCGCCGAATCTCCATTTACGGAGGCAGCCATGAACCGAGTATCCGATGTCATGACGCGCGGCGTCCGCGCCATCTCTCCTGACGATTCGATCGTGTTCGCCGCGCAGGCGATGGATGAGCTCAATGTCGGCTCGCTGCCGGTCTGCGAGCAGGGCAGGCTGGTCGGTATGGTGACCGATCGGGACATCGCGATCCGCAGCGTCGCGCAAGAGCGGCCGCTGGATACGCCGGTGAAGGCCGTGATGAGCGCGAGCGTCAGGTGGTGCACGGAGGACGCTCCGCTGACCGAGGCTGCCAAGCTGATGTGCGAAGCCCAGATCCGCCGCCTGCCGGTGGTGGACGGCGCCCATACCCTCGTCGGCATGGTGGCGCTCGGCGATATCGCCACCAAGGCCGATCGCGACGTGGCTGCGGAGACGCTGCAGTCAGTCTCCGAACCAGCGGAGCCCGACCGCTCGGGAATCTCCGCCGCCTCCGGCAGCGCGGGGGGCGGGTCTGCCTCGGGGCAGCCGAGCCGCAGTCCCGGCTGAGCCGGCTGAGCCGGCCGGCCTGTCGGAGCCCCCGGCGCCGCGTCCTAGGGCAGCTTGGACGCCTGCGGGCGACCGCAGGCCGCGCCCCACTCGCGCAGCTCCTCAGCCAGCACAGGATGCCCGCTGCGCTCTGCCAGAATCATCAGCGACTGCACATTGTCTTCGGTGACGAGCTCGCGTCCTTCGCCGCGGCGCAATCTGGCATAGATGTCGATCACTTCCGCGTCGAACGGTTCGTTTGGCGCGGGGCGCGTGGATGAGCGGGTGGAAGTGCGGGCAGACGAGCGTTCCGCGCCTGGACCGGACCCCGAGCTCGCCGCGGACGGTCCCGTCGCGGACTGGCCGTTCGCTGCCCGTCCCCCCGAGTTTTCGCCCGATGCCGGCGGGCGGTCGCTCAGCAGCAGCCGGCGCGCCAGTTCGTTCGCGTCGAGATGGACCAGATCGACATTGCGTTCATCGCATACGCGCTCGCTGACGTGCGCGCTCAGCTGGCTGCGCAGCAGCCCGAGGAAACGCGGCGCCGCGGCCACCTGCAGGCGCTCGAAGCGCTGCGACTGCTGGGCTTCATCCAGCCAGGCGGCGACGCGCCGCGCGAAGCCTTCCGCTTCGCGGTGCTCCTCATCCTTGCCTGCCGATTCCGTGATCGAACCGCCGGCTCGCGTGCCAGAAGCCTTACGGCGGCCGTAGGCGTCGCGCCGCAGTTGCGCGCCGCGCGCGTGGGCGGCGGCGTTCGTCAAGGTTTCGACTTCCTTCAGTGAGGCGGCTTCGGTGTCCCATTCGAGAACCCGCGCCACGCCTTCGTCGGCAACCAGCACCCAATTCTTCTGCATAGGTTTTCTCCCTGAGATGGACACAGTCAAGGTGGCATGCTTTGCGCAGCAATCATCGGTCCTATTGCCCCTGGGCGGTGCTTTCGCAGTGCCGCACGCACCCCTGCGGTGCAGCACAGGCGGCGCTGGTTGCCGCAAGCGAATGGGACTACGATGTACGGCCTCCGCTGGCACCGTTCTTGCAATCTGCGGTGTCGCGCGGCACGGATTTCGAGCCGCGCTTGGCGCGCGCCGGAATGATTGATATGCTGGATGCTTGAATTAATTAGTTGTTTAATTATTATTGTGCCTTCAGCCGCTTCCGCGGCACGCGTGCCCCGCTCGTCCCTTCATCCCAAGGAGATTGTTCGATGTCTACATTCGTGCGATTCGCTGTCGCGGCCAGTGTCTTCAGCGGGTTCGTGAGCAGCGCGGTCGGCCAGGAGTCGATCAAGATCGGCATCATCCAGCCGCTGACCGGCTCGGTGGCCTATAACGGCCAGACCTTCGTGAATGGCGCCAAACTCGCGGCCGCACAGCGCAATGCCGCGGGCGGCGTCAACGGCCGCAAGATCGAACTGGTGATCGAGGACGGGCAGTGCCGTCCGGCGAACTCGGTCAATGCCGCCGAGAAACTGGTCCAGCGCGACAAGGTCGTGGCGCTGATCGGCGCGTTCTGCAGTTCGGCGACGGCGGCTGTCATGCCGGTGGCGGAGAAATACAAGATTCCGCTGCTGACAGGCGTGTCGTCGAAGGCCGATCTCACCGACAAGGGGCTGCAGTACTTCTTTCGCTCGGCCGAGACGGACCGGCTGATGTCCAGGACCTTCAGCAAGATCCTGGCCGACAAGCTGCAGCTGAAGACAGTCGCTTACATCGGCGTCAATGACGACTGGGGTCGCGGCGGCGTCGAGGACTTCTCCAAGGACATGCAGGCGCTGGGTGTCAAGACCGTGATGAAGGAGTACTTCGATCACGGCACCACCGACTTCTACACGCTGCTGACCAAGCTGCGCGCGGCCAAGCCGGACGGCGTGTTCGTCGCGGCGGAGACGCAGGACGGGTCGATCTTCGTCAAGCAGTTCAAGGAGCTGGGTCTGCAGACCAAGATCTTCGGCGTCGGCTCGTGGGCCACGGCGGACTTCGTCAACCTCGCCGGTCCGGCCTCGGAAGGTATCTATGCCGCCGTGCCGTACGCGTCGAGCATCCCGGGCGAGCGCAACAAGGTGTTCGTCGACCAGTATGCCGGCGCCTACAAGGAGAAGCCGGGCAAGTACGGCGCCGCCGGCTATAACGCGGTGAACATCATGGTGGATGCAGTCGCGCGCGCCGGCAAGACCGACGCCGACGCGATCCGTGACGCGCTGCGCAAGACCGACTACCAGGCGCCGAACGGCCGCTATCGCTTCACCGAGAAAGGCGAGGGCTACGGCTTCAATGTCGTGCTGGTGCAGATCGTGAACAAGGAACCCAAGGTCGTCGCCGACGCGACCACCGAGAAGCCCTGAGCGGCCGGCCGGCCTTCGCACAGAGAACCTCGCATGGACCTGCTGCTGCAGTACCTGACGAACGGGCTCGTCACGGGCTCGTTCTATGCGCTGTCGGCGCTCGGCCTGACGCTCATCCTGGGCCTGATGCGCGTGGTGAATTTCGCGCACGGCGAGCTGTACATGGTGGGCGGCATCATGGGCTGGTGGGTGACCAACCGCCTCGGGCTAGACTTCTTCAGCGGTCTGGCGCTGGTGGCGATCACGATGGGCGCTTTCGGCTGGCTGATCGACCGCGTGCTGATCGAGCGCATCCGCGGCCAGGGCGAAGAGCCGGGCATCCTGCTGACGATAGGCTTGTCGATCTTCCTGGCCAATACGGCCTTGCTGCTGGTCGGCACCGCGCCGCTGAAGGTCGAGGCGCCGGTGTCGGCGGGGCCGGTGTTCTTCGGGCCGGTAGTGGTGACCAAGCTGCGGCTGTTCGCGGTGGGCGTCTGCGTGCTGCTGATGATCGCTGCCTGGCTGACGATCCACAAGACGCGGCTGGGTCGCGCGATGCGCGCCACCTTCCAGGATCCGATGGCGGCGCAGCTGGTCGGCATTCGCACCGCGAACATCTACGCCAGCACCTTCGCGATGGGAACCGTGATCGCGTCGCTGGCGGGGATGCTGCTCGGTTCGATCTATTCGGCGCAGGTGTCGATCGGAGGCGCGGTCAGCATGAAGGCCTTCGTCGTCGTGATCCTCGGCGGCATGGGCAGCTTCGCCGGTGCGATCGTCGGGGGCCTGCTGCTGGGCGTGGTCGAGGCGCTGTGGGGCGGCTACGTGGCCACCGGCTGGGTCGATATCATCGGCTTCGGACTGGTGATCCTGACGCTGGTGCTGCGGCCGTACGGCCTGTTCTCCAAGCACGCGGAGCGCGCATGAAATTCGAACGAAACGCGCTGTTCGCGCTGATGCTGCTGGCCGCGCTGGTGCCGCTGCTGATCAGCGACCAGTACGTGCTGCACATCGCCATCATGGTGCTGTTCTATGCGGTGCTGGCCACCAGCCTGAACCTCGTGGTCGGCTACGTCGGCGAGTTTTCACTGGGCCATACCGCGTTCCTCGGCACCGGCGCCTATACGGCGGCGCTGCTGTCGACCGGCCACGGCTGGCCGATGTGGGCGACGATTCCGGCCGCTGGCGTCCTGGCGGCGGTAGTCGGCGTCGTGATCGGCCGCATCACGCTGCGGCTGCAGGGACCGTTCTTCGTCATTGTCACCTTGTCGTTCGCCGAGGTGCTGCGCCTGATCGCCGACAACTGGATAGGCCTGACCAACGGCCCGATGGGCATCGCCGGGGTGCCGCAGCCGGGCGTGCTGGCCGATGTCAGCAACCTGGGCGCCAAGCAGTTCTACTTCGGCGTCGCCTGGGTCGTGCTGGCGATCGCGCTGTATCTGTCGTACCGGTTCGTGCATTCGAACGCGGGACGTGCCGCGGTCGCGATTCGCGAGAACCGTTACGTCGCGCAGTCGATCGGCGTCAAGCCGCTGACCTATTCGATGCTGGCCCTGGTGCTGGGTGCCTTCCTGTCCGGCATGGCGGGCGGCTTCTACGCGCACTACATCTCGTTCGTCGGTCCCGAAGTGTTCCGTTTCGCGTTCATGGTCAGCATGATCATCATGGTGCTGATAGGCGGCAAGGGCACGCTGGTCGGTCCGCTGATCGGCGCGCTGCTGGTCACTTTCCTCGAGGAGTATCTGCGCGAGGCCAAGGAGCTCAGACTGTCGCTGTTCGGCCTGGCGGTGATCGTGATCGTGCTGTTCCTGCCGCGCGGCCTGATGGGCTTCATCACGCAGCGCCGGGAAATGCGTGCGAGCTCCACGCCCGACGGCCGCGGCGGCGGCGCCGTGGCCCGCGCTGCGGCACCGGAGGTGGCACGATGAGCGCCGTTCTGCAGAACCCCGCTGCCGGCACCGGGGCTGCTGCCGGCGGCGAGGTGCTCGGCGACGTGCTCGAAGTGCGCGGCCTGAGCAAGTCGTTCGGCGGTATCCACGCGGTGCGCGACATCAGCTTCGACGTCCGGCCCGGCGAGATCGTCGGCCTGATCGGTCCGAACGGCGCCGGCAAGACTACCTGCTTCAACCTGATCACCGGCTTCTATACGCCCACCAGCGGGCACGTGCGCTTCCGCGGCGGCGACGTCACCGGCCGGGCGCCGTACGAGATGGCGCATCTGGGCATCGTGCGCAGCTTTCAGAAGACCAACATCCTGAAGTCGCTGACGGTGTTCGAGAACGTGCTGACCGGCCACTACATGGAGGCCCGCCAGTCGCTTTGGAGCACCTTCTTTCCGGGCCGCCGCGTGCGCCAGACCGAGCGCGCGGTGCGCGACTCGGCCGAGCGGATCGTGCACACGATGGGACTGTCGCAGCGCATGGACGTGCCGGCATACATGCTGTCGTGCGGCGAGCTGAGGCTGCTCGAAGTGGCGCTGGCGCTGTCGGCCAAGCCGCGCATCCTGATGCTGGACGAACCGGCTGCCGGGCTGAACAGCGAGGAGGCCAAGACCTTCGGCGAGATCCTGAAGCGGCTGCGTGGCGAGTGGGTGCAGTCCATCCTGCTGGTCGAGCACAACATGGGACTGGTCATGAGCGTGTCCGATCGCGTCGTGGTGATGCATTTCGGCGAGAAGCTGGTCGAAGGGCCGCCGGCGCAGGTACAGAGCGATTCGCGCGTCATCGAGGCCTATCTGGGCGGAGGCAAGCAATGAGCGAGGCGCTGCTCGAACTGAGCGACGTGCACGTCAGCTACGGCAAGACGGCGGCCTTGCACGGCGTCAGCCTGTCGGTGCAGCCCGGCGAGGTGGTCGCGCTGCTTGGCGCCAATGGCGCCGGCAAGAGCACGACGCTGCGGACCATCTCAGGCCTGCTGCGGCCCACGCGTGGCGCTGTCCGGTTCGCGGGCCAGGCCATAGGTGGGCTGCGGCCCGATCGCATCGTGTCGTTAGGCGTCGCGCACTGCCCCGAGGAGCGGCACGTCTGGCCGGCGATGACGGTGCACGAGAACCTGTCGCTCGGCGCCTATCTGTGCAGGAGCGCCGCCGACGTCGAGCGCCGGATCGGCATCGTCTATCACCGCTTTCCGCGCCTGAAGGAGCGGCATCGGCAGCTGGCCGGGACTCTGAGCGGCGGCGAGCAGCAGATGCTGGCCATCGGCCGTGCGCTGATGTCCGAGCCCAAGCTGCTGCTGCTGGACGAGCCCAGCCTGGGATTGAGCCCGCTGATGGCGCACGAGGTGTTCCAGTTCGTGCGCGACATCAACGCACACGGCGTGACCGTGCTGATGGTCGAGCAGAACGTGCACAACGCGCTGTCGGTGGCTACTCGCGCGTACATATTCGAGACCGGCCGTGTGGTGGCCGAGCGCGATGCCGCCGGACTGCTGGAGGATCCCGAGCTGCTGGGAGCCTATCTGGGTGCCTGACGGCGGTTTGTCGATGGCTTGGCAAGCGATGCGGGACACCCGCGGGTCCCGGCAACATGGAGATTGGAGATGAGCAAGAGTATGCGGGTCGGTATCGTCGGCGCCGGTATAGGCGGTGTGGCGCTGGCGCGCGCGCTGCGGCTGCGCGGCATCGAAGCCTGGCTGTTCGAGCGCGCACCGGAGTTCGGCGAGATCGGCGCCGGCGTCCAGATGACGCCGAACGCGGCCAAGACCCTGATCGGCCTTGGCGTGGGCGAAGGGCTGCGGCGCATCGGCTTCCTGCCCGAGGCGATGATAGGCCTGAACTGGGATGACGGTACCGAGCTGTTCCGCACGCCGCTGCGCGACGTCTGCCCGCGGCTGTTCGGCGCCGATTTCTACCACGTGCATCGCGCCGACCTGCATGCCATCCTGGCCGAAGGCATTCCCGCGGATCGCGTGCGCTTCAATGCGCAGTGCGTGGGTGTGACGCAGCGCGAGGATGCGGCGGTGGCGCAGTTCGCCGACGGGTCCAGCTTCGAGGCGGATCTGATCGTCGGCGCCGACGGCATCCATTCGGCGGTGCATACCTCGCTGTGGGGCCAGAGCAAGGCGCATTTCACCGGCCACATGTGCTGGCGCGCGCTGGTGCCGGTGCCGCAGCATCCGCTGCCCTTCGTGCGGCCCGCCGCGTCGTTCTGGATGGGGCCCAAGGCGCACGTGGTGACCTATTACGTGAAGGGCGGCGCGGCCGTCAACATCGTGGCGGTCAACGAAAGCGCCGAATGGGTGGCGGAGTCGTGGACCGAGCCGAGCACGCGCGAAGAGCTGATGGCCGCCTACCAGGGCTGGCATTCGGACCTGATCAGGCTGTTCGAGCTGACCGATCCCACGCAGACCTTCAAATGGGGGCTGTTCGACCGCGACCCGATGCCGCAGTGGTCGAGCGGGCGAATCACGCTGCTGGGCGACGCTGCGCATCCGATGTTGCCGTTCCTGTCGCAAGGCGCGGCGATGGCGATAGAGGATGCCTACGTCTTGGCGGCGGCGCTGGCGCACTACGGCAGCGACTACGGCGCCGCGCTGCGCGCCTACGAGGCCGAGCGGCTGCCGCGTACCGCGCGCGTGCAGCTTGAAGCGCGCGAGCGCGGCCGCACCTACCATCTGTCCTCGCCCGAAGAGAAGCGTCAGCGCGACCTGGCGTTCCAGAAGCAGCAGGCCGAGAACCCGAACGCGGTCGGCATCAAGGCCGAGTGGGTGTACGAATACGATGCCACGCACTGCGTCGAGCGCTTCCCGGCCGAAGCCTCGGTGGGTTGAGCGGACCAGGAGCACGCCATGAAGAGCTATCGCATCGGCCAGATCGTGCCGAGCTCGAACACCACGATGGAGACCGAGATTCCCGCGATGCTGCGGCTGCGCGAGCAGGTGCGGCCCGAGCGCTTCACGTTCCATTCCGCGCGCATGCGGATGAAGCACGTGACCAAGGAAGAGCTCGCGGCAATGGATGCCGAGTCGGACCGCTGCGCACTGGAGTTGTCGGACGCGCGCGTCGACGTGCTCGGCTATGCCTGCCTGGTCGCCATCATGGCCATGGGCCGCGGCTACCATTGCCAGTCGGAGGCGCGGCTGTCGGCGGCCACGGCGAGCAACGGCGGCGGAGCGCCGGTGGTCACCAGCGCGGGTGCGCTGGTGCAGGGGCTGCGCGTGCTGGGCGCGCGCCGCATCGCGCTGGTGGCGCCCTACATGATTCCGCTGACGCGGCTGGTCATCGACTACATCGAGCACGAAGGCTTCGAGGTCGCCGACTGGCGTGCGCTGGAGATCGCCGACAACCTGGCGGTGGGACGCCATGATCCGATGCGGCTGCCCGAGATCGTTGCCGGCATGAAGACCGACGACGTCGACGCGATCGTGCTGTCGGCCTGCGTGCAGATGCCGTCGCTGCCGGCGGTCGCACGCGTCGAGGCGGCCACGGGCAAGCCGGTGCTGACCGCCGCGGTGGCGACCACGTACGCGATGCTCGGCGCGCTGGAACTCGAGCAGGTGGTGCCAGGGGCCGGTGCGCTGCTGTCGGGCGCCTATTCAGGCCGCGGCTGAGCCGGCGCGCCTCAGCGGGCCGCACCTAGCCGGCCGCGCCTAGCCGGCCGCGCCTGATCCACTGACGGAGGAATTCTCGATATGAACGACAGCACTTTCCTGTACGGGGCCAATGTCCAGGCCAACGGCATTCGCCAGCACTATCTTCGCTACGGCGGCACCGACGGCGCACGCGCCGGCCGCGATGCCGTCGTCCTGATTCCCGGCATCACCAGTCCGGCGGTGACCTGGGGCTTCGTCGCCGAACGCTTCGGTCGCCATTTCGACACCTACGTGCTGGACGTGCGCGGCCGCGGGCTCAGCGAGGTCTCGGACACGCTGGACTACGGCCTGGACGCTCAGGCATCCGACGCGATTGCCGTGGCGCAAGCGCTCGGCCTGTCGCGCTATGCCTTCGTCGGTCATTCGATGGGCGGGCGCATCGCTATCCGCGCCGCGGGCCGCCGCCCGGCCGGCTTGACGCGGCTGGTCGCCGTCGACCCGCCGGTCTCGGGCCCAGGGCGCCGTCCTTATCCGGCACAGCTGCCGTGGTACGTGGACTCGATCCGGCTCGCTCGCCAGGGCATCTCGCTGGAACAGATGCGCAGCTTCTGCCCCACCTGGAGCGAGGAGCAGCTGCGGCTGCGCGCCGAATGGCTGCACACCTGCGACGAGCGCGCCATCGTGCGCAGCTTCGAGGACTTCCAGATCGACGACATCCACGCGGATATGCCGCGGATCGCGGTGCCCATGCTGCTGATGACCGCCGAGCGCGGCGACGTCATCCGCGATGCGGACGTGGACGAGATCAGCGGCCTGGTGCCGACGCTGTCGCACGTTCGCGTGGCCGACGCCGGGCACATGATCCCTTGGGACAACGAGGAAGGGTTTCACCGGGCGTTCGGCGATTTTCTCGGCCAGCGGCTCGATTGAATCCGCCTGCCGCCATCGCCGATCGCAAGGCATTGTCAAGGAGAAAAGGAGAACGCCATGGCTGTTCGCGACGCTGACCTGATCCGCGCCTGGACCCAGGTGCTCACGCTGTCCAAGCTCAAGTCCGGCGACATCGTCACGGTGCTGACCAGCGACCACACGCATCCGCAGACGCTGCGCTGCGCCGTCACGGCGGCCACGATGATGGGCGCCTGCGTCAGCCGGCTCGATCTGCCGCCGCTGAACGGCGAGAAGTCGCTGAGCCGCGATCCGCTTGCCTACCTCGGCACCACGCCGCTGACCGGCAACCGCGCCGCGATCGCGGCCTTGAAGGCCAGCGATCTGGTGCTCGATCTGATGACGCTGCTGTTCTCGCCCGAGCAGGTCGACATCCTGCAGTCGGGCACCCGGATCCTGCTCGCGGTGGAGCCGCCGGAGGTGCTGCTGCGGATGGTGCCGTCGATGGACGACTATCATCGCGTGCAGGCCGCCGTGGCGCTGCTGAAAGGGCGCAAGGAGATGCGCGTGACCTCCAAGGCGGGCACCGATCTGCGCTGCGCGCTCGGCGAGTATCCGGTCACCGCCGAGTACGGCTTCGTCGAACAGCCCGGCCGCTGGGATCACTGGCCGAGCGGTTTCGCCTTCACTTGGCCGAACGAGGGCGCCTCGAACGGACGCATCGTGCTGTCCAAAGGCGACATCCTGCTGCCGATGAAGTCCTATGTCGACGAAGCGATCGAGCTGACGGTGCAGAACGGCTTCGTGACGCGCATCGAAGGCGGTACCGATGCCGAGCTGCTGCGCGAATACATCGAGTCGTTCGGCGATCCGGAAGCCTATGCGATCTCGCACATCGGCTGGGGACTGCAGAAGCGCGCGTACTGGTCCACGCTGGGCCTGTACGATCGCGAAGCGACGCTGGGCATGGACGCGCGCGCCGTCAGCGGCAACTTCCTGTTCTCGCTGGGGCCGAACAACGAGGCGGGCGGCTCGCGGACCACGGCCTGCCACATCGACATTCCGATGCGCCACTGCAACGTGTTCGTCGACGAGCTGCAGGTCGTCGAAGACGGCAAGGTGGTGGAGGCATTGATGGCGCCGGGCAGGACGACGGAGCCGGCGCTGGTCTGAGCGCGGAACGAAACGCGCGTCAGCGGGTTTCAGCGAGCCTGAGCAAGTCTCAGCGCGCTTCGACGCCGCCGACGACGAAGCGCGTCACCTGGTCGATCAGCGACTCGGTGTCGTCGGGGTCGTACAGCCCCGGCGGTGTCATCGCGTCCATCCGGTGCGTGTCGGAGAACGCGTACAGATAGGTGCCTATCATCAGCGTCACGCGCCAGTACGCGTCGAGCTCGGGCATCCGCGGCAGCGCTTCGAGGACCGCCTCGACGTAGCGGCGCGTCGACACGCCATAGGCGTTGGTGCGCAGCGTGTACGAGATCTCCGGCGGCTCGGTGTGCAGGCGCGCCTGCAGCCGCAGAAAGGCGCGGCCCTGTGCGCTGCTGCGCAGCGCCAGCGTCGGCAGCAGGAACGCGCGGACGATTTCGCGCACCTTCAGCTTGCCGCGCGCCCGCAGTGCGTCGAGGTTGTCGAGCCGCTGCTGCGAGATCGGCACGCTGCGCCGAAGGAACACTGCCTCGAACAGACCGAACTTGGAGCCGAAGTAGTAGCTGATCAATGCCTGCGTGACCTTGGCCTGCGTGGCCACTTCGCGCAGCGTCGTGCCCGCATAGCCGAGATTGGCGAAGACGGTTTCGGCGGCGTCGAGGATGTCGCTCTTGGATACGCTGGCCCCTTCGGGGCGTCCCGGCCCCTTGCGTTTGCCGCGGGGGCGCTTCGGCGCGAGCGAGCGATTGGGATCGTTAGCCAGGGTCATGGTCATCGGCGTCTCTGCATTCTAGCGCAGTGCTGCGTTCGCGCGGCCGATCTTCCCGATCTCGATCTCGCAGACGTGGCCGGCCTTCATGAACAGCGGCCGCTTGTGCGCGACACCGATGCCGGCCGGGGTGCCCATCACTAGTGGGTCGCCGGGTTCGAGCGCCAGGTACTGAGGGGCCTCGCTACTGAGGGGCCTCGCAATTGTTCTCGGCGGCGTACCGCAGCCGCTTGCTGACGCCCCCAGCCAGTGAGATGGCGCGTGCCGCGGCGTCCGATATGAGTGGGCAGGGGGCTGAATTGGAGCACAGCACCCGTCCCGTGGGGCGGCCGTGCCGCGACATGATGTAGTCTTTGCGGGGTATTCCGCTCGCTGGACGAACCGACGCGATCCATGCCCCGTTTCCTGCACACGGCCGATTGGCAGATCGGCCGCCAGTTCGCCGGCTTCGATGCCGAGCATGCGCCGATTCTCGCCGAGGCACGGGTGGCCGCGATCGAGCGGCTGGCGGCGCTGGCCGCCGAGCACGAGGTCGATGCGGTGCTGGTGGCGGGCGACGTCTTCGATGCGCAGACGGTGTCGGAGCGGACGCTGCGCCGCTCGTTCAATGCGATGTCGGGTTTCGCGGGGCTGTGGCTGATGATCCCCGGCAACCACGACGCGGCGCTGGCCGAGAGCGTGTGGACCCGCGCGGCGCGCCTCGCCGTGGTGCCGCCCAACGTGCGGCCGCTGCTCGCTCCCGAGATCTCGCTGTTCGCCGGGCAGGGCTTCGCCGTGCTGCCCGCGCCGCTCGTGCAGCGTCATACCTATGCCGATCTGACGGCGTGGTTCGATGACGCCGTCACGCCGCCGGGCCTGCTGCGCATCGGCCTGGCCCACGGCAGCGTGCAGGGCGTGCTGCCCGGCGATATCGATTCGGCCAATCCGATCGCGGCCGATCGAGCGGCGCGGGCGCGGCTCGACTATCTGGCGCTGGGCGATTGGCACGGCTGCTTCGCCGTCGATCCGCGCACCTGGTACGCGGGGACGCCCGAGCCGGACCGCTTCAAGGCCAATGATCCGGGCCGCGCGCTGCTGGTCGAGATCGAAGCGCCCCGCGCGCTGCCGCGCGTCACGCCGCTGCCGGTGGCGCAGTACCGCTGGCGTTCGCTGGAAGCAGAGCTGCGCGTGGCCAGCGACCTCGACGCGCTGCTGCAGTCGCTGGCTTCGCTGGCACCGCAGGACGTCGTCGATCTGCATGTCGACGGACAACTCGATCTGGCCGGCCTACAGCGGTTGCGCGCCGCGATCGGTGAAGCCGAGGCGCGCGCGCGGCACCTGCAGGCAGACCTGTCGGCGCTGCGGTTGATGCCGACCGACGAGGACATCGCCGCTCTGCAGGCTGACGGCTATCTGGGCGAGGTGATCGCCGAACTGCGCGAAGCGCAGGCCGGCGCTGATGCAGGATATGCACGAACAGCCCAGGATGCGCTGGCGCTGCTGACGGCGGCGCTGGCACAGCGCCGGTACGCGGCCGGTGCGGTCGGCGTGACCGATGCGGCTGATGTGGCCGATGTGGGCGATGTGGCTGATTCGGACGATCCGGTGGCGGCCGTAGAGGCGGCGGACGCGCCCGTGGCCGGCGACGGCGAGAGCGGCGAAGCGGCCGCAGCGACCGAAACGATCGAAGCAGTGGCGGCAGCCGAAGCGCCCGCCGCTACGACCGATGTGCAGTCGCCGCCGGAGTCCCGGTCGTGAGCCTTCGCGTCACCCGCATGCGCATCGAACAGCTGCGGCGCTTTCGCCAGCCGCTGGAGCTCGACGGCTTCGACGCGGGCCTGAACATCATTGCCGGCCCGAACGAGGCCGGCAAGAGCACGCTGGTGCGGGCCATCCGCGCCGCGTTCTTCGAACGCTACCGATCCACCTCCGTCGATGACCTGAGGCCATGGGGCGAAGGCGCCGCCGCCGCGCCGCAGATCGAGCTCGATTTCGATCTCGACGGGCAGCCGCATCGCCTCGTGAAGAGCTTTCTCGGCAGGAAACGCTGCACATTGCAGATCGGCGCGCGAACGCTGGACGGCGCCGAGGCGGAGGAGCATCTGGCGCAGCTGCTCGGCTTCGCGTTCGCCGGCAAGGGTGCCAGCCGGCCCGAGCACTGGGGCATTCCCGGTCTGCTGTGGGTCGAGCAAGGAGCAGGGCAGGAACTCGATGTCCGCCATGCTCGCGACCATCTGCACGATGCGCTGCATGGCCAGGTCGACGCAGCAGCCGGCGAGCTGGCCGCCAGCGGCGGCGATGAGCTGCTGGACCATTTGCGAGCCGAGCGGGGCGAGCTGCTCACGGGTATGGGCAAGCCGCGCGGCGTCTATGCCGAGGCCGCATTTCGGATCGAGGCTCTGCAGACGCAGCTGCAGGCGCTCGACGGCCAGATCGAGGCCTACCGGCAGGACGTGGATCGCCTGGCCAGTCTGCGCCAGCAGCATGCGGCTGACGAAGCGGCGCAGCCGTGGCGGCAGTTCGGCGAGCAGCTGGCCCAGGCCGAGGAGCGGCAGCGTGCGCTGCAGGCCAGCCAGCAGCGTCTGCAAGCCGATCAGACGCGGCTGGACCAGCTCGCGGAGACTCGCGAGCTGTTGCTGAAGGAGCTGGCGAATCTCGAGCAGCAGCAGGCCGATGCCGAGACGCGGGCACGAGCGCTGGCCGAGGCACGTGAGGCGCTGCACGCCGCCGATGCGGCGGTGGCCAGCGCCCGGCAGCAGGCCGGGCAGGCGCGCCAGGCGACTGCTGCCGCGCGCGAGGTGCACAGGCGCGCGCGACGGACTGCCGACCGGCGCGGCCTGCAGCAGCAGATCGAACAGGCAGAAGCCGAGGCGGCGCGGCTGGAGGGCGATCTGCAGCGCGCCGAGCAGGCCGATCGGCATCTGGCCGAGCTGCGCGCGAGCAGTGCCGCGGCGGCGGCGATCGACCAGGCCCAGCTCGAGCATCTGATCCGGCTCGAACGCGCCGAGCGCGATGCAGCGCTGCGTCGGCAGGCGGTGGCCACGCGTCTGAGTTTCGAGCTGCCTGAAGGACAAGCCGTCGAGCTGAGCACGCGCGATGGACTGCGCATTCTCGAAGCGCGCGGCGAGCAACTGCTCGATGCGCAGGCCAGCCTGCAGCTCCCGGGCGGCGGGCGGCTCGTGATCACGCCCGGCGGCGAGGACCTCGGCGAGCTGGCGCGTGCGCACGAGCATGCGCTGGACGCCTTGCGCAGGGCCTGCGCAAGCCTGGGGGTGTCCGATGCGGACGAGGCGCGGGCGCGTCGCGCCGCCGCTATGGATCGCGAATCGCGGATCGGCCTGGCCGAACAGGCATTGGCCATCGTCGCGCCCAAGGGATTGCAGCCCTTGCATGCCGCGATTGCGCAGGCCCGGCAGCGGATCGGCGCCGCGCGCGAGGCCTTGGATCGGCTGCACGAGGACGCTGGAGCGGGTGGCGCATCGCCGGCTGATGACGGGGAGGCGGCCGAGCCGTCGCTGGATCAGGCCGAGCTCGAGCTGAGCGCAGCCGAGGCGGCCGAAAGAACCGGGGAAGCCGCGCTGAACGACGCACAGCGCGCCAGCGCCGCCGCGCGGGCGCACCACGATCATGCGCAGCGCGAACATGCCGCCGCTCAGGCGACGCTCGCCGATCCCGCGCGCCTGCAGCGGCAGGCGCAAGCGCAGACTCAGCTGCTGGCCAACCGTGCCGAGCACGACGCGCTGGCGGCGCGCATTGCGCAGACCCAGACCGAGCTGGAGCAGGCACGACCCCAGATTGTCGAGCAGGACGTCGTCCGCTTCCGGCTCAGCATCGAGCAGTCGACGAAGCTTCACCAGCAGCGCCGCGAACAGATCGTGATGCTCGAAAGCAGCCTGCAACAAGCCGGCGCACAGGGCCTCGAGGAGCAGCGGCAGTCGCTGGCCGTCAGTCTGGAGCAGGCGAAGCGGCGACACGACGAACTGCGCCGGCGCGCCGACGCGCTCGAGCTGCTGTGCACCAGGCTGGACGAGAAGCGGCGTGCCACGCTCGCACGACTGCAGGCCCCGCTGCAGCAGCGGCTGCAGCACTATCTGCCGCTGCTCATGCCGGGTGCCAGCATGCAGATCGACGCCGACCTGGCGCCCGGTGCATTGCTGCGTGCATCGCCGGGCGGCCATGCCGAGGCGGCGCAGGTGCAGGAGCTGAGCTTCGGTGCGCGCGAACAGCTGGCGCTGATCAGCCGCTTCGCCTACGCGGATCTGTTGCGGCAGGCGGGCCGGCCGACGCTGCTGATCCTCGACGATGCGCTCGTGCATAGCGATGCCGAACGCCTGGCCCAGATGAAGCGTGTGCTGTTCGATGCCGCGCAGCGCCATCAGCTGCTGCTGTTCACCTGCCATCCCGAGCACTGGCGCGACATGGGCGTACCGATCCGGCCGCTGGAGAGCGCGTCGTGAGCGAGGAGCCGCTGCTGCCCGGTTTCATGGTGGTGCATGGCAACCATCCCGAAGCGCTGCGCGATCTGATGCTGGCGTGGATCGCACGCCATCCGCTGACACCGCTCGAAGACGAATGCGTGCTGGTGCAGAGCAACGGCGTGGCGCAATGGCTGAAGCTGTCGCTGGCGCGGGATGCGGCCGACGGCGGCATCGGCATCGCGGCCGCACTGCGCACCGAGTTGCCGTCGCGCTTCGTCTGGCAGGCCTATCGCGCCGTGCTGGGCGCGCAGCAGGTGCCGGCCGCTTCGCCGTTCGACAAGCCGCTGCTGGTTTGGCGCTTGATGCGGCTGCTGCCGGCGCTGCTGGCGGGCGAGGCCTTTGCGCCGCTGCGTCGTTTCCTGCTCGACGATGACGATTCGCGCAAGCGGCATCAACTGGCCGAGCGGCTGGCCGACCTGTACGACCAGTACCAGGTCTATCGCGCCGACTGGCTGGGGGCCTGGGCAGACGGCCGCGACGTGATCGATACCAGCCGCGGCGGCCGCCGGCCGGTGCCGGCCGAACTGAACTGGCAGCCGCAGCTGTGGCGCGCGCTGCTGGCCGATGCCGCCGACGGCGAGGCCGCGGCCAGCCGTGCCGACGTGCATCGCCGCTTCATGGCCGCTGCCGCCGGTTGGCACGGCGAGCGGCCGGCAGGGCTGCCGCGCCGGCTGATCGTATTCGGCATCTCGTCGCTGCCGCAGCAGTCGCTGGCTGTCCTGGCCGCGCTGGCCAGATGGACGCAGGTGCTGATGTGCGTGCACAACCCCTGCGAGCACGACTGGTCGCACATCGTCGCGGACAAGGATCTGCTGCGCGCGGAGCGCTCGCGGCAGCGGCGGCGCGGCGGAGCCGAAGGCGCGATCCCCGACGAGGCGCTGCATCTGCATGCGCAGCCGCTGCTGGCAGCGTGGGGGAAGCAGGGGCGCGACTTCATCCGGCTGCTCGACGAGCATGACGATCATGCCTCGTACGCTCAGCGCTTCGCGGCGATCGGGCGGCGCATCGACTGCTTCGAGCGCAACCCCGGCGACACGCTGCTGCGGCAGCTGCAGGACGACATCCTCGATCTCCGTCCGCTGGTCGAGACGCGTAGACAGTGGCCGGCAGTCGACGTCGGGCGCGACCGTTCGATCCGCTTTCATGTGACGCACGGCGCGCAGCGTGAGGTCGAGGTCCTGCACGATTGCCTGCTGGCGGCGTTCGCCGCCGATCCCAGTCTGAGACCGCGCGACGTGATCGTCATGGTGCCCGACGTGGCGGCTTATGCGCCGCACGTGCAGGCCGTGTTCGGGCTGCCGCCATCCGACGACGCGCGCTTCATTCCGTATTCGATTGCCGATCGCGGTCAGCGTCATCACGATCCGCTGCTCGGCGCGCTGGAGAAGCTGCTCGCGTTGCCGCAGTCGCGCGTGACGGTCAGCGACGTGCTCGACTGGCTGGAAGTGCCCGCATTGCGCCGCCGCTTCGCGATCGACGAGTCGCAGCTGACGCTGCTGCGCCGCTGGATCGCGGCGGCGAACATCCGCTGGGGCCTGCATGCCGAACAGCGGCGCGCGCTCGACCTGCCCGATGCGCCCGCGCAGAACAGCTGGGACTTCGGACTGCAGCGGATGCTGCTGGGCTACGCAGTGGGTGCGGGCGAGCCCTGGTCGGACATCGAGCCGCTGGATGAAGTGGGCGGGCTCGATGCCGAGCTGCTGGGACCGCTCGTGCAGCTGCTGTCGCGGCTCGAGTCGCACTGGCGCACTCTTGCCGAGCCCGCCGCGCCGGCCGAATGGGTCGAGCGGCTGCGGACGCTGCTGCGCGACTTCTTTTCTGCCGACGACGATGCCGACGGCTTCACGCTGCTGAGGCTGGAAGGCGCGCTGCAGGACTGGCTGGACGCCTGCGCCGCGGCCCGCTTCGACGACGAGCTGCCGCTGTCGGTGGTGCGCGAGCACTGGCTGGCGAGCATCGACCAATCGACCTTGAATCAGCCGTTCTTCGCCGGCGCGGTGACCTTCGCGACGCTGATGCCGATGCGCGCGATTCCATTCCGTTTCGTCGCGCTGCTGGGCATGAACGACGGCGACTATCCGCGCAGCCGCATGCCGGCCGATTTCGATCTGATGGGCCGCGACTATCGGCCCGGCGACCGTTCACGCCGCGAGGACGATCGCTATCTGTTCCTCGAAGCGCTGCTGTCGGCGCGCGAGCATCTGCACGTGAGCTGGGTGGGTCGCAGCATCCTCGATCAGTCCGAACGGCCGGCCTCGGTGCTGGTGGCGCAGCTGCGCGATCATCTGGCCGCTGGCTGGCGCTTGGCGGGCCGGGAACCGGGCCACCGGGCGGGCGACCCGCCAGCCGACGAGGCGGACTCTGCGCGCGAAGCCGGCGAACAGCTGCTGCGGGCGCTGACGATAGAGCACCGGCTGCAGCCGTTCCATCCCGCGTATTTCGGTGCCGGCGACGAGCGCCTGTTCAGCTATGCGCGCGAATGGCGGGCCGCGGCGCAGCCGGGACGCGAGCGTGCCATGCCGGCCGCGTTGCCGCCGTGGACCTTCGAAGGCCCGCTGACGCTGCGCCTGCTCGGCGACTTTCTACGGGATCCGGTGCGCAGCTTCCTGCGCGAACGACTCGGCGTGCGCTTCGAGATCGAGGATCCGGTCGGCCAGGATCATGAGCCCTTCGCCCTCGACGGCCTGCAGAACTGGCGGCTGCAGGACGAACTGATCCAGGCGCAGAAGGCAGCGCTGGATGACGGCGTCTCGCGCGAAGCGGCGCTGCAGGAGCGGCTGCAGCGCATCGCCGGCCGGGGCGAGCTGCCGGCCGGTGCGTTCGGTGAGTTGGTCCGCGAGCAGCTGGCAGAGCCCATGACGGCCATGTTCGAGCTGTACGAGCAGATGCTGTCCGAGTGCCCGCGGCGACTGCCGGACGAGGCGCTCGACTTTCTTCCTGATTCATTTCCCGAGTCGATGAGGCTGGTCGATTGGCTGGGAGGCCTGCGCGCCGGCGAGCCGGATGAACACGGTGGCGCAGATCGAGCCGACGAAGCCGATGGGGACGGCGATGGCCGCGACGCTGGCGAACGCTGCAGACTGTTGCTCGACAGCAGCAGCCTGGTCAAGGACGGCAGCTGGCGGCATGACCGGCTCGTTCCGTACTGGGTGGCGCATGTCGCCGCGCATCTGAACGGCCCGCCGCTGCGCAGCCGGATCATCAGCAAGGCCGGCGTCGCCGTCTTCGAGGCGCTCGACAGGGCGCAGGCGCGAGCCTACTGGATCGAGCTGCTGAACGCTTGGCGCGAAGGTATGAGCCGGCCGTTGCCGCTGGCCTTGCAAAGCAGCTTCGCATGGCTGCGCAAGAGCGGCGGGGCGGCGGCCGGGCATGCCGGCGGCGGCGCGGCGCCGCAGGGAGTCGCCGAACCGGTGCTGCGGGAGGCGCGCGAGGCCGCGCGCATCTGCTACGAGGGCAAGGGCGGCGGCAGCGCGGCATCGGCCGAGCGCGGGCGCAGTCCTGCGGAGCGCGAGCGCAATCCGTATCTGGCGCGGGTCTTCCCGTCCTTCGACGCACTGTGGGCGGACGACGAGCCGGCGCGCTGGGCAAGCGTGCTGCTGCAGCCGCTGCTCGATGCGCTGAGATCCGGCTCCGGCGATGCACGGACGGGGAACGGCGGGCCGATTGGCGGCGCAGGGTCCGGCGGCGCGGGTTCTCGCGGCGGGCGTACCCGTGGCGGGCGCTTCAGCGCCGGCGAGGAGGGCGAGGCATGAGCGCTGCTGTCACGTCCGCGGGTGCCGTGCCGCCGCTCGATCCGCTGCGCTTTCCGCTGCGGGGCAGCCGGCTGATCGAAGCCAGCGCCGGCACCGGCAAGACCTTCACCATCGCTGCGCTCTATCTGCGGCTGGTGCTGGGCCACGGACGCGGCGATGGCCAGGATGGCGGCGGCGAAGCCTTCGGCCGCGCGCTGACGCCACCCGAGATCCTGGTCGTGACCTTCACCGATGCGGCGACGAAGGAACTGCGCGAGCGCATCCGCGCGCGACTGGCCGAAGCGGCCGACGTCTTTCTGGCCGACCCTGCGCAGCGGGGCTGTCCCCCCGGCACTGATCTGCTGCATGATCTGCGCGCCGACTATCCACCCGAGCAATGGCCTGCATGCGCGCGCACGCTGCGTCTGGCCGCCGAATGGATGGACGAGGCCGCGGTGTCGACGATCCACGGCTGGTGCAACCGGATGCTGCGCGAACACGCATTCGATAGCGGCAGCCTGTTCGCGCAGACGCTGGAGGCCGACCAGCGCGATCTGCTCGCCGACGTGCTGCGCGACTACTGGCGCAGTTTCCTGGCTGCTCTGCCCGCCGATGAGGCGCGCTGTGTGAGTGCCTGGTGGCGAACGCCCGATGACCTGGGCCGTTCGCTGCGCGGACTGCTGCCGGCGACCGAAGCTCTGAGCCAGGCGCCGGCTCCCGAGGCCACGCTGCGCGACGCGCGCCGGCAGGCCGCCCACGAACTGGCTTCAATGAAGGCGCCGTGGCGCGGCGACCAAGGCTGGGCCGCCGAGCTGCAGAAACTGCTCGATGCCGCCGTGCAGGCCAAATGCGTCAACGGCCGGAAGCTGCAGTCCCGCTACTACATGCCGTGGCTGCAGGCCCTGCGCGCCTGGGCCGAAGGCGACGAACGCGAACCGCAACTGCTCGCCACCAGCAGCGCCTGGACGCGGCTGACGCCGGCCGGCATGGCCGAGGCGTGGAAGCCGGGATTCGAGCCGCCATCGCATTCTGCACTCGACGACGTGGCGACGCTGCGTGAGCGGCTGGCCGCCTTGCCGGACGGCCGCGAGGCCGTGCTGTGCCATGCCGCCCACTGGGTAGCGGCGCGGCTGGCGGCCGAACAGACGCGCCGCGCGCAGATGGGCTTCAACGAACTGCTGACGCAGCTCGATGCGGCGCTGCGCGGCCCGAACGGCGCGCGGCTGGCCGAGCTGATCCGGCAGCAGTTTCCGGTGGCCTTGATTGATGAGTTCCAGGATACCGATCCGGTCCAGTACCGCATCTTCGACGGCATCTATCGCGTGGCGGCCGACGAACAGCAGACGGCCGTGATCCTGATCGGCGATCCCAAGCAGGCGATCTATGCGTTCCGCGGCGCCGACATCCATACCTATCTGGCGGCGCGCCGCGATACTGCGGGCCGGCACGCCACGCTGACCACGAACTTCCGTTCCACGGCCCCCATGGTGGCGGCCGTGAACCACGTGTTCATGCGAGCCGAGCAGCGCGCGCAGGGGCAGGGCGCATTCCTGTTCCGCCGGCCCGGCGACAACCCGCTGCCCTTCGTGCCGGCGCAGGCGAGGGGACGCAGCGAGCGCTGGCTCGTCGACGGCCGCGAGCCGGCTGCGCTGACCTGCTGGCATCTCGGCGAAGCGGAGGCGGTACGCGATGGCGCCGCAGGCGCCGCGGCCGGACCCGAAGCGGCCATGCCTGAAGCGGACGCATCTGAAGCGGGCATATCTGAAGCGGGTATCCCGGAAGACCGGGGACCGCGTGCGGCAGACGTGCAGCGCGCGCTCGCCGCCGCCTGCGCGACCGAGATCGTGCGGCTGCTGAACCTGGGGCGAATCGGACGTGCCGGTTTCGCGCGTGAGGATGGCGCAGGCGGCGCCGATCCGGCGCTGACGCCGGTGCGCCCGAGTGACATCGCGGTGCTGGTCAATCACGGCGGAGAAGCCCGCGCGGTGCGCGCGGCGCTGATGGCGCGCGGCGTGCGCAGCGTCTATCTGTCGGATCGCGATTCGGTGTTCCAGAGTCCGGCTGCGACCGAACTGCTGCGCTGGCTCGCGGCCTGCGCCGACCCCGACGACGATCGCCCTTTGCGCGCGGCACTGGGCAGCGCCGCGCTGGCGCTGGACTGGGCCGAGCTGGACCGGCTCAATCACGACGAGCTGCTGTGGGAAGCGCGCGTGCTGCAGTTCCGCCGCTATCAGCAGATGTGGCGCCGCCAGGGCGTGCTGCCCATGTTGCGTCACCTGCTGCACGATTTCGGCGTGGCGCAGCGTCTGCTGGCTCAGCGCGACGAACGGACGCTGACCGATCTGCTGCACCTCGCAGAGCTATTGCAGCAGGCCAGCGCTCAGCTCGACGGCGAGCATGCGCTGATCCGCTGGCTGGCCGAGCAGTGCCGCGACGACGGCGGCGAGAACGAGGCACGCAAGCTGCGGCTGGAAAGCGATGCCGATCTGGTCAAGGTTGTCACCGTGCACAAGTCGAAAGGCCTGGAGTATCCGCTGGTCTTCGTGCCGTTCGCCTGCACCTTTCGTCCGGTCAAGCGCGGCGATCTGCCGGTGAGCTGGCACGACGACGACGGCCGGCGCATGGTGTCGCTGAAGGCGAGCCCCGAGCAGCTCGCGCGGGCCGATCGCGAGCGCTTGGGCGAGGATCTGCGCAAGTTCTACGTGGCGCTGACGCGGGCGCGCTACGCCGCCTGGCTGGGCGTTGCGGCACCCGCCGGCATCGAGGACAGTGCCTTCGGCTATCTGCTCGGAGGCGGCGAGCCGCTGTCGCCATCCGTGCTGACGCAGACGCTGCACCGCCTGGCCGAGGACTGCCCGTCCATCTCCGTCCGACCGGCACCCGAGCACGGTGACGAACGCTACGAAGGGGATCAGGCCGCGCCTGTCGCAGGCGCCGAACCTGCCTTGCCCGGCCCCAGTGAACCATGGTGGATCGCCAGCTACTCGGCCCTGCGGCCTGCCGATCTTGCCGCAACCGGCACGGCCGACGAGGACCAGGCCGGGATCGCACCGGATGTCAGTGCGGCGCCGGTCAGCGCCGCCGAGGAGATCTACGCCGACAGCCGTGCCGAAGCTGCGGCCGCCGACGGTGCCGCAGGCAGCGGTGCCGTGGCCTCCGGCACGCCGTCGGCCGGCACCTTGCATGCCTTCGTGCGCGGCGCGGGCGCCGGCACCTTCCTGCATGGACTGCTCGAATGGGCCGGCCGGCAGGGCTTCGCCCGCGTGTATGCCGATCCTCCTGCCCGCGCCGATCTTGCCGACCTGATCGCGCGGCGCTGCAATCTCGCCGGTCTGAGCACGTGGACCATGACCTTGCGCGATTGGCTGAGCGGCTGGCTGGCGACGCCGCTGGATCTGAGCATGCTGGTCCCCGACAGCAGGCCGGTGGCGCCGGCTGCGCTGGCGCGCGTGCAAGTCGAGATGGAGTTCTGGTTCGCCGCACGCCGCGTCGACACTTCGGCGCTCGATGCCCTGGTGTGCCGGCACACGCTGGGCGCGGCGCGGCGGCCGCCGGTGTCCAGGCGCCAGCTCAACGGGATGCTGAAAGGCTTCATCGATCTGGTCTTCGAGCACGAAGGCCGCTACTACGTCATCGACTACAAATCGAACTGGCTCGGACCGCGCGATGCCGACTATGCGCCGGCCTCGCTGCGCGACGCGGTGCTCAGCCATCGCTACGAGCTGCAGTACGTGCTGTACGTGTTCGCGCTGCACCGGCTGCTGCGCGCGCGGCTGCCGGGCTACGACTACGAGCGCCACGTCGGCGGCGCCTTGTGCATGTTCGTGCGGGGCCATGCGGCGCCCGGCCAGGGGCTGTACGGCGAGCGGCCGCCCAAGGCCCTGATCGATGCGATGGACGCGCTGTTCGAGGGCCGCGCTGATCCGCGCCCGGGTGCTTACGGCGGAGCGGCTGCATGAGCCCGCCGCGCGTCTACCTGGGGCCGCCGCCGATGCAGCACGCCGCGCTGCTGCGCGAGCTGCAGCGCTGGGTCGAGCGCGGCTGGCTGCGCGAGCTCGATCGCAGCTTCGCGGCCTTCGTGGCACAGCAGTCGCCCGCCGCCGATACATTGCTGATCCTCGCTGCCGCGCTGACCAGTCATCAGCTTGGGCGCGGCCATGCCTGCCTGGATCTGGCCGCCGTGCTCGCCGATGCCGCGACGACACTGTCGCTGCCGCCCGACGATGCCGGCGGCGCTGGGCGAGGCGAGGTGACCGCTACGCCGGCCCAGCTTCTGGCCGGAATCGACCTGCCGCGCTGGCTGGCCGCGCTGGACGAACCCGCGCTGGTCGGCGAAGGCGACGGCACCACGCCGCTGGTGCGGGCAGGCGCACGGCTGTATCTGCGCCGCTATTGGCGTTATGAGCGCTCGGTGCGCGCCGCGATCGCACAGCGCGTGACGCCGAACGCGGATGCAGCGCCGCCCGACGCGCCGCTCGTCGCGTCACAGGCCCGGCGAGCCCTGGCCGGCGCTCTGGATGCGCTGTTTCCGCGCCGCGCCGGCGCAGCGGCGCCCGACTGGCAGAAGATCGCCTGCGCGCTGGCGGCTCGACGGGGTTTCGGCATCATCACCGGCGGCCCCGGCACCGGCAAGACGACCACGGTGGTCAAGCTGCTTGCAGTGCTGCAGCATCTGGCCTTGTCCGAGTCCCACGGTGCGCGCGGTCTGCGCATCCGGCTGGCCGCGCCCACCGGCAAGGCGGCGGCGCGCCTGAACGAATCGATCGCCGGCGCAGTGGCCCAGCTGCCCTTGCAGGCGCTTCCCGAAGCGGAGCAGCTGCGCGCCGCGATTCCCACCGAGGTGACGACCGTGCACCGGCTGCTCGGCAGCCGCCCGGATACGCGGCGCTTCCGTCATGACGAGCGCAATCCGCTGGCGCTCGACGTGCTGGTGATCGACGAAGCCTCGATGCTCGATCTGGAGATGATGGCCGCCGTCTTCGCCGCCTTGCCGCCGCAGGCGCGACTGATCCTGCTGGGCGACAAGGACCAGCTCGCGTCGGTGGAGGCGGGGGCGGTGCTCGGTGACCTGTGCCAGCGCGCCGACGACGGGCACTATCTGCCGGAGACGGCCGACTGGCTGCAGGAGGTGGCTGGCGAGCGTCTGGAGGCGGCGCTTTGCGATGCCGGCGGCCGTCCGCTGGATCAGGTCATCGCCAAGCTGCGCGTCAGCCATCGCTTCAGCGCCGACAGCGGCATCGGGCGGCTGGCCGAGGCGGTCAATGCCGGCGACGGTACGGCGGCCCGGCGGGTGTTCATCGACGGCGGCTTTGCCGATCTGGCGTGGCAGCGCCGCTTCGATGACGACACGCTCGGCCGCCTGGCGATCGACGGCGCCCCGGAGGGTTTCGCCGAGGCCGGCAGCGACCTCGCATCGCCGTGCGGCTATCGCCGCTATCTGGACGTGATGCGTGAGCAGCGCCCACCTGATGACTCGCCGATGCCGTCGTTCGACGATTGGGCGAACGCCGTGCTGCGCGCCTACGGCCGTTTCCAGCTGCTCTGCGCGCTGCGCAACGGACCGCAGGGCGTGATCGAACTGAATCGGCGCATCGCCGCGCTGCTGCGCGAGCAGGGCCTACTCGATGCCGAGCTCGGCGGCTGGTACGAAGGCCGGCCGGTGCTTGTCACCCGCAACGATTATGCGCTGGGCCTGATGAACGGCGACGTCGGTGTGGCGCTGAGGGTGCCGGCGCCGGCGCTTGCCGCATCCGACGCACCTGCCGCACCGCCCGCGGTATTGCGCGCCACGCTGCGAGTGGCCTTCGCCGACGGCAGCGGCGGCATTCGCTGGGTCCTGCCCAGCCGCCTGCGCGCCGTCGAGACCGTGTTCGCGATGACGGTGCACAAGTCGCAGGGCTCCGAGTTCTCCCATGCGGCGCTGCTGCTGCCCGAGCGGTCGAGCCCGGTGCTGACGCGCGAACTGGTCTATACGGGCATCACACGGGCACGGCACTGGTTCACGCTGCTTGCTTCCGACGAGCGGCTGCAGGATGCGGTGCAGCGCCGTGTGGAGCGCACCGGCGGATTGATGGACGCGGACGAGGGGCCAGTCGCTTCGAGGCCGGGCGTCTGAGCGTGTCCCGCTTGACGTATCGACACTCCGGCCGCCGTCACAGCAGAGCCACGACCCGCTCGGCGGTCGCCTTGGCCGACTGGGGATTCTGGCCGGTCACCAGCCGGCCGTCGACGACCACGTTCGAGACGAACGGCAGCCAGGCCTTCACGGAAGGGTCGGCGAGCGGCCACTTGAGCGAGCGCGGCTCCAGCGGCGAAAGGCCGCCCTTGGGGCTCACGATGCGCTGCTCGTACCCCTGCACGGCAAAGACGTGCCAGGCATGGGTCAGCTCCGACATCCACAGGCCGGTCGGCTGCGATGGATCTTCGTAGTGAGCGACGTTGGTGACGACGTGAAGAATTCGGCGACTCAT
>JBFWXS010000025.1:45584-64118 GCA_050187175.1 Burkholderiaceae bacterium
GCTCGTACCCCTGCACGGCAAAGACGTGCCAGGCATGGGTCAGCTCCGACATCCACAGGCCGGTCGGCTGCGATGGATCTTCGTAGTGAGCGACGTTGGTGACGACGTGAAGAATTCGGCGACTCATATTCTCACCTGGTATTTCAGCTCGACTCTAAGCTTGAATGCAACTTCAAGGTCAAGTGATTCGAGATCGCCCGAGCTCGATCAGCTGCGCTCTGCTTTGCGCAAGCTGAGCCTGCAAGGCCTCGATGTCCTGGACCTTGTGCCGCAGCGTATCGAGCAGGGCGCCACGCTCCCACTGCGACAGATCGCTGGGCAGCAGCGCGCGCAGCTCGTCCAGGCTGAAGCCCGCACGCTGCCCGGCTACGACCAGCTTGAGCGTCAGGACTGCGTCGGCGGGATAGCTGCGGTAGCCGTTGGCCTGGCGCTCGACCGTCTTGAGCAGGCCGATGCGCTCGTAGAAGCGGATGCGCGACGGCGCCAGGCCGGTGCGTTGAGCAAGCTCTCCGATCTTCATGTTCACGATGCTCCGAGTGGATGCAGAGTTTGACATTGAACTTGACTTCAAGGTTAATCTCCGGCCGACAAGCACGAGGTGCGATTCCACCAGGGCGAACGGAATGCAGACGATACTGGGGGCGAACGGCCAGATCGCCACGGAGTTGGCGCGGGAGTTGCGGCGCAAGCACACCAGCGATGTGCGGCTGGTGAGCCGCAATCCCCGCAAGGTCAACGACACCGACAGTCTGGTGCCGGCCAATCTCCTTGACGCGCGGCAGATCACCCAGGCCGTCAAGGGCAGCAACATCGTCTATTTCACCGCTGGCCTGCCGCCCGATACGCAGCTGTGGGAAGAGCAGCTTCCCCTGATGCTGAAGAACGCCCTGGATGCGTGCCGTGCGGCGGGTGCCTGCTTCGCCTACTTCGATAACACCTACATGTATCCGCAGGATGCTCGGCTTCAGACGGAGGCGACGCCTTTCGAGCCGGCTGGACGCAAGAGCAAGGTGCGCGCGACGATGGCCTCCATGGTACTGGAGGAGATGGCGAGAGGGGATATTCCCGTTCTCATCGGTCGGGCCCCCGAGTTCTATGGCCCAGGGAACACGCAGAACTTCACGAACGCGCTGATCATCGAGAAGCTGAAGGCCGGAAAGAGGCCTCTCGTGCCGGTGCGCGACGACACGCGAAGAACGCTGATCTGGACACCCGACGCGAGCCGCGCACTGGCGGCCCTTGGCAATGCGCCGGATGCGTTCGGGCAGACCTGGCATCTGCCGTGCTGCGACGACCGGCCCACGTACCAGCAGTTCGTCGCCATGGCCAGTGAAGTCTTCGGAAGAGAAGCTTCCTATACGGTCATAGGAAAATGGACGCTGACAGCCGCCGGCCTCTTCTCCAGGCGGGTGCGCGAGATCAGGGAGCTGCTGCCCCGATAGGAGCAGGACAATCTGTTCGATTCCGCGAAATTCAAGCGACGATTTCCTGACTTCGAGGTGCAGACCCTCGCGTCTACCTGAACCAGGCCCCCGACCGCACCGCCACGAACAGCGTCATGCCGAATGCGACCAGCGCGATGCCTAGCGCGACGAACAAGGCCTGGATCGGCGCACCCAGGCGCAATGCGAGCCAGCCGCCCCCCAGCCCGATGGCGAGACGCAGCACGCCGGCCGCCAAAGGCCAGAACAGGCGGCCGGCTCCCTGTGAAGCGAAGTAGAGTGCCATGCCGAGTCCGAAGAAGCCGAAGCACGGACCGACGATGCGCAGATAGGCGCTGCCGGCGGCGACCATGCCGGGATCGTCGCTGAACAGCAGCAGCCAATGCTGAGGCCAGATCGCGACGGCGACGCCTATGGTCTCGGTGGCGGCGAAGGCGAGCGCGCCGCCGGTCAGTGCGATGCGCAGCGCACGCGCTTGATGTCCCGCGCCCACGTTTGCGCCGACCAGCGCGACCAGCGGCGCTCCGACGCCGAAGACCAGCGGGATCAGCAGATACTCGATGCGGGCGCCCGTACCGAAGCCGGCGACGCCGGCCACGCCTGCGCTCGCCGCCACGAGTGCCGTGGCACCGGCGATGACGAGGTTGGTCTGGATCGAGTTCAGCGATGAGATCGCTCCCACGCGCAGGATGCCCTGCGACGAGAGCCAGCGCAGCGGCACGCGGCGAAGGCGTATCGTGCTGCGGCCGCTCAGCACGTACCAGGCCAGCGCCGCGACCCCGCCGGCATAGAAGATCACCAGGGCTACACCGCCGCCGGCGATGCCCAGCGCCGGCAGCGGGCCGTAGCCGAAGATCAGCAGTGGCGACAGAGGTATCAGCAGCACGACGCCGATACAGGTCACGAGCGCCGGCACCAGCATGTTGCCGGTCCCGCGCAGTACGCTGGCCAGCGCATTCATGATCCACAGCAGCACATTGCCGGCGAACACGATGTTCGAGTAGCTCAGCGCGGCTTGCAGCGCCGCGCCGTCGCCGCCGAGCAGCCGATAGATCGGTTCGCCGAAAACGAGGAAGATCGCGGAGAAGCCCAGTCCGAGGACGGCATTGATGAGCAGCGCGTGCAGCACCAGCGTGTCGGCCTCGTCGCGCCGTCCGGCGCCCAGCGCCCGCGCGACCGCCGACGAGATGCCGCCGCCCATGGCGCCGCCGGAGATCATCTGCATCAGCATGACGGCAGGAAAGACCAGCGCCATGCCGGCCAGCGCATCGGTGCCGAGCCGGGCGATCCACCAGGTCTCGATCAGACCGGTCGACGCCTGTGCCACCATGATCAGCACGTTCGGCCATGCCATGCCGAGCAGCAGCGGAACGATGGGCGCTTGCAGCAACTGCCGCGTGCGCGGATCGACGGCAGGCCGCGGCGAGGCGGGCGCCGTGCCGGTGGGCGCCGCGCTGGCAGCCGTCATGACCGGGGTGCGCGCGTTGCGCCGGGGCGGGCGTAGCGGCTGCGCGTCCGCTCGTCGGCGGCGGGGCCCGGCGCTTTGCGGAAGACCGGATCGGTGAGCGGCCGGCCGCTTACTCGATCGATCAGCAGCGGCTCCGCCTCGCGACCGGTGCGGGTGTCGATCAGGACGACGCTCCTGCCTTCCGGAGCGAAGTGCGTATTGCCCCAGGCCATCAGCGCGATCAGGACCGGCTGGAAGTCGCGGCCGCGCTCCGTGAGCACGTATTCGTCGCGCGGCGGATGCTCGCTGTAGCGGCGCTTCGCCAGCAGGCCGGCATCGACCAGCGCCTTCAGCCGTCGTGTGAGCATCGCCGGCGTGATGTCGAGGTTCTTCTGGAACTCATCGAAGCGCCGCAGCCCGTTGAAGGCATCGCGCAGGATCAGCATGCTCCACCATTCGCCAACGCGGTCGAGGCCGCGGGCGATCGGGCACTGCATGTTGCCGAAGCTCTTGTGCTTCATTGCCGGAGGAGGTTTCGACCTACGCCGCATCGCCGGCGGGAGAGGGCGGCGAGCGGCGCGTGGCCATTCGAGGTACTATCGAGTATAGTGACTATCATAATGATAGTTATGGCCCGCGTCAACGCGTCAATGCATCAAACGACGCGCGCCCGTTTACCCGTGTTCAACTACCCGCCTCAGACGCGGATACCCGGCAACCCTTCGACGAGGTGACCATGAGCGACGCCCAGCGGCCGTCTTCGGGAACGATCTTCTATCTGGACGACCTGCAAGTCGGCCTGCGCTTCAGCAGCCCGGTCTATGAAGTGACCGAGGCGGAGATCAAGGCGTTCGCCGGACAGTACGATCCGCAGCCCTTCCATCTGGACGATGCCGCCGCACGCGGGACGCTGTTCCAGGGCCTGGCGGCCAGCGGCTGGCACACGGCGGCGATCACGATGAGACTTCTCGTCGGCGGCGGAGCGCCGATCGCGGGCGGCATCATCGGTGTCGGCGGCGAGATCGAATGGCCGCGTCCGACGCGTCCCGGCGACCTCCTGCGCGTGGACACCGAGGTGATCGAGATCGTGCCGTCGCGCTCGAAGCCGCACCAGGGGCTGGTCAGGCTGCGCTCCGAGACGAAGAATCAGCACGGCGAGCTGGCGCAGCGCTTCACGGCCAAGCTGATCGTGCCGCGTCGCGGAAGCTGACGCGGAGGCAGCAGGGCTGATGCTCAGGCCGGCCGTGGCTGCCGCCGCGCCGACACCAGCCCGGCGGTGACCACCGCCACGCTGCCCAGTACCAGCAGCGTGCTGACAGTGGCGACGGTGGGATCGATCTCGTCGCGCAGCGAACCGAACATCACCTTGGTGATCGTCGCATTGTCGCCGGCCGCGATGAACAGCGACACCACTACCTCGTCCAGCGAAGTGACGAATGCGAACAGCGCGCCCGACAGCACGCTGGCGCGGATCTGCGGCAGCGTGACTGTGAGGAAGGCGCGCAGTCGCGTGCAGCCCATGCTGCGGGCGACCAGTTCCTGGCTGGCGTCGAACGAGCGCAGGCCGGCCAGCACCGTGACGACGACGAAGGGCAGCGCCAGCATGGTGTGGGCCAGCACGATGCCGAAGAAGTTGCCCAGGATCTCCATCCGCACGAAGACGTAGAAGATGCCGATCGCCAGGATGATGTGCGGCACCATCAGCGGCAGCAGCAGCAGCGTCTGCATCTGCCGCAGCACGGCGCTGCGGCCGTGGTGGATGCCGTAGGCGGCGGCCGTGCCCAGCGGCGTGGCCAGCAGCACGGTGCAGCCGGCGATCTTCAGGCTGGTGAGCAGCGCGCCGTACCACTCCAGTGCGCTGAAGAAGCGCTCGTACCAGCGCAGCGACCAGCCGCGCGGCGGGAAATCGAGCATGCGGGAATCAGAGAAGGACATCGGCACCACGATCAGCACCGGCAGCACGAGGAACAGTACGACGAGCGCGGCCAGCGCGTAGAGCCACAGGCGGCGGCGGTGAGGGATCAGCGTCTGTTGCATGGCGGGGCGCGTGGTGCGTCAGCGGTCGTCTGAAGCCAGGTTCATTTCTGGAACAGCCGTTCGACAGGCATATAGCGTCCGGCGACGGCGAAGATCGCCAGCACGACGACGACGAAGAAGGTGGCCACGGCGCTCGCCGAGCCCCAGTTCATGCTGCTGGTCACTTCGTGCTCGATGAGGATGGACATGACCACCGTTCGTCCGCCGCCTAGCAGTGCCGGCGTGATGTAGAAGCCCAGGCTGAGCACGAAGACCAGCACGCAGCCGGCGAACAGACCCGGCAGCGTCTGCGGGAAGGTCACGTGCCAGAACGTGTAGACCGGTGTCGCGCCCATTGCAGCCGACGCGCGTGCGTGGTCGGGGTCGACCTTCTGCAGCGCGGCGTACAGCGGAAACACCATGAACGGCAGCATGATGTGAACCATGCCGACTAGCGCGCCGGTGGCGTTGTGCATCATCGGCAGCGGGCTGTCTATCAGTCCCCATTTGAGCAGCAGCGAATTGACGATGCCTCGGTTCTGCAGCAGCACCATCCACGCATAGGTGCGCACCAGCACGCTGGTCCAGAACGGCAGCGCCACCAGCGCCATCATCACGGTGACCGCGGCGCGCGGCATCAGAGTCATCGCGTACGCCAGCAGATAGCCGGCCACTGCGCAGACCGCGGTGGTGGCGGCCGCCATCCACAAGGTAAGGTTGAAGGCGCGCAGATAGGAGGCGTCGCCGAACAGCCGTGCGTAGTGCGCCATCGTGAACCCGCCGTCGGCGCCGGTGAACGACAGCAGCACCAGCCACAGCATGGGCAGCATCAGCAGCACGCCGACGACCAGCGCCGACGGCATCGTATTGAACAGCATCCAGCGCTGCTCAGCGGCGGCGACCTCATCGCGGCGCTGCGGCGCGGGCCGGCCGGCACGGGGCGCCGGTCGCGTGGCCTGCGGGGCCGGTCGTGTGCCGTGCGGCGCGACCTGCGCCGGCGCCTGGGCGGAAATGGAGCTCATTGCGGGCCTGCCTCGGCCTCAGTTGATGAACGGCGCCGACGGATGCGCGCGCGGATAGCTGCGCAGATAGCGCAGGAAACGACCCAGCGTGACGTCGGCCTTGGTCAGCAGGCCTTGCCGATAGTGGATCGTATCGAGGATGTCCTTGTCCTCGCCGACCGTGCGGCGGCTGATGCGCAGCACGTCCTGTAGCTGCGCGGCTGCGTCGGGCCCGGCGCGGACCAGGCTGCAGCTGAACACTTCGTGGTGGCCCGGACGCGGCAGGCTGAAGCCGGTGACGTTGCAGCGCCAGTAGCCGTCATACATGCCCCAGCGATAGAACACGCTGGTGCCGAGGATGCCCGCCGTATTCGCGATCGGTACGCCGCCCTGATGCGTGCCGGTATAGCTGAACTCCATACCGAACTCGTGCCACTTGACCAGATCATGCGGATCGTCGGCATCGAAGACGATCTTGTGCACGGCCTTCAGATGCTGCATGTCGGGCGTATTGGCTGCGAAGACCCAAGGGTCGCAGCGCAGTTCCTGGCCCATCCGGTAGGCGCCGAAATGCAGCTCCTCGTCGGGGTAGGGAAGCTGCGGAAGATCGAACAGCGGCGCTTCGCCGTTGAACACCCAGATGATGCCGAAGCGCTCGCGCGTGGGAAATGTGAACAGGCAGGCGCCGCGCGGCGGCGGATCGCCCACACCGGTCTTGACGCAGACGCCGTCGAAGTCGTACTCCCAATGGTGGAAAGCGCACTGGACGTGCCCGTCGACCACCTTGCCGACCGACAGATCGGCGCCCAGATGCGGGCAGTAGGCGCTCATCGCCTGCGGCCTGCCGTCGGGGCCGCGGAACACGACGATCTTGCCGTCGAGGAAGGGCAGTCCCATCACCTGTCCGGACGCCAGCTCGGCGGCCAGCGCCACGGGGAACCACGACTGGGTGAACACGCCGTTCTCGCCTTCGGCCGGTACCAGGACCGGTCGCGGCGGCAGCGGCCGGTCGCGGCGGGCGGCGGGCGGATGCGTAGTGCTTTCCATGCGGGCTTCCTTGGCGGGGCAGAGCGCTAGTCGGGGACGACGATGGTGGATTCCGGCGACAGGCCCAGCTCGACGCGCTGGCCGGCGCTCAGTCCCCGGCCCTCGGCGCTGCCGCGCAGCGGCTTGCGGATCGAGACGCTGCGCTCGCCGGCGATGCTGGCCAGGATCAGCAGACTGTCGCCCTGGTAGATGACTTCGGTCAGCGTCGCCGGGATGCGGTTCAGTGCACCGTCCTCCGCGGCATACTCGCCGGGCAGCAGCAGGCGTTCGGCGCGCAGCGCGACGTGCAGCGACTCTCCGGCGGGCAGCGCGGCGGCCACCGACAGTACGCTGCCGTCGCCCAGGCGCACGCGATGCTCGGACACCGGCGACGCGGGCAGCAGCGTGGTCTCGCCGATGAAGCCCGCGACGAAGCGGCTGGCGGGCTGTTCGTAGACCCGCGCTGCGGTATCGCACTGCTCGATGCGGCCCTGGTTCATCACCGCCACGCGATGGCTCATCGTCAGCGCCTCGCGCTGATCATGCGTCACGTAGATCGTCGTGGCGCCGATGCGCTCGTGCAGGTGGCGGATCTCGACTTGCATCTGCTCGCGAAGATTCTTGTCCAGCGCGGACAGCGGCTCGTCCATCAGCACGATGCGCGGCGAGAAGACGACGGCGCGTGCCAGTGCGACCCGCTGCCGCTGGCCGCCCGACAGCGCCGAGATGCTGCGCTCGCCGAGCTGCGACAGCTGCACCAGATCGAGCGCTTCGTTGACGCGCCGTTCGATCTCCGACCGGCCGAGCTTGCGCACCCGCAGCGGGAAGGCGATGTTCTCGAACACCGACTTGTGCGGGAACAGCGCATAGTTCTGGAACACCATTCCGAGGCCGCGCTGATGCACCGGCCGCGCGGTGACCTCGTCGCTGCCGAAGAACAGCGTGCCGGCATCCGGCCGGACGAAGCCGGCCACGATGTTCAGCAGCGTGGTCTTGCCCGAGCCGGACGGTCCCAGCAGCGTCAGGAACTCGCCGGGCTGCACGTCGAGCGAGACGTCGTCGAGCGCGACGAAGCTGCCGTAGGTCTTGCGCAGCCGCTCGGCGCGGATGCCGAGCGAGCCGCCCTGCAGCCCGCGGGCAGCCGTCGCGGCCGGATTGGGCAGCGTCCCGACGGTCATGGCGGACACGTTCATGGCCGCGGCGTCCCTTACTGCAGGAACTTGGCGAAGCGCTGGTAGGCGGCTTCGGCTTCGGGGGATGCGTACCAGCGCTGGTCGGCCCAGACCTGCTTGGGCAGGTTCTGCGGCGAACTGGGCAGCCATTGCATGGTGGCCTCGGGGATGGCGCCGCCGTCGAAGGCCTTCAGATTGGTCGGTCCGTAGAGGCTGGCGATCGCGAATGCTGCCTGGTTCTTGGTGTCGAGCGCGGAGTTGATCAGCTCCATCACCGACTTCACGTTCTGCGCGTTGTGCGGGACCATCAGGCATTCGGTGTCGACGAAGGCTTGGTCCCAGATGAAGGTCAGCGGCGTACCGTCCTTGACGACCGACTGCGCGCGCGCGTTCGAGATCAGGCCCATGTCGACCTCGCCGTCGCGCATCAGCTGCATCGCCTGGCCGCTCGACCGGTACCAGACGGCGATGTGCGGCTTGAGCTTCTCGAGCTTGGCGAACGCCCGGTCCAGGCCGGCCGGCGTGCGCAGCACCTTGTAGACCTCGGACGCGGCGACGCCGTCGGCGATCAGCGCGATTTCCAGCGCGTACAGGCCGTCCGCGATCATCGTCCGGCGGCCCGGGAACTTCTGCACGTCGAAGAAGTCGACCCAGTTCTTCGGTCCGTTCGCGCCGTACTTCTTGGTTTGATAGGTGAGGCCGTAGCTGAACGTATAGACGCCGACGTACTTGGGCTGCGCCAGCTCCACCGGCACTTTCGACTTGTCGACGATGCCGTAGTCTATGTCGCGGATCAGATTGGCCTGCGCGGCCTGTTCGCAGCGCGCGAAGCCGATCTCGGTCAGATCCCAGCCCGGCGCCTTGGCCATCAGGTGCGCCTTGATGCCGGCCCAGAAGCCGTTGCGGTCCTCGCGGATCCGGATGTTCAGCTTGCCGGCGTCGGCGAACATCTGCTTGACCATCGCCTCCTGCAGCGGGCCGCCGAAGCCGGCGAAGGTGACCGTGGTCTGCGCCTGCGCGGCGCCGGTCATCTGCATCAGCAAGGCCAGTCCCGCGGCGGCCAGGAAGTGGGGAGTTTTCATTGCGAAGGCTCCGAACCGAGTTTGCGATTTGAGGTTGGCCGCTGGTTTGGCGGCCGGTTTGACGAACAGTGCCCGGCGGTGAAGCGGTCCGTGCGCGGCGATGCAAGCGGGAAGCGGCGCGACGCGCATGCGTCAGCGGATGTACGGCGCCGACGGGTGCGCGCGCGGAAAGTCGCGCACCATCGACAGATAGCGCGCCAGTGTGCGGTCGGCCGCGGTCAGCAGCCCCTGCCGGTAGCGGATCGTGTCGAGGATGTCGGCGTCCTCGCCTATCGTGCGCTCGGTGATGGCGCGCATCCGCTCCAGCCGCTCCTTGCCGTGCTCACCCTTGACGACCATGGCGGCGCCGTAGACCTGATGCATGCCGGGCCGCGGCAGGCCGAAGCCGGTGACGGCGGCGCACCAGAAATCGCCGTAGCTGCCGGAGCGCCAGAAGAAGCCGGTGCCGCGCAGGCCGACGTCCCAGTCGATCGGCACGCCGCCCTGGTGCTTCGCCTTGACATTGAACTTGAGGCCCCACGGATCCCAGATCACCGCGTCGTGCGGATCATCATGTTCGAACTTGACGCGGTGCACCGCCTTCAGATGCTGCATGTCGGGCGTATTGGCCGCGAACACCCACGGATCGGAATGGAAGGGGCGCGGGTACTTGTAGCTCCAGATCTCGAGCTGGTCGTCCGGGTAGTCAAGATCCGGCAGATCGAACAGCGGCGTCTCGCCATTGAACACCCAGACGATTCCCCAGCGCTCCTGCGACGGAAACACGAACAGGCTGGCGGCGGGAGGAGGATCGCCGATGCCGGTCTTGACGCAGGTGCCGGCGGCGTCGTACTCCCACTGGTGGAATGCGCATTGCAGCCGATCGCCGACTACCCGGCCCACCGACAGGTCGGCGCCCAGGTGCGGACAGTAGGCGCTCGCAATGCGTGCCACGCCATCCTCGCCGCGGAACGCGACGACCCGTCCGTCGAGGAAGTCACAGCCCAGCGCCTGTCCGGCCGCCAGCTCCGACGACAGGCACAGCGGATACCACGACTGGCGGAACAAGCCGTCCTCGCCTTCGGCGGGAATCGGCGTGCGGCGCGGCGGCGCCGGCCTGGGCCGGTTGGAAGTGGTCAATGCCTGGGCCTGGCCGGCGCTCGATACAGAGGCGGTGGTTTGTATGCGGGGTGCCTACTTTCTGCAGATCAGCTCGATGCGATAGCCGTCCGGATCCTCGATGAACGCAATCAGAGTCGGGCTGTGCTTCATCGGCCCGGGCGGCCGGACGATTTTTACGCCGGCTTCGGCCAGCTCGGCGCAGGTGGCATAGATGTCGTCGACCGCCAGTGCCAGATGGCCATATGCGGAACCGAGCCCATAGGGTTCGCCCTGGTCCCAGTTGTGCGTGAGCTCGACCACCGTGCTGCTCTCCTCGCTGCCGTAGCCGAGAAACACCAGCGTGAAGCGTCCGCCCGGATAGTCCTGCCGGCGCAGCATCTGCATGCCCAGCGCGCCGATGTAGAAGTCCAGCGAGCGCTGCAGGTTGAACACGCGCAGCATCACGTGCAGCAGGCGCGTCGGCCGGTCCTTCAGATCGAGCCGCGGTTCGGTGTGGGTGGCGAGCTCGTAGTCCATCACTTCACCGCGACGGCTTCGATCTCCACTTTCCACTCGGGCTTGACCAGGCCGGAGACGTAGAGCAGCGTGGAGGCAGGCTTGTGCCCCTTGAGGACCTCCTTGCGGATGTCGACGAAGCTGGCGTAGTCGGCGCGGTCGACGAGGAAGATCGTAGTCTTGGCAATGTTCTCGATGCCCATTCCGGCCTCGGCCAGGATCGCCTCGATATTGCTCCAGGCCTGCCGGCATTGCGTGGCGAAATCGGGCGAGGCCGCGCCGCTGGCGTCGATGCCGATCTGCCCCGCGATGTACAGCGTGCGGCCTTCGCCGAGGATGCCGTTGCTGTAGGCGGCCGGTTCGGGTCCCATCGAGGCGGGGTTGATCTTCTGCAAGCTCATGTCGGATGTCCTCGTCATTGGAATTGGGGCGGGAGTCGGCACCGCCCGGCCGCCAAAAGGCGGTTGCTCGAATTCTTGCGGCGGATGCGCGGCGGCGCCTAGCGAAAAATATTGGGGGGCGCTCTGCAAGAAACTTGGGGGCGGCGGGTAGCCTGGCGCGGAACTCGCTTGCAGGGGTGGGGCGGTGCATTTTTCGGTCCGCTGCATTAAATTGGCACCGCAAGGGGGCGCTGCGCACCCCGCCGGAACGACGAGCTGAATGCCATGGTCAAACGCAAACGCCTGCCGCCGCTGAAAGCGTTGAGAGCCTTCGAGGTCTCCGCGCGGCTGGGCAGCTTCGCGCGCGCCGCCGAAGAGCTGTGCGTGACGCAGACGGCCGTCAGCCACCAGGTGAAGATCCTCGAAGAGTTCGTCGGCGGGCTATTGTTCGAACGCGTCTCGAATGGCCTGCAGCTGACGCCGCTGGGTCAGACGCTGCAGCCCGGTGTGGCTGCCGGCTTCGCGCAGTTCGAGTCAGCGCTGAGCCTGCTGCCGCGGCCGCAGCTGAAGAGCGCCGAAACGCTCGTGATCAGCGCGCTGCCTTCGTTCACGCAGGAGTGGCTGATGCCGCGGCTGGAGACCTTTCGCAGTCGCTGGCCAGACATCGACGTCATGGTCCAGACCGAATACAAGATGGTCGACCTCAACGAATCGGACGTCGACGTCGCGATCCGCTTCAGCCGGCCCGGCTTCGACCGCGAGCTGAAAGCCGACCTGCTGGCGACCGAGCAGGTGTTTCCCGTCTGCAGTCCGGCCGTGCTGAACCAGGCGCCGGGCAGCTACGCGCGCGGTGCGCTGCGCGGCTTCACGCTGCTGCATTCGTCGGTGCGCATGGTGCATGAGCCATGGATGTCGTGGGACCTGTGGCTGGAGGAGGCCGGCTGTCAGCTTTCCGACATCACCAGCGGCCCCTGTTTCAGCGATCCGCTGCTGATCCTGCGCGCCGCGATGGCCGGCCGGGGCCTGGTGCTGGGCCGCAGCATGCTGGTTCGCGATCATCTGCGCGCCGGACGGCTGGTGGCTCCGTTCGGGGATTGGTGCAAGCCCATCCTGTCGTCGTACTTCGTCGTCAGCACGGCTGCCAAGGCCAAGCTGCCCAAGGTCGCCGCGCTGCGCGCGTTCCTGCTCGAATGCGCCCGGCAGGAGGCGGCGGAGGACGATGCCGGCGCACCGGCGTCGGACGACGCGGCGAGCTCCGCCGACGCCGGTCTTACGAGCTCTTGATGCGCTTGGCCGGATGCGCCGGCGGCAGCGGCGGCCGGCCTTCGGCATCGGCCGCGATCAGCCGCAGGCCGTCGCGCGCCCGGGCCAGGGTCGCATGCTCGTTGCGAGCCGCATAGACAGCGTAGACCGAGTGCGAGAACTCGGGCGCGCCGGCGACCCGCTGCAGCCGTCCGTCGGCCAGCAGCTCGCGCACCGCCCCGGCCCGGAAGTAGCCGCAGCCGCCGACGCTGAGCAGATACGCCAGCGCGAGCGGGCCGAGCGAAATTGACACGGGCGGATTGGCGAGCGCCGGGAACGCGCCGTCGTGATTGGCCGCGAAAGCCGGCCCCCAGTCGACGTAGACGTACTGCGACGGCTGCAGCCGGCCGTCGGTCGCCGTGCTCACCAGCACCAGCTTCTCGTCCATCAGCAGCTCGCAGACCAGGCCCGGCCGCTGCGCCGGACTGTAGACGATCGCCAGATCGAGTGCGCCGTCCTGGATCGCGTCCAGCAGCGGCGGCGGGTGATCGACCGTCGCGCGCAGCGCGACCTCGGGACAGACGCGGTGCATCCAGGTCAGCCAGTCGGCCAGCAGCGGGTGCCAGAGGCTGGCTTCGGCGCCGATGCTGAGTCCGTCTTCGCGCCCGGGCGGCAGCGCCACCTGATGACGAGCCCGTTCCCAGGCCTGCACCAGGCTGGTCGCGTAGCGCATGAAGCGCTCGCCGGCAGGCGTCAGCCTGGCACCGGCCTTGTTGCGCACGAACAGCGGCCGGCCAAGCTGATGCTCGAGCGTGCGGATGCGGGCGCTGACGGCGGTCTGTGTGAGGTGCAGCCGCTGCGCGGCGGCGATGAAGCTGCCGCCGGCCTCGACGGCGAGGAAGGTGCGCGTCAGCTCGATGTCCATGGCGGCACTTTCATAACAAAATTATTGTGCTCAATATAAATCAGATTTCATTGGCTTTATGTCAATCCCTGCCCGACAATGAGCGCAGAACAGGAGGATGAGGAGGAGGCATGACCGACAGACAGGACCCCGCCGCCGGCGCTCACGAGGCGCTGAACCGCGAGGCCTTGCTTGCCGCGCTCAATGAATTGCTCGAGGCCGAGCGCGCGGGGGCGCGCTTGAGCCTGAGCACCGTCGTCGAGGCCGACGACCCGGCGTTCAAGACCTTGATCGCCTCGATCCATCTGGACGAGGTGAAGTGGTGCGGCGTGCTGATCGCAGCGATCCGCGCATTGCGCGCCACGCCCAGCAGCAAGACCGGCGCGTTCTACGACAAGGCGATGGCCATCCCGGACCTGCGCGACCGGATGGCCTTCCTCAATCGCGGCCAGGGCTGGGTCGTCAAGCGCTTGCGCGCACTGCTGCCGCACATTCATCAGCCCGAGATCCAAGCCGGCCTGTCCGAAATGCTCAGCGCCCACCAGACGAACATCGACCGCGTCGACGCGCTGCTGCTGAGCGGAGCCTGACTGCCGCGGCGCAGCGCGGTGCCACGAGGAGTGAAGCCATGCGAGCCGAAGACATCATGACGGCGCCGGTCCTCACGGTGTCGCCCGGCACTGAACTGGCTGAAGTGGTGGCCATGCTGCTGGAGTACCGCATCGGCGGCGTTCCGGTCATCGACGACGGTCAGCTGCTGGGCGTGGTCGACGAGGGTGATCTGGTGCGCCGCTGCGAGATCGGCACCGAAGTCCGGCCCGAGGGCCGCTCATGGTGGCGGCGCTGGGTGCGCCCGGACCCCGCGCCGCTGGAGTATGTCCATTCTCACGGCCGCTATGCGCGCGACGTCATGAACGGCCATGTCATCTGCGCCGCGGCCGACGCGTCGCTGGCCGAGCTGGCCGACATGTTCGAGGACCGGCGCATCCGGCGCGTGCCGGTGCTGCGCGGCGGCAAGCTGGTCGGCGTCGTCACGCGCGCCGATCTGGTGCGCGCGCTGGCGCGAGGCGTGACCGTGGCGCGGCCGGTCCGGCATGGCACCGCCCGCATGGACGACGCGAGCATCCGCAGCCGCCTGCTCGCCGAGCTTTCGGCGCAACCATGGTGGGCCAAGGGCTGGTCCGAAGTCGACGTCGAGCACGGCATCGTGCGCTATCTGGGTGTGTTCCGCGGCGAGGCCGAGCGGCGGGCGGCGCAGGTCGCCGCGGAGAACGTGCCGGGCGTGCGCGGCATCGACGACCGGCGCATGCCCTACGATCAGTGGCAGCCGATGCTTTAGCGCTTGCGCGCGGCGGCCAGCACGGCGGTGCGCAGGAACTTCACCGCCGGATCTCCGGCGACGCGCGGGTGCCAGTACTGGTGTACCGCGACCTCCGGAATCGCCACCGGCAGCTTGACGATCCTGATCGCGGTAATGGGGGCGAACAGATCATGGATCTCGCGCGGGATCAGCGCGGCATGATCGCTGGCTGCCACGACGAACGGAATCGCGGCGATGTGCTGCGTGCTTATCCGCACCGTGGCTGACAGCTTGCGCGAGCGCAGCTGTGCCTGCAGCCAGGCCTGCATGCTCGGCGTCGTGATGGCCTGTACCTGCGGCGTGCGGCTGAACTGACGCAGGCTCATCGAGCGGCCGATCTGCGGATGATCGCGCCGCACGATGCAGACGTAGTCGCGCCGATACAGCAGTTGCTGCAGCAGATCGCTTCTGGGTTGCGCGAAGTGGCCTGCCGCCAGGTCCATCTCGCCCGACTCCAGGGCGGCGGCCAGTGAGGCGGGTTCGACGTGCATCGGCGTGAGCCGTGCATGCGGTGCCAGTTCGGCCATGCGCCGCACCAGACGCGGCAGCAGCGTGATCGCGCCGATCTCGTTCATGCCGATGCGGAATTCACGCTGCGTGCTGGCCGGATCGAAGCTCGACAAGGTGGCAATCTCGGCCTCGATGATCCGCATCACGCGCGCCGCCGGCTCGGCAAGCCGCTGCGCGAACGGCGTCGGCGCCATCCGGTTGCCCACGCGCACGAACAGCGGATCGGCGAAGCGCCGGCGCATCCGCTCCAGTTGATAGCTCAGGGCCGACTGCGTCAGTCCCAGCCGCTGGGCGGCGCGCGTCACGGTGCCGTCCTGCAGCAGCGCCAGCACGGTCTTCAGGTCGGCGACCTGGGGTTCCCGGTTATCGGATTTGTTCATGACCTGTATTGAAACAATGATCTTTTCAGAGCATCGGACCATCTCTAGCATTCGGTCAATCGAATTCGATATGAATCGAGTACGGAGGGGGCTGAATGATGGATGCCGACGTGCTGATCGTCGGCGGCGGGCCGGTAGGCATGTCGCTGGCGGTGGAGCTGGGCCTGCAGGGCTGCCGCTGCGTGCTGATCGAGCGCGACGACCGCAGCGGTCTGGCGCCGCGCGCCAAGACCACCAATGTGCGCTCGCGCGAGCTGATGCGCCGTTGGGGCATCGCCGAGCGGCTGGCGGCGGCCGCGCCCTTCGGGATCGACTATCCGTCGAACGTCGTCTTCGCCACGCGGCTGACCGGCCGCGAGCTGGCGCGCTTTTCCAATGCATTCTATTGCTCGCCGGTGCGCGATGACCGCTTCGCCGAGCACGCACAGTGGATCCCGCAGTACAAGGTCGAACAGGTGCTGCGCACGCGTGCCGCCGAGTTCCCCGGCGTCGAGCTGCGCATGGCTACGCAGCTCGAGGATTGGCGCGACATCGACGGCGGCATCGAAGCGCGGCTGACCGATCGCCATAGCGGCCGCTCATATACGATCCGCGCGAGCTATTTGGTCGGCGCGGACGGCGCGCGCAGCACTGTCCGCGAGCGCCTGGGCATTCGCATGCAGGGCGCTTCGCCGCTTTCGCACAATCACAACATCGTGTTCCGTTCGCCGGGGCTGGCGCAGCGCCATCCGCTCGGGCCGGCGGTGATGTACTGGCTGATTAACAGCGAGGTGCCGTCGGTGGTCGCGCCGCTGGATCGCGGCGACTACTGGACCTTCGGCTGCCCCAAGCTGGCGCAGGCCGACAGTGCGCCGGCCGATCTGATCCGCGCCGCGCTGGGGCTGGAGATCGACATCGAGATCGTCAGCCGCGACGAATGGACGGCGCATCAGTTGATCGCAGACCAGTATCGCAGCGGCCGTGCCTTCCTGGTCGGCGATGCGTGTCATCTGCACCCGCCCTATGGCGGCCACGGCATGAACATGGGCATCGGTGACGCCGTCGACCTGGGCTGGAAGCTGGCCGCCGTGACGCGCGGCTGGGGCGGTGAACGCCTGCTCGACAGCTACGAGATCGAGCGGCGGCAGGTGCACAGGCGCGTCGTCGACGAAGCCGTGTTCAATCACGGCTACAGTTCGCGCCGCCTGACCGTCGACGGCATCGAAGACGAGGGCCCCGATGGCGATGCCGTACGTGCCGCCGTGGGCGCGCAGATCCTCGCCACCAAGCGGCGCGAGTTCGATTCGCTCGGCGTGGTGATAGGCGGCGGCTACCGGCACTCGCCGGTGCTGGCGGTGGAGGATTCAGCGGATGCTCGGCCCACAGCCGCCGCCGCGCTCGCCGAGACGGATTCCTCGACTTACGTGCCCAGCGCTCGCCCGGGTTCGCGCGCGCCGCACGCCTGGCTGGCCGACGGGCGCGCAAACGGGGCGTCGCTGTACGACCACTTCGCCGTGGATTCGTTGACGCTGCTGATCATGCACGGCGCCGCGCGCGCGGCCGCCGATGAAGCGGCCGCGGCGGCGGCAGAGGCCGGCATTCCGTTGCGCGTGATCGAGCCTGGCGGCGTCGATCTGCGCTCGCTGTACGAAGCCGACCTGGCCTTGATCCGCCCCGACCAGCATGTGGCATGGCGCGGCAGGCGCGCCGCTGATGCCCGCGCCGCGCTGATGCTGGCGTGCGGCCGCGGCCCCTGACATTCAGTCGCTGATGCCGGCCTGCGGTCGCTGACGCGCAGCCGGTAATGGAAAACGACAACGGAGGAGAACCGATGAAGATCCAAACCCACGTGAAGCGAATCTTTTGCCTCATCGGTCTGATGCTGGCCGCGTCGATCGCCTATCCGCAGACGGCAGACTGGCCGACACGGCCGGTGCGACTGCTGGTGCCTGCCGGCGCCGGTTCGGTGCCCGACACGATGGCTCGCCTGATCGGCGATCGGCTGGCTCAGATCTGGGGGCAGTCGGTGGTGGTCGAGAACAAAGTGGGCGCCGGCGGCTTGATCGGCCTGACCACCGCCAAGATGGAGGCGCAAGGACGGCACACGCTGGTGCTCGCGCCGGCTTCCACGCTGGTGGTCACGCCGTTCATGTATCGCAGCGCGAACGTAGACATCGTGCGCGACTTCGCTCCCGTCGCGCTGATCGGGTTGGGGACGATGATGATCGCCGTGCGCGCCGACTCGCCGATCGGCTCGCTGTCCGAACTGCTGAAGCAGGCTCGCGCGGAACCAGGCCGCTTCTCGGTCGCCACCACTTCGATGTACTCGCTGCCGCATCTGGCGGTGGGCATTCTCAGCCAGGCAGCCGGCGTGCCGATTCACACGGTGACCTTCAACAGCAGCAGCCAGGGGGTGCAGTCGGTGATCAATGGCGATACCCAGGTCATGGTCGACGGCACGCCTGCCATCGATCCGATGATCCGGGGCAAGCGCATGAAGCCGATCGCCGTATTTACGCAAGGCCGCGCCGCCAACCGTCCCGATGTGCCGGCGGTAGCCGAGCAGTTCCCCGCGCTGGTGCTGAACGGGTGGCACGGCGTGGTCGCCCCGGCCGACATGCCGGCGGCTGTCATCGCGCGCGTGAACCGCGATATCGGTACCGTACTGGCCATGCCCGAGGTCGTCGAGCGTCTCGCGGCGGTCGGCATCACGTCCCGGAACATGAGTCCGGGCGAGTTCGGGACCTACTGGACGACCGAGCGCGCACGCTGGGAGAAGGCCTTGGGCGACATGGGCGCCAAACCCAGAGCCGCCGAATGAGCGCGACCATGAGTTCGAGCCGCCCCAGCTTTGTCTTCATCCTGGCCGACGATCTCGGCTGCACGGGCGCGCGCGACGCTTACAGCCGTCCGGCGGACGTCTCGCCGAATCTGGACCGGATGGCGGCGCAGGGCATCCGCTTCACGCACGCATACTCCAACTCCGCCGTCTGCTCA
>JBFWXS010000025.1:64218-70229 GCA_050187175.1 Burkholderiaceae bacterium
CGATCTCGGCTGCACGGGCGCGCGCGACGCTTACAGCCGTCCGGCGGACGTCTCGCCGAATCTGGACCGGATGGCGGCGCAGGGCATCCGCTTCACGCACGCATACTCCAACTCCGCCGTCTGCTCACCCACGCGCTTTGCGCTGATGACGGGGCGCTGGCAGTACCGGCTGCGCGGCGGCGCCGATGAACCGATCGGCGATGCGCGCGGCGACAAGATCCTGGGGCTGGCCCCGGAGCATCCGACGCTGCCGTCGCTGCTGGGCGAGGCCGGCTATCGCACGGCCCTGGTGGGCAAATGGCATCTCGGCTATCCCCCTCATTTCGGGCCGAGGCTGTCCGGGTACCAGGAGTACTGGGGCTTTCATGGCGGCGGCGTCGACTATTTCGCGCACACGAGCCCGCGCGGCTCGCCCGATCTGTGGGACAACGAAACGCCGATCGAGGCCTCCGGCTATCTCACCGACCTGCTGAGCCGGCGCGCCGTCGAGTTCATCGACCGCCAGTCGGTGGATCAGCCGTTCCTGCTCAGTCTTCACTACAGCGCGCCGCATTGGCCGTGGCTGAGCCGCGACGACGCAGCGGAGTCGCTGCGCACGCGCAGCAACGGCGTGCATCTGGACGGCGGCTCGATCGGCATCTATCAGAAGATGATTCATCACATGGACGAGGGCATAGGCTGGGTGCTCGATGGGCTGCAGCGGCGCGGCCTCGCCGACGATACGCTGGTGATCTTCACCAGCGACAATGGCGGTGAACGTTTCTCGAACAACTGGCCGTTCGTGGGCCAGAAGATGGATCTGCTCGAAGGCGGCATTCGCGTTCCGCTGCTGGCGCGCTGGCCGGCACGGATCAAGGCCGGCCGCGTCAGCCCGCTGCGCAGCCTGACGATGGACTGGACTGCGACCATGCTGGACCTCGCCGGCGCTGCGGCGTCCCCCGGCTATCCGCTCGACGGCGTGGCGCTGTCGCCGTCCTTTGCCGATCCGTCATGGCAGCGCCCGGGGGATCTGTGCTGGCGCATGAAGCACAGGGGCCAGCGCGCGCTGCTGCGCGGCGCATGGAAGTATCTGCACGTCGACGCCGCCGATTTCCTGTTCAATCTGGAGGTCGATGCCCGCGAGCGCGCGAACCTGGCGCAGCGCGAGCCGCAGCGGCTGGCCGAGCTGCGCGCCGCCTGGAGCGACTGGAACGACTCGCTGCCGCCGATTCCGACCGAGGCGAGGGTGGGCAAGCTCTACAGCCATCGCGACATGCCGGTGGCGACCGCCTGAGTCCTCGCCCTCCGTCGCTTGGCCCCGTCAGCCCTCGGCAACGGGGCCGGGCGGTGCCTCTATGGACGCCGATCCGGCCCAGCGTGCAGGTACAGTGCATCCGACCAGGTCGCCAGCCATTGCGGCATGAAAGCCACGAACACGGCTGCGAGCATGCCGGTGACGATGCCGTCGCCCCAGGCCATCAGCCAGCGCGCGACCAGCGAGCTGCCGAAGTCCACGTCGGGAATCGCATCGCCGGTGGCCGCCTGCAGCAGCCCGGATACGAATACGCACAGCACCGTTGCTATGAACGCACGCCCGAACAGATAGACGAACAGCCGTTCGCCGAAGGCGCGGCGCAGCAGGGCGCCGGCGCCCAGCGCCAGCGTCGCGGGCAGCACGCCCTGCCAGAATGCCAGTGCGACGGCCTGCGCGCCCGACAGCGTCGGCGCGATGAGCCAGCTTGCTGCGGCGACGCCGATCAGCACCGGCACGGCGATCGGCCAACCGAGCATCAGCACCACCAGGCAGGCGCCCGACCAGTGGATCTGCGATGCGATCGGCAGCGGGCCCGGCAGCATCCAGACCCACGGCAGCAGCACCAGCGAGCCCAGCAGCGGGCCCAGGCGTTCGCCATGCGGCATCAGCCGCCACGGTCGCATGGCGAGCGAGACGGCGAGGGCGGCGGCGCAGAATGCGAGTTCGAACCACATACGGAGGGGCCGGCTTGATGATCCGGCTTACCGCTCAGCGTAGCATGCGCGCGCTGCCGCTACTAACCGCCGCCGCCCTCCGCCGGTAGCCGCCGCCCGCCGCTCAGAACGCGTGCCGCATCCCCACCGAGATGCCGCGCGTCGACGACGCCGTCGGATCGCGGTTGAGCAGCGCGATGTTCAGCGCTTCGAGCTTGTAGCCGTCGGCATAGCGGTTTTCGAAGACCGTGAGGTTCAGCGACGTGCGCCTCGACAGCGCGTAGTCGACCGACGCCACCAGCGTGTTCTTGCGGCCGTCGCGGCCCGCGACGCCGTTCAGCGAGCGGCCGCGGTCGAGGACGTAGTTGGCCTTCAACGTCCAGCTCGGCGACGGCTGCCAGCTCGCGCCTACGCTCATCAGCCGGTTCGACTGCGTGCGCTGTGCCGCCTGCGTGCCGTCGATATGGACGTCGGCATACAGCATGTACAGCCGTACCGGACCCACCGGCATGCTGCCGCCTATCCCCCACATCGTCTGGTCCGGATAGCGCGTGGTGCCGGTTATCGGATTGGCGCCGCGCTGGTTCACGTACCAGCCGCCGATCGAATAGGCAGCGACGTCGCGGCCGAACTGCAGCGAATAGCTCTTGTCCTCGCCGCTCGAGAAGCCGTAGCTGGCACCGCCGGAGAAGCCGGCCGGCCCGCGCGCGCGCAGCTTGATGCTGCTGTCGACGCGGCTGTCCAGGCTGCTGTAGCGGTTGCCGTACAGCGCGAACGGCACCGTATGCGCCGAGGTGCCGGCGGTATGGTAGACGTCCTGGGTCTCGAGCAGCCGGTCGGCGTGCGCGTGCAGCTGGCGGCCGAGCGTGACCGTGACGCTGGGGTTGAGGTTCAGGCCGACGAACGCCTGCCGGTTGAACAGCCGGTTGCCGGCGCCCGCTACGCCGGTGTCGGTCTTGACGTCGGCTTCGAGCCGGAACACGGCTGCCATGCCGTTGCCGAGGTCCTCCGTGCCGCGTATGCCGAACATCGACGGACTGAGCAGGTGGTTGGAGACGGTCAGCGTGCTGTTGCCCTGGCTGCCCTGGTTCGTGGTGTAGTTGACGGCAGCACCGAGCTGCCCGTACAGATGGACGGACGAGGACTGGGCCGAGGCCCCGGTGCCGGCGAGAAGCGATACAGCGGCCAGCGCGGCCGCGTGAGCGGAAGCGAGTTTCAAGCAGAGTCTCCTGGAGTTGGCCGAGCAGGCCGCCGGCGATGGCGGCAGTCGGTGTGGTACTCGGGTGTAGCGGCGAGCGGAGCGCGGACCCGGCAGAGCCGGGTCCGGCCGATCGCCGTTCAGGAGATTCTGGGAAGAGAGCGGTAAATCGTCTGTCGGGGACTTGCTGCCTGGCGTGTTGTCTTTGCAGCAGCCAGCCTCGGCGACGCTTGGCGAGGCTCAGCGAAGCTTGGGCTGGCGGCGCACGGTGTTGCGCAAGGTTCCAATCCGGTCGAACTCGATCTCGACCACGTCGCCGTCCTCCAGGAAGCGGCCCAGCTCCAGTCCGCAGCACGAGCCGACGGTGCCGGATCCGATCACCTCGCCGGGATGCAGCGTCTCGTTCTGCGACAGGTAGGCAATGATCTGGTCGAAGCCGTGCACCATGCCGGCGGTGGTGTTCGACGAACGTGTCTCGCCGTTGACGCGTACTTCGATCCGCAGCGCACGGTAGTCGGGGATCTCGTCGCGCGTCACGATCCACGGGCCGATGACGTTGCCGGTGTCGAAGCTCTTGCCCTTGGTCGGGCCCATGCGGCCCTCCATCTCCTCGGCCTGTTTGTCGCGCGCCGAGAAGTCGTTGAAGATGGTGTAGCCGAAGACGTGCGACATCGCGTCCGCGGCCGCGACGTCGCGGCCCTTCTTGCCGATCACGATCGCGAACTCGCCCTCGTAGTCGAAGTAGTCGGCGTAGGCCGGCCATTGCACCTCGGCGTCCGGGCCGACGACGCTGAAGCGGTTCGTGATGTAGAAGATGATGTGCGCGAAGTTCACCGGGTGCGGCGTGACGTCGATGCTGCCGGGCGCGGGCTCGGGCTGGCCGGCGATGCGGGCCTTCATGCGCGCCATGCCGAAGCGCGCATTGCGCATGTGCTCCTCGAAGTTGTTGCAGTCGCGCACCTGCGGCGGCACTGGGATGGGCGCGAGCAGGCGGACGGCCGACAGCGGCTGCACGAGGGCCTTGCCGGCTGCGTCGGCGGGCTTGTCCGTGGACCCATCGGCGGCGACCTCGCGAGCTGCGGCCAGCGCGGCGTCGCCACCCTCGATCAGCGCGAGCATGCTCGTGAAGGCGGGGTTGTCGCTGCCGTGCTTGCGGCGCCAGGCGGCCTGCAGATCGAGCACGGTGCGAGCCTCGGCGTCGACGATGCCGACCTGTGGCGCGGCGGACGGGTTCGGAAGATAAGTGGCGAGTTTCATCGGTGGGATCCGGGCTTGGAGGGACGATCGGAGACGCGGCGCCGACGCTGCGTGCGCAGCCCCCGGACGACGCTGGCCACGTGCTCGGAGAGCAGCTGGCTGATCTGGCTGCGCTCGGCATCGCCGATGTCGGACCAGCCGGTCCGGCGCAGCAGCGTCTCGCGGGCGACGCGCAGGCCGAGCACCGAGCCGAGCAGCAGGTGGTAGTGAATGACGAACTCGGCGTCGTCGGCCGGGCCGCCGGCGTACGCCGCGATCAATGCCGTGCCGAGCTCGTGGTGGCGCGCGAGCGCGCCGCGGAACAGCACGTCGAATGCCGCGGTGGGATGCGTCTGCTCGCGGACGATCAACTGCGACAGTGCGAACAGGGCATCGCTGCCGACCAGCGTGCCGTTCAGCATCTGCTGCAGGAAGCGCAGGCATTGAGCGGGCGCCGGGTTCGGGCGCGCCAGATAGGCTTCGATCTCATCGAGCAGCGGCGCGCTGCGGCGCATGACCGTTTCGGCCGCGTAGGTGGCGATCGCCAGATACAGCCCTTCCTTGCCGCCGAAGTAGTAGGTGACGGCCGCGACGTTCTGGCCGGCCATCTCGGCGACGCGGCGCGCCGACGCGCCGTCGACGCCGCGCTCGCTGAACTCCTTGATGCCGGCAACGATCAACGCATGCCGTGCCTGCGCGCTGCGCGCGGGGGGAATCACGGAGCTGCCGCCGGGCAGCTCATAGATCGGGTCGAGGTCCATCGAGTGTGCTCATCGAAGAGGCAGGGCTGCGAAGATCGGCGCCAGCCGCGCCGGCATGGGAAACGCTTCGGCGTCAGTGCCGCTCATGAGCCGGCCCGTGCGCCTGCCGCCTTGGCATTCGCCATCGTGCGGATCAGCCGCTGTGCCTTCTGGCTGACGACCAGTTCCTTGGCGGCGGCGAGAAAGCGCTTCGTATGCTCGGCACCCATGTGCGGGCCGGTGAACGCGTCGCGATCGTCGTAGATCTCATACAGCAGGACACGGCACGGGTCGTCGACGTCGCGCAGCACGTCGAACTGCCGGCAGCCGGCCTCCGCCGTTACCGAGGCGTGCGCATTCTCTGCGATCAAAGCATTGAAACGGTCCAGGCATTCGGGCTTGACCTGGAACTCCACCACGATGCCGAAATTCTCGGAGCCTTGACTCATTCGATGTCCTCCTCGTTCTTCGTTCCGCCGGCGGCAGCGCTCAGGCTGCGACGATGAAATCGATCTCGACCAGCGCGCCGCGCGTGAGCCGCTCGACGCCGACACAGCTCAGCGCGGGGCGCGGCGCGTCGGCGATGCATCGCGACCAGGCCTGGGCCACGCGCGGGTACAGGCGCTCGAACTGCACCAGATGCGCGCGCGCGAATACCAGGCGATCGCGCGACAGGCCGGCCTCGGCCAGCAGCAGATCGAGATTGGCGAAGATCTTCTCGACCTGCGCTTCCACCATCTCGGGCAGCGGACGGCGCGCATCGCGCAGGTCGTCGGCGCGCATTCCGCTCAGATAGGCCATGCCGCCGGCGATGACGACGGCGCTGGCGACAGGCGCGTCGACGCGCGTCGACGCTGCGCTTAAGCCCGACGCTGCACTGCCCGGCGCTG
>JBFWXS010000025.1:70329-71581 GCA_050187175.1 Burkholderiaceae bacterium
CGGCGCTGAGCCGTGCCCCGGCTCGGTCCGCGGCAGATCGATGCGGCGCAGTCCGGTCATGCCCGCGCCGCCTCGTCGCAGAACTCCGCGAGCACGCGGCGCACGCCTTGCTCGGCCAGCGCATCGCGCCGCGTCGACACCGGCTGATCGACGTCGATGAAGACCTGCGCGGCGAGGCGTCCGAAGTCGGCCAGCGCGCCGGGTGCCGACAGCGCGTCGGGGTGCGGCAGCCTCAGCACGGTTTCGTGGGCGTAGGTGACGACCGGCTCGCCGGCCGGAGCGCGCCGCGGCACGGCGTACGGCTCGCCCGCCTGATGCGCGCGAATCGCCGCGGCCAGCATGCGCCGGAACAGCACGATGCCGCGATCGGTAGTGCCCAGATGCTCGGCGCGGCGGTTGGCGATGGGGCCGGGGCTGACCATGGCATCGTAGTCGCCGGGTTCGACCTGGCGCTCGGGATACGGCCGGTCACCGGTCTGGCCCAGCAGCGGAAACTTGTCGACGCCGTAGTCCTCCGGACGCATGCTGCGCGGCTTGCTCAGCGGATTCAGGTGCGTCGCGCCTATGTACAGCGAGTGGTGGTCGTCCAGCGGCGTGGCCCAGCGCGTGATCGTCGGATGACCCAGCACCGATTCCTTCTCGGCGGCATTGGTGCCGGCCGGGAACTGCGCCACGTTCGGCAGGATGATCTCGCCGGCCCGCAGGAAGACGCGGTCGCCGACCTTGCGCGTGGCCATCGACAGGAAACCCAGCGGCGTATCGACGAAGTCCAGGGCGGGCAGCACCTTGAAGGTCGACGCGAACTGCTGTCCGCTGGCGCTGACGATGGCGTGCAGAAAGGCATTGTGGATCGGGTCGCAGGCGTTCTCGACGATCTGCAGCCAGTTGCACGGCACGTTGAACTTGAACGGCGCCAGCTGTTCGTCCTGGTCGACGAAGGTGTCGTACAGCGGAAACGCCGGCTCGTTCTCGGGCGGACCCATGTAGGCGAACAGCAGTCCGAACTCTTCGCGCACGCGGTACGCGCCCTGGCAGAAGTTCTCCTTGATGCGGCTGTTCGGCGGCTCGGCCGGCGTATCGAGGATGCTGCCGTCGACGTCGAAGTGCCAGCCGTGATAGCAGCAGCGGATGCCGCGCTCGGCGATGATGCCGAACTCCAGCGATACGCCGCGATGCGCGCAGTGCTTGTGCAGCAGCCCCAGACGGCCGGAGCCGTCGCGAAACACGACCAGATCCTCGCCGAGCAGGCGCA
>JBFWXS010000026.1:0-12119 GCA_050187175.1 Burkholderiaceae bacterium
ACCGACGTGTTCGTCACCGGAATCGTGATCAGGTGGATCAGCGTCAGGCACAGGCCGATCGCGATCGGCGCGAAGCCGGCCGGCGCTCGGCGGTCGGTGGCGCCCAGGATCACCACCAGGAACATCATCGTCATCACGACTTCGGCGATGAACGCGGCCTGCAGGCTGTAGCCGCCCGGCGAGTGTTCGCCGTAGCCGTTCGATGCGAAGCCGGCCGAGACGTCGAAGCCGGCCTTGCCGGAAGCGATCAGATAAAGCACGCCGCCGGCGATGATGCCGCCCAGCACCTGCGCGACGATGTACGGCACCAGCTCGCGCGCGGGGAAGCGGCCGCCCGCCCACAGGCCGATCGATACAGCCGGGTTCAGGTGCGCGCCCGAGATGTGGCCGATGGCGAAGGCCATGGTCAGCACGGTGAGGCCGAAGGCCAGTGATACGCCATGCAGCCCGATGCCCACTTCCGGAAACGCCGCTGCCAGCACGGCGCTACCGCATCCCCCCAGTACCAGCCAGAACGTACCGAACAATTCCGCGACGTACTTCTTCATGAGTCCTCCCGTGCAAGTGTGTTGCTTTCATTCTGGATTCGCGGCGGCCGCATCGGCCGGCCGCGATCGCATCTTATTCGCTGTTGATTACAACAACACTCACAGGTTTGGTGAGGCTGGGCGCCGCTTGCGGCGCTTACGGGTACGGCGGCGTCATGAACGAGTCCAGCAGGCCCTTCACCAGAGTCACTGCACGAGACAGCAGCAGCAGCAGGCCCGTCACCCAGACCGCCGTGGCGCCCGAGTCGTTCGGTCGCATGTGACTATCCCAATAGGCGCTGGCCAGGCCTACGATCAGCAGCAGCAGGCCCACGCCGATGACTGCGGCGGTGGCCAGCACCGACAGCCAGCGCGGCATCGGAATCAGCAGCGTGGCCCATGCGATCACCACCAGAAGGACGTACAGCAATCGGTGCACTCCCTATGAACGCCGGAACGCCGGAACGCCGGAACGCCGGAGCGCCGGAGCGCCGGAGCGCGGGCCGGCCGGACGCGCGAGACCGGGCGTTCAGCAGCCGGGAGCGGTGAGGTCGATCAGCAGCTCCAGCCGCCTTGCCTGTTCCCAGGTGTCGCGCTTGAAGGCTTGATGATAGCGGTCGATCTCGTCGGTCGAGCGTGCAGCGACGGCTCTTGCGTGCTCGACAGACGCTGTCCGCATGTAGTAGACGAGGTAGTCGCCGTCGGCGGCGCTATCGAGGAACACCGATTCGATGCTGACGCCTTCGGCGTCGAGAGTGCGCAGCGCCTCGCCGCGGCGTGCGTTCAGCTGCTCGGCCCATTGCCGGACGCGGGGCAGAGAGCCGGGCTTGAGCTTGATGCGCACGCAGGTGGCGGTATGCGAAGCCGCCGCCTCGTCTCCGGTGCTCATGCCTGCTGCGCCGGCGGAGACGACTCCCAGTACTCGCCGGGGCGATAGTCGCCGAAGTACCACAGGTTTCCTTCGGGATCGCGCGCCATGTAGCCGGTGGCGCCGTAGTCCTCGGTCCTCAGTTCGCGCACGATCTGCGCGCCGGCTGATTGTGCCTGGCGATGGTGCGCGGCCGGATCGGCGACGAACACGCTCAGGCATGAACCGCCGGCCGACGCGTTCGCCGGCTGCCCGCCTTCGGGCTTGAGCGAGCTGACCATGATGACGCCGGTGCCCAGGCTCAGCTCCGAATGCTGGATGCGGCCGTCTTCATCGGCCACCGCGAATCGCTTGGTGAAGCCGAATGCGCGGCACAGCCAGTCGATCGCGGCCGGCGCGTCGCGGTAGGTCAGGCACGGATGGATGTCGGACGGGGTGCGGTACGAGTTCGCCATATCACCTCCTGGTATCGGTGAATCAGGGCCTGCGCTCGAAGGCCAGCTTCAGGCCCAGGCCGATGAAGACGAGGCCGCTGCTTCGATACAGCCAGCCGAGTACGCGGGGCCGCTGACGGAGCCAGCCCGACAGCAGCCCGGCGCCCAGGCCGACCGGCCCCTTGATTGCGAAGGTGAGGCCTGCAAACGCGAGGCCCAGGACCAGTACCGACAGCGTCGGGTGCACGGCGCCGGGCCGCACGAACTGCGGCAGGAAAGCGAAATAGAAGACCGCGACCTTCGGGTTCGAGAGGTTCGACAGCGCGCCGTCGACGAACAGCCGGCCCAGCGGCCTGGGAGCGGCTGCCGTCAGGTCGAGCGGGTGGTGCCGGCTGCGCAGCAGCTGCAGGCCGAGGTAGACCAGGTAGGCCGCGCCGGCGAGCTTGAGTGCGACGAACAGCCACTCGGATGTGCGCAGTACCGCGCCGAGGCCTAGCGTGGCCAGCACCGTGTGGCCGACCAGCCCTGTGCTGACGCCGGCCGCGGTGGCGACGCCCGCACCTGGACCCTGGGCGATGGAGCGCGACATCACGAGGATCATGTCCTGTCCCGGTGTCGCGATGATGGCCAGCGACGCGGCGAAGAACAGCAGCCACTGGGCTTCGAGCATGGCGTTCTCCGGTCGGCGCCGCCTGCGTCACGCAGGGGAATGGCAGACGGCCTCGATGTTGTGTCCATCCGGGTCCAGCACGAAGGCGCCGTAGTAGTTCGGATGGTAGTGCGGGCGCAGCCCGGGTGCGCCATTGTCGCGCCCGCCGGCTGCGATTGCCGCGCGATGGAAGGCGTCGACCAGGGCCCTGTTGCTCACACGGAAGGCCACATGAATGGGCGGCTGGTTCGGCGTACCGCCGCTGATCCAGAAGTCAGGCTTGGGCGGCTCGCCGAAGCCGGCGAAGTCGCCGCGGCCGGTGACCGAGGCCGGCAGCTCGAGCAGCAGCGCATAGCCGATCGCCGACAGCGCCTGCGTGTAGAAGGCCTTGCTGCGGGCGAAGTCGCTGACGGTGATGCCGGTGTGATCGATCATCGGGGTTCTCCTGTTACCGGGATCGGTTCATCGCGTCCATTGCGCGAAGTGGATGAGCACGCCTGACGGATCCCATACGTAGGTCACCCGTGCTCCGTAGGCCTCCTGCTTCGGTGCGCTGACGCGCGCGCCGGGAAAGCGGTCCGAGGCGAGGACGGCGCGGACATGCTCGTGCCATGCGTGCGCATCGTCCACGCTGACGTGCAGCATGAAATTCTCCGCCCATTCCTTGGCGTAGTAGTTCTGCAGATAGAAGCGCTGCCCGGCGGCTTCCATCAAGGCGAGCTGTTCGTCGGACCACTGCAGGCGCCAGCCCAGCGCCTGGTAGAAGTCCCGGGACAGCGCGAAGTCCTTGGCGGGAACGAAGACTCTGAGCTCGTTGATCTTCGGGGGACTCATCTTCGGGGGATTCATGTCCATGCCGGTTTCATGAAGGCGGGAGGGGCTGACCGTCGAGCGCAAGCTCCACTGTCCGGGCGCTGAAGGAGCCGCGGTTAACGATGATCTCGCCTACGGAGACGGGCAGTCTGAAGCGCCGCGGCCCGGCGCTGCCCGGGTTGACGAACAGGACGCCGTCGCGTTCGAGCACCAGCGGTTTGTGCGAGTGTCCCGAGACGACGACGTGAATGCCCTCGGCCGCTGCATCGATGTCGAGCTGCGCCAGATCGTGGATGACATACAGGCGGATGCCGCCGCTGTCCAGCAGCTCGGTGTCCCGGATCCCTTCGGCCCAGGTGCCGACGTCGTTGTTGCCGCGCACGGCCGTGACCGGCGCGATGGCGGCGAGGCTTTGCAGAATGCCGGCGTGGCCGATGTCGCCGGCATGCAGCAGATGATCACAGCCGCGCAGGAACGCCACGGCCTCGGGTCGAAGAAGGCCGTGGGTGTCGGAGATCAAGCCGATTCTGAGCATGGTGGCGTACCGGCTCGACGCGGCTACGGATTGCGGGCTACGGATTGCGCCGAGGGACTTCATAGCGCAGCTCCGCGAAGCCGTCGCCGAAGCGCTGCACCGACACCAGCTTCAGCGACGGCGAGGTGATGCGTCGCGGCAGCAGCGGCTTACCGGCGCCGAGCGTGACCGAGCCGACCTGGACGATCAGCTCGTCCAGCAGGCCGGCGTCGTGGAACTGACCGACGAGATCGCCGCCGCCGACCAGCCACAGGTTCTTCCCGGCGGCGGCGGTGCGCATCCGGGCATGCACGGGCCGCACATCGCCCTGCACGAAGCGGATGTCTGCCTGCGGTACGGCCGGCAGCGGTCTGCTGGAGAACACCCATGCCGGCTGCGAATAGGGCCAGCTGCCCGGCGCAGGGCTGTCGAGCTTGACGACATGGCGCAGCATCCACTCATAGGTGGCCGAGCCCATGGCCAGTGCGCCGACCTGCTGGATGAACTGCGGATAACTGGTGTCGTTGACGTCGCCCAGCGGGAACAGCCACTCCAGCGAGTCATCGGGAGTAGCGATGAAACCGTCCAGGCTTGCAGCGGTGTAGTACTGGGTTCGCATCAGCCCCTCTATTCTGCTTGCTGCTGTTCAGCCAGCAGCTGCTCGGCCACGCGGATGAGCTTGCTCAGCGCCCGGTCGAGCACGGCGTGCTCGTTCGCGGTGAGCGCGGCAGCGAGCGCGGCGCGACGCGGTCCATACGCTTCCATCCCGCGGCGCAGCACGGCCTTGCCCTTGTGGGTCAGCGCCAGCTGAACGCGGCGTCCGTCGCTGTCGTCGCGGTTGACGGCGACCAGTTCCCGTTCCACCAGTGTTCTGGCCGCCGCCGTCACGTGGCTGCGCTCCATGCCCGTGCGCCGCGCGACCTCATGCGGAAAGGCGCTGCCGCTCTTGCCGAGCTCCAGCATCATGAACCATTCGGCGCGGTTCATGTCGACGGCTTGGCGCGTGACCTGTTTGGCATGCTGTGCAAGAAGGCCGTCGAGCATGCGGATGCGATAGCCGATCAGGTACTCGATGCGATCAACGGGCTCCGCGCCTTGCTTGCCGCCGGGGGCTCGATCCGCGGGGGTGTTGGATGGCGATGGCATCCGGAGATTCTAGCCTTGACTCCCCGAACGAAGCACCCTACCATCCGCATATAGTTAAAATTTTAACTATATAAGACAGGCAATCCGGAGACAGGCGATCGTGCATCAGTCGATAATGAAACCCGTGCAGTGCGGCCCTGCGAGGCTGTCCGATGGCTGAGGCTGCGCCGCCGGTGCCTCGCCCGCTGGCGGGCATTCGCGTTCTCGACCTGACTCACGTGCTTTCCGGGCCGCTGTGCACGTACGAGCTTGCACTGATGGGCGCGTCTGTCATCAAGATCGAGAGTCCGGGGCAGGGCGACATGTACCGCGCGCTCGGCAGCGATCCGGCTCTGAACGCCATCGGCATGGGCACGTCCTATCTCGGCCCCGGCGCGGAGAAGCGCAGCGTGGCCCTAGACCTGAAGTCGGACGAAGGGCGGGCCGTCGTCCGCGCATTGCTGCGCCAGTCCGACATCCTGGTGCAGAACTTCAAGCCGGGCGTGGCTGAACGGCTGGGCCTGGGCTATGAGCAGTGCGCGGCGCTCAAGCCCTCGCTGGTCTACTGCGCGATATCGGGCTTCGGGCAGAGCGGACCGATGCGCGACGTGCCGGCCGTCGATCATTCCGTGCAGGGCATTGCCGGCATGATGGCGGTGACCGGCCCTGCGGACGGACCGCCCATGCGTGTCGGCTACGCGGCCGCCGATACTGCGACGGGCCTGCTTGCCGGCATGGCCGTGCTGGGAGCGCTGGTCGGCGCGCTGCGCACCGGCAAGGGCTGCCATGTGGACGTCTCGATGCTGGAGGCATGCCTGGTCGCGCAGGCGACGATCTACTACGACTATCTCAATACCGGACATGTCTCGCCGCGCGTCGGATCCGACACGCTGGCGATGCGCGGCTCCGGCGGTACTTTCGAGACGGCCGATGGTCATCTCGTGGTGAGCGCGCTGTCGCCGCAGGCCTTTCGCAAGCTGTGCGCGTGCGTGGACAGGGAGGATCTGATCGACGATCCGCGCTTTGCCCGCGATGCGGGCGGGGCCGAACACGCCGCTGCCTTGCGTGTGATCCTTGCCGGGATCTTCCGTCGTCGCAGTACACAGGAGTGGATCCGCATCCTGACCGAGGCCGGCATACCGAACGGCAGCCTGAACGACATCCCGGCGGTGGCGAACCTGCCGCAGCTGCACAGCCGCGGCGCCTTCCACGAGTTTCCCAACGTCCCCGGACTAGGGCGGCGCATACGCGGCCTGAATGCCGGTTTCCAGATCGACGGCCAGCAGCTCAGACCGACGCGGCCGGCGCCAGTGCTGGGCCAGGACACGCGCGAGGTACTGCGCTCGCTGGGCTACGGCGATGCGGAGATCGAGGCGATGGAACTCCGCGGCGTGGCGAAGTGCGCCACGCCGTTCCCGCAGCCCGACGGGCTTCCCTCATAGAGCATAGCGATGCAAGAAGATTCCGGTATCTCCAGCGGCGTCCAGGTCAGGGTGGAAGGCGCTGTCTGCCATCTCACGCTGATGCGGCCCGAACGTTCCAATCGCCTGGATTGGGCAATGCAGCTCGCCTTGCTGCGCGCCGTGCGCGAGGCGGCGCAGTGGAGCGACTGCCGCCTGCTCGTGCTGCAAGGACAGGGAGCGGACTTCTGCGCCGGAGATTGCGCGCCCGACATGGGCGACTGGCCCGATGAGTATCGGCACCGGCGTCCGCAGGGAACGCACGGCGCGCCGCCGCTGCCGCTGCTGGATCTGCTCGCCGAGCTGCGTTCGCTGTCCGTGCCCACGCTGGCCGTGCTGCAGGGGGACGTGGCCGACGCGGGGTTGGACATCGCAAGCCATTGTGACATCCGGCTGGCGGCGGCCGGCGCGCGATTCGCCGACCGGCGCGTGGCGAATGCGCGGTTCGTGGATTCGGGCCTTACCTACGTGTTGCCGCGCCTGATCGGTCAGTCGCGCGCGACGAAGTTGATGCTGCTCGGTGAGACGATGGACGGTGCCGAGGCCGAGCGCATCGGTCTCGTCTACAGGGCGGTTCCGGACGCGGCGCTGCAGGCGGCAGCCGCCGAGCTGGCAGCGCGGCTGGCCGCGCTGGCGACGCGTTCCTATGCGCTGGTGAAGCAGCAGATCCTCGATCAGCTGGATCTCAGCTATCGGGCTTCGCTGATGCATTCGATGGCGGTGCGGCAGACCAATGTGATCGAAGACCGGGCCGAAGGACAGCGTGCCCTCATGGAGCGCCGCGCGCCGCGCTACGTGGGGCGCTGAGATGCGGCCGCACCCCGATCTGCTGGTGATGGACGACGGGCCGATCCGCCATCTCGTGCTGAATCGTCCCGCGAAGCTCAATGCCATCGAGACCGCTCAGCATGAACGCGTGATCGACGCGCTGAAGGAGGCGGAGTCGGACGAGCGGGTTCGCCTCGTCGCCTTCTCGGGCAATGGCAGTTCCTTCTGCGCCGGCGACGATCTCAAGGCCATCGGCAGCGACTTCAGAAATCCGCTCGGATGGCCGGAGCGCTATTTGCGCCGCCACATGGTCGATCTGGATATCGGCATCGGCCCCATGCTGCTTCAGGAAGTGACCTCGGCGATCCGCCGTTTCCCGAAGCCGACTGCGGCACTGATGCACGGCTACGCCATCGGCGCCGGCTACGACTATGCGCTGAGCTGCGATCTGCGCGTGGTAACCGACGATTGCCGCTTCGGCGACCCGCGGATCCACCGGGCGCTGTGGTCGGCGGAGGGCTGGTCCTACAAGCTTCCCCGCGCCGTGCCGCTGGGTTTCGCCGCGCGCATCGCCTACCTCGGCGAGTTGCTGAGCGGCGAGCAGGCGATGGAGATCGGAATCGCGCACGCGCTGCTTCCGGCGGGAACGCCGGTGCGCGAAGGTGCGCGCGATCTGCTGTTGCGAGTCGCCGGCTTCGACGAAACCGCCTATCGCATGACGAAGCAGGCCCTCCTCGACGGCCTCGACCTGCCGTATGAGGCAGCCTCCCGCAGGCTCTAGAAAGACTCCAGACGATCAGATTCACAGGAAAGGATCGACGACATGAAACGATGGACGGCGGTTGCGGCCGCATTGGCCTTCGCCGCGACTTCCAGCTGGGCGCAGGCGCCGAGTGGGCGGCCGCTGCAGATGCTCATCAATTTCCCTGCCGGCGCCTCCACGGACATCGTGGGACGGGCTTTCGGCGAAGCCTTCAGGGCCGCGCTGGACCGGCCGTTGGTCGTGATGAACAAGGGCGGGGCCTTCGGCACGATCGGCGTGAGCGCGACCGTGGCGGCCGCGCCCGACGGCAACACGATCGGCTTCCTGACCTCGATACCGATCACGCTGCAGCCCTTGCTGATCAAGGATGCGCGCTACACGCTGGCGGACCTGGTACCCATCTGCCGCGTCAACGATGCGCCCACCACCTTGATCGCTTCGCCCAAATCCGGGTTCACGCAGTTGTCGCAGGTGGTCGAGAAGGCGCGCCCGGCGCCCGGCAAGCTGAACCTCGGCGTACCGGGGCTCAATTCTGGCCCCCACATCGCGATGATCATGCTGATGGAAAGCGCCGGTATCGACATGCTCGTGATACCGCATCAGGGCGACAACAATGCGGTGCAGCCGCTGCAGTCGGGCGAGCTGGACGTGGCGGTGGCGCAGCCGTCGTTCGGGCCGCTGCATGGCTTCAAGGTCCTGGGCGTGTCCTCGGCCAGCAGGCTCGCCAGCCTGCCGGACGTCCCGACCTTCACGGAATCCGGCTATCCGGCGGTGCAGTCGGTCAGCATGGGTCTGTTCGGTCCCAAGGGAATGCCGCCCGACGTGGTGCGCACGATGGAACGGGCCTGCGAGCTTGCCGTCAACAATCCCAGGTTCCAGGAAACGATGAGGAACATCAAGCAGACGCCGACGTATGCGGATGCGGCCTCATATGCGAAGCAGCTGCAGAACGATGCGGCGGCGATGAAGGCGATGGCTGAGCGCCTGGTGCCGGCGAAATAAGAGGCTGGCTGGTCCGGCGGGCGTGCTGCGCGACGCCTTGCTGCACTACGCGTCGCGGTGGTAGGCCAGCCGGCGCTCGTCCTCGGTCAGGACGTAGGGTTCATGAATCGGCGCGCGCGAGCCGTCCGCGAAGAACGGTGTTTGCCGATGGCTGCCGGACAGCCGTGCCGCCAGCAGGCTGCCGGCGAGATTGAACATGGCCAGCGCGCGCGATGCGAGCGGCACGGCCGGAACGGGGCCGTACGCCGACTTCGTGTTGACGGCGATGCGCACCGGCCCGAAGGCGGCACGGCGCGCCGCCGCTTCGCCGAGGCAGCTATGCACGACGCCGACGTACGCGATCCTCGGATTGCGCGGCGTATTGCCGATCGGTGTGCGGCAGCATCGCGCATACCAGCGCAGCAGGCCTCGCGGGCGCAGCGACAGGCAGGCAAGCGCATCGAGGCCGCCGGTGAAACTCAGATCGCGCGGGTGCATGGCGACGACTTCGGTGCCGCCCGAGTCGTCGAGAGCGGTGCCGCCGGTGCCGCCGCTCGCGAGGAAGCGGGCGTACGCCTGGCAATCGGCGCAATAGCAAAGCGCCCGCGTCGCGCTGCGCGAGACGCGCAGCTCGCCTTGCAGCGTGCCGCAGCGACAGCGAAGTGCGTGGGTCTTCATGGCGGCGTCAATAGCGCCGGGCGGCCGTCAGCGCCGCGTGCGCACCCAGGAACGCATCGAGCGCGTCGCCGGTGTGCGTGGGCTGCTCGCGCAGCTCCGTCGGCGTGCCGGCCGCCACCAGCCGGCCGCCGCCGGCGCCGCCTTCGGGGCCCAGGTCCAGGATCCAGTCGGCTTCGGCCCAGATGTCCAGGTTGTGCTCGACCACCACTAGCGTATTGCCGGCGTCGACCAACCGGTGCAGTACGCGGATCAGCTTCTCCACGTCGGCCATGTGCAGGCCGACCGTGGGTTCGTCCAGCACATACAGCGTGTGCGGGCCGGGCGGCAGCGTGCGACCCGCGGCCAGCGCCTTGGCCCGGGCGCGCGCCACGCGAGGATCGTCGTCACCGCCTTCGCCCTTCATCCTCACCTTGGACAGCTCGGTGACCAGCTTGATGCGCTGCGCCTCGCCGCCCGACAGCGTCGGGCTCGGCTGGCCGAGCGTCAGATAGCCGAGGCCGACGTCCTGCAGCAGCTTCAGCGGATGCGAGATCGGCGGATGGGCAGCGAAGAACTCCAGCGCCTCGTCTATGTTCATCGCCAGCACGTCGCCGATGCTCTTGCCGCGCAGCTCGATCTCCAGCGTCTCGCGATTGAAGCGGCTGCCGTTGCAGACGTCGCAGCCGACCTTGACGTCGGGCAGGAAGCTCATCTCTATCGTCTGTACGCCCTGGCCGTCGCAGGCGGGGCAGCGGCCGCCGGCGGCGTTGAAGCTGAAGCGGCCCGGGCCCCAACCGCGCAGCCGCGCTTCGGCGGTGTCGGCGAACAGGCGGCGGATCGCGTCCCAGAAGCCGACGTAGGTGGCCGGGCACGAGCGTGGCGTCTTGCCGATCGGCGTCTGGTCGACTTCGAGCACGCGCGTGATCGATTCCCAGCCTTCGACCGCGTCGATGCCGGCGAGCGCGGGCACGGGCTTGCGCTGCTGCCGAGCGTGCACCAGGCCGGCGACATTGGCGAGCAGCACGTCGCGCGCGAGCGTCGACTTGCCCGAGCCCGACACGCCGGTGACGACCGTCATCCGGCGCAGCGGAACCGCTGCATCGACGTCGGCCAGGTTGTGCAGATGCGCGCGCTTGAGCTGCAGCCACGATAGTCCGTCCTGGCCCGGCGCGGTGTTTCGCGGCGGCACCAGCGGATGCGGCAGCGGCTGCGCCAGGAAGCGGCCGGTGAGGCTGTCCGGATGGCGGGCCAGCTCGGCGTGATCGCCGGTGGCGATGATGCGGCCGCCGAGCTTGCCGGCGCCGGGGCCGATGTCGATGACGTGGTCGGCGCGCCGGATCGTGTCCTCGTCGTGCTCGACGACGAGCAGCGTGTTGCCCTTGTCGCGCAGCGCTTCGAGCGTGTCTAGCAGCACCAGGTTGTCATGCGGGTGCAGGCCGATCGTGGGTTCGTCCAGCACGTAGCAGACGCCCTGCAGGTTCGAGCCGAGCTGCGCGGCAAGCCGGATCCGCTGCGCTTCGCCGCCGGACAGCGTAGGAGCGCTGCGCTCCAGGGTCAGATAGCCGAGGCCGACGTCGCCCAGGAAGCGCAGCCGGGACTGGATCTCGGCGAGCAGGTCGCGTGCGATCTCGGCATCGCGGCTGCCGAGCTGCAGTGCGGCCAGCCAGGCGGCCGCATCGGAGACCGGCAGAGCGGTGAGATCGGCGATCGAGCGCTCGCTGAGTCGCACGGCCAGCGCGGTGGCGTTCAGCCGGCGGCCGTCGCAGGCCGGGCACGGCGTGTCGGCGATCGACGCGCCGTTCGCCTCGCCTCGCTTGGCGGCTTCGGCATCGGCCTGCGCCGCCTGCTGATCGGCCAGGCGCTCGGCCAGCGCGCCGATCGCTTCGGTCGACGTGTCTTCGTCGGAGCGGTTCTGCTCGGCGACCTTGGGAACGTACGGCAGCTCGACGCCGGTGCCTATGCACGACGGGCACCAGCCGATCTTCGAGTTGAACGAGAACAGCCGCGGATCGAGCTCGGCGAAGCTGGTGCCGCAGGAGGCGCAAGCGCGCTTGGTCGAGAACAGCCGCGTCTCGACCTTGCCGCAGGCGTCCTGATAGGCCGCTGCGTTGCCGCTTTCGCTGGCGGCGTGCAGCGCGTCGAGCGGTGCTGCGATCATGACCAGGCCCTTGCCGTAGTCGAGCGCCTGCTGCAGCGCGGCGCGCAGGCCGGCCTCGTCGGCGGCGTCGACTCGCAGGGACGCGACCGGCAGCTCGATATTGTGCTCGACGTAGCGGTCTATGCGCGGGAACTTCGTGGTGGGCAGGAACTGGCCGTCGACACGCAGGTGGCTGAAGCCCTTGGCCTTGGCCCATTTGGCCAGGTCGGTATAGACGCCCTTGCGGCTGACGACCAGCGGCGCGAGCAGGCCGATGTGGCAGCCGCGGTAGTCGCGCAGGATGCGCGCGGCGATCGCGTCGAACGACTGCGGTTCTATGCGCACGTCGCACTTCGGGCAGTACTGCGTGCCCAGCTTGACGTACAGCAGCCGCAGGAAGTGGTAGATCTCGGTGAGCGTGGC